>CAZPCY010000010.1:0-66662 GCA_964585295.1 uncultured Candidatus Poseidoniales archaeon | reverse complement strand
CGGGGTGAGAATTCACTGTTCTGAGAGCACGAAGGGTCTTCCAAGAATCTCGTTCCAGAGATGGAAATATGTGCCAGACTCTCGGCGTGATCAGATCTGGAATCAATAGGATTGAACAGATTCAGAGCAATCTGTAGAGAAAGGAAGATTACGAGGGCAAGTCCTAACAGAATCCTTGCATTCCTCTCTTCGGTGGAATTTGAATCGGGGAGGGATTCAATATCCTCCAAGAAAGCACCAACCTGATTCCATTCTCTCTTACAAAGACACCTAATCTTCGAGAACCGCTGCTAAGAGTCGAGATTGATCTCGAACCCAGTCGCACCGAGTTTCTGAGCAGAGGCTTTGGAACATCCTTTCAAAGTGGTTTGCTGGATCAATTCGGATACTCTCCGTACCACCTCTCGAATCTCGGATGTCGATAGATGTGGCAAGATTAGGGGGCTTTGAGAAGGCACGCTCCACTGTGATGCTGCCTTCTTCGCACCAAGCTCGTATCTCGTTTCGATAACTCATTCCGAATCCCCATTCCAGAAACGCGGTTACTCCTGATTCATACTCGAGAACGGCGGTCCCATACGTGTCCACGGAGTAACCTTCTTCGCTTTCGACTCTAGTCATCATCCGCTTCGGACTAGGACCCAGCAAGGCATGCGCCGCGGCAATCGGATAACAACCTGCATCAAGGAGAGAACCCCCTCCCAACTCTGGATCGTATCGGATGTTCGATTGATCTAGATGGGGTATCCCAAATCGACATGAGATCGAGAACAAGCGGCCAAGTCGGCCTGAAGCCAACAAATTGGAGAGAGCAGCGAATTGAGGGTGATAGAGGAACATGAATCCCTCACATACATCGAGGTTAGATGATGACGCTCGTTCAAGCATCAAAGCCCCTTTTTCACCTGACGCAAAGAGACTCTTATCGCTCCATAGATGCTTGCCTGCAGAGATAACTCTAGACCCGTGGTCGACATGAAGACCCGTAGGTGTCGCAAGGACCACAGTGTCAACCGAGGAATCCTCCAACATCTCAATCTCAGAACCATAAGCTCTGATGCCGTGTTCTCCGGACACCTCTGAGAGAACCTCCTGATTCCTAGTCCAAGCACCTCGAAAGTTCATGCTCGGACAAGAGGCGAGAGCAGGCAGCAGATTCCTCCGAGCGTGTTCCCCGAGACCCCAGCAAGCGACATTCCTCATTCTATCACCTACAGATGGGCGATGATGCCCCTAATGTGTGGATTGACCCACGCGTTCTCCTTCAACAACTCCTTGATCTGCCACATCGAGAGCCAGATGAAGCTGTCCGGAATTTCATCTATCGTTCCTTCCACCACCTCCACCAGCATGCCCCTGTTCCGCTTCAGGTGCAACCGACCTCCATCCTCGGACATCCACTGGCTGTACAGAACCTGCGCCGAATGCTCCTCTGGCGTCTCGAAGAACTGTGAGAAGGCTGGCTTCCTTCCCTCGTGCGCCCGTTTCAGGTTCGAGAAGGTAGCCTGCAGTGTCGGCGAGAGTTGTAGAAGCTCGTAGTTGCCGGGTTCAGCCTTAGCTTCGATAAGGTAGTGAGGTACACCGTCGAACCGCTGCCGCAGAATTCCGAGCAAACCACCGTCATACCCGACCTGAGTAAGGATCGGCTGGTCCCAGCCGCCGGATCCCACCTCGCGCGCGTCGAAGTCGATGCGGATTCCATGCACCGAGAAGAATTCTCCCGATACGTGCCGGACATCCCCGGTCGATGGGTCGACATCCCACAGACGACACTCGTTCAGCGGGATGTCGGTGACCACCATTCGACAGGCCGCACGCTGAGCACGGAACCACCCTCGCACCTCATCGATGGTATGGAACCGATTCAAGTCGCGAAGGCACTCAAAGTGATGTTCCAAGCGAGATTTATCAGTAATCTCAATAGTCTGATTAATCATATCCGTGTAGTGTTCAAGTCCATCAGAGTATGAAGAAAAATCATCCATTAATCAACTACCCCCCGATTATATACGAAGAATTTCAATGTCAGATAATTACTGATCACAGCCACCCCTGTACTAATGAACCACGATATGTAGTGGTGTATTAGCATATTGATTGTCAGAAATGCATGTACTGCCGTGCTAATAACAAGTCCTAATGAATATGCAACATATGCTCGAATTAATTCGGAGATGAATGATTCTTCATTTGAGAAAAAGGTAAATTTCCTGTGCAAACTGTGTTGTTGGATTATCGATATTAAATATCCTAAAACCCAAGCTATTGTTGCTTTGTTCCCAAATGGCAGAATTCTATATATTAAGGAATATGTGACCAATGAAATTAATGCTCCAAAACCCCCTACGATAATGAATCGTGACTTCTCGCCCGTATCGGATTTCCACCGATCTAATATGGACATCGAATTTACTCCTTTTTCTCTGTGCCTCGTTCAATACTTCGAATGAAGTGCTTTGGTTTTTGATTCGAGTTGATCTGCAAACGAGAAATGTATTCCCCCATTATCCCCAAAGTTAGGAGCTGGACGGAAGAGAAGAATGAGATGGCGACGAAAATTGAAGCCCAGCCGGGAACTATTCTCCCTTGAGTGAATGTCTGAATAACAAAGAATAAACCCAAAATTAAGGCGAATATCGATGCTCCAAAACTCGTCCAAGCTGAAATTAATAATGGGGAACGTGAATAGTTCGTGATCATATCTATCCCCGCCCTCAAAAGATTTCTAAACTTCCAGCCCGATTTTCCGTGTTTTCTTGATGACTTTTCAATCGGGACGATACCAATTTTGTCCGTATACCAAATTATGAGTCCGTCTGTGAAATGTGATGCTCCTGTGTGACTTGTTAGAGCATCTACAATAGGCCTCTTTATTGCTGCGAAACTTGATCGGTCATGATTCCTTTTGAAAAGGCGTCTGTAAATCCGATTGAGAAACTTAGATCCTAGTGATCTGTAAAACCTCTGTTCTGATTTATCTGGAACGCCATATGCAACATCAAACCCTTGGTCAAGTTTATTCAGCATGTCTTTAATTGCCTCGGGAGGAAATTGTAAATCATCATCCATTGTAACTACAATTCTCCCCCTAGATACCTCGAGTCCGGCTATTGTGGCATTGAATTGACCATAATTCCGCATTAGATCGACAATTACTAACTCAGGTTGGGATAGTTTTTCCCTGACCACAGAAAGTACATTATCTGGGCTTCCGTCATTGACCAAAACTATCTCATAGCCGTCTAATTCCATCTCTTTAAGCACAGAATTTACTCTATCAATCAATTCAACTATCGAGGTCTCCGACTTAAACATAGGGACTACAACTGAGACATCTACAAGTCCGGTCATGATTTCAGTCACGATGTTCTGTGTGGGTGATGTTCTTATTTCAGTTGTGCAACCAAAGGTTATGAGTTCTATATCGGATGTCAGATGGGTGGACTTTCCAACCAATCGGGATGAAAGGGGGATTCTTACATCAATCGAAGAAACCAAAGATATTCCAATCGATATCAAGCGGGTTTTCTTTATGCACCAAGTTGTAGCCGAAAGAGGAGGGCATGCCCATATAGATACGGATCAGGTTTTATTCGCGGCTCATGGATCTCTGATGATTGAGCTTTCCGACGGCACCAGCAAAATGGTAGAGAAGATTGATGACCCCTTGAGAGGCATATACATTCCCAGAATGATATTTACGAAAATGTATGATTTTTCGTCCGATTCTGTTTGCGTAGTGCTGGCAAACACACACTATGATAAATCTAAATCTGTACGAACTTATCGAGATTTTTTGCGCTTTTTGGAAAAGTAGAAAATGATGGGGGTGAGCGAAGATGATTATGGAAGGGATGTGCGGAGTGGTTCTTGCAGGCGGGTGGGGAACTAGGCTTATGCCCTTGACTACATCCACTAACAAGCATCTTTTACCTGTTTACGATGAACCAATGATTTGCAAGTCAATCGCCACCTTGCAGCGGATGAATATCGTCGACATCATGGTCGTTCTCGGCGGCCACTCCGGGAATGCATTCTTCGATCTGCTCGGCGACGGCCACAGATTCGGACTAGACATTAGGTACTCCTACCAAGAACAGGCAGGGGGAATCGCCGAAGCGCTTCGCCTTACCAGAGGATTCGTCGCCAATCGCAATGTCGCCGTGATACTGGGGGACAACATCTTCGAGGAGTCCATGCAGGAACACGCCGACGCCTTCCTCGCTGACGAGGAACACGAATGTTATCTCTTCCTGAAGAAAGTGAATGACCGCGAGTCCTTCGGCATAGCGTGGCTGGATGACGACGGTTTGATAATCGGTATGAAGGAGAAGCCGGAAAGCCCCGATTCCAACCTCGCCATCACAGGTCTCTACATCTACAGCCCTCTAGTGTTCGATCTGATCGACGAGAGCATCGAGACCATCGGTTATTCGGCCAGAGGTGAGTTGGAGATCACCGACATCAACCGTTTCTTCATGGAGAGAGGGATCGCCAAAGGAATCCACTTCGGATGCCATTGGGCCGATTGTGGAACGATCGAAGCACTGCTGGAAACCTCCAACCTTATGCGGTCTTGGGACAGGGGCCCATGGTTGCGACCGATGGAGGAGTAATCTTGCGAATCCTATTGACTGGCGGTTGCGGTTTCATCGGCAGTCATCTGGTGCGTGAGGCGATGGCTCGGGACGATTTCGAACGATTGGTCAATCTCGACGCGCTCACCTACTCTGGCAATCCCGAGAACCTCGCAGACATCGAGGATGAGAGATACCGATTCGTTCACGCTTCGATCAACTATCGAGATGCAATAGACGCGTTAATCGAGCACGAGCGGATTGATGTCATCCTCCATTTGGCAGCTGAGAGTCACGTCGACCGCTCCATAGACTCGGTCGCTCCGTTCGTCGAGACCAATATCAATGGAACGAGGACGCTCCTTGAAGCGGTTCGGGATGCTGTCCGGGATGGCCGAACGATTCACTTCGTCCATGTCTCGACGGACGAGGTGTACGGTAGTTTAGGAGCGGAAGATCCCGCCTTCACCGAGGAGACTCCTCTCGATCCACGCAATCCGTACGCAGCGACCAAGACGGCATCCGACATGCTAGTGAGGTCGTTCGTCAACACTTACGGGATATCCGCCTGCATCACTCGTTGCTCTAACAACTACGGCCCGAACCAGTTTCCTGAGAAGCTGATTCCGTTGATGACCCTGAACGCGCTTGAGGGAAAGTCTCTCCCAGTTTATGGGGATGGAATGCAAATCAGGGATTGGATCCACGTCGTGGACCATGCAAAGGGGATTCTCGCAGCCATGGATGGATTGTTGGACGGAAGGCTAGCTACGGGAGAGGTCGTCAACTTCGGGGCCGACAACGAGTGCCCGAACATCGATATCGTGCGTGCGATCATCAGGCTGACCGGTGCTTCCGAAGAGCAGATCGAGTATGTGACTGATAGGCCAGGTCACGACCGTCGCTATGCCATGGGATTCGAAAAAGCCAACCGCTTGCTGGGTTGGGCACCGATGGTGGAATGGGAGTCAGGCCTGTCTGAGACCGTCGAGTGGTACCGAAGCAATGTCGATTGGGTCGACTCGGTGCGCACCGGGGCCTACCGAGAATGGATAGAGCAACACTATTCCTGACGAGCCAGAAGACCTCTATCCCATAAGGAACTAATCCGTCGTCCGAATCGATGAACGAGTGAGGGAGATTCTGTCTGCGATGGCGATGCGTTGAAGTCGGCGCGCAGAGGGTCCGCGTTGGCGGTGAGCCGCCGGTGGGTGGAGCGCTTGGTCGACCAACTCCCCAATCTCGGCCGCGAGACGGAGATGCTTGAAGCGATGGGGATCGCATCGATGGATGACCTATTCGCAGACATCCCCACCGAAATCTGCCTCGACGCACCCCTCGACTTGCCGCCGCCGCAAAGCGAGGAGGAGATTTTGGCGGATGCGCAGCGGTTGCTAGGCGCCAATGTACCAATCGATTCGCGGCCCTCCTTCCTCGGCGCCGGTCTCTATGCCAATTTTGTCCCGACGATGGTGCCTATGCTCGCGACGAGAGGCGAGTTCCTGACCTCGTACACGCCCTACCAACCCGAGGTCTCACAGGGAATGTTGCAGGCGATGTGGGAATTCCAGACGATGATCTCGGAATTGACTGCGCTTCCCGTCTCAAATGTAAGCATGTACGACGCTTCGACGGCAGCAGCCGAGGCTATCACCTGCGCCGTCAGAGTGCACGAACGGAAAGCGAGCCAGAAGGGAATAGTGTACATCTCCGATCAGGTTCCAGAATTCCGAATATCTGTGATTCGGAACTACACCCAAGGTGCGGGAATCGAACTGCGAACCTTGCCGAGTAACTCGCGAGGGATGGTCGATGGGAATGCGGTAGCGGAAGCGGCGGGATGCTGTGCGGTCTACGTCGAACAGCCGACTTTCCTAGGCGTCATCGATGAGGGGCTCGCTGGACTGAAGGCAGTGGTCGGTGAGGGAACTGCGGTCATCGTCGGGGTCCAGCCAATCTCGCTCGGCGTTCTGGAGGCACCCGGTGAATGGGGTGCCGACATCGTCGTCGGGGAAGGGCAGCCATTCGGGATAGGCCCGACCGCTGGTGGACCGATATACGGTCTGTTCGCCTGCCGAGAGGCGTATCTGAGGCAGATGCCAGGCCGCATCGTCGGCCTTTCTCATGATGTCGACGGGCGCCGTGCATTCACCCTCACACTCTCTACACGTGAACAGCACATTCGCAGGCATCGAGCGACGAGCAACATTTGTTCGAACGAGACTCTGATTGCTCTGATGGGCGCGATGCACATGGCTCTGCTCGGACCCGAGGGGCTACATCGACTGGCGGTGCGCAATGTGGCCGCCCGTCTAAGATGCGAACGCGCCGTGGTGGCGATTCCAGGAATCAAGGCGATGCACCCCGATTCCTCTCACTTCAACGAGTTCGCAATCCATCTTCCCGGCCCTGCCGCCGGGGCTCTTTCGTTCCTCGACGCCCGCGGCGTCACCGCTGGTCTCGATCTGGGTCGCATCGACTCCGCCCTCGAAGACTCGCTCCTGATAACCGCAACGGATCAGACGACCTCCGGTGACATCACAGCTCTGACTGATGGTCTATCGGCCTGGATTGACTCTCAGGAGGTGTTGGCGTGAGCGACCTGTTCGCATTCATGGGTGCCAGCGGTGCCGGCTGGAGCCAGCCGAAGCCGCTGTTAGAGGAGAGCGAGGCAATCGCATCCATCCCTGACGCAGTCCGTCGCTCTGCCCTTCCACGATGGCCTCGCGCTAGCGAGCCGGAGATAGTCCGCCACTACACACACCTCTCAACCCGGAACTTCGGCATCGACACGGGGTTCTATCCACTTGGATCCTGCACCATGAAGCACAATCCGAGGGTGAACGAGAGGATCGTGCAGATGTCCGGCATGAATAACATCCACCCGCTCGCTCCAGAGTCGCATCTGCAGGGCCTGATGGCGATATTCCATGAGATGCAGGAGATGCTCTCACACTGTGCTGGCATGTACTCAACCACCCTCCAACCGGTGGCCGGTGCACAGGGCGAGTTCACCGCCATCCGATGCATCCAAGAGCACCATCGATTGATTGGTGAGGGACACCGAGACGAGGTAATCGTTCCCGACTCGGCACATGGGACGAACCCGGCGAGTGCGGCGATGTGCGGCTACCAGATCGTCGAGATACCGAGCGGCGAGGATGGGAGGATAGACCTCGACGCGCTGCGATCGGTGGCAGGACCATCAACCGCTGCGATGATGATTACCAATCCAAGCACACTAGGTGTCTTTGAGGCGGAGATCTCCGAGGCGACGAAGATTGTGCACGACGCTGGTGGACAGATGTACTACGACGGCGCCAACTTCAACGCTATCCTCGGCAAGACGAATCCCGGTCTGATGGGTTTCGATGCCGTTCACTACAACCTGCACAAGACATTCAGCCAGCCGCATGGCGGTGGTGGTCCGGGATCGGGGCCAATAGGCGTCGCCCAGCACCTAGCCCCGTATCTCCCCGGACCTCTAGTCGGACGACGACCGCTCACCGAAGGGGAAATCGGAGTCGGCGACGGTTGGTGGTATCAGTGGTACGAGCCGGAGCGCAGCATCGGAAAGGTGCAGCAATGGCATGGCAACGCTGGAGCAGTGGTCAGAGCGTGGGCCTTCTATCGACGGTACGGCCGCAATCTGGAGACGATGACGGAGCACGCGGTGTTGAACGCGAACTACCTCAGGCATCGCATCATGAATCCTGATGAAGAGACTCGCTCAAAGATTCCAGCCATGCCGGTGGATGGCGCACCCTCCGAGGTGGTGAAGCACGAGTTCACCCTCTCCTTGCAACCGGTCAAGGAAGCGACCGGAGTGACAGGCAAAGACGTGGCGAAGCGTCTGCTCGACTTTGGATACATGTCTCCTACCCTATACTTCCCGATGATTGTTCCCGAGTGCCTCATGATTGAGCCGACCGAGACCGAGAGCCGTGAAGTACTGGACGGCTTCGCAGAGGACTTCCTAACCGTTCTGGCCGAGGATCCAGATTTGGTCACGAACGCTCCTCACACTACTGATGTGCGCCGAGTCGACGAAGTATGGGCGGCTCGGAATTTGGTGCTGAGGCACCCTCTGGAAGATGATTGAATCTCGGTCTTCTGGAGTGGCGACAGGAACGCGGCAGCCTCAAGAGTCAGTCCTACGGACTGACTGCTCAATGCGTGAGCGAAGCGTGCGCCTCGCCCTCCTGCTGGCGCTGCTGATGCTTCCGGCCTCCGGTCTCTTTACTCGCCCAGTCGAAGCGGTGGAGGCCGTGGCCTCGATGGAGGCATTCGGAGTAAGCATCGAGGGCGAGCACGACAGCCACCTGAGATTGCAGGCGGGGAGTGGCGGCTATCATGCCATATGGATCAGGAATGGTACTCGATTGATGCACGCCATGTGGGGTGGAGATGGAGAGGCGCTCATCGGTGCAGGATCTATTGCTACGGCTAACGATACCGTGACCTCTCATGCCATCGACGTCGATACCGACGATAGGCTCCACATCGTTTGGACCGAGGTCAATGCGACCGGAGATGACCAGCGTCTGAGATACATGATGATTGATGTCGGTAACAGCAGTCTCGATGGATCTGGCCTCGACGCCTCGGCGATCGGGATTGGACCGCAGACCATCGTGAACCGTAGCGGAGGCAGGGTGGAAGAGGTTGATCTCGCCACCGATTCGCAAGGAGCCGCTCATCTCGTCTGGATAGACGAGCATGACCCGCTAAACAGATTCCATGGAACTGGACAGATTCGATACACGATGCTGGTGGCTGAACAGAACCTCGGTTACGCCGACGCTCCGATCCATGACACGCTTCTGACAACCACCTACGGAGACCGGAGCGCACCGGTCATCGCTGTCGATGCGGACGACAGGGCCATCGTCGTCTGGGACGATGTACGTGGCGGTCTGATCGAACTCGTCTTCGTGATACCGACCGATGGCAGCAACACGAGGATATGGCGGGACATCTGCACCATCTTGTACGGTGGTGCGAACAGCGGTACCAACGTCGAGTCGCTCAAGGATCTCGCACGAATGAACGGAGTGGACGTCCTTGAGACGATGTACGGTCTGCACGACTTGGTGCCGAGCACTCTCGGCAATGGCGATGACTGCAGCGGCAAGAAGACAGGACAGCGCTCGAAAACGAGCCACTTGACTCCATCAGATCACTCGGGCGGTCTTCGAAAACTGCATGACACCATCTTCGCAGGACAACCACCAGTCAATTGGCGGAACGAGATTCGGGACTGGGGGCCAGGTGTGACTTGGGCCTGCCTCTCTTGGCGAGATTCGAATGGCCATGAGGGAACCGCTGCGAACCCACCTACGACCTACGACCATCAATGGAATCCGGATGCTGAGCACATCGTGATTCCCGTTGGGCGGTACGGCCCCTTCGCTGGTGGATCAAGCATGGATTCGAACGATGACCAGACGGTGCGCGAGGCACACGATGCTTGCGTTGAAGGGGACCTAGAAATTGAGGTAATCAGACACGACAGCAACAGCGGAGGGGTCATCGACGCGATGGTCGATCTCGTGCACTGCCCGGAGAACGGGATCGACACACAACGTGATTCTCGAGACTGTGACGGCACTACCGCGATAGAGACCGACCTGCGGGGCGATTTGATCGATTGGCGAGCAACGACCGGCGATCTCAACCCGAATTGGCGTCATCTCTCCTCGTTGGTGAACGGAGGGCAGCGATCTCTATGGATGACCGCATTGGATCCATACGGGAAGGTGGATAACGACCACGATTGGGTGAGCGGCTCAAGCGCTCACCATGAGACCCAAGGGAGATACCAGGAAGACATCGGGCGCGGCAGGGATGGCCATCTGATCGTGGTCAACGACACCCTGTTGGAACGCACCCCGAGGAATGGTTCCGACAGCAATCCAGCCATCGACTTTGATCAGGATGGGATGCTCCACGTCACTTGGATGTCGACGAGGAACGCATCGGTGCGCGATAGGATGGAGACCGAGATCGAGTATCAGCGGTTCGATCTCCCCGATCTCGGCCGAACCGATGGTGAAGCGACGGGACTCTCATCCGCCGATTTCGGCTCTCGTTCCACCTTCTCAGCCTTGGTCAGTGAGGTCGAGAACGAAGCTGACAGAGGATTCCGTGATTCGCATCCCGACATCGTCATCGATGGAGACGGATCCATTCACATCGTCTTCACCGAACAGAACTCCACCGATACCGATCGTTTGGTGCACGCTGATGTCTCCTTCCATGGGGCTAATGGCGACCAACCGATGATTACCCGTTCTCCCATGTCCCGTTACGAGGCTGACAGATTCGATACCACCGACCTTCCGAGGAGTGATCCTAGGTCATCTTCGACCGGACGGGGGGTGGATCTGGCCATCGGCGAAGATGGAATCCTCGCGGGATACGACGACAGGACAGGATGCACGAACTCCACTCAGGCATCCCTCTCCTCAATCTGCATTGCTCGAATGGTGCCCGCACTACACCGATTTGAGCTTGCTGTGAACGAGACTCTTCCCCTCGAACTCCAACCCGGCGGCTCCGCAACTGTTTCCATCTTACTCAGTTCGATTCCTGGAAGCACCGTTCCGATGGATGTCGAGATTTCGACCAGCACGCTATCGGGTGTCTGTGATGATTGGTCGATTACGATGGTGGATTCCGACGATGGTAGCACCATCGCAGACGGAACTAGAATCACCGGAGCAGCATCCGATTCAGTGGAAATCGACCTGAGCATCACGGCACCCTCGCAATCCCAAGTCACAGAGTCTCACCAGTGCACCTTCGTTCTGTCGGGTTTCGACTCTCGATACGGATTGGCCGGCTCCTTCGCCTCCATCGCGATACCAGCAGTGGTCGCCGTCGAACACAATCTCGCCGTGACGACGATCCAAGACTCGATCGAGATTGAACAGGGATTGGAAGGAGCATTCACCATTGAGATCGAGAACGGAGGAAACATCTGGATCAATGCGCAAGTCGCCGATTCCACCACTCCTCAGGGAGTGACAATCTGGGGCCTCCCCTTCGGTTGGAGTCTCGAATTCCTTGAATCCGTACAACTCTCTCCAGGTCAATCGACGACATCGACGCTGCGCGTCTCGATTCCAGCCGACCAAGCCCCGATGGATGCGACTCTGCATCTGGTCGTCACGGCGGCGCAGGATTCGACTCCGACAATCACGGAGGGAACCAGAGTTGAACTCGATCTCAACGTCGCTGTGAAGCATCGCAGAGAGGGAAACATCGCCATGGAGGTCTACGACACCACAGAGGATGTCGCAGCAGGTGCGTGCGCCGAATTCTCGGTCGATGTGATGAAGAGATACACCGCCGGGGATATCGTCCTATCAATCGTGGATGGTCCGGAGTCTATGCCAACCACCGTCCTCGAATCGATGTGGAGGCGTGAGAATTGGACCTATGAGGTCGATCTGAGCGGCGCGCCAGGATCGGCCGGAGAAGCGCTTGAGACGCCTAGACCTTGGGGGCTCAATGAACGGCATCCGATCGGAATCAATCTCTGTGCCCCGTTCCACGCGATTGCCGGAGCTGAGGGGATCTTGACGCTCAGAGCAGCCCTTGCAGCGGACACCAACGTTCACGATGAGGTGAATTTCAGGGTCACGGTACTACCGACTAGATCTGTGGAAATCCAAGTCTCGGAGCCGGTTGGAAGAATCGAAGCGTCGCCGGGAGACCGGATCCAAGTAACTCTGTCAATCGCCAACGATGGTAATGTCATCGAAGTGGTCGATCTATCCTTAGAGGATCTAGGGTGGATGCTGCAGGTGGCAGAGGATGCACCCACCTCGATCGATCCTCTGACCATCGAGGAGGTATCCATCTTCGTCACCCTGCCGATAGACGCCGCTGCTGGCAGCAAGGACCTCAACATCACCTTCGAAGGCGATGGGGAGGTGATTGGCAATGGCACAATGCCTTTCAGCGTGGAGAGGCGAGTCGATTTATCCTTGGAAATAGAGGGTGTCAACCTAGCCCCACTGCAACGAGGATTGGACGCTCGATTCGACATGATAGTCAGGAATGTTGGGAACGCTCCTGATTCGCCGACCCTCTCACTGCATGCCCGCGGCGAGAACGGATCGATAAGCGAATCACCCTATCTTGGTGACCTCTCAGACCTGACATTCACGTGGGTGGCCGAAGGCGTCGGCGAGAACGGCTCCACCAAGGTGCTAGAGATGGATGACCACCGGCACGCGATCCTAGGAGAACTCCCGGTAGGCGCATCGATTCCAGTGACCCTCCTCATCGCATCTCCTTCCACGTCCCCTGCACCTGAACTGGGTCAGCACCAAATCGGTGCCAAGGTCCACTCGATCCATGGGGGTAGTGGAGAAGGAGGGGACATCGATGAATCACCCAGTTGGTTCGGGACCGATTACGATAGCAACGAAGCGATTCTGATTATCGAGTTCGAATCTCCCGATCTCCGCATCGGCGGCGTCCGAACCGAAGCGAACCCATCCGGCGATACAACAGTCATAATCACTGTCGAGAACCACGGAAACGCCGCTGTGACGAATGTAGTGCTGCAATTGTGCGCCGATGATGATGCTGCCAAAGTACTCACCACCGGCTGCACTGGCTTTTCATTGAAAGCGGTGATTCCCGTTATTGATTCAGCCTCGGCTGGCGATGTGGCGACCAGAGACCTGTCCATCCAACTGAATCCCGAGGATGGCCTCGAATGGATAATCGTGCTCGACCCGGACGGCTCACTCGGAGATCTATCCCGAGAAGGAGACACCGCCATCGTCTCGATCGATCCTGTGGCGAACGAGGAGGGCGCATTCGAATCGATATTGGGGGGAGAATCAGGTATCATGCGGAACGCTATGGTAGTTCTATGGATCACAATCGGTCTTCTAGTCGGGCTCACGCTGGTTAGACGACTCAGGAGACGAGCATCGGGCAGGAACGACCCATGGACAGGAGAGACATCGATGTGGAGCGGCGAAGCGGCGAGTCGCGATGAGATTAGAGAGAGACGGGACATTGCCATCTCTATCGACGCACCAGTCTTCCAAGAGGATGGGGGCTACTCAGCCGGGCATCGGTCACAGATCGGAATGGAACCGATGGGTGGCGGCCAGAAGTCTCGTGCCGCCGACCCTAGATTCGGCCTCGAAGCACTCGCCAGCGATTTCTCCAGCGTTGATCAGAACGAGTTGGCTTCGATGCGTGGATTGGATCATTCCCAAATTAGTGCGTCCTCACCGACCACCACTCCCCCTACATTGGATCTCGATCTGTCGGCGCTGGAGTCGAAGATCGAGGATAAGAAGTCAAACGAGCCATCGATTGATGATCTGCTCGATGGACTCATCTGACCGTCGAGGCGAAGCAGCGAAGTCTAGAATCGCTCCCGCGATGGTTGATGGAGGCAAATCTCGACCGCGATTGGTTACTCGGTGAGTCATCTTGGTGGCCGTCCACCGCTGGCACCCCGGTAGGTAGAAGACATGGCCTGTTCGGCACGGTCGAATCGGAATCTACCCCCCCCTCTAGGCCACCTGATCTTCGCGGAGACGAAGGCGTCCCCCCATCAACCTGGGTGTGGACATATCCAGGGGAAGGAGGGAAGGGTTGGATGCGGCAGCGGCTGAAACATCCAGCATCCCTTCTCCTCCTCCCATTCTCCTGGTCGGCTTTCTTCCTGCTCGTCACGGTTGTGCCGCTTCTCTTCCCTGGAAGGATGCCCGACGACCAAGTCGTGGCGATTGCCCTGTTCACCATCTCCTGGCTGCTGCTCCTCGTTCCGATACACATCGCTCGCAACAAGCAGCCGACGGCTGACCGACTCAGCCGAACACTGGATCCGAGTCCGTTCTCGGTCGGTCCCTTCCTTCTCGGATGCGTCCTATTCATCGCCCACATAGTAATCCATCCAATCATCGGTTGGTTCTCTTATGTCGCCTTCTGGGTGGCGTGGTCGAGGAGTGTCGGAAACACCGCTCGCACCTTCGAATCAGGTCCCGTCCGCTGGCTGCTACCCGTCGATGCCGCTGACTGGAAGACATCCGAAGAACTCTCTGATGGCTGGCGGGTCGAGAACGAACGGTGGCGAACGGGACCGCTGGCTCATCACGAGCGAGAACTGGTCCGCGGCTGGACTGCAAGACTGTTCGGAGTTGAGCGATCGGGTCATCGATTCGTCGCCCTCTCGTTGATTGATCGGAACGGATTCCTCTTCGATCCATTCGCTGCTCGCTTGATTGGTAATGCCAATCTAGAGTCAATCATCGAATCGCCACCGATAGCCACCACAGGTATCGAATGGCCGCAGCGCTTCCTCCAGCCGATTGAAGAGGAGTGAGTTTATCCCTCTTGGACAGCCGTATTTACGCTTCGCCCTCAGCCGCATTGGATTCGCCACGCCGAGCCGCATCGACTTCCTTCGCGACACGGATGCCGTCTTCTAAATCGACCCAGCGCATCATCACCGATCCTATGACGATGAGCAACCCTATGCTTAGAATCCCGACCCTGCTATCGTAAGCAACTGTTAGGGTGCCATATAGGAGTGGTCCTACAAGTGCAGCGACCTTTCCAAAGAAGCCGAAGAAGCCGAAGAACTCCGCGCTCCTAGTCTCCGGGACCATCTGACCGAACATCGACCTAGCGAGGCCTTGCGATCCACCTAGGAGTGTGCCAGCCATCACGCCGAGCAACAGCCACTGCATGAAAACGGAGATTCCCAGAGGAGCCCAAAGATTCGATCGGACCGTAATCGGGATGATGTCGAGCGAGCCATCGCCGAGGCTGGATGGGTGATCGACACCCAAACCGGTCGCTCCGTCCAGCGGACCCCCGGATACGCTGACACTGTATCGAGTGTTAGTCACAGAAGCCAAGAATGACTCCATGGCAGCCTCGGACCCGTTCGGTAAAGAGACGGACCTCACTCCCGCTTCATCGCTCGCCCAATCGAAGACGGCCCTCTCGTTCACCTGCTCGTTCTGCTGCAATGGAAGTACTGCTTTGTGAGACTGCACCCAAGCCTGTTCTGCCTCGTCCTGAGAGAGGTCACTGATGCTCGACGAGGTAGTTACTACGTAGGTGCCGTTCGCTCCATCCCAATCGTACTGGATTCCGCGGTCTTCGTGCGTCGTCAGTTCGAGAGGCGCGAAAGCGAGCGCTCCTAGAATCACGACGCACCAGCCGGCCAGTGCTACTTGCAACGCTTGCTTGGTCCCCCAGAGGGCTGCCAGCTTCGTGAATCCAATCGCCGCTGGTGCGGCGACGAACTGGATAATCAGGATGGTCAATATCAGACCGGTGACCGAGATCCCGAGGACGGTGACGCCGTAGATCCCAGCTAGAGAAGTTACGGAGTTGATCCCGTCGATGAAGAAAAAGTAAGCGACCATGTAGATGAACAGGGTTCGGAAGCTGCCGACCTCACCTAGGGTCTTCCGTAGTTCGGTGAAGGCAATCCTACCGCTCTCGATCAGACCGGCTGCTGGAATCTCCTCCTCGATAATCGGTTCGGGAACCCAGCGGAAGGTGAGCAAGGCGAAGCCGTACCACCAGATTCCAGAAGTCGCCATGCAGAACGGGATGACCCAAGATCCGGATACACCCATGACCAGTACAAGGTGAACCAGCAGCAATAGACCGCCCCCGAAGTAACCGTACGCGAACGCCTTGTTGGAAATCGCATCCATCTCCGTCTCGTCGCCCATGTGAGGCAGCAGCGCATTGTAGAACACGCCCGCGCCATTCAGACCGATGTTCGCAAGCACAAACATCACCACCAACCAGAGCCACTGCGTGGATAATGGCAGTAGTGGGGCGAAGGCGAGCAGGAAGGTAGCACCGGCACCCACCCAAGTGAGAACCCTTAGCCACCACATCTTGATTGCTCTGCGATCGGCGATGATCCCGAAGGAGGGACTGAGGATCGCGACGAATAAGGCTGCAACGGTGACCGAATAGGACCAGATCGCATCCGAGGTCATCTCGATTCCGAGGATGCTCCCAGTGAGTCCATTTGCCTCTAGGAAGAGATAGGCGAACCACGCTGGTAAGATCGCGGTGGTAACGCTGGTTTCGAAGGCGGACTTCCCCCAATCGTAGAAGCAATAGCCGCGGACGGCCAAATCATCCTCGCGAACGGTTTCCCCCAATCTGGCAGCCACCACGGCGGCGTCCACCACTTCTCCACCATCCATGTTGATTCCTCCATCACTGCAGCATAGATGGCCGCGCTCCGTCACCATCCATCCCGACTGATGACCGTTCCCCCTGATGCAAAACGATACGGGCTCTCTCTAACCCATTCAATGAGGGGCAGGAAACGATTGCAGCCGCGCGATTGATGGTTGGTGACCGGCTGCATACCGAATCACAGGAGGATAGACATGAGGGCCGACGACGCTGTCCCAGCGGTTGACAAGGGTTGGGTACAACCGGTCCAGAACACGGTGGCGGCGCTCCGATTCGGTATGACCGAGATGGATGGTATCGAACTTGATCTTCGGATGAGCGAAGATGGCGAACTATTCCTCCATCACGATGCAAGGCTCGAACGGTCCGCCGCTGAGATGGACGACGCTGGTGCGGCACCATTCGTTGAGGAGAACCATGGTGACACCATGCGCTCTCTCGGCTTCGAGTCTTTCGAGGAGGCGCTAGAGGATCAAACCATTAGGGATTCGCTTGAGGAGGGGGGGCGTACAATAATCATTGAGCTGAAGCGCCTCCACTGGCGAGCAAAACCGAACGGTGAGCGAGCCTCTAGGCGCGCTCGGGAGGAACACATGGGGAGGATGCTCAGAGCCGTCGATTACGCTCTGGAGGGAGTGGATGCGCCGGATCGGAGCACCGTCATCATCTCATTCCATCAGGCAATCAGAAAGATCTCTGCTAGAGAGGGTACTCAAATCGAGGCAATCCCAATCAATCCAAACGTGCCGCCAGGAGGCACCGATCTGACCCGGAGGGTGCGCGCCGTACCATCCTTCGTTCGCCGTTCAGTCGCTGGACTAGCGCGTCACTACTCCAGATCAGGCGCACCTCTTGTTCCGCTCGCACTTGACCATGTCACGGGCTTGACGAGGCACCTCCATCTAGGAAGGTCCGTTTCACTCCATGGTGCTGGTATGGAGAGGCTGAGAGCGGCTGTTGATGTCTGCCAGATGGCGATTTGGCCTTCGCCTCTATCACTTGAGCCGGCCCTCGACGAGATTGGAGTGTGGAGAATCACTGATGATGCCGATCCAACTGTGACCCGGAGACCGGATGGAATCCCTCGCTGGCTCCGACCTGCCAGTCAACCACTCGATGACGAGTGGCGGAGAAGATTCAAGGCGGCTCGGGATGCGAGCGAGACGGAGGTGCATGACCTTCTCTCAGAGGCTCGCTGCGAGATAGCACCTCACCATGAATCGGGTAATAGGTCGCTACCTTGGCAGGCGCCCCGAGCTATCGGCCACAGGGGTGCTGGTCAGACCGGTCATGGTGGCTGATCAGCGTTGCAGGCGACGGTGCGGTTGGTCACGGCCGATGTACTTAGGCCGATAGATTGGAACTCCTCTCCCGCCCCTGTTGTTTCGCTCGTCAAGTATCTGGGCACTGATGCCAGCTACCCTAGCCCAACCGAAGAAGGTGGTGTAGTAGTCAGGCTTCCTGAAACCAACCGAATGCAGAAGCGTGCCGGAGCAGAGATCGACATTGGCGTTTGGATTGCTGATTCTAGGATTCTCTCCGAGAACCCTCGGTGCAACCTCTCTCAGCACCCTGACGGTTCGGAAGTTGTCATCGTCCGGGCACACCTCCTCACCTAGTTCGATCTGGACCTTCGCTCGCGGATCCTCCGCCCTCAAAACGGCGTGTCCAAACCCGTAGATGGGACGGCGAGCGGCGAGTTCGGCCCGGACGAAACGCTCGACCTCGTCCGGATCGTTGGTGCCGACCCGCTTCACGAATTCCAAACACGATTGATTGGCTCGTCCATGCAACGGACCCGAGAGCGCGTTCATGGCGCTCGATATCGAGGCGTACAGTGAGGCGCGGCCACTAGCCACGGCCTTGCCTGCGAAGGTCGACAGATTGCCTCCACCATGGTCCATATGCAGGACTAGGAAGACGCGGATGACCCTCTCCATCGCCTCTGCCCTCTCACCATCCTCACCAAGCATGTGGACGAAGTTCCCGGCCAATCCTAGAGTTGGGTCCGGCGGACTCTCAGGCATTCCCCGGCCACCTCTCTGAAGGAAGATACGGGCCATCAATTCGGGCATCCTGGCGATTAGATTGAGACCGTCCTGTCTTACATCTCCAGTCGTCTCTGCCGCTCCAAGTGCCATGATTCCGATCGACAACCAGTCCATTGGGTGACCGCTGCCGGGATCAAGCGATTCGAGCACCCTCAGCGCCCCGGTAGGAATCTCCGATCGGTGTGCCAATTCATCTCGGAAGGCCTCTGCCTCCGATTCATCCGGCAATCGCTTCTCAAACAGCAGATGGATGACATCCTCTGGATCAACATCAGCGAGATCGGCCACTGGGTAACCGACATAGTGGACGCCTTCTATTGGATCGACGAAGGAGGTTCGGCAGGTCCCGACCGGGATGCCTCGGAGCCCGGTGTCGAGATGGCTCTCATGGACCTCGAACAGGGATTTGTCATCCTCGGTCATATTCCCACAGCCGGTGTAGGATGCAAACCGTGACCATTCGACATGAATGCTCCGGCTCTCGGTGCTCTCATCCAATCTATTCCAATAGAAGATGCGCTCGATGCCACATCCTCAAAGCGACTGCGTTCTAGAATGTCGCGAATCCTCGTCACGAAGGGATGAACCGTTCGCCTATGCTCGCAGACCTTGTGCGCAGCGAAGATAGGGCGGATCCCGACCGTAGCGCCGGCGTCAACTCTGATGCCGATCATGGCGAATCGAGGCTCGGCTCAGGCGGCCTCGGATGGCCGAAGGCGAGGCCACGTTCACGACGACGCGAGGGATCCGAATGGTGGTCGGACGGTGTGATGTTCACCTGTCTGCCCGATTGTGGTCGCTGCTGTGATGAGCCGGATGGTCTCGTCCACCTCTCCAGAAGGGATGCCGAGCGGTTGGCGAAACACCATTCACTCCCTCTAGAAGAGTGGCTTGATCGTGATTGCAGAAAGTTGCACGATGGCAGATGGGTGCTTCTATCGAAGCCGGAGGACAGAACCTGTATCTACATCCTAGAGGACAAGTCATGTGAGGTCCACATAGCCAAACCTGCGCAATGCCGAGCCTATCCGTTTTGGGGTGAAAACATGCGAGAAGATTCGGCGTGGAGGAGAACGAAGCAGACCTGCCCGGGACTCGATCATCCGGAGGCGATCCTGATCGACGGGAAGACCATCAGGGCCCACTTGGATGCGGATGCGCATGCCGAGCGGGGATTCATAGACAGGTGAACAACAATCGCTAATCTTCGAATGAGGGGTGCGACGTCGATTGGCTCAGGCGGAGACCAGACGCGTCCTAATCGGTGAGAGACCTCCTTCGGGAGTCAGTATGAAGCGGCGCTTGATTCGGGTGATACCGTCCGGTGCTCGTTTCTTGACATTGAATGGGAGATCTCCTGGTATCGGTTCAAGAATCTTGAAGGCATGCTCCATAATCAGGTTCGGAGGCTGGAATGGTTCGATGCCCGGTTCATCGTGCCCCAGTGGCAATTCCGCGATGCGATCAAGATGTCCCTCGAGGGCGAGCAGGCGGTCGGTGAGGGCGACGGTCTCATCCCCATCGGCTAGTCCAATCCGCGACCTGATTCGGACCAGTTCGCTCTCGATCTCCCGCAACTCGAACCGACGGCGATGCAGATCCTCCTCAACACGATCAAACGCCACATCCACGATCGCATCCAACCGTGAATCAGTCTGCGGAACTAGGTGCGTCTTGTCCAGAAGCGGAGTCCTGCTCGGAGCAGGCTTCTCGACCAAGGAGAGGTCGCCACGGCTTGATATTACGGGAGGAGGCGTCCAACCGTCATCCAAATTGGCATCTGATGGGTCAGTTGACACCCGAGCATCGATTGCCCTCGGCATAACCTCGTCGAGCACATCCCGGACGATTCTTCTCCCAACAGCGTCGACATCCCAAGGCGATCTCGATTCCGTGTCCAACCCGAACCACCTACCTTCTAAGATGGCGCGGACATCTGCGGGTGACATGGGAGGCATCTCGGCCTCGATCGCCATCGCCACCTGCTCAAACCCGTTTCTGGACCCAGCCCAGTCGGGGCGCTCCTCCGCGATTGTGAACAGTGCATCCTCGTCGACCGACACACCCCGTGAGAGGCAAGCCCTACGCAGCATGGCAGCTAAGCTCTCGGTCGACGGGGGCTCCAGCCTCGCCAACGCCGCGGGACGAAGGAGCGAGGACATCGCTGAGGATGGATGAGATTCCATCACATCCAGAGAGGTAGCAGTCGCAACGATTTGGACACCTAGGTCACGAGCATGCTCGAGAACCCCACCTAGGCGATCATGTACCCCACCCTCGTACGAGGTATCGATTTCATCCACCAAAATAGCATGAGCCCGGCCGACCCTAGCCATCCAACCTCCCGGCAGATGATCTGGGATTCGATTCGGATCGATTGTGAGTACTGGATGACCGGGTGGTGCCTGAGCGAGGAGCGAAGCCGCGAGAGCGGAGAGGAGATGGCTGCGCCCGCTCCCCGAACCACCGAGGATGAGCAACGGATTGAAGCGAGCACCCGGCTCGTCGAGTATGGCATTAGCGGATCTAGATGCGTGCTGGTTCTCCGGGCAAGTATGCCAGCTGGACCAGTCCATCAGAGGTCTCGGCGAGGCGGCTGGTGGCCAAGATGAAACCTCGGCAGTATCGATTTCTACGACCTCGGATTCGCCGCTTCCGCGTGAGTGGCGGGGCATCCCTTGTCGAATCGAATCATGCTCTCTGCCAATATCGAGAACTGATCGCCACAGCGGGCGGGGAAGGAAAGGTTCTGGATCATCCTCAATCGAGTCACTGACCCGCTGCCGCATTCTAGAGAGGCCAGCGCCAACCACATCAGGGGTCGATCCTTCGCCTCCAAGACGCCTCTCGGCTGCATTTGGATCGGAGCGGCCGAGCAGTTCGTCCACGGTCGTCGATCTTTGCGCCCGATGGCGTCTCCTGACATGGACATCGAGGGTTGGCTTCCTTTCGAAGTCGGATTCTGCTCCATCTCCATCAGCCGGTGAGTCAGGCGAGGCTAAGCGCCTACGACCGGAGGTGATTGCGCGCTTCAAGGTAGAACGGCTCACCGCTCTCCCTCCATGCTCTCAAGCCGGGTGAGGGCCGCCTTGCGATCAATCTCCAGCAGTGCCATCAGGTCACTGACATCGATGCCTGCATCGACGAGGACGCCGATTCTTTCGTACACGTTCACTTCATCCTCCTCATGGGCGGAACCTTCCAGTCGGACGAAGGTCTTGACCCTCTTAACTCGGCGCTGATCGACGGCAGCGCGCTGGGTAGCCATCGGGTTGTCGCTGACGACCGGCGGCACCCGCCCCGAAGCATCGCTAGTAGGGTGCGCTCTGATTGCCATTCGGACCGTCTCGGATTGGCGAAACGGTATCTCATCAGCCACGTCTCTGGCGTTAGCTGCTGCCCAGGTCGTGCCGGTTGCATCGAGAGGCGTCCGAACCGAATCTCCGAGTTCCGGGAGATCGTTCCCAATCGCTTCTGCCGCGGCAAGCCCTCCGTCGGAACAGGATGGAATCGGAGTCGATTCCATCGAGGGGGCTTCGCCAGCCTGCTCGACAGCTCTCCGCAGACCAAAGCCGCTGAGGCGTGCATCACTCTCACGATTGATTCGGCGGATACCTCTGCCCTTCTGCTTGAAGTCGATGGTCGGATCGCGCATCCTAACCGGAGGTTCCTCGTGCACTTCGTCCTCCTCGGAATCCTCCACCACGGATTCGCTCTCATCTCCATCGGACTCGGAGGTCGACACCGAAACATCAACCTCACCTGCCCCCACCGCTCCCTCTTCGACTGGTTCAGATGTCTCCTCCACGGTAACATCGCTAGGAATCGGGTTCTTGGATAGGGCACCGAATGTAGGATCATCCATCATGTTCGGTGATGGCGCCGTAGCCCAAGCGGGAAGTGAAGAATCGGCCTCTTCTTGGGGGCCATCTTCGGTCGCTATTCCAGCTGACTCCTCTGACCCATTGTCAAAGTCCGAACCAGCTATGGTCTCGCCTTCTGCACTGCCCTCTGAGGCCATCCTCTCCTCCTCCTTTATCGAAGATATGAGACCTGAGATGGAGAATCTGGAAGGGCCACTATCCCCTTGGAGAGGCATAGGGGTGACGTCATGTTCGAAGGATGGTAAGTTAGATTCAGATGGCTCGACTACTACGCCATGTGAGGTGAGCGTGGGGAGCGAAGATTCAGGTGGGTCATCCTCAAGGAACGGGTGTCCTTCCATCAGTTCCGGACGCGTCGCCCAACGCTCAGCGAACTCAGCGGGAATCGGATAGAGATCACCGGTTAGCAGGGCTCTCTGTTTCGGTTCCCAAGCCAGTAGATCGACGGGACAGAAAAGCATGTCATCGGTAGCAGCAACCATGTCTGCGATGTCGTGGACGAATCCCATCACTCGATCGAAACCGTGCAATCCTGTGAGGAACTCCAATCCATCGAGCACGCAGACTGCCCGAGCGTTGGCGAACAGGAACTCCTCCACCTCCCGTAGGACAATCTCAAGATGAGGGTCTATCCCGTCTGCATCGCCCGGCGTCTCCGAAAGCCACCTAATTACCGCCTCTGGAATCCCATGATCCGACCGAATGCGCTCAGGCGGAATACGGCTTATGACGAGCAGCGGCGCTCCTCGTAGGGCGAGACCTCTAGCCATCGCCAAGGTCGTGGATGGATCGTTGCCGTCTATGCTCCAAGCGGTTCCGAAATCTAGGGTAGGTGCACTCGTATCTCCGGCTAGGGAATCATCCAATCGATGCTCTGCGTCGTCAGGGCGAACGGGGCCTGAGTCCAGCTTCGATGACTTACCGACCACGGTCAACGGCTGCTCTTCATCCTTCTCGGAATCGGGCGAATCCCCATTGTGATCAGAGGCTTCGGCGGAGAGTTCGAATTCACTCCTAATCCGCGCCCAGCCACCAATCCTACTCGGCGGCTCGTTCAATCCCCCATGGACTCCCTTAGCCCACCACTCCTCACCATCAGCACCAGCGAGATCGCTCTCAAGCAGGCGGGCGTATGGATGGAGTTCGAGAATGAGGTCGATGTCGACCCCGGTGTGCGTGGATATGCGCGCGTCGTCGAACGAGGAGGCGGTATCAGTCGCTTCGTAGGCCTCAAGGCCGGTCCTCAGCGACTCCAACTCGCCATCAGCGAGGGCAAAGGCAGGTCGTCCTTCTATAATCCCGATCTGACCGACGAATCCTCCATGGGCTGCTCGCTCAACCCTCAGATAGCCGGTGGTTCGTAGTCCTGAAGCGTCGATCAGCAAGGTGGCGAGAACGCCTGCGCCACCCCTGCGTCGCTCGATCACTTCGCCGGTCGGCAACTCGACCATGCGTCCATCCCTCGACCCATAGCCGGCTCGCCCCCTCTTCAATGCCGCCCCCATTCAGGCGGTTGTGCCGCCGTTTGCGCGCGTGGAAGAAGGAATCGAGACAGGGACTAGTTCAAGCGGAGCGAGGAGATCACACAGCATGGAGGAGGAACGGGCGTCGGAGGTCGATGCGCCGACCTTCAACCATAATCTAGATGCGAGGCAGGTGGAGTTACTCCTCCAAGGCTGCGACCTGTTCGATCAGGGTCTGTTCTGGGAAGCTCATGAGGCATGGGAGGATCTCTGGAAGGGGCTGAAGGTCGAGCAGCGATGGCTTGAGGCAGATGGTGTCCAAGGAATGATTCAATGCGCAGCCTTGCTGCACAATTACGAACGCCGGAAGCAGCGTGGAGTAGTGAGGATGCATGAAAAGTTGGCACCACGCCTCGATTCGGTCAAGCCATTGCTCTTCGACATCGATGTCGATGATCTGCTCTCCGCGGTCACGTGCTTCCGTGATGCTGCTGCTTCGGAACCTCCGGATTGGGGACTCGACACCCGGATGGTCCGCTTGGATAGGAGGGGGCTATGATGGACGAGGCACCGGCCGGGACAATTCCACTCTGGGATGTCAAATCAATACGAGCCGAGGTGACGAGGACCGAAACCATCCTGCGCATGGCACACGCGCTGGTCGCTGTTGGGCTTCTTGCATTGCTAGCCCTCGATGTTCCCGGTCTCGCCATCGCCATGGCTGGTTTCCTAGCTCTCATCGGACTCGCCCTCGACAGAATCGGACGGCGGCGCAGACTTCGGGAGGGTCTGCTATCCGTGGCGGTGGAGTGTGGCCACCCCTGGCACCCGGCCGAGCGAGGGGATTCGGTCACGGTCCATGTCCGCAACTCTTCGGGAGAATGGATCGCTCCTCCTCTCACCACACGCCTTGTCGCCGCTAGAGATCCGATTCTCGGCGGGCGAATCCTACGGGGATCCGATCCGGATGAAGGAATCATCGCTCGACTCGGTGAAGAGTGGACGGATGCCGCCTTGACGGATTGGGTGGCCATCGTCAATCAGGCCCTGATGGTCGCTGAGGCGCAGTCCCGCGATGGCGAAGATCCCTTTGAGGCGGCCCGTGAGCGAGAGGACACAGCAGAGGGGCTCCTCGATCGAGAATGGCTGGACACGACCCCAGGCCAGAATGACATGGAACTCGGTCAATTGGCCAACGCGAAGGAGATACTCGCTCGTCGAAGGAAGACGAGGGATGTTGAGAGGGAATCCGACGAAGAGGAGATGGCTTGAGTCACGAAGGCTCTGAGCCATTCCATCCATCGATTATGTAGTGCTCGGGCCGCGGTGATAGAGGCCTCTTCATCCACAATGGCCGTCGCTCTCCACGTGGATGGGTCTCACGCTGCTTCGCCCATTGGTTCCATTTGCGAAAGTGAGCAATCGACTTCTCGATGTCGACCTCGACATCACCGTACCGCTCACCCTCGCTTGGCTTTGACAGCCACACCTTCTGCAACCAGCAGTGCGCACCGCTGATGGGGTCCGGTTGCACCGCGTGAGTGATATTCTGGTGGACGCCCCCGTCGCGCCACCAAATCCGATTCGTATCTGCGTCCTCGGACTTCCAGGGCCGCACCCCCTCGATGGTTCGCATCCTCATTTTGCCGTCACCGGAGTCGGTGATCTCAACGGTGTTAGTCATGAATCGGTTGCCACGGTCCTGCTTCCTGCGCCAACGACCGATGTGGTGCGAGCAACCGATGACTCCCGGCTTGATGGACTGGGTGACCCAGACCTTGTCTACGAACCAGCCAATCTCTGTCTCAATCTTGAGCAGATCACCCTCCCTGACGTCTAACTTTGACGCGTCATCAGGGTTGATCCAAATCGGGTTGCGATGAGCAATCTCGGTCAGCCACTTGGCGTTGGCCGAGCGTGAGTGGATGTGCTGCGGCAAGCGAAAGTTCGGCAGCAGGCAGTACGCATTCTCCTCCTGCAAATTGGATGGATGGACATGGCTCTTGATTCGGTAGTGTGGAATCGCATGCTCGGGATGGCCGAACTCCACCATCGTGTTGGAGTAGAACTCCTGCTTACCACTTGGAGTCGGCCAACCGACCTTGCCTCCCTCGCCGTCGTCGTCCTCATGCTTGGCGTACGTCGCCTCCTCGATGAGGAAGGCGCCATGCTTCCGCATGTACTCCAGCGCAGTGAGACCTTCGGACTCAGCGGCCTCGGGCAGCCCGGGCACGTGCTCGAAGGTGAACTGGTAGTACTCGTCCACGGTGATCTTCTCACCTTCGCGATAGGGGCTGGTGAAGTGTTCCCGTATCCCCATCGTTCCATCGTCGATGCGCCATGACAACTCAATCCAGAACTCATCCTCCTCCCAAACTTCGCCTGGATTGACCTCATAGGTGAACTCCACATTCTCACCCTCCCTGCGTGCGTACTCTCTCAGCACCGGCTGTCGGAAGGCGATCCACTTGCCCGATTGGGTGGCGTACGAGTTGATGTCGTGACGCTCCGAGGCGTGACCCATCGGTAACACATAGTCTGCCAGAAACGCAGTCTCGTTCCATGTCGGAGTCAATGCGATGTGACATCCAATCGCCTCCTCGTTCTGTAGCATCTCCATCCAAGAAAATCCATCGGGATAGGTCCAGACAGGATTGAAGACTCTAGTGAAGTAGACATCCATCGTGCCTCGCCCCTCCTTGACCATGTGCGGCAGGATATGGCTCATCTCGTAGTGGGCTAGGGTGTACTCCGGAGGGAAGTGCAATTCGTTCCAACCATCGGGAGAGGGTGGCTCGTCGAACAGCGTCGGCTTGTACTTCGCCCAAGAGTTCGGAGCGGTACCGCCCTTGGTACCAACTGAACCGGTCAACACGTTGAGGAAATGGAGCGTCCTTGCCACCTGCCAACCGCCGAGGTTGCCGATGCTGGCCGAACGCCACACATGAGAGGATAATGCATGTCCTGCATCGGTGATTACCTCACCTACCTCGACAACCTGCTCAACCGGTATGCGACACTCCTCGGCGGCGAACTCCGGCGTGTACTCGGAATACTCCTCCTTCAGCAGTTCGATGAATTGCTCGAAGGTCGCTGGCTCGTCGGGGTGGTCAGCTTCCATCCACTGCTCCCAGTTAACCCAATCATGGAGGAAATCGCGATCGTATGTTCCTTTGTCGAGGATCATCTTCGCCCAAGCGAGAAACAACGCCGGCTCGGAACCCGGCCAAGTAGGCACCCAATGATCCGCCATGGCAGCGGTGTTGGAGAGGCGAGGGTCGATGACGACCAGTTTTGCGCCATCCATCATCCCCTCCAAAATTCTCTGTGCGTGCGGGTTGAAGTAGTGCCCAGTCTCAAGGTGAGAGGAGGTCAGAAGGATTACTTTCGCATTGGCGTGGTCCGGACTTGGTCGGTCATGCTGATGCCAGAGAGCGTAGCCGGTGCGGGCACCTGATGAGCAGATGTTGGTGTGGCTGTTGTGACCATCGACGCCCCACGCCTTCAGTACTCTGTTGGCGTATCCTTCGTGACCCGGTCTGCCGACATGATAGACTACCCTGTCCTTTGCTCCGGTCTTCAAGCTGGCACGAATCTTGGCCGAAATCTCTTCCAGAGCCTCGTCCCATGGAATCTGCTCCCACTCGCCGGAACCTCGCGCCCCCTTGCGCCTAAGTGGATGCAGGATTCGCTCGGTATCCTGAATCTGGTTTATCGTGGCTGGTCCCTTAGCACAGTTCCTCCCTCTACTTCCAGGATGGTGTGGGTTGCCTTCGAACTTCGAAACCTCGCCGGACTCCTTGTCGACGTAGGCGAGCAAACCACACGCCGACTCGCAGTTGAAGCAGGTCGTCGGCACCAGCGAGTAGTTCCTCTCGACTCGGCGTGGCCAGGCGTTGGCGTCCAACTCCTTGTGGTCGTGCCATTCCGATGGGGCTGGGTAACTCCGTAGAGGGCTATCCGCACCCGAGGCTAACTCTCTGTCCGAGATCCTCGGAATCAACCGGATCGACTCCGCGAATCGCTCGATTAGGGATCTCTTGACTACCATCATCTCACCTCACAGCAGTGGATCCACCTGTGCCTTCCTCAAGTCTCTTCGAATCGTGGTGAACATCAGAATCATGAATGAGAACCAGACCAGCGAATGGATTGTCAGGCTGACACCGCTGATGAAATCTGGATCGGGGACCCCCGCCTGATACAGTGCGAACGCAGGCACTAGGAATCCCAGCACCATCATCTCGAAGGTGCCAGTGAAGGCGATCTGCATGGAACTCCGATTTGCCCAATGCGATCTTGCTTTCGCCTGTCTCAGCAACCATCCAGTGTATGATCCGGTCATCCAGGCCAGAGGAACTCCGACTAGGAATAGGAAGTATTGGAGGTCGGAATGAAGGTTTGAGAGATCAAGCAAGACCTGTGCGAACACAACGGTCGAGAATGCTCCGATGATGTAACCACCTTTCACGAGCCAGGAATCGAAGTTCGGCCTGAGCAAGACATAGAGGAACCGTTCAGGCCTATCTAGGTCCTTGATTAGCAGCAACGCGGTGAGTCCCATGAACAGGAGGATGATGAATCCGGTCACGGCGATGAAACGGGACTCAGCGAGATATCGCTCGCTCAGAATGAGGGCTCCGAGAGCCATGAAGAAGTAGAGACCCGCTGCAATCGACTTCGTTACGATGTATCCAGCCACTTCGCTGTCCCAGAGAATCCCTTTCGAAGGTTGGTCATACACTCGCTTGGCGCCTTGCCCCTGATTTGCCAGTCTGGCAGCGACATCTCGAATTATCGCTTGGTCGCGAGGAGCCGCCTGCCTCGCCTTCTTCTCCAGAGCGAGTTGGACGAGCATCGAGTTCGTGTCGGCCGCCCCTAGCCGTTGGTCCGCGTACTTGGCGAAGTGTCCCACACCTGCCGCCTGCTCGGTCCACATCCCGGTCCCTGTCAATTCCGTCGCCGAAGGGTCGAGCATCTCGGCACTGGTCTCAACATAGTACACATTGGGCATGGTTCCTGCCTCTGGCTTACGTACCGTGGTCGGATTGTCGGCGACCAACTTGGCGATTTTGGATTCCGAATCGTCGAGGTCACCGCTGACAATCGACTCGGTCGGACAGACGATTACACAGGCTGGCTCGTACGAGTTCTCCAGCCTGTGAGCGCAGTAGTTGCACTTCGCTGCAGTACCCTTGTTCGGATCAATGTACAATGCATCGTATGGACAAGCCTGCATGCATGACTTGCATCCTATGCATCGGTCGTCGTCGAAGTCGACGATACCATCACTACGAGTGAACAAAGCAGTGGTTGGACAGATAGTGGTGCATGGGGCGTCCTCGCAGTGGTTGCACCGGTGTACGGTGAACTCTCTACCCGAGGCGGGATAAGATCCAGTCTCGATGTACTTCACATGTGTGCGATTGACCCCAATCGGAACATCGTGCTCGGATTTGCAGGCCACTGTGCACGCGTGACATCCGATGCAGGTTCTGTTGTCGATGACGAATCCGAAGTTGACCATCAGAACACCTCGGCAAGATTACTTCGTGAACGGGTGGTTCCGCCTCGAACAAGAGCGCTTCGGAGCATCTCCACCCAAGCGGCCATGCTCGTGGGACGATGGACACCGTACATATTCGTTCCATGATGGCATGACCCTTCACTTAGCCAAGATTGAAACGGTTATCTCATACCGGGGTAGCGATAGACCTCGATGGATTGAGCCTCGCTACTCCAGATAGGTGGGAGGTTTGATGGGCGGCTTGTTGGGGCATTCCTTGAATGGGAGGATGGAAAGAGGGACTGGAGACCCTCTCCTCCGAACAGCGGCTCATGTTTGAGGGCGGTGCCCTCAGCCAGTTCTTCCTGCGTTGGCCGCTGTGGACCGTCCATCCAACCTTCGTAGGTGCATTCTACGGACTCCTGATAGCGCTGGCAACCCTGCTGCCTACCATCCACATCGGATTGTCCGTGCATGAGATGACGATAGGTGAGACCCTTCGTGGATGGTTGTATCTGAGTCTACAGATGATTCTCTTCACCGGCATGGCTGGGGGCGCATCCGCCCTCATCTCCGCGTTCGTCAAGCGACCTCCGATTTCGCTGGAGAAGCGGCGGAAGTGGATATTTCCGATTCCCTTCATCGGATTGGTGCTGATTGCCACCATACCGCTCGCCCCAGAACTCGGGGTTCCACCCATACTCGCTTGGTTGCTGCTGATGACACCAGGTCCAGCCTATGTCCATCTCTCCTACGCCCCTCGCTGGAGGATACTCGATCGACTCGACAGAGGGCGTACGATTGATGGCGCGATTAGGATGGACCCACGCCCGATGGAGATCCCGAGCGACCCCGAGGTGAGCGCTGTCGTCGAAGAGGTGTCGCAGGAAGAATGAGTGGCCTACAGCGTCACACCCTCTCCGCGGTCAGATTGTATGAATCGACGTACACCATAAATCGTGCTTCGGCATTGGAATCCTGATCGACCGGCGTCGATCCGCCGTTGACGTTGGCCGTGATTCTGAATGACCACTGCAAAGTTCCGATCGAATCATATCCCGACTGCTTGAGGGCTTCCTCAGCCGAGACGGACCAGTACTCACCTTGGACAGGTTCCAGTGCGTTGTTCAACATAATTCTCGAGTACTGCCATTCGCAATCCTCCGATGAAGCTTCGAGTGTGAAGGAGAGAGGTTCCAAGTTCGAGAAGTCAATCCCTTGTGGAGGAATAATCTCGACATCGAAGGTGTCACTCTCATCCGTGACCAAGCCCCGATTTCCTTCGCCACACTGCACAGATAGTTCGATTCCGCGCAGATGTTGGTGCCCTTCCATGCTAGGTTGTACCGCGAATTCCAGCGTCTCTCCATCCGAGAGGGTCTCCCATTCGGTTTCCTCCAACCTCCATACGCTGTTGTATGTGACCTCCCACTTATCCAACTCCTCCGGTGCACCCATCGATGGATGGAGCAGTAGACTGCCGACCCCTGACCCCAGCATCGAGACAATCAGCAAGCCCACCACGGATGCGATGGTCAATGGCGTCGCCCAAGGCGTTGCATCGAATAGATCGGCACGTCGACCCTCCCGGACCGCATCTAGGGTCCCTGGGCGGCGAGCGGCGACGAAGATGAGATCGAGTAACATCACGAACGATACCATCGACGCCGTGGTCGCTGCAGCGAATGCCGGGCCAGGGGTCCAGATAGATTCTACTAAGCCACTGCTGTTTGAGTCGATGTCGACCATTCCCAGCATCGATCCGCGAGCGTTGTCCGGGCCCTCATAGAGATCCCAAACATACTGCGCATTGGCGTCTGGCGATAGTCGATGAGCATCGATGACCACACTCTCCCCGACCGCATCCTCGAAACCAGACGTGCCGATGCCCATCGTCAGGATTACGCCAGCGAGGAGTAAGAATCGCCAACCATCGGCGCCCCCTCCAATCCGCTCCCGGAATGCAGGGGTGATAGACAGGGAGCCAGCGAACACAACCAAGATGAGGGCGGCCGAAGTCGCCCATCTCATGCCAGTGACCTCGGAGATTACCGTGCCGAGCAACGGGTGATCCCCATGGCCATCGAACGAGGAATCCGTAGTCGCATCATCGGGGTCATCGACCTCGAACAGTGAGTTGCTGGTCGCCCAGACCTGCCATTGCGTAATCGACCATCCGAACTCGTGCTCCGAAGCGGTGACATCGTCCATCTCAACGGCATGTATGTGCTGCTCCATCGTGAACCATGGCAGAATGAAGGCGCCTAGAACCAGAAGTCCGAGAACAGCTAGACTAAGCGCCGGTGTACGCGATTGAATCATCTCTGGAATGGAGACGAACGACGGGAGAGGTGGCTTGTAATCGCCCTCGAGGCCATCGTCGATTCGTTGGACGATATTGGGGGCATGCAGCGCCGCTCCAGCGAAGAGAACGAGACTGGCCAGAAGTTGCAACCAGAGTGCTCCACCCGGGCTCCATGTAATCGACAGCTCCTGATCGTCGTTTCTCTCGTCGGCGCTGCCTGAAACCGTCGGCTGAATCGTGAATCCAGTTACGTCATTCTCGGCTGCGGATTCGACCGCTTCTCCGTAATCGGTGACTATCGCGAACACGCCGAGCATGGCGGACAGCCCCGCGAGGAGTAGCAATCCGGTGAACAACCAGGAGGCGGTGGTGGAATCATCTTCGTCGAATGGCTTCCGCAGATTTGCTGCCAGACCTGTGAGAACAATCAACGCAAGGAAGACTCCTCGGCTGCTAGCCCTGTCGATGTCCCTAGCCAAAATCTCCATTGCATCTAGATCTAGGAATCCTCGATCCGAAACCTCGTCGTAGTCGGTCCACACAAATGGTTCGGCGTCGAACAATTCCGTGCCATTCTCATCGAAGTGAAAACCCTCGATTCTCGTCTGCTCAAGAACACCCTCATCATGGAACCAAAATGGATGGTAGTACTCCAGATCATCGTCCTCATCGCTATCTATGGTTACGGTCATCTCACCGAAGGAGGAATGGCCGGCCGCGATGATGCCCAAAACACCGAAAATAGGAAGCCAGAACGCCAAGGGCCTCCTCCATACGGCGAGCGCTCTGGAAATCATCGAATATACTCGTAGGCAAGTTGGCTTTACCCTGTCGACGGAACATTCAGGTCTTATCATCCAGATTATCGATTAAATCAAACCGATTTTACGGCCAGCCGTCTCAAATGCCCGAAGAACCTCGTCGAGATCGTCGCGTTTGAGGCCGCTGGACATCTGGGTCCGTACTCGAGCAGCGTCCCTAGCGACCATCGGGAAGACGATGGCTCCGACCATCACACCAGCGTCCCTCATCGCTCGCGAAAGCGCCTGCGCCGTCTTCGACTCGCCGCACATAACCGGGATTATCGGGGTCGTCGAGACCCCGGTGTCGAAGCCGAGAGACTGCAGTTCCTTCCTGAAGTATCGTGTGTTATCCCAGAGCCGGCTCACATGCTCTGGTTCCTCGATAAGCACCTCCACGGCGGCCTTCTGTGCAGCAGCCACTCCTGGTGGTTGGCTTCCCGAGAGCAACCAGGATCGGCTGTGATTCAGAGCGTGTCGCTTCACTTCGGCACTCCCCGCGACTATCCCACCTTGAACCCCCATAGCCTTCGAGTAGGAGCCGATCTCGAAGTGGACCCGACCCTGCAATCCATAGTGGGCGACGATGCCCTTTCCGTCACCTAGGACCCCTTCGCCATGGCAGTCATCGACGAACACCATCGCGTCATGTTCCTCCGCCACTTCCACGATGTCATCAAGAGGAGCGATGTCGCCATCCATGCTGAAAACGCCATCCGTGATAATCAGTTTCCGGTCCGAGGCTTCGTGCTCGCGTAACACCCTCTCAAGAGCCTCGACATCGTTGTGAGGGTAGACGGCGCGGCGCGCCTTCGTCAACCGAACTCCATCTATTATGGATCCGTGATTGAGTTCATCAGATACGATGACGTCTTCCTTGCCTCGGACCAGAGTAGGAATGAGGCCTACATTTGCGGTATAGCCAGCCGAATATATCAGGGCGTCCTCGACTCCCTTGAAGTCGGCAGCGATTCGCTCCGCTTCTAGGTGCAGGTCCATAGTCCCGGCTATCGCCCGCACGCTACCGCTGCCCGCACCATATCGCTCAGTCGCATCGATCGCGGCTGCGACGACCTTTGGATGAGTGGTGAGGTTGAGGTAGTTGTTCGCTGAGAGCATAATCGTCTCGACGCCATCAATCGTGCATCTCGGCGCATTCGAGGATTCTAGAGTCGGCGGATCCCAAGCGAGTCCCTGCTCGACCAGTTCCTCGTAGCGAACTCGCATCCACTCCAATCCACCGGTCATACATCGGAGAGCGAAGAGGCGCTCATCAAGCATTGCGGCGCGATTCGCCGCAAGCGAGATGGCTTTGAACAGGGACGGAAGTCCACGGAGGTGATTGGCTGAGCGACCTAGATGATTCTACAAACGGGTCGGATGCCGATGCAGCCTCACCAAATCGAATCCGGTTGACGCTGCTCGGAACGGCGCAGGATGGCGGTCGACCTCAGGCGGGATGCGTCGATACCTGCTGCCTCTCGGCAGCATCTAATCCGGACTTGCGTCGATCGCCAGTCTCCATCGGCATCACCTCAGCCACCGGAGCGCATCTCATCGATGCGACCCGTGACCTCGCCCGTCAATTGACAATCTGGTCGGCGGCGGATTCGTACTTCCGAGGTGCCACATCAATCGAATCGGTCTGGCTGACCCATCTCCATCTAGGTCATGTGGACGGGATCGGGCAATTCGGTAGAGAATCGATGGCCGCCGAGGGAGTGGTGGTAAAGGGGTCTGCCGCCGTGATCGAAGCCGTCCTCTCCAATCCCATCTGGTCCACGGCCATCGAAGCGGGACACATCGTTCCAAGGAGGTTCGGAGAAGGATTCGTTAGCATCTCATCGGTTGCTGGGATTCCACCTCATTACGAACCTTCTTTCGAGGATTTTGGAAATCTGATCGTGCAACCGATACAGGTACCTCACCGGAACGAGGTGGCGGACACCCACGCCTACATCATCCGGGGTGCGAGGCGAAGCCTGCTCCATCTGCCCGACCATGATTCATGGGCGGAAACCCTAGCAATGCATGGAGCAGCGACGATTCGGGACTGGCTCCAAGATCTCGCAGTCGATGTGGCACTGATCGATGCAACCTTCTGGTCGCTGGACGAAATCGCAGGACGGGAAACCGAGATGATACCTCATCCAACGGTGCAAGAGACACTGCTTCGACTCGGAAACAGGAGGAAGGGTGATCCGAGGATCGTCCTAATCCATCTGAATCACACCAATCCATTACACAATCTGCAGAGCGACGCTGCGAGAGAGGTCATCGACAAGGGTTGGGAAATCGGGGAAGAAGGGGGGGTCTTCGACCTCTGAGTCGCCGATTCAACGACCTAGTCAGGACTGTCAAAGGAGCCTCTAATTGGTACTTGGACCGGTGAACAGAGGGTGCGCAACGGCAAAGAGCACGGGGTGTTGCGACCGCATCGTGCGACTCGGCGGCGAGGTGAGCAGCGGTCTCGGTCGTGCGGCGACCTTCATGGCTCAGCATCACTACCAAGAGCAGTTCAGGGAACTGCTAGGAGTGACAGCGTGGCCCGGAACTCTGAATGTCACCGTCTCAGGCGTCGACCATGCAGCCTATCTCGCCCTACGTTCGCTTGCTGGCATCGACACTCTCGATCTCGACGAAGCGACCCAGCAAGCCGCCTCGGAGATCGATACCAGTGGGGTGGCGCCGTTCCGAATTCGAGGATTCCTCCGTGAAGGACGGTCGTTCGGAGGGGCGACGGCCTTCGCCGGAGCGATTTCCAGCTCCGAGGGCTGTGGAAACGGAATACGCTGCGCCATCCTGATTCCCGACCTCACGAGGCATGTCGATGTGGTCGAGGTTATCGCGCACGCCTTCCTTCGCGAATCTCTTGATCTGGTCGATGGTCTACGTGTCATCCTCGATCTCGACTGATGGACCGACCCATTAGATGGGCGCTCTGCTCAACTGACTTCGATTCCTAGCCGAAACGAACAATGAGATAATCAGCACGATAGTGGTCATTTCTCGTTCGGGGTCAAAGCCGATATCCATCCCCGGTGCAGAGCCAACGACATCTCCGCTCGGGCTGCCACCTGCCACCTTTCGTGCAGCCGCTCATCTCCTCGTGGCGGCTTCGACCATGCGCTGTCATCGACGGAATCTGTTCCAATACCTAGTGGTACCTCCGGATGATCTATCCGCCACAGAACCAGCCAATCGGCTGGCGCTAGGCCATGATCCACGCGCTCCTGAGGTCGATGCAGGGCTCGGAGCACCGCCGCCGTGTCCAGTCTCTCACGGGCTAATCCATGCAGGCAGGAGGCGATCCGCCTGACCTGATTCCACAGGAATGAGCGAGCGACGATACGGAATCCTAGAACCACCCCCTCTGCATCCATCCAAGGCTCGCAGCTATCGATGGTCCGCAGAGTGCTTCTGTCCTTCTCAACCCGGCAGAAGTTGGAGAGATCGTGTCCCCCTTCGAAGAGTCGGCACCAGTGGGCAAGCCTCTCCTCCGGGGTGTCACAAGGCCATCCGGGCAACGCCTGCAGACGGTACAGGTACTCTCGCGACGACGCTTCTCGGATGTTCAAATCCGAGTGCGTTGGCATCGCTGCCCAGACGAGGAGGTCGTCCGGTAGTCTGTCGTTGAGCGCCTTCAGGACTCGGGGCGGCCCGACCCGATCCCACAACTCGGAATCCAAATCGAAGGTGGCGAGGTTCATTCGAACATTAACTCCTGCATCGGTTCTCGAAGAGAGACGGAGAGGATGCGATTCATCATCCTCGACCCAAGTAAGGTCTCGAAGCGTCGATTCTATCTCGCCCTGCACGGTGACGACATCGGGTTGGAACTGCGAGCCATGGAAGGACCCGCCCAGATGGCCAAATGCGATGGCGAGGCGCTGTCGCCCCTCATCTCCCATCGCAGGCCTCACTCCTCGGTGACGAGATACTCGACGGCCTCCTCGGCCGAGGAGAAGCCGAGGCCCAGCAGTGCGAACTCCACCGCGGTTCGGACATATTGGCGTGCGAAGTCATGGCTACGGTCGAAGTTAGTCTTGACATCGATTGCATCGATGAGTAGACGCGCAGCCTCGTAAAGATGGAAGGAGACATCCACATCTTCGGATGCTGCGCCAATCTCCTGCAGCTTCTGGAATTGGCGGATGGCCATCGGAACCCGGTCGAACTCGATCAAGGCGTTGGCGTAGGCGGCGACATAGTCCGCGTTGTCCGCGTCGAGCGAAGTCGCCCTGCGTAGATACGATTGGATCTGGCCCTCGTTGATGCGGTCGTTGCCATCATCATCGAGGTTGCCGTTCTCCTGAATCTCAAACAGCGCTGCCTCGGCCCAACCATGGTAGCCAACCGCATCGTCTGGGTATTCTTCGACCATGCGCTCGAAGATTGTCATAGCGCCCATGAAATCTCCTTGTGTGATCAGCATCGCCGCCTCGGTAACCGAATCGCTCTCGCTCATTCTCTCGACCCGGCGCGCGACGGACGCGTGGCCGCCATCAATCCACCGCTTTCCCTTTCAGTCCCATGGCAGACCTTTGACCACCGGTTTGCGGCGGCCCCTCGACCATCCAATGAAGACGAAACGAAGTACTGGCATCCTATCCGAAAGGTGGACCCCGTCGGATCACGCCTCAGTGTTGGGCTCTTCGCTGGCGGGCTCTGCCGCCGCTGGCTCTGCCGCCGATTCTTCCTCATCTGCGAATAGCGGCATGTCGTCCGGGCGCGTCCGGAGTTCGTTGATGAGCTTGTGGACCATCATCGGGTTTCGGACGCCGTAGATGCAATCCTCTGGATTCTCATCGACCGTCTTGCGAGTGCGCTGGAACTTCATCATTAGGATGAGCAACTTGATGATCTTCATCACCGGGTTGCTGGACTTCGAATCGTCGCCCGCTAGCGACGCTGCCATGCCGCCGCCAACCTCTACGGAGTCGGACTTCAGGCCCATCCCAGAAGCAGTGATGACGTGGACATTGCCGATGTTCGTGAATCGGCCGATTAGGTCGCGCTGCACCTTCAGGTTCTCGATGCCATCCAGTTGGATGACATGGCTGGAGGTGTCTAGGATCTTCAGGAACTCCTTTGAGAGGTAGATCTGCTTGTCGGTCACGGCGTAGACGAACGCCTTACGGTAGAATTCGGTCAGGAAGACCAGTAGGATCGTGTAGCCGATGCCGAACATCAGGTAGAACTGCGGATTCCAATCGAATGGAATGAACGAGCCTGGCGCCTCTCCGACGAATCCGATTACGGTCGCCAACAATCCCTCTGTGATTTGCTCCTCTAGGAAGAATATGCCTGGCGTCAGTGCAATCAGGAGCAGCGAGGTGGTGAACCATCCACCAGAGGTGGAGAAATTCATGAAGTGATTAATCTTGGTTAGAACGAGCATCAACAGGAAGAATCCCGAGATCCCCAGTAGACCGACCGTAGCGTGCAGGAATACGAGCCACTGGCTGGCACCATCTCCTGGAGCATCCGAACCGGTGCCCCACCAGAACAACAGGTGGACGTTCAGCACCATGAAGGCTAGGAAGTACTTGCCGATCATTGAGATTCGAGTCGGACCGGAGAAGAACAACGGGCGCTCGTACTCCGACATCTCCTCGATGTGCTGCCGAGCCTTCTCGACGTTCGTCCGCTCTCTGAAGTACTCCATCGCCTCGCCCATAGCGCTCACCCGGCCCTCGGCCGCATTCAGGAAGCACCTCGTGTTGTATATCATCGTTCGGCCGGTCTCGAATCGCCATCAAACCGACTGAAATGGTAGCGTGAAGCCTCATCCATAGCCGCATAGGTGAAGAGCGCGAGTGATTGGAGATAGTCGCTCGCGGCACGTATGACCTCGGTCGTTGCTGTGCCAAACCGTGCGCTCTTCAGTGTAATAGGCCCCAAGCATGCTCTGCATTGCCACGGATCCAGCCGTAGTCGGAGCCGTGCCGTACCTCGACCTCGTCAAGGATGGTCAGTGCCTCGACCACCAACGGGTATTCGTTGTAGGTTAGATGAGATCGCATCCCTGCTCTGGTCGGTTGGTCGAAAGTCCATCTCGCTCGGCTGGTCGCTCGCACCTTGAGGCCGATCTGTGTCCTCCCATTCCACAACCTGATGTGGAAACCGGGAAGCGGATGGCCATCCCGATCGACCAACTCCGATACATCTTCTCCGGGATGCAGCAGAGATACCTCGCAGCGCTCGAACCGCTCGCTCCGCTTGCGTCGAGCGTCGTGAAACAACCCGGAGTTCCGCATCGGAATCCTATGACGATCTCGACGCTTCCATGGACGATCATCCTTCGCGGTCATCGAGAGCGATGCGTGCGGTAGGAACCAGTCGAGATAGGATCCGTCGTCGAAGTGCAGCAGACCCCAGAACCAAGGAATCGAAGGCGCTTGCACGGTGACTTTCTGGAAGTAGGCGGAACCTTCCACATCTTCGCCATCGATGGTGCCGCTCACCTTGGATCCGTGCAACCTCAGGATGTCATAGCCCATCGACCCGAAGAAGAGGTCTCGGCTGTGGGTCGCGGTCGAGAGGGCGCGGTTCCATGGTTCGATGCGGAGGTCGAACGATTCCGGAGCGCCGGATTCCACCGCTGATCGGCCCCCTCTCGTGCGCAACCAAAACGCACTATGATCGGAGGTCAAGCCCATCGAATGGTCAGCATCGAGCAGTGGAATTACAGCCCCGCCGCCTTCGAATCCTTCAGGCTGATCCTCACCAGCCGCTTCTGTCCAGAGTGAGGAGGTTGCATCTACGGCGACCATCCGGGAGGTGACCAACTCCAACGGCTCGTGCATGGTCTCGCCGTCGTACCACCAAGAGGCAACCATTCCCGGCAGGGTCTGCATACCTGACTCGACTCGAACCCTGCCGCCACGCCAAGGTACGCCATTGACCGCTATGTCGGTCGTGTCCTTGGTACTCCAGAGGATCATCAACTGCCTCGATCGCTCCGGATGATCCTCGCATGGGAGCATCACAAGCCACCACCACCAATGCCACGAGAGCCGCGACAAGGGTGGCATGGCGTCGAGCCGCCACAATGTCGACAGATCACCGCCGAATCGATTCATTCAACCACCGCCAAATCATCTCAATGCTCAGTCAAGCTCCTGCCTGCCGAACGACGACTGACCGATAAGAATCATCACCATCGTGTATCCGAGTAGAACCACGGTTCCGATTAGGATTGAGAGGGGTGCCGAGGTCGAGTGCACAGGAGGGTTCCAGAACGCTGTGATTGCGAGCTCCTCATCCCAACCGAACCCATTCGCGATGACGCTCATCTGAAGGGTATCGGGCCAGCCAATCAGAACACCAGCATCGATAATCTGGATCGCCCAGTGTGATACCGACAACATCGAGATGGAAGCGGTCGGAATGGTCAGACTGACCATCGCCATCATGAATTCCCATACGCCCATCGCGATTGCTATGTACACGCCGTACTTCTTTGAGAAAACGCCGAATGCGGCGAATGAAGTCGCATAGGCGAGCAAGGCGAGCATGGCTGCTAGGCCAATCATGAACCAGACCACGAGGTCGGAGAATCGGAAAATCTGGTCGCCGGGGCCGAGGAATCCAGTGATGGTGCCGGTGACGATTGCCAGCATCAGAATGTAGGGGGCCGCTATCGCCATGAAGCCGAGGATCCGGTAAGTGAAGAACTCACCACGGTGGATTGGCTTGCCAATCAGGTAGTGCATCGTACCCGCTTCCATCTCCTCCCTAATCAGTCCCGTCGCTAGGAACAGAGGGATGAAGAGTCCAAGCAGGAAGAGGAACGCAATCTTGCCGACGCCGGCAACGAAGCCGCGATGAATCCCTTCGGCGACGAATTCGCCTTCGATTGGATCCTCATCGACGAATGGGTCGGCGACGATGCTGCGGATTTCGTTACCGTCGGAATCGACGTAGTAGAGCACGTTGCATGGAATCCTATCTCCATTCGTGTCGTTTGAGTACCACCAAGCGCCCTCGTCCTCGAGCCAGCCCTCCCTGAGGCAGTCGCCATCGTCATCGTGTCCCTGAGCCCGCTGGCTGAGGTCCCCATTCCAATCGATTGGGTCCTCATCGATGTACATCGAAGCCGGCTCCTTCTCGACTTCAAAGCCGTCGATCCAAACTCCTCTCTCCAAGTAGAGGTAGCCCTCGGTGCTGACGACTCCTTCGGCTTCGATCCTGCCACTGAACCGGAGCCTGCCATCATCCAGCAAACAAGCTGATCCGTAAGGGACATAGAGCCAGCCACGCTTGTTCTCATCGCAGAAATCGAGATTAGAGACATCAATCCATCCGAGGCCGCGTGAGGTGGCGCTCTCGTTAATCCACGTCGCGTTCAGGACCCCCTCGCCATTCAGAGTCTGGTTGACCGTCCTCGTCTCGCCGTAGGGTATCCACTCCTCGCTCTGGAACCTCCCACTCCCTGGATACACGTGAGCATCCCAGTCAGACGTTCCGTACTTGCGCTCCTGACCCATGACGAATCCATCGCCGTCCTCGTCTTGGCTATCTCCATCGTTGTCGATCGGCTCGATACCTCCCACCAACTCATCAGCGTAGACGGCGACGAGGAGAGCCATCAGCAAGATTCCAATACCACCGACGACCCATGTGGCGGTCCGGATCCTCAACTGCCGAATCGTGAATTCAACGATCGCACCGGCCTTTCGATCGAGGCGGGCCCATACGGTGTCAGCAAGCGGTTGCAATCTCCCGACATTGGGAGCAGCGACGCTCGGACTGGAGGCACGGGCCTCTTGAATCGCCATCGTATCCTCAAGCTTCGGAGGTGCATGACCCTCCTTCTCCCGAGCGGGGGCAGAGGTGGCTTCCTGCCGGTCGATGTCTGCAGAGATTGGAACTTCAGTGGATGGTGGTGATATTGGCATCATGGCCTCCATAGGAATAGAGGTCAACGCCTCATCCTCACCGGAAGAATCGGTTGGAGGAATGTCAGTCATGCGCGTCCCTCCGTGAGATACTTCAGAAGTGATTCGAGATTGTCGTCAGGATTCTCGATTGCCGTGACCCGTACTCCCGCTCGGCTGACAATCTTCGGCAGCGCTTGATGTGCGGCGGAAAGGTCGTTCGTCTGGATCTCCAACTCCCCAGGGTTTGGGAATCGAAGTCCATACACGGGGTCGGCAGGAAGGAACGCGGCGGCTAGACGTCGAGGGTCATCGGTCCGCAATAGGATTCGGTGTGGATGCTGGTCGAGCAGTTCGCGGATTGCATGCAGGTTGCCCAGCGCCAGCAGTCGACCGTTATGGAGGATCACGATTTGTTCCGTGATTCGCTCGATCTCGGTCAAGATGTGACTGGAGACGAGAATCGTCTTCCCTTGCTGGCCCAATTCTCGAATGACATTCATGATCGTCGTCCTCGCGATGGGATCGCAGCCAGCTAGAGGCTCATCGAGGATGATCAGTTCGGGATCGTTGACCAATGCATGAGCAATCTTGACTCGCTGACGCATGCCCTTGCTGTACTTGCCAATCTGCTTGTGTGCTACATCGGTCAGACCTACGAACTCGAGTACATGCATCGCCCGGTCCATAGCCTCCTCCCTCTTGTGGCCGTAGAGTCTGGCTAGGGTCCCCACGAAGTCCGCACCCGTCATCCAGTCATACAGCCGCTCACTCTCGGACACGTATCCAACACGGCTGTACGGAGCGGGATTTCGCCAGGGATCGGTCCCGAACAGGCGAACGGTCCCCTGACTCGGCTTCAATCGGCCGACCAGCAGCTTGAACAGCGTCGATTTTCCGGCACCATTCTCACCTAGGATTCCGGTGACACCACCCGAGATCGCTAGACTGACATCGTTCAGACCTATCACCTGGCCGTACCACTTGCTGATATGATCCAGCATCACCGTCGGCATCTGCGCCATTGGTGCCCAATTCTCTTGGCCCTCTCCGACCTGAGTTGTTTCTGGAATCATTCCCTAGTCACCTCCAACGAGTTGATGCGAGCGGTCAGGAGGTAGATGGCGGCCGCGTCCATCGCCACCAACGCGATGATGCTGAAGGAAATCGGGTGATCGTACGAGGAATCGATGCCCATCAGCCATTGTCCAATGTGCGCCATGCAGTCATACGGTGAGATGACATAAACGACTGATCTGTCGAACAGTTGATCGACTAGGAATGCGACCAGTTTCGTTCCCAGTATCAGCCCTAGGAAAGAGACGGCGGGGAAGAATCTCCCCTTCGAAACCGAGGAGAGGGCAAGGCCTATCGAGGTGTATGTGAAGACGAGAAGAACAACCACTGCGAGACCGCTGACGAATATGGGTAGCGTGTCGATGATGTACGCCCAGCCCTCTCCTTCGATGACTATGCTCCCTGCGTAGAAGCCGACGTACGAGAAGAGAATTATCCCTCCAAGGATGATGGCCACGGATGCGAACTTCATCAGCGCGTAATCGGTCCTAGTTATCGGCCGCGAGAAGTAGAGCGCCGAGGTGCCGTTCTGCCGATCGTCTGAGATCATACCGCCGACGACCAATGCGGTGATTAGCGGCCACCAACAGATGTTGCGGGGCCAGAATCCCAGCACCTTTCCGTATATGTTTCCCCGACTGAGACCGAACACCCTCTGCAATTCCTCAGCACCGGTTATCGAGCCGATGAAGGCGAAGCCGACCGCCCCGAGACTGCCGATGGTGATGCCGAGTATCAAGAGACGGACGAACGGGTGGTATCGACGGTGACCCTTCGAAGTGAAGAGGCCGTATACATGGTGTCGGAGAATCGCCCAGTTGCGCATCCAGCGTGGTCCGAGGTCGCCCGACCATGGGCGGTACACTTGGTGGAAAATCGTCCCACCTCCTATCTGAGCCACTGGTTGAGCGACCACCGCGGTGGCGTCCTCATCACCATCGCCGGCGCCGAATGCCGCCTCCATCCGAGTCTGGCCGAGCGATGCCAGCGCATTGCTACTCGCTGACGATTCCATCGGTGAGGATTCCTGATTGGAGATGGGCATAGTCCCCACAGTCATCTCAGGACCTAGCGCCGCATCGTTGTCTCCCACCGGCACAGGTGGTACGGATTCTTCGCTCATGCCCCACCCTCCATGCCTAGGGATCTATCGCCGGCACCCGAATCGATCGTAGAAGGACGCAGCAGGTCGGACGCGCTCTTCGTCTCGTATCCAAGTTGCTGCATAATCAACAGGAATAGGTCCTCCAACGAGGGCTCGTAGTCGGACATCTTCCTAATCTGCACATCCTCATCTGCGGCAATCGCCAAGATGCGCATCGAGGTCTCCTCGTCATCCCTGCGTACTCGCATCACCCGGCCCATCCGTCGGACTTGCAATCCGCTTCGTCCCAAGGCCTCCTCGATTCGGCTCGCTCCACCCCATACCGAGATCTCGATCTCCCGGTCGATCTGTTGTGCGAGGTCCTCTATCTTGCGATGGACGATGACCCTACCTTTGTGGATCAGGATGATTCGGTCGCAAACCCGCTGGACATCGTCCATCAGGTGGCTGCTCATCACAATCGATCGACCGCCTTCTCGAACGATCTGCGAGAGGGTGTCTAGCATGAATCGGCGGGCGTCTTGATCCAAGCCGTTGGTCGGCTCGTCGCAGATGACCAGTTCCGGATCGTGGATGATGGCACAAGCGAGCTTCGTGGCCTGCGCCATCCCGGTCGAGAAGGAATTGATCTCTCGGTAGCGCTGGTCTCTCAATCCTACGTACTCCAGAACCTCGTGCGCTCTCTGCTGGGCGACGGAGGGGGACATGCCAAGCAGTTCACCTGAATATCGAACCTGATCGATCGCTGTGAGGGCGGGGTCGAGGGAATCGTATTCCGGCATGTAGCCAATCCTCGCCCTGATTCGGTCGCCATCTCTGCGGATGTCGTGACCGAGAACGGCACCGTCGCCCTCAGTCGCGTGGATTAGACCGAGCAGCGTTTTGATCAGCGTCGATTTGCCGGCGCCATTGGGGCCGAGCAGGCCGATGGCGCCGTGGGGGACATCGAGGTCGATGGCGTCCAATGCGACGTGGGGTCCGTACATCTTGGTCAGGCTGCGAGCGTGGATTAGCGATTGCTCCGCCACCGTTCCACCATCCGCGTCCATAGGACGCGGCGCAGACCGCGCCGCCGTCTATTGAATCAATCCCCGCTCCGGACGTCCTCGGCACGAAGGGCGCCATCCCTCACCTTCACCGCTATGCCCTTCCTAAATCGAGACATCTCCCGAGCTGTCGAGGTGGCCACTCCATGAGCGACCAAGCGGCCGGCCTCATCCATCACCAAGCAGGGGAGACCCGGTGCTATGTGGGGGTCCGAAGCGATGATGAAACCGTGAATCACATTGCGCCCAACACCGACGAATGGCACCGCCCCCTCCTCGATGACAACCATCGGTGTCCCAAGGAGCAGGTCCTGCGATCTCTGCGTGGTGCCTGAGGACTCCTCAGTGATGAAAGGAGGTGCTGCGCTGTGTCGATTGGGGATGGGTGCGGTGCGAATCGAATGCATAATCCGAGCGCCATCGAGCGTCATGGAGAGACCGCCGTCCTTGAGACGAGGTGAGATGATGTGACGGCCGTCGGCGAGGAGCACGTTCTTGATCCTCCCAGTCCTGGATCGCCGCACCGTCATGCCATCTGTCAGATTCCTCGCCTCCTCCGCCGGCAAGCAGAGGAACAATGACGCCTTGTCGATAATCGAGGTCCTTTCCAGACTTTCGAGCATCTCTGGGTCAGGTCGCCATTCGGAATCGCTCTCGAATCCGCTCGCGTCTATCACCTCGATGCTGCGATCAGTTAGACCGAGCGAGGCCTGAATCTCCATCGCATCCCCGTCGAACATCCAGATTCCATCCGGACCATCCAGATGACACCAAGGTGCAACATCCTCCAAAGAGTAGGGAATCGCTCCAATTGGTGTCCACACCATAGGTATGGCATCTGGTTTCGCTGAGAGAAGCTCGTGCACGAGTTGTCCAATCGAATGCCTCCAAGGAGGGGGGGCACCATGGAACAGGATAGATGGAGGTGGCGATCCAACCTCTGTTCGCTGAGGTGACCATCTCGTCTCAAGGAGCATCCTGAGATGGATATTCCTCGGTTGCATTCCTTCGGCTCCGTCCACTGCAACGGGACCCGCGTGAATCGGGGCCGTGCTTCGAACCATTTCCATTAGATGCGACGATGCGCCCTCCGGATCAGGGAGTAGGGCTGCTGTCTGCAATCTTCTAGATAGATGTAGATACGCTTCCCGCAGCCTCGGGGATGCGTGGCTCCGACGCTCGGCTAGTCGATGGATCGTACCATCCCGGATTGCCTCGCGGCACGCCCGGATTTCGGTCACGCTGACCTCTAAGTTGTGTCGAGCTAGCAAGGCGGTGCGGTCATTCTCATTCATCTCCCTGACCTCGGCCGGAGTGGTTCCAACTAGGGCGGATGACGTAATCGGCCATTCGACCAGATCGTCGATCCGAATGGTCCCCTCAACCGAGAGCAGTCTGCAATCCCTAGCAAAGAGAACATACGCGGCACTGTCAAAGAGATCGACTCCGATTGATGCTGCGAGAGCGAACAGCATAGGGTGGCCACATCCGAACAGATGGATTGGGCGCTCGATTGGAACGGTCTTCCTAGTTGCTAGGACGATGTCGACCAACTCCCGGTATCGATGCTGCTCCATGATAGGGACTATGCCTCCGATTGGGTGCACAGCGAATCCCCTGCCACCTGCTGACTCTCTCGCAGTTGCTCCTCCCATGAGGCGAGCGCTCCGAGATCTCAGGTCGCAATGGGTGCCGCCTTGGATTGGGCCGTTCAGAAGTAAGTCAGAACCTGCAGTATCGAGGGATGGCTGTGCCCTATCCGCTGTCTCCTCGACGGCGACTTCGAGTTCCTCTCTGGTCATGTCCGGCCTTCCGAACACGTCGAGCATCGTCCCGATGTCCACGCCAAGATCGCGTTGAAATTGCACGATCTCCTCGACCCCAACCTCCACATCTCCATACACATAGCTCTGGAATGTACCACTGTCCGTGACCACCACTCCTGGGAAGTCCAACAACGAATGCACTCCATCCCGCCGCGCACTCTCTCTGAGTTCGTCGTGCTTCCAAATGACATAGGAATTGGTGATCAGGCCTCGGATTCCGAAACCATCCCACATCTCACGCGGTGGTACAGTTCCGATGTTCGGGTTTACGACCGGAAGCAAGGCAGGGGTCTCCAAAATGCCGTGATGGGTGTGAAGTCGGCCGATTCGAGCGCTGCCGGTCCTGCGATGAATCTCGAAGCGACCGAGATCGGCAGGACGGCAAGGCTTGACCGAGTCGGGCATCGCGACGACGGCCTGCGGCGGCGTTCATCACCCTTCGCACTGGATACTGGAGGCTCAGGGCTCGAAGCCCGGGAAGTGCAGCCGAGTGTGCTGGGCCGCGATATCAGAATCGTAGCCTTGGGCGATTAGCGAATCGTGGTATTCACGGGCAGGGTTGGGTGCTGCAGAACCCCTAGACTTCATCTTCTCATCGGCGGCCTCAGTAACCATTTGACCCGGGTTCCCTTGGGTAGAGGGGGTAGCGGAAACCATACCTGAACCATGCTGAGAGGCGGCATGAGCGGTGGCCGACACTGATGGCGCGATTACCTGTTGCTGGACTGCGATTCCTGTTGTGGCCCCTACTATCGCGGCGGAGGCACGGGATGGTTGGATTGGTTCCGCGATTGGGACGGGAGCACTGGGGGCGGCGCCCATCAAAACACCCTCGGAGATCGTCTGAACGGATGTCTCGTCATCGACTATCGCCCAGATTAGGAAACCGGCCGCGAGCGCAGCGAGGCTCGCCACTAGGAAGCCACACCCGGTCAGTATGACTATGCTGAATCCAGCCTGTTGCTCAATTAGTGCGGCATCGTAGGATGATAGATCGATGAGCCGCACCCCCGTATTGGATGCACCAGTCACCTCGATTGTACACGGGCATGAAGTAGGAAGATCAACGGTTCCTAGAGTGACCCAGCCCTCCGGAGAGTAACATCCGACTCTGGATGAAGCATTCGCGCATCGGACGAACTCGTCGAAGACGGCATCGCCCTGAACCGACACCTCGACGCTCGATGACAAGGTGCGATCCAAATTTGCCATGATTGCGTAGTGGCGAGACTCGAGCATCTCGACCTGCACTCCCGCCTCCGATGCCTCCGACCAGACGACATGGTCATTCATCGTCGGCGCATCGCCGATGATTGCGGCGCCTAAGGTGAACGGAGCGATGATGGCAATCAGAAGGAGGACAAGACCCGTTCCGAACGACGCCTTCGCTGCGATATGCACGGTGTTGGCCACCTTGTCGCTCCGCTTCATGGTTCGCCCATCTGGAAGATACGAGGAGAGAGCGTTAGCAACGGCTGTTAATCAGAATAGGGAGGTTGTAATTGGCACGACGATTAGGGAATCCCAACAGACTTCGGTTAGGTTGATCTCACCGATGCGAAGCCACGCTGTCGCCCCTTGGTGCTACGATTCATAGGGTCGTGAAGGTGCTGGAGGCTGGAAGCCAGAGCCTCCCATTCTCGTTCTCAGCATAAACCCGATACCAATGGATCGTGCCGCTTGAAAGACCGGTGACCAAGTGTCTCGACAATCCTACATTCGCACCTCCAACGGCTTCGCACTGGTCCCATGCGCTCTCGTTTACTCCACCATCGCTCTCCCCCCAGCAAACCGTCACGGTGACATTGCTGCCGTTGTCACGTACACTCCATTGGAGGTCTGCTGAGGAAGCGGATATGTTCGTTGCATTCGCTTGCTTCAGGACCGGATCGTAGGAGTGAACCCAGCCTCGCAATGGGTCCGTGGTCCAGACAGGTAGGTGAGAGACGGAGTCGACCGTCTCTTGGGTCAATGGCAGTCCCCATGCAGATAGGAAGGGAGTTAGGTCATGTCCTGTGTTGAGGGAAATCTGTTTCGAGAACTGGTTGAATTCGGCTGACGAATCCGATGGTTGGCTGCTGTAGTTGTAGTAATACTCCCGGAAGGCAGCCGTGAAAGGAGCCCATCCGAATTCCTCCTGAATTTGAAGATGGGTCTCTAGCGCGGTCCAAACGGACCAATCGGATATGTTGGCACCATTTGCGAAGTAGGTCTCTGTCCTAGATTGCCGCGAGTTGGTGTTGAGCGCGCTGTGTCCCTCAGACAGGTTGAGTCCTACGAGATCGGTCATCAAACGGACCGAGTATAGGTTGCAAGTGGTCTCGGTGTTCCCCGGCAGAGTTGCTGGACCCCATTGGTGGTTGTGTCCGAGTTCATGGAACATGCCCCAATCTCCCTGTTCGTACATTCTAGTACCATTGACCACACCCTCGACACTGGCCAAGTGAGCCATAAATGGGTATCCAGAATGCATCCAACCAGCGCTAATCTGGACGTCGAACTGTGCCCTCTCGACCCTTGGCCATGGGACATACCCGGATAGTTCGTGCTCCATCTCCAATGCTTCGTCCCAGAAATCCATCGCGTGGTCCGGATCGTCGAGGTTTCGGATGTCAGCCGACGGTACGGTCAGGATGAACTGGTCGCTCTCCAGTTCCGCAGTCGGCGCTGGCGAGTAGCGCAGGGTCTGGATCCAATCGGTCAGATTGGTGATACCATGGCGATACCAAGCCATCTCGACGGCGCCCCGGATGGTCACATCAAAGGCACCAAGGGTGGACCCTGCATCGATTGCGATGTAGATTGCCCCACCGAACGAATTACCGACCTCGATAGTCTCATTGTCTACAGGCCACCATCTATCGATTCGCGGGTGACGATGTAGCGTCGTCTTCCCCCACAGCGAATCAGTGTGGCCTCCAATCAGTACGAAGGCCCCCGTACCCACGATCGAGGGCGGGACCGTCACGGTCACCACATCTCCCGGAGCAGCGTAGAGTCCGGTGGACATTCGACCATGGGCGCCGGCGTTGGCGTAACTGAAGTGGCCGGGCAGACCTTGGAAATCTCCGTCTATCGCCAAGGTCCTGTTGAGCCTTGGAGCGTTTGGGTCGACCGGCCCAGGGAAGTCCGTAGATGATGGATGTGCGACTAGTTCATCGGCAGGCAAGTTGCGCATCAGCGACTCTTGAACGGTTAGGAGCAAGTCTTCGATGGGGTCGGCTCCCAGAGTGTGTTGATTGTTGGAGTCGATGCGGATCCATCCAGTGGAATTGGTCATCGCACGTACAGGACCCCAGAAGCCATCGAAGTCGAGAGGTAGTGAACCAGCGCATAGGCGGATCGAAGTCGAAGCGTTGCTAGCATCGCTACCCTCTAGAGAGACACCTCCAGATAGGTGTTCGGCGACATGGGGAATCGCTCCATGCGTTCGATGAAGGGGGCCCCATGGCTGCGAAGGAACATCGAATCTCGACGAGCCTGAAGAAGTTGATACGAGCAAACCCGTGGTCTTGGCTATGCGGTTCCCGGGATATTGATGTGGAGCATCACTGTTTGAGTACGACCAGTACCAAGCATGACCACCCATCACCAGTCCCCCTCCACTGAGTAACCAAGCCTCGATCTGACGGTTCTCAGACTCCGAGTATGAGTTCCAGAACTCCGTTACGAAGCAGTCGAGGTTCTGGAGGTCGGAAGGAGTCGCATCCAAGGTGACGACATACCCATCCTCCTCCAAGATGGATCTCCAACCGGTCCAGTCAGAAGCGAGTCCGACACGTGGCGATGCACTGTTAGCGCCGTTACGGTCGCATACCCAATCGAGCGAATTTATCGAGAGGTTAGACCGGGAATCACCACCAGTTCTACCGACCATGGTCTCATGGCCGTAACCGACCATCCGGCCCTTTCCGACATGGCTACCGCTCGCGATGGGGCGATTCGAATGATCGAAGCCGATGGGGAACGCCCAAGTGCCGAACGGAAGGATCAGGCTGGGCCACGATCCTCCATAGTCGAGGCTGCCGACTGGTCGAGCCGTCAGCTCAGCGTGATCCACGTCAAGATCATGGATGGCAAAGGTGAGATTCGTAGAAAGGGAGCCGCCGCTGTTGTTGGCCCAAACGGTGTGTGTCGTCCACGCGTGGCGGCTTCCGATTCCACCGGCCGAGATTGCTGAACTGACCGTCCGGCCCAGTGGAGAGCCATGTATAGTCCCCGTCTTTGAATCCAAGGTGAGACCATCCGGCAGCGGGGGAGTGACTTCGTACGAATCCACCACCGCCGTAGTGGCCTGCACAGTGAGGGATATCGTGGCATTCGCTGCTAGCACGAATTCGTTCGAGCTCCAATCGAGGCCGTACGGAGTGATGTCGGCAATACGAACCTGCAATTCAGTCGAGATATTGCCGGCGCTGTTGTATGCCTTGATGGTGTGATTCGTCCAAGGATGCTTTGTCATGGCGGCCCCAACTATGCGACCATCTTGTTCATCAAATGAAAGCCCAGCTGGAAGTTCTGGGACTATGCTCCAGTGGACTGGTTCTCCGCCACCTGTCTCCGGAAGCATGTCAACGCTATCGTTCCCCCAAACCATGTCCAGAGGCATTCTAGGGTACAGGATGGAAGCGATGGGGAAATCGATGATTGTCAGGTGAATTATCGCGACAGACGAACCTCCGCTGTTATTGGCCCAGACATGATAGGGCATGCGTACGAGTAGGGCCGTCGGGATTCCCGAGATGGCACCTGTGTCTGGATCAATCGACAGGCCGAAGGGAAGCGCAGGGTCAATCTCGAACGAGACCGGGGTCCCGCCGCTGATTATGGCTGGTAACGAATCGAACGATTGGTTGACGGTGAGCACCGGGTCCTGATTGAACCATCGCAAATCGACCGGTGGCTGGTCGATGACGGTGAACGAGATGTTCACCGAAGCTGATCCGCCACTGTTGTTGGCCCAGATCGTATGGGTTTTGGTTGGGGTGATCTTGAGCGGCATGCCAGCGATCGATCCGTCATCCTCCAACGAAAGGCCGAGGGGCAGAGGTGGAGATATCGTCCACGAGACGACCTCTCCTCCGACATGTTCGGGTGACGGAATCAGCACACCTTGTCCGAGGGTCAAGATATGGACCTTCAGTTGCGGATCTAGATCTCTCGGTGCGAGGTCAATCGCTTCGAAACCAAAGGTCTGACTGGCCACTCCAGCCCCATTATCGATGGCGATGGTGCAGGGTCCTATGTAGCCGAGACCTGTCGCGTAGATTCTGACCGAGGCATTCCGTTGCAATTGCAAGGAATTTGCGTCTTGGGGATGCTCACAGATGAGAGAGGAAGAGAGATCGGAAACGGCTTCCTCAGTGGCATTGGTGCCATCCGGACTCGTACCCTCCATTCCGATACTGGGAGAGGTCCCGTTCCATATCGGCTCGAACCAATGGAATTCGCGAACGGTCAAGCGGGCGGGAATTCGATAGTCCAAATCGGTGATGGGCAACAGACAGGTTCCATCTACCTCGACCCATTCTTCAATGCAAACCAGTGGTTCGCTGCCATCTCCATCCGGGGGAATCATCACCTCACCGACATCTTCCTCGGAATCCGTTCGTGGCTGTTCATCGATCGGTTGCCAAGGTTCCTCACCGATACATCCTGTCACCGGGAGTAGGACCATCAACAGAGCGAGGAGCATAGCGGATCGGCTTCTACCTGAGCGAATCTTGAATGACGATTCCATCTGGATACCCACCATCAAGGTCGCCCTGGCCCATCGTTCGCCGAGTTCGTCTCGCTGCGGTTCGGATCGTAGCCCTTCCACACATCCGGATTCGAGTAGCAGTCCGGATCATCTGCGTCCGCCTGACCTCCACCGTCGTTGTCGATGCCATCATTGCAACCCTGCCTGCCTTGGACTTGGGCATCGGTCGCACTCTCGTCTCCCGAGAGCATCATCATCCCCCCGACAACCGCGAAGAGGATTACGAGCGCCACTATCCATGTGAGGGAGCTGGCCCCCCCTTCGGAAGTGTGTTTGACCACCACTTCCACCCTACGCGTTCCCTGTTCGGCGGCTGTTGCGCCGACGGCTTCACCGACCTCGCGCTCAGCATCGGTGGCATCCGCCATGGTCTCTGGAGCGAGGCGGACACCCTCAAACCTGCGCTGATGCGCGATTGACCTCAATTCAGACGAATGTCACTCCACTCGCCACCTCGAGAAACTCCCGAGCGAGGTCGTCATAGTGTTCAAGCAGCCCTCGATCGAAGGAGACCTCACCCACTTCTGAATCCGCCAAGAGGTCATCACGAATCCCCGACAGCGTCCCTGGCGCAGCGCCACAGGCGATGCAGGCTCCATCAAGGGAGAGAGTTAGAGAAAGTGCTAGACCATCTGAGCAGTCATCCTCGACCTCCGAGGTTGGATTCGTTCCATCTTGCATTGGTTGAGCATTGATGACCACCAATCCTCCACCGTGTCCGGTGAGAGCCGCTCGGACTTCTCCGAGCCGGGACATCAAGGCTGGAGCCATGTCTCCGTGCACCAGTTCTGGATCGCCTCCGAAAGTGGAGCACGCGGCGAGAGAAATCAACGACGCTCGCAGCAACCTCGCCTCCTCAATCGGATCGACAACCTCGGCGATGCGCCTCGCCGCCTCCTTAGCGACGCTGAGTCGAATCGCGTCACGGTACCTAGACGTGAGATCTTCATCCTCGTCTGACATCGCTCTCATGCTACCGCGGTCGCCCGGTCATTTGGACCCTCGGTAGAGGATCCCACGGCGTTGAGGTTCGAACGAGTCGCAGCATCTCTCGACATTGGTGTAGGAAGTGCATTTCAGGATCACTCTCGCGTCAGGCGCACCCGCGTGCATGACGCGACTTGATAAGCCCCGATTGGCCCGGCTGGACCGAGCGACATGAGCGGAGAGTCCACTGCACCTCTACTATCCATACGCGGCCTTCGGGCTAGCGTGGATGGGACTCCCATTCTGAACGGGGTCGACCTGCGGGTCGAACCTGGTGAGGTACACGCCGTGATGGGTAGGAACGGCAGCGGGAAATCGACGACTGCGAATGTCCTGATGGGTCATCCCGATTACGAAGTTGATTCCGGTGAGATCGAGTTCATGGGCGAGGATCTTCTAGAGATGGAGCCGTGGGAGAGAGCGAGAGCGGGGCTCTTCCTATCTTTCCAGTACCCACTCGCGGTCCCCGGCCTCCAAGTCGGAGGATTCCTACGCAAGACCGTCGCCGCGATTCGTGGCGAGGAGGCTGCTAAGGGGCCCGGATTCCGGGACGCACTCAACGACGGCATGCAGGCGCTCGGACTCGATTGTTCCTTCCTCTCGCGTTACGTCAACGACGGGTTCAGTGGTGGTGAGAAGAAGCGCTTTGAAATCCTCCAGATGCACCTCGTACGACCTAGGCTCGCGATTCTAGATGAGACGGATTCCGGCCTCGACATCGACGGCATCAGGACCGTGGCGGCGGGAATCGAATCGGTGGTCCGAGGAAGCCCGGACACAGGCGCCATCATCATCACCCACTACGATAGGATTCTCGAACATGTCCGGCCTGATCGCATCCATGTCCTGATTGCCGGGCGAATCGTCCGCAGCGGTGGCCCGGAACTCGCCAGCGAGCTGGAGGCACGTGGCTACGACTGGATCGAAGAGGCAGCGGGAGCGGCTGCCGCCACCAACGAATGAGAAAAGGAGGGTAGAATCAATGAGCGAGGAGGCACGCGACGCGGTCGGCGACTATCTTGCCGGATGGCACGATCCGGAGAACGCGACCATCCGCTTCGACTTCGGACTGTCAGAGGAGGTCGTTCGCGAAATCTCCCGCATCAAGGAGGAGCCGGATTGGATGACCGAGGCACGGGTCAAGGCGTACCACCATTTCGTCGAGCGCCCGATGCCTACCTGGGGAAACACGGAGATGCTCAAAAGCATCGACTTCGACTCGATCTGCTACTACCTCCGATCCTCGGATGCAACCGAGAAGGATTGGGAAGATGTGCCGGAGGACATCCGCAACACATTCGACCGCCTCGGGATACCAGAGGCGGAGCAGAAGTGGTTATCGGGAGTCACTGCGCAATACGAGTCCGAAGCCGTCTACCACAGCATCCGTGAGGACCTAGAAACTCAAGGGGTGATCTTCCTAGACATGGACAGCGGTCTACGAGAGCACGAGGAGATCGTCAAGGAGTACTTCTGCAGCGTCGTCCCGTACAGCGACAACAAGTTTGCTGCTCTGAACACCGCTGTCTGGTCAGGTGGCTCGTTCATCTACGTCCCGAAGGGAGTCCATGTCGAGATGCCAGTTCAGGCTTACTTCCGAATCAACGCGAAGAACATGGGGCAGTTCGAGCGAACCCTGATTATCGCTGACGAAGGATCCTCAATCCACTATGTCGAAGGATGCACTGCACCCACCTACTCGACCGATTCCCTGCACAGTGCGGTCGTGGAACTAATCGCCAAGCCCGATGCTCACATCCGATACTCGACCGTCCAGAACTGGTCGAACAATGTCTACAACCTCGTCACCAAGCGTGGAATCGCGTACGAGGATGCGAAAATCGAATGGATTGACGGGAATCTGGGTTCTCGCCTGACCATGAAGTATCCCGCTGTCATCCTGAAGGGCGAGGGATCCCACGCAGAGGTGATCTCGGTCGCCTACGCAGGAAATGGACAGCATCAGGATGCGGGGGCGAAGGTCCACCATCTAGCCAGCCGAACCACCAGCCGGATTCTCTCAAAAAGCATCAGCAAGGATGGTGGTCGAGGCTCGTACCGGGGAATGGTGCAGGTCTCCCCGAAGGCCGACGACTGCAAGGTAAACGTCGTCTGCGATGCGCTGATACTCGACGACGAGAGTCAATCTGACACGTATCCTACGATGGAGATTGCGAACGACACCTGCCGAAGCGAGCATGAGGCGAGTGTATCGAAGGTCAGCGACAATCAGGTGTTCTACCTGATGAGCAGAGGGCATTCGGAGGAGGAGGCTCTGGCGATGATCGTCAACGGCTTCTTTGAACCGTTCACCCGTGAGCTTCCTATGGAGTACGCGGTGGAACTGAATCGTCTGATGGCCCTCGAGATGGAAGGCAGCATCGGCTGATGGAGGCTGTCCAATGGCTGATTCCACAACCGCATATCTCTCGCTTCCCGAGCCCGACAAAGCCGACCATCTCTGGCGATACACGCCTTGGCGCCGCATCCATCCGACCGGAACAATCGGGGAGGTCCCGGAATCGTGCGCACCAGTACTCTCGCTTTCTACCATAGATGGTGATGATGCTCCGGAGGGCATCAGGATCGAGATGGCAAATGAAACCGACATAGAACGACTCACAGTACCCTCGTTCGGAAGCGGTGAGACGGCGGCGGCATTCATCCGTGCCCTCGCCGCCGGCAGTGCCGCGATTCTCACAGTGGAAGAAGGAGCCCATTTCGATGGCCCGGTGCTGCTCCAAGTCGAAGGGCGAGGAGAGACCTGCGCCCTTCATCTGATCCTCGACATCGGTGCGCGTGCGGAGATCGAGTTGGCCACGCTGATTACGGGCGATGCTGAATGGATGGGGTTGCTGCGAGAAGGAGAGGTCGGAGAAGGCGCACAGGTGAGCGATGTTGTCATCCAATTCGCATCAGGTCGTCTGCTCCGTCTCGATGCGATTTCTCACCGCCGCGATGCGCAGGTGCGGGCGAGCACGGTCAACGCCGACGGCAGCCGCGTTAAGACTGACCTGCGGCATCGGCTCGTGGGTCGAGGTGCCCATGTCCGGCTCCTCGGATCGATTCTCGGATCAGGGGATTCTGATCTCGACCATCACATCGAAATCGAGCACGAGGCGGGCGACTCCTACAGCCGACTCGACTGGCACACCGCTCTTGCTGGCACATGCACCGCGGTCGGGACTGGGATGCTCCGGATAGTTCACGGCGCCAAGGGGAGCGATGCCGCACAACTGTTCCGAAATCTGCTGCTGTCCGATGGAGCAAAGGCGAACTCGATTCCGGAACTTGAGGTATCCGAGTGTGATGTCGTGGGCTGTGGCCACGGTACCGCGAATGGACCAATCGACGAACAACAGGCGTTTTACCTCGAATCAAGAGGATTCTCTGAGAGCGAAGCGCGCGCGATCCTGACGGCCGCATTCCTGAATGCGACGCTGCTGGAAATGGGAGGCGACGGGATGCACGCTTGGCTCCTCGGTCTAGTCGAGGGAAGGCTAGCTTCATTGAGGCAGTAAGAAACACTTGGTTCTCGACGAACTACGACTCCATACCGGAGGTCGATACTGGTTGGCGACTCCAGCCGCTTGTGGCTCTGCTAGATGCGCGCATTGAAATCGACCCGGATGGTGGGCGCACTCATCCACATGGCGTTCGATGTCGAGGCCATCAGAGCCGAATTCCCCATCCTCTCGCGAGAGCATCCATCTGGGAACCCCCTAGTCTATCTAGACAACGCCGCGACAACTCAGAAGCCTGCTTGCGTTCTGAAGGCGATGGATGACTACTACCGGCGCTCGAACGCTAACGTTCACCGTGCGGTCCACGCTCTCGCCGCCGAGGCGACAGAGGGGTACGAGGACGCTCGGCGCAGAATCGCAGCCTTCTTCGGCGCAACCGAGCGCAACCTAGCCTTCACCAGCGGTACGACCGAGGCGATCAACCTCGTCTCCTACGCTTGGGCTCGCCAAGCACTTGGCCCGGGCGATGTGATCCTGACCACCGAGATGGAGCATCACGCCGACATCGTTCCTTGGCAACTGCTGGCCCGTGAGATTGGGGTCGAGATTCGATATGTTCCGTTGGATCGAGAAACTATGACCCTAGACATGGAGGCATTCGAGATTGGCATCGAAGACGCAGCGCTCGTCTGTGTCGTCCACACCTCGAACGTCCTCGGTGTTCGCAACGATGTCGAGCGCATCATCGAACTAGCCCGAACCAAGGGAAGAGGACCGGCAGGTCGTGGCCCTGCAGGAGGTGGTTCGGTCATCCTCCTGGACTGCGCCCAAGCAGCGCCACACGAACGGCTCGACTTCGCCAGCATCGGTGCCGACTTCATCGCGATCTCAGGTCACAAGATGGGTGGCCCCACAGGAATCGGCGCTCTAATCGCCACCGAGATGATGCTGGCGGAGATGACGCCTTTCATCTCGGGTGGAGATATGATTGAGAGCGTGACCTTGGAGGGCTCCACCTTCCTTGACGGACCGCAGCGGTTCGAAGCTGGTACTCCGAGGATTGCGGAGGCGTTCGGCTGGGCGGCGGCTGTCGATTGGCTCGCGTCATTCGACATGTCGGAGGTTCACACCCACATTTCCGGTCTCGCTCGGCGGACTGCCTTCGCTCTGGCAGACATGCCTGGTGTGACGGTGCACGGCCGCCACGACCTACAGACCTGCTCGGGAGTCGTGGCCTTCACCCACGATACGATACACGCGGAGGACCTCGCACATCTGATGGACGCGGGTGGGTTCGCGATTCGCACCGGACACCACTGCGCGCAGCCTCTGATGATGGCACTCGGAGTCTCTTCGACTGCGCGCGCATCGTTCTGGATCCACAACGACGAGACGGAGGCCGACTCCTTCGTCTCCCATCTAGCCTCCGTCATCGAGAGGTTTGGATGAGGTCTAGTTGACTATCGGATGTGGTGAACGGTTGGACAACGGCATAGGGGGAATGAGAGATTGGACGAGTCGTGGCCGGAACCCCTGCAATCGGTCATCGATGACTTCCGGGATTGCTTTGATCGGATGGAACGATACGAACTCCTGTTCGATTATGCGAAACAGATTCCCAATCCACTGCCACTTGATGAGTGGACGGAGGAGAACCGGGTTAGAGGGTGCCAGTCAGAGGCGCATATCGAGACTGGACTCGATGAGGGTGGGGGATTCCTCCTGCGCGGTTCTGCCGATGCTCAGATCGTCCAAGGACTGATGGCGGTTCTCCAAATCGCGGTGAATGGTCGACCCCCCTCGGAGGTGGCTCTCCTCACTCCGGACTTCGTCGATGCTATGGACGTCCGAGCCTCTCTGACGCCAAGCAGAGCGAACGGCTTCCTCAACATGTTCGAACAGGTTAAGGCGCACGCTAGGGGCCTAATCTCCTGAACCAATCGACCGATTGTCTCAAAGACCCTCTATGCACCTCCCGAAACATGGTCCAAGGCATCCCACAGGGCGTTGTGCAGACCCCTTTCCAAGGTCAGGCAATGATGGTAGCGCAGAGGAGCAGCGCTGCGAAGTGGATTGGAATCATATGCATCGTCTTGGGAGCCTTCGGACTCACTGGATTAAGCCAGGTCCAGGCTCCCACCGGAGTCACTCTGAGCGACCTGACTGGAGAGCCGCCATCCACCGCCCTTATGGGAATCAGGGCGCTATCGGCACTACTGCCGAGCGCCGGTTTCATCCTCGGCGGAGTTTGGATGAAGAACTACGAGAAGCGGGGCGTCCATCTCATTTGGGCATCGCTCGGACTCTCCATCCTGTTAGGCATGGCGTCGATGTCTATGGGCGACGACGGTGGCCTCGGCGACTTGGTCGGTGATGGTGCCAGTTTCGCCTTGGCGGGAGCCACCTCTCTGATTTGCAACGGGATCTGCGGTCTCATAGTCGCCATCCCTCTGATGAGTGCCAATGGTGGCCTCGAATGACACCGAATGGCTTCACCTTCGATACGGAGGAGGATTCGGCGTGAGCGACGAGGAGACGGTGCGAGAGGCTCTGCAGCCGGTGCAGGACCCGGAACTCGGTTTGAGCCTCCTCGACCTCGGGCTCGTATATGGCATCAGAATCTCCTCGACGGTGAATGGTACCCATTGCGAGGTAGACCTCACCCTTACTTCGCCTGGCTGCCCCGCCGCACCTGAAATCATGGCCGCTGTCCATCGCGCTGCACTCGGTGCAGATGGCATCGACAGCGCCCATGTGAATCTTGTCTGGACGCCGCGCTGGGACCCTCGCATCCACGCCAACGAAGACGCCCGTTTCGAGATGGGCATCTTCGATTGATGCAGATCAGAGAGATCGTCTATCCTCGGCAGCCCGGACGGTGTTCTCCATCAGCATCGCGATAGTCATCGGTCCCACCCCCCCCGGAACCGGTGTCAACGCAGCAGCGACCTCAGCGACATCGGGGTGGACATCACCTGCGAGTCTATGGCCTCGCTCCAGCGTCTCGTCCTCCACCCTGTTGACACCGACATCAACCACGGTGGCACCTGACTTGATCCAATCCGCCCCAATCAATCCCGGGCGGCCGACTGCCGCAACCAAGATGTCCGCCTCTCGACATGTCTCGGCTAGGTCACTCGTCCTTGAGTGAGCGATCGTTACGGTGGCGTCAATCCCCTTCTGTGCAAGGAGCAGCGCCAGAGGCATGCCAACGATCCTCGAACGACCGACGATGACCGCGCGCTTGCCGCTGGTATCAACGTCGGCCCATTCTAGCATGCGGACGACGCCGGCAGGAGTGCATGGGAGAAGACCCGAGGAATCACCCTGCACGAGTCGGCCGAGGTTGGTGGAATGAAACCCATCAACGTCCTTGGTTGGCGAGATCAGATCCGTAATCGCGACCTCGTCCATTCCATCGGGAAGAGGAGACTGGACCAAGATGCCATCGACAGCATCATCGTCATTCAGCATCTCGACAGTCGCGACCACCTCTGCGAAGGTGACCGTGGAATCAAGGTCGATGCGGGTCGAGCGGATTCCAAGACGGGCGCAGGCTCGTTCCTTCGCCCCGACATAGACATGGCTCGCCGGGTCATCGCCCACTATCACCACCGAGAGATGCGGGGGGCGACCACCATCGCACAAATCCTCAATCCGTTCTCGGAGCGCCGATTCGACCTCGGCTGCGCAAGCCTTGCCATCGATGACCTCCGCTGCCATCTCACTCGCGCCTCACCACCGGTCCACCTCACTTCACCGTTGGGGACGGATTCGATTCGTCACGCAAGTCGAAGAGGCGGAGACTCGATGAAGTGGGGCGAGGCGGTCGAGACAGTGGGGGGGCTGAATGGACGAGGTTGGTTTCATCGACCGATTCTCCGCTGATCACGCGATTGCTCGTACTAGATTCCTAGCAGCGGCTGCTGCTGCAGAGGCGCAGCAAACCTCCCTTCCGATTACCGCCAAAGGGCCGGGTGGATCTCTCCTTTCAATCGACATCGCGCGGATTGGAACGACGACACCTAGGAGAGTCGTGCTCCATACATCCGGGGTGCATGGAGTAGAGGGATTCCCCGGCAGCGCAATTCAACTACGAATCCTCGAGAGATTCGCAAACGGCGACATCCAATTGGATGAGGATGTAGCGATAGATCTCGTCCATTCAGTGAATCCTTGGGGATTCGCTTGGCTTAGACGTGTTAACGAGGACAACGCCGACCTGAACCGGAACTTTATGCCTCCAGATGAAGCGCATGCGGGGGAGCCGGAAAGGTACGGAGATATTGATCGATTCCTAAACCCGGCAAGACACAAGGCCTTCCCGGATCTATTCCTTGCCAAGGCTCTCCTAACGATAGCCAGAATGGGATTCAATGTTGCTAAGCAGACCATCGCGGAAGGTCAGTACACCCGCCCAGATTCGCTGCAGTTCGGTGGCTCCTCCCTCTGTGAAGGGCCGAAAGCGCTACTCAAACACCTCAGCACCTCGCTCTCGGATATTCGCCGCTGCATCTCCATCGACGTTCACACGGGTCTGGGTCCGTTCGGCGTCGATACACTACTCGTCGATGCGGAAACCGACCCTGAAACCTTTGAGGATCTAAGATTCCGTTATGGTGACACTGTCGCATCCCTCGATCCGGATGCGGGAGTGGCATACCGAATCAGAGGCGGCATGCAGGCAGGTTTCTCTGCCCACTTCCCTGATATCGATTGGACATTAATTACCCAAGAGTTCGGCACCGTTTCACCACTGCGGGTGATTAAGGCTCTGAGGGCAGAGAATAGGATGACGCAGCATTCCGGATGGACGAGCGAGCGGATGCTCAGCTCAGATGAGAGGCAGAGGATGGCTCATACATTCAATCCACCTTCGGAGCGCTGGCAGACGATGATCCTCGAACGCGGGCGAGCGCTACTGGACGACGCTCTAGACCACCTGTCAGACTGAGACCCCTACTAGTTCTCCCCTAGTATTCTTCATGATTACTGAGGGAATCACCACGGCAATCTCATGGTGTGATGGGGTGAGCCAGACGTCGTTCGATGGAGCCTGCGAAGGGATTTGAACCCCTGACCGCCGGATTACAAATCCGGTGCACTACCAGCTGTGCTACACAGGCGCGTGACGACCACTTGCCGGCCCGACTTCAACCCGCCGACGCTTCCGGCGCTGAAAGAGCGCCTACAACCACCTTGCGGCGCTTTGAAGGCGGATGCCTCACGCCTCGACGACATGGACGGCGCTCTGAGCAGGAGCGTTGAGGGAATCCTTCTGCCGGCTCACGCTCGACTGAAGGAGGGTGACGACATAATCTTCTCATGGTTGTCTCGCTGCCAGAAAGCCAAGGATGACGGTGAAGATGTCGTCAACGGGACGATTGGAACTCTGCTGGATGAAGATGGGACATTGGCAATCAATCCCGCCGTCACAGAAGCGATTCAAGACGCAGCCGACATCGATGCGTCCGCTTACTCCCCACTCCGGGGACTTGCTACCTACCGGCGAGTCGCCCGCTCCCTCGCACTCGGTCCGAGACAGCCGGAACTGAAGGCAGCGGGGTTATCGACTCGAGCCATCGCGACTCCTGGTGGATGCGGCGCTCTCTATCTCTCCGCGCGAAACCTCGCCGATCCTGGCGATGCGGTGCTTCTCAGATCGACTCACTGGGGGCCGTATGCAACGATACTAGCGGAATGTGGACTCAGGATGGCGGAGTGGCCTCTCACGGCCGATCCTTCCGAACACCATGTCGATGGTCAGCGGCTGAGTGGATCTCTCGAACTGCTCGCCAAGACTCAGCGGCGCGTCCTCGGATGGCTGAACGATCCAGCGCACAATCCAACCGGTCTCTCGCTACCTCCTTCTGGTAGAGATAAGATTCTGAGGGCCTGGATCGAAGCCGCTCGTAGAGCTCCTGACACAGGATTCTCTCTAATCCTAGACACGGCCTATTCCGCCTACGCAGATGAGAGCCACGGTTGGACCGAAACGGTGGTTCGAAACGCGGCTGACTGGCCTTCAAACCTCTTCTTGGCTTGGGCTTTCTCAGCTTCGAAGAGCCACACCATGTATGGCCTCCGATGTGGGGCTCTAGTGATGCTGCATCCCGATCTTGTGTTCCTCGACCGAATGATGGAGGTATGCCTGCACACCGGCAGAGGAACATGGTCGGGAACCCCTCGGCTCCCTCAGGCGGCGATCGTCGCAATCCACACCAATCCAGATCGGGAGAGCAGATGGCGGACCGCATTGGAGCGGCTTCGCACCATGCTATCCACCAGAAGGCAGACCTTCATCGATGCCGTCTCCGAGTCCGAGATGCCGATGCTGGCCAGCATGGATGGCTATTTCGCGTTTCTTCCCGACGATAATCCTGAGGAGATCTGCGAAGCAGCCGCTTCACGCCGCGTCTATGTCGTGCCACTGCGCGGAGGGGTCAGAGTCGGTATCTGCTCGATGACGACTGAAAACGTGAGCCGGGCCGGGACCACTCTGGTCGATGTCTGGAGCCGACTACGCGGCGATGAGAGGTGATTACGGTGCGCCATTTGAGGGCGAATCTGCTCCTCACCTCTTGGGTTTGCATAGCATTGGCGAGCATCTTGGTCCTCGGTTCGACCGATGAGGCGGCTCTGGCCGTTGGCATGCCTATCGGCATCGCAGGCATCGTGATGCTCATCCTCGGACTCCGAGCACCGCCCGAAATGCGCATCGATGAACAGGCGCTTCGTGATTGGGCTCCAGAGGAGATCCCGATGCGGGAGGCTGGGCGCGTGATGTACCGAATCGATACCACTCTGGATGAGCCGATTAGAACCAGTATCCTCTGCGGCAGCTGCGGAAAACTCACTTGGAGAGATGGAGGAAAGCCACCTGCATTCACCTGCGGACACTGTGATACTCAATTGTGGGATGAGCGAGAGGAAGAGTGAACAGGGATTCTGCGTATGCCCACGATTCCATCGAGGCGGCTGCGGCAAGCGTCAAGTCGGGCCTATGTCTGCCACATCCGGGGGAGCGCGGATGGACCTCGGTAACAATGCCCGCAGGATGCTGCTGGCGATGCAATCGGATTCTAGCCGAGCGTGGGACCTCACATCGCTTCTGGAAGCTTGCCATTGGAGCGACCAAGCACATGTCGCTGGAGCGGGACTCGAACTCACCGAGTCTGGGTTCGCGACTACAGATGAGAACGAACGGCGCATCATAACCCTCGGCCCTGCGGGTCAAACTGCGGCTGAGGATGGTCTGCTGGAAGTTCGGCTGTGGTCTTGGCTGGCCGACCTGCCATCCAATTCCCGTCGCATCTCCGACTTGGAGGGCGCCGGCTTCCCGAAATCCGAGAGCGGCCCTGGAGTCGGGCTCCTCAAACGGCTTGGAGTCGGACTGGATCGAGGCTCCTTCATCCTCCCTGATGACACCTCGGAACTGGAAAGCGCCCTAAACGCTCGCTCCTCGTTCATCGCGCAGGTGGCCGAAGCCGGAACTGATGGCGTATCCGCCTCAAACCTCGACCCTGAACTAGTCGAGCACTTCAGAGGTCGCAAGGGACTGATCGCGATTGAATCGGAGACCGAGAGAATCTGGAAGGTCACCCAAGCTGGCACCTCTCTTCCAGAATCGTCGTTGGCAGAGGAGAAGGTAATCGGTGAGATAACACCGGAACTCCTGCAGGGGGACGATTGGCAAAACGCTCGTTACAAGGCTTACGATGTGGACATCGAAGTCCCGATGCCGATCGCTGGGCGACCTCATCCAATGCAGTCGCTAATCGAGCGGATCCGCGCAATCTTCCTCGAGATGGGATTCACCGAAATCGAGGGTGACTTCGTGCGCAGCGCCGGCTGGAACATGGATGCACTGTTCATCCCACAGACACACCCTGCGCGCGCCATGCAGGACACATTCTACCTTGAAGATCCAACATCCATCGAGATAGACGACGATCTTCTCGACCTGTGGGCCGATGTTCATGAATCTGGAGGCGACACTGGCAGCAGGGCTTGGGGTGGCAAGTTCGATCGAGAGGAGGCGAAGAGGGCTCTGCTCCGAACCCACACGACTGTGAATACCGTGCATCACCTACACGAGAACCCAGATACACCATGCCGAGTTTTCGGGATCGGACGGGTCTTCCGTCAGGAGGCGATAGACAAGTCGCATCTGCCCGAGTTCCATCAGATCGAAGGAATCATCCACGAGCCGGATGCGAACCTCCCTATGCTCGTCACCACCCTGAAGACATTCTACGCCAAGATGGGCTATCCCGATGTACGAGTTCGGCCGGCCTACTTCCCTTACACCGAGCCGTCGCTTGAGGTCGAGGTGAAGTGGCGTGGCGAATGGCTGGAACTGGGTGGCGCCGGCATCTTCCGACCGGAGGTGACCGAACCTCTCGATTGCCTATGGCCAGTTTGTGCATGGGGTATGGGCTTGGAGCGGCTGGCCATGCTAGTCCTAGAACTCGATGACATTCGAGAGCTCTACCAGCCGGACCTCGCTAGACTACGCGATATGCCGCTATTGTGATGCGCTACTGGTTTCGGCTCTCCGTATGTTTCAATGAGAGTGATCGTGGGAGTGATCCGAACCACCTTCTCCGACTAACTTCTGCAGATCGGACAGGAACAGGGTCGCATCCCAGTCAGATCCGGTCCAAGCGACTCTCTTGTGGCCGCTCTCGTCTATGATGAAGGTGACCGTCGAGTGACCCACTAGGTATTCCTCTTCCTCGCCGTGGTCGGAGTGATCAGAACCTTGGTCGCCGTGATCCATGTGTCCGGAGTCGTCGGAAGAGTTCGACGAATGGTTCATCGTCGGATCCATCAGGAGTGAAGCGTTGGCTCCCTCTGCCACCCAGGCATAGTGGTTTGAATCCTGCATCAAGATAGAGGTCGTAGCGTTCTTCATCGACTTCATCCAGTGGCTTCCTCCTTCCATCTCGTGCCACATATACAGTTCGTAGGCGGAGGCGACCCCAGCAATCGAAATCACAGTGCCGTTATCCATCGAGTGTGAGACATTGTTCTGCATGAATGCGTTCATCGAGTGGTTCAACGCGTAGGTCGTCTCCATGTCCATCGCGTAGGTAGCCGTGTGCATCACCGTCGTGTTGTCAGGGAAAACGACTCCCAAGCGGTGCTCCATCTCACCGCTACTCGTGTGCGAGCCGTGGTTGGAATGATCGCTGTAGATGTGGTCGTTGTCGACGACGATGTTCCAATCCTCCCAGACCTGAGCGAGATCCATGTGGTTGGAATGTGTCAGATGAGGCCAATCGAAGCCGTTCTGGGTGGTCCAATTAGCATATCGCTCAACGGTATCACGCGCCGGGTCGATGGTGATCGAGATTAGCACGACATCGTCACTGAGGTCGCCGAGGTTCTCGTGCACATGGTCGAGGTTGTTCTCGACCGCTAGACAGACATCGGGACAGTGAGTGTAGGTGAAGGCAACGACTACAACCTTGCCCTCAAAGTCCGAGAGAGATACGGAATCGCCGTTCTGATCGGTGAGGTTGAAGTCAGGTGCCATCACCGGATTTCGGTACTCGGTCCCATCAAATTCAATCGGATGGAAATCCTCTGTTGACCCCATGCATCCTACCAAAGTCAATGTCAAGGCCATCATCAAAGCAACGAATCTCTCGGACATGGCTCTTCGGACCTCTTCTCCATTTTTCAAACGAACTGCTCCCGCTTTCTG
>CAZPCY010000009.1:18840-79972 GCA_964585295.1 uncultured Candidatus Poseidoniales archaeon | reverse complement strand
TGGTTTTCGGGAGGGTGGAGATCCCGGTGGTCCGGAACCTGGGGGTCCTCGTGGTTGATTGGCCACACCCTCATCCTCTTGTTCGGAGGGATGTGATGCCATTTCGTCGTCTTCCCCTTCCGATTCATCAGCGAGAGAATCCCCTGTCATCATCGCGAGGGCGGTGTCGTATTCCTCATCGTTGGCCTCATCGTCATCCCAAGTCCGTCCTTCCTCGTCAGATGGCTGGTCAGCCTCGGGTTCCTCCACCTCATGGGAGGATCCGGGGGGCTTGCGAGGAGGCCCCGATGCGGGACCAGTTCCAGGTAATCCGCCCGATGGACCTCGACTTGGAGGGGTGCCGGGTGGTCCGCCTGGCGGCCCTTGACCACCCTCCTCTTTGGGTGTGCCAGGGGGTCCTCCCCTCCCTCTACCCCGCCTGCGCGCCATGCCTCCGGCTCCGTCGAATCTGCCTAAGAAGTGACCGGGCGCCCCCTTCAGGGGCGACGCTCCGAGATGCGCTTCTCGACCCTAATCAGCACCCTCTCATCGATTCCGGGGCAGATCTTCCGCAGAGACTCCGTCTCACCTCGCTCATCGATGAGCGACGCGAGACGCACAGCAGATGGATCAGCCGGTTCCCTGTAAGCTAGCGCGGCCATCAGAACATCCTCTAGATGCAGCCACGGATGGCCGTGATCGATGCAGAGATGGATGGGGCCAAGTATCCGATCGAATCTGCCCAATTTACGGATTGGGTCGCGCGCATTGCGCTCGATTGGGTCGCGGATCGCCGGATTTCGGTACTTCGCCATGGCCCGACGACACCAATCGATCTGCTCGTCAGCATCGAATCCGTGCTCAGATACGAGCGCAGCCGAGGCCTCGCCTCCTACCCCCTCGGCCACTCTGGAGATTACCTCGTCACAAGCCGCATCGGAGAGCCATCGATGTCGGGCAACCGCACCGATGTAGCACACCGCGGCATTAATCGCGTTGTAGGTGTAGAGCTTGCGGGTCAATTCGATCGCGAAGGATCGTTTCGGTTCAAACCCAGGGATCGAGTAAAGGTGGTCCGGACGTCTCGACGCATCGAGATCCATGGGCAAGGTCCAATGATCCTGCACCTGTATGGTCAGTTCACCGAGCGATACCCGCTGTCCTTCGGTTGGTTCTATGCACGATCGGAGGACCTGCGCTTGGACGATCCCGAGTCGATCGAAACGTCCGCCATCGATTGGCCGAAGCGCTTCGTGTACTGCTCGTGCGGGGGCGGCATGGTTTTCGCAGAGCACCAGATCGATGGCCCCGCTCTCAAGTCGATCAGCGATTAGACCGCGGCAAGCGCGGGCCCAAGGTTCGAGATTTTTGGATCCTAGCGATGTCAGGAGCAGGTCTGATCTGGATACGGTGTCGGCAATGGCATCCGATTCGGAGGCGTGGTGAATCCCCTCGGGGGTCAGTCGGTCGATAGATCCGGTCTGAAGGTTGACTACCGACCATCCTCCCTCCTCACGCAGAGCGTCTATCGTCGGACGATCCGCGTCAATCAGATGGTAGGTCCAGTCGGCTCGGTCCAGTAGATGAGCGAGGAATCCACGGCCGACCTTACCGGCCCCGAAGATTACCGCCCTCGCGATTCCATCGCCCCCGCTGCAATCCTCGCGGCGCCCAGCGCCGAGACCTCTGGTCCCGCAACCACCTCGATGCCTTGAGACCAACGCGCAGCCCGGCTCTCTAGCAACGGACCTATCATCGCGAGCCCGCCCCCCAAGCGAACCGGAGTTGTGGCATCGACGAATGGCGAGAGAGCGACTCTTATTGGCTCCAACGAGTCAATCAGTGAGTCGAAGACACGCCATGCCAATAGCCTGACAGGAGTCGCTTCGACGTCGTCAACGGTCGCGTCCCAGCCGCCAATCGCTCCCGGTTCCGGATCCAGCCCGCGCCTACCATGGATCTCCGCTTCGATTCCGGGTACATCGACCATCGCGGCGGCGGGCGGCCTCTCCCCCCTCTCGCCGATGAGCCAGTGCAGCACCGCTCTGGGGCCCGATTCTCCCTCACCACCCAGAGGCGCTCCGGGGAGTCTGGGAAGCACATCTAGGAGGGTGCGGCCACCGCTGTTGGTCGAGGCGTACAGCAACCCCGAGCCTCCCTCTTCGATGGGCGGTAGCCATGAGAGCCCGGTCTCGATGGCCCTCTCTATAATCGCAACCGGCTCGCCACCAACAGGCTTGATTCTTACCGCTAGGTGCTCGCTGGTGTTAGCCAGATTGAGCAGAGTCCTCCCACCGTCAGCGACCGCTGAGATTCCGGCGGAGAGGTCATCGAGGCCGCACAACACCTGCGCCCCCTTACGAATTCCGCTCAGAGCCTCGCCTTCGGAATCCACCTCTCCTAATACAGCGTCCGGCGCGAGAAGAAGTGGTGTCGGATCTTCCATCCCGACCCAATCGACCAGAGATGCAATCGCCTGACCGTTGGGATCCAGCCAGCCCCGCATTGACCGGTGATCGCTGGCGGCGTTTCCGCACAGTTGCAGGCCGAGCAGATCCTTCAGTTGCAACGTGAATATCCCTGTAGGAAGAGGATTCGTTGACTCCTCCATCCACTGCTTCAATCTCGCAGGTAACCAAGACCCTCTGGGATGCAGGATGGCCCCTAATCCTCCGGTGGAGATTAGGTCCCTCATGATTGCTTCCTGTTCATCTAGAAGGACCGAGGAGAGTGGTGCCCACCAAGGAATCATCCTTCCGATTGGTTCCCGTCCTTCGACCATCACGGCGCTCTGGCCGTGGGCGGTAATGCATACCGCTTCAGCTCTCATACCTAGACCGTCGTTCCCTAGCACCGATCGAACATCGGACCAGATGCGATTAGACTCCTCCTTCGGATCCAATCTGTCCCTGCGTTTGGTTGGGTGTCTCGCACTCGTAGAGACACCATCGAAGAAGATTGCACCTCCGGTATCGATTGCACAAACCTTCGTCGCCGAGGTGCCGATGTCAATGCCGATGGCTACCTGATCCATCCATTCACCCCGGGGGTGCATCTGGCCAAGGAATGGGTGCCCAGCCGAGAATGCTCAGCCCGGGTTCCAGATCGACAAACCGACCTGGCGGATCCGACTGCGCTGCAGTGAGCAGGTGAACCGCCCCGGATCCCGATTTGTCTCGCTCCCCATTTGGGTCCAGATCTGTTTCGACACAGCGACGGAAGAAACTCGCAGCATCGGTGGCGAGGAAGGCGGTCGCCTGCAACCTGCCACCCCTGATCCAGTGTTCGGATTCCTCGGCGATGACGGTTCCCAATCGAACCGCAATTGTCTCGATGCCGTGGATGCGGGAGTGCATCTCAGCCAGCTGTTCAGCGAAGATCTTCGAGATGCCATAGAGGCTGTCCGGTGCGACTCCGTGCGAAACGCCGATCATTTCACCCTCGAAAGGCCCACCCGGCGCGAACAGCGGCTCCAACCCCACTTGAGCGAGTCCCGAAGAAGCGATTACGACTCGCCGAACGGCGCTTTCCCTTACGGCCCGGAAGAGCATCGTCGTCACCTGCACGTTGTTCCTGAGCATGCTGTCATCGTCGTTGCCGGGATTCGCGTCGGCCGCTAGATGTATCAGAACCTCGCACCCTCCCAGCATCGATGCGAGAAGGTCGTCGTCGGCCTGGGCGAGATCGATGTGGAGATTAACCCGACCCGGAGCATTCGCATCTGCACTGTTCCGTCCAGATGCCACCCAGTCTTCGTGGGGTCGATCGACACCAACCACTTCGTGACCAGCGGAGACGAGATCGTCTATGACGATACCACCGATCAGCCCGGCGGCTCCGGTTACGACGACTCGCATTACCACTGAGAGCGGGCGCGTTGTACATCATCCAATCGTCTCACGATGATACGTATCACCGGCGCACCTCGTGTCGTGAAGTCGGGGGTCGAGAAGCGAGCCTAACCAGCCACGGTCCTCGTCGACGATGGTGCATTGGTTGATTGCGTCACTCTCATGGCAGAGGTGCGACTCGCTGCCGGTTGATGGCACGCTGGCGTAGGGGTTCCTCGGCCAAGGTGTCCGAAGGGGATGATTCCGGTATTGAGGGTGGCGAAGATGCCGTCATTGACGCGGAGATTGTGGAGCCTTTGTCGGCGGCGAATGGAGACGGTTTGAATCTTATCCAGCAGGGGAGATACGACCTCGGCGAGAAGCACCTGTTCCGTGATGTCTGGTTCGTCCTGTTCTATCTCGGATTCGCCATGCCATTCGCCTTCGTCGGGTATTGGGGGAGATCCCTTGGGATGGCCGAGTTCGGATTGGACAAATACGTCGCCACGACGATGTTCATGCTGGTCCAGATTCCGTTCTTCCTCCGATTAGTCTGGGCAGTCCCGATTGAGCGTCACGATTCGATGTCGCTTGGCAGACGTCGAACATGGATGCTTGCTGGATCGGTTGGCCACATCGTCATCCTACTACCTCTGCTTCTCATCGATGTCGCCGCCTCGCCTTGGCTCTGGATCGCTCTCGTCGCTTTCTCGCTGGTACCTCGCCTGTTCGCCGAGCAGGCAACCGCAGCGATGATGGCGGAGTCGGTCCCCCAACTGGGCCGAGCCAACTCGATGATCAACCTCGCCTATCGGGGCGGCCCTCACGCACTGATGCTGCTCATGGGATGGTGGGTGGCAGGCGGCGATGCCTCGCCGTTCAGCAACGGTGGCTTGATCGACTATGTTTCAGTTCGCTTCGCCTCTGCAGTTCTGCTGTTGGCAGCGATGCTCAGCGGCATCGGAATCACATTGCTAATGCGTGAGGGTCGAACTCTGCACGGACCTAGAGCATCGGAAGAGGAACCTCCACAAGCCGCCACTCTAGCCGAGGCTGCCGCCGATCCGACGCTGCGGTTCCCGGAGGATGTCGGATGGTTGCAGCGCCTAATCGCCGCGATGCGGACTAAGACACAGTGGTGGATTCTAGTCGCCTGCGTTTTGCTGCCACTAGGTGACGGCTTCGAAGCTTGGTTCACCGCATTTCTGGTCGAGATAGGGGAGATGGATGGGCCGGAGATCACGAAGTGGATCAACATCTTCGCCTTCGTCAACTACCTCGGTCTCGCAGGTCCGTGGCTCTCTGACCGCTTGGGAAGGCGGAGGATGCTACGCCTCTTCGCGATTGGCTCGCTGATTTGCTACATCGCTCTTGGGGTAGGGATGCTGTCTCGACTGTCGACAGAGTTGATCCTGCTGGTCTGGATGCCCACATTGGTCCTGACTGACATGATGATGTTCACCTTCATCACTACCTGGGCTGATGTCGCCGATGCGCGACTGGGTGCGACCCACATGGGCCTTTACCAGACCGTGCAAGCAGTCAGTGCCACCTTCGTCATGGTCGGTCTGGGTGGCTTGCTCCTGTATGCCTCAGGCGATGCGTATGGCGTCCTCTTCTTGGCCGCGGCTATTGGACCGCTTCTCGGTCTCTACGTATTCTCCAAGCTGCGACTTGGTGACGATTTGGGTAGCGACCCAATCGACCTCAACGCTGCGATTGAACGTTGGCAGAACCGAGCTCTCCGACTGCCATGGGCACCGAAGGACGTCGGCTCCGAATCAAACCGGAGCGGCGCTTCCAGAGCGGTGGCGATAGCCGCGATTCTGATGCTGCTGCCGGCGGTGGCGGCCGTTCCAGCCCTGAACTGGGATGAGGACACCACCGAGGAGGAGTGGCGTGGTCATTGGGTTCAGCAGTCGTTCGAGACCGAAATTGGCAACACCATCTCAACCGGATCATCCATCGAGGCCCGTGTCGAGATGGATCGCGGGGGGGTGACTGTCGTGAATTACTCGGTCACTTACGAAGGCGATGATGCGGCTGCGGGATTATTCTGCGACCCGATATGGCGAGTCGAATTGTCCGTACCGAACGCCATCGAACACTCCGATGGAAGCAACTCGACGCGCTGGGAGCAGGACATGTTCGAGGGCTCCGCCCAATCGATTGTGGGTACTCCGGAGCCCAACCTCACCGCTGAGAGTTCGGACTCTCTCCAAAGCAAGGTCACCGCTCTGCGCGCAGACCCCGGTTGGATGTGGGGGAAGGGGGAGTACCTGCTTACCTTGAGATACTTGGACAACGATGGCACATGCCCGAGCAATGAAGCGTCATGGGTCCTGCTCCTCAATGTCAGCCAATGGCGTGAGCCCCTCTTCGTCGATGGTGAGTTCGAGGTGGAGATTACCGAGCAAGCCGGTGGTGAGCACCGCTATGGCACCGCAATCGGCGCTCTGATCGGACTGCCGGTACTTACTGCGGCACCGGCCGTCGCATGGTTGGTCGGTCGAGACCCAGAATCTCCGTTCGGATGACCTTCTGAGTTAGAATCCAGACCCGGCGACCTATCACCATTCGGCTTGGCTCCCGTCGGGATGGTTCCATAGGGTAGGTGGATGAGGATTCCACAGGTCTGCGTGCTCCCCGATCCGGTCTTCCATAACCTCGATCCCCAGACCGGGAGATGAGGCGACCTCGACTGCGCCAGCATCGATCTCGAACGGCCTGTCCAGAAGATCGAACGCCCATATGGCCCCCCCTCCGGGGTTCCCTCCACCTCCGGCCCCTCCGAGAGACTGGAACTCTTGGAAGGCGTGCGAATGGCACGCTGCCGCAATCTGCATAGAAGCAGCGAATTGGACTGGTCCGTAGGGGCAGTGTGGTGCGAGTGAAACCTGCGCCGTTTCGCACATCGCACCGATCGATAACGTGCCCGCGATGCCGCCGACGAGGGACGGGTCTGGTTGCATGATTGAGGCGACAGGAGCGGGGAACAGGTGGTCGGCGAAGGAGCGCTTTGTCAGTAGCCTCTCGCCCGTCGCCAGTGGGATTCTCTGCTCTAGATGCAGTGCTCTGAGATCTTCTAGATGGATGGCTGAGCCATCTGGAAGGCAAGGCTCCTCGACGAATAGGACGTCGAACGGTTCGAGTTCTGGCAGCAGCCTCCGACTCGCAGCCGGAGAGAGCCGGCCGTGCAGGTCGACCGCGACGGCCACTCTTCCAGGTTCGGTTGCTTCGTCAACCGCCTCTCGAACCGAGCGCACCGTATCGACGATCGAACGGAGTCCGGCATTGGATGGGATGGGGTCGGTCGGTCCGGCAGGACTGACCTTGACCATGTCGAGACCCTCTGCGACCGCCGATCTGGCTGAATCGGCGAACTCATCCCCATCGCGACCCCATAGGTTCCGATAGACCCTGACTCGGTCGCGGATTCTACCTCCCAGCAGTTCATGGACCGGGGCTCCAAGGTATTGGCCGCGAAGGTCCCAGAGAGCCATCTCCAAGGCACTGACTGCGGTGTTAAGCACGGGACCATCGCGCCAGAACCGACCCGAATGCATCTCGCGGACGATACGAGCAATGCCATCGATTTCACGGCCTTCGATGCGTCCAGCGATGGCTTCTAGGGCAGCCTCGACCTCCTCATGCAGGTCGCCAATCGCTTCACCCCAGCCGATTAGGCCGTCACCGCTCTCCAGTCGGAGCAACAACCAGCGCGGAGGGCAACGGACCATTCGTGCTGCTCGAATCCTCATCCTCAATCCCCCGTCCATTCCACCGCGCCCGACCGCGCGTCCTTATCCTCTGCGAGCACGGACCTCCTCGATGAGTGCTCCGACATCCGATGGATCTAGGGCTCTTCCGATGCCGCAGGCGAAGGCGCCTGCATCCAGCCAAGGAGCGACGGTGACTGGCCGGATCCCCCCCGTCGGCAAGAGAGGTATCTTACCTAGAGCGCCGGGGAGGGCTTCAAGCGCTTCTGGATTCCACCGGTTGGCTGGGAAAAGTTTCACCAGCGGCGCACCATCCGAATACGCGCGCCAAACCTCATCCGGAGTGGAAGCACCTGGTACCGGTAGGATTCCGAGGCTGGCGCAGATCCCGTTGTAACCATCTGGATACACCGGGGAGAGGGCGAATCTCGCACCAGCTGAGACCGCTGCTGGGAGTTCTTGATGAGGATCGAACACCGAGCCGACCCCCAGCATCGCCGTATCTCCGCAGAGGCCGGACAACTCCCGCAGAACGAACAGCGGTTCGGTCGAGTCCAGTGTGACTTCGAGAACGTTGCATCCCGCCTCGTGGAGTGCGATGCCACGACGGATTAGTTCGCCGGGATCGTCGCCTCGGAGTATCGCGATGTAGCCCGAAGCGTGGATTCGTTCCATCTGCTCGTCGAACGTCATCTCGTCGCCCCTTCACGATGGCGACTCACTGCCAACGCTTCTCTCCTCCGCTCGCAGGAGTCTGCTGCGATTGGCCTCGCAAGCATCCCCAAAAGTCGATTGCGAGAGCACGGCGAGATGGTCACCCCTGCTCGCCGCACGCTTCGCTGAATCGGGGGAGTGTCCGAATTGGGTCAGACCATCTAGGTATCCAGCCAGCCAAGCGTCCCCCCCCCCTAGGGGGTCTATCGGTTCGTGAATCACCGCATCCTCTCTCGTGTCGTCGATTCCGAAGGAGTGGGCTACGGCAGACCATCTGCGTTGGCTGCCATCGGCTTCCTGCGACTTGAAGCAGCAGCAGAGATGAGGCAGCAGAGATCGCAGCCTAATCCTCTCCATGACCTCAATCCTGCCATCGTCGTCGGAGGGCATGTCCCATCCTTCGATGGCGGCTATGCCGTCAATCGAATCGGAACTGAGCACTACGACGTGGAACTGCCTGATTCTTTGAACGACATCACCCCATAGCCTTGCGAGATCCCCCAGAATTGGCCTGTGGTTGAGATCGAACGCGTTGAGAACTCCCTCAAGTTCAGAGAATGCGAGTGCGGTCGACCACGCAGCGCGCGGGCCCTCACCTAGTAGTGGAGTGATTCCGCTTGTCACGAGCCATCTCGCCCCATCGAGCAGTTCCCTCCAGTCGAAGGCGCTCCTGTCGAGGCGGGCGAAGGCCGAATCAGCCCGGTCGTAGACGACCTTCTGAGCATCCGGCTCGACCCGGTAGCGACCGATCTCCGCATCCTCCAGAGTCACGACTCCGGTCAGATCGACGCCGGCGTCTTCAGCGACCATCCTAACCTCGGACCAACCATTTGGGTCCGCAGGGACAGAGGACACCCATGATGCGGGCCTCCCGAGGCGTGCGGTGGCGACCGCGACGTTCCATTCGGCACCACCAGGAGTCTGCCGAATCACTCCGTCGCGGTCCGGCATCTCCCTGAGCATAGCCTCGCCGAACGCCACCAGTCGCCCATTCGGTCTCGCCATTCACCTCACTCCCACGGCATACCAGTCGTCTCATTCAGGACGCCATCTGAGCAGCGCTATGGCGCCTCCGAATCCCTCCAATTGAGCACCGGCATCGTGGTCGGTGGAAGCCTGTTCCACACTCCCCCCAGCGGTCTCCACCGCTGCAGCCGTCTCCTGCCATTCTCCTCCGCTCCCGCCTTCTCTGAGCAGTGCCGCGTCGATGATCAGTGTCTCAACAGCGCCAAGTTCGGCGTTGTTCGCGATCTCCGTCCGCCCGTACGATACAGCGCCATCGGTGGCAATCCTCCTCAGCCCCTCTTCGATGAGTCTCGTCTGCTTGCAGATCGCGTGCGCTCCGAGAAGTTCGCCGGCCGTGCCCTCACCGAGGACCTCGTTGGCGGCAGCGCGGCCACCAATGCTGGTCGCGACATTGACGATTTGCGCTTCGCCACCCGACTCTCTAATTCGCTTCTCAAAACCGACTCTGGCATCTCCCGGGCCGCAGATCACGACCGGAGTCTCATCGGTTAGGAGAAGTGCCACTTCGCGAGCCGCCGCCGAGATGAAACTCCTGCGGGCGTCAGACGAGCCCTTCTCTCGTTTCCCTCCGCCGCGCAGACTCGATGAACTGATGCTGCGAAGACCGTGCGTCGCGATTTCGAACACCTGCACCTCATCTGACTCGACCACGCAGAGGATGACGCGCGGTTTCGATCCAGCCGCAACTGCCTCCTCTATCAATCCTAGATCGAGATTGGATAGCCCCCCAACCCTCCCGATCTCCGCTTCTTCTCCTGTCTTCAGCGCATGCGTGTGGTGACTTCCGACATCGATCCGAGCATCCCGGATGATTCCGGATACACGGAGAGCGTCGGTGAACGGTTGGAACTCATTGCTTCCCACATCGATGACGATCCACATTGGCTTCCGCTCGGCTTCTCTCGCCCTTCCCCCTTCCTGAGTGCCGGTGGTCTGGTCTCGTCGATGGCCCAACATTCCGAGTGTACTGCCGGGGGTGCAGATGTGCGACATTGTCCAGAGATCGTCGTCCGAATCGATACGGACTCTCAATCCTTCTTCGTCCTTCTTGACGATGCGCATGACTACCCCCGGTCTCATCCGAAGACGCCGGTGAGCTCGCCGTCCTCGTCCATGTCCATGTCGAGGGCAGCAGGCCTTGATGGGAGGCCCGGCATCGTCATCATCGAACCGCAGATCGCCACTACGAAGCCGGCGCCGGCATTGAGACGAAACTCCCTGATCGGCAGGTTGAATCCGCTTGGTGCCCCGATTTGATCAGGCTCATGGCTGAACGAGTATTGCGTTTTTGCCATGCAAACCGGCAGCCGTTCGTATCCCCAAGACTCGAGCCGTTCAAGGTCGCGCTCGGCGCGCGGGGAGAGGTCGATGCTCTCTGCGCCATACATTTGAGTGGCGATCCGAAGTGTGCTTTCTAGCACCGATTTCCCATCATCCACGAGAGGCGTGAACGGTCGCCCGGCTGCGAGATGGTCCTGCACTCCACGGACGACTGCCTCGGCAAGTCTACCGCTTCCGAGACCACCGTGCTGGTGCCCTTCGAAGAGCACCACGTCGCGCGCTCCTGCTGCGCGAGCCTCTTGGACAATCGCTTCGATTTCGCTCTCATGGTCACTGTCGAAGCGATTGATGGATACAATCACAGGAGGTCCGAATCTAGCCATGTTGCGGACATGTCGGGCGAGGTTTGAGGCGGCTCCACGCCGAACCGCCTCGGCGTCCTCTGCAGCGATTTCCTCTGCGGCCGGCCGTCTGCTTGCCTTGCTCGAGAAGCCACCACCGTGCAGTTTCATCGATCTCACTGTGACATTGACGACGATGCAGTCTGGGGGCACGCCAGAGGTAGCCGCCTTGATGTGGAGCGCCTTCTCGGCTCCCATGTCGGCACCGAAGCCGGCCTCGGTGACCACATAATCGCTCACTGCGAGCGCGAGCCGGTCGGCGATGATGCTTGAGTTACCGTGGGCGATGTTAGCGAATGGCCCGGCGTGGATGAATGCCGGATCGCCCTCCAATGTCTGGACCAGATTCGGCAGGAAAGCGTGGCGGAGAAGGAGCGCCATGGAACCGGATGCCCCGATGTCCTCCGCTTTCACAGGTTCACCTGATTCGGTCTGTCCGATTACGATCTCACCAAGTCGACGCCGTAGGTCTGCGTAGTCTGAGGATAGTGCTAGAATCGCCATCACCTCGCTGGCTGCGGTGATGTCGAACCGGTCCTCACGAGTCATTCCATTAGGGGCTCCGCCAAGCCCAATCGCCATGCTGCGAAGGGTCCTGTCGTTCATGTCTATGGCCCGGGGCCAGAACAACCGTTTCGCATCGAGGCGCAGTTCGTTGCCGTGATGCAGATGGTTGTCGAGCAGTGCGGAGCAGAGGTTGTGGGCGGCAGTGACAGATGGGATGTCGCCAGTGAACAGGAGGTTGATCTCCTCCATCGGCAGCACCTGCGAATGGCCACCTCCAGCCGCCCCTCCCTTGATTCCGAACACCGGGCCCATCGACGGCTCCCTGATGACGCAGGTCGCGCGCTTCCCCATCCTGTTCAGACCCTGATTCAGGCCAATCGTCGTCACGGTCTTCCCTTCTCCGAAGGGGGTAGGATTGACGCTTGTGACAAGGATTAGCGATCCTCTGGGACCATCGGCTCTAGAACGAATCGCAGGCCAAGACACCTTCGCCATGTGTCGACCATGGGGGAGTATCTCCTCGACACCGATTCCGAGCTTCCACGCCACCTCTTCGATGGGTGCTAGGGTCGCCCTTCGGGCGATCTCTAAGTCGCTCGCCATGCAGGGAGCCTCAGGTCTACACTCTTGAATCCTTCAGCGTCACCCACTAAGTGCGGTGCATCGTCTGCCATGCATGGTCGCGGGGACGTCGCTGCGCTTCGCGGTCGTCGGAGATCCCATCCAACACTCCCTCTCGCCCGCTCTTGCCATCTTGACCGCCGCCCACCTGAGCGGCGAGGGCGTCGAGGTAGAGTTCACCGATGTGGCTTGGATCGAGAGTGACAGAATTGAGATGGCAATGTCTTGGGCGATGACCGGTTCTGGTCCGACCATACGACCGTCTAGATTCGAATCCGATTTGTTGTCGATGCGCGTGGCGGCGGCGGAAGTCGTGAAGGAGGTCACGGAAGCGCCAGTAAGTTGGGGATTCTCGGGAGTGCATCCCAGTTTGTATGGTGGTGCTCCCAGCATCGTCCATTCTGAGCAAGCGACATGGCTGTCGATAACCTCGCCGCTGAAGCACCAGCTCGGCCCTCGGTCCGGGGTCGAATGCGCCGACGACTCGTTGCTGATTTCATCCGTCAACCAACTCATCTGGTCTGGCTCAAGGTGGTCTGGAGGCTCCTCCGATGGTGCTGGCATCGTTCGGCTTGCCCGCGAGCGTGGATTGTTTTCGGCCGGCGAGGAATCGCCCATCCTTGTGATGAGGGGCGGCGGCGCTTCCGCGAGATCGGGTGCCTCTGCATGGTCCGCCGCGGGCGGCAGGATTGAACCGTTGCCCGGTCGCCGTCCGCTCGATCATCGCGGGCCTTGGGGGGATTCGATCCTCGAAACCAATCAGAGCGTTAGGACGATAGCTGCTCGGGTCACCGTGGACTACGATTCCAATCCAGGCCAACCTACGCCTCCCGGCACGGATTTTCAGACTGCTGCGACGGTGCATCTCTCGGCCGCGTATCGGCGGGGTGCAGATGCGACTCCGAAACGGAATATCGATGGTGCCCTCTCACTGGACGGACGCTGGTTGCTCGCAGCCCAGCAATTGGAGGCTTGGGCTCGCTTCGTGAGGCCGGATGCGGCTTTGAGCCTGCCATCTCTCGATTTGACCGTGGCACGGCTGCAGGCATTCGAGGATCGTCTGCCTAACTGATACCGTACCAGCATCCGATACCAATCACGCATCCGCTATCCACGACTTCGCCCATCAAAACCATGGAGTCTAGAGGTTGGTTCCTCAAGCGACTCACAGCGGGATGTTCCCGTGCTTCTTCGGAGGTCGCCAGACGCGCTTCGATTGAAGTGGCTCCAACGCCCTCGTCAGTCGGGCCCGCGTTTCGCTCGGCTCAATGACGTCGTCGAGCCAGCCGTTCCGCGCTGCCACATAGGGGTCGCCGAACTTGCGGCGATACTCGGTGACGAGTTCCGCGTGTTTCGTCGCTTGGTCCTCAACCTCTTTCAACTCGCGACGATGGATAATGTTGACCGCCCCCTCCGCTCCCATGACGGCGAGTTCCCCGGTGGGCCATGCGACGTTGTAGTCGGACTCGAGGTGCTTGCAAGACATCGCTAGATAGGCTCCGCCGTAGGCTTTCCGAGTGACCACTGTCATCTTTGGTACCGTGGCCTCTGCGTAGGCATAGAGCAACTTCGCGCCATGACGGATGATTCCACCCCACTCCTGTACTGTTCCCGGAAGGAATCCGGGAACATCAACGAAGGTGACTAAGGGGATGTTGAAGCAGTCACAGGTACGAATGAATCGCGCAGCCTTCACAGATGCGTCGATGTCCAGGCACCCAGCGAGCACCTTCGGTTGGTTGGCGACAACTCCTACCGGCCTGCCCGATAGTCGGGCAAATCCGATGACGATGTTGTCCGCATAGGATGGGAAGAGTTCGAGGAAATGGCCGTCATCGACAACTCCTGTGATGATTCTAATCATGTCGTAAGGTCGGTTGGAATCCGCTGGCACGAAGTCATCGAGGTCGTCGCACGATCGGTCGGGGGAATCCCCCCCATCCACTCTCGGAGGCATTGCATCACAGTGGTCGGGAAGGAAAGATAGGAGTTCGGCGACGATATCCATCGCGTCCGTCTCGTCCTCGGCGACGAGGTGGCATATGCCGCTCCGGCTGGCGTGCATGTCGGCACCACCCAATTCGTTCGTCGTCATCCCCTCCGAGACCACTTCTGGAGTCTCCAATGGACTGGAGAGAAAGAACTCACCATGCTCGTCACCAAGGATCACGAAGTCCGCTAGGACTGCCGCTAGCGCAGATGCTCCAGCGACCGGGCCTAAAACAAGACTCAACATCGGGATGCGACCGGAACAGGACACCAGTTTGTCCAGCAATTCCCCGATAGCACCGAGCGATGTCACTCCGTCGTGCGCTCGCTGACCGCCACCATCCCAGATGCCTATCAGGGGGACCATCGCTCGTTCCGCCATCTCGACGATTTTCGCTACTTTCGATGCGTGCATCTCTCCCATCGAACCGCCGAACACGGAGAAGTCCTGGGCAAAGCAGAACACGCGTCTTCCATCGACGGTGCCATGACCTGCGACAACGCCATCGCCAGGGTGAGGGTGCAGGTCGAGTTGGTGATCAGTGGTCCGGCTAGTGACAAAGGAATCTATCTCGATGAACGAACCATCGTCGAGCAACTCCTCGACTCTCTCCTTTGCAGTCCGCCGTCCCGCAGCGCGCAATGCCTCGGTCTTACTCCTACCACCCGCTGCCTGTGCTGCACGGCGCATGTCGTCCAGCGCATCGGCGCTGCGACCAGTCTCCCCCATGCTATGAGCACCGCCGCCGGGCATATCATCCAAACGGCTGTGCAAACGGCTATCCAGAGTTGCAAAAACGACCTATTTTGAGACCATTCAAGGGCCTCTGTATATTCATCTAATCATCAATTGGGAATTCCATATTCGCAATTGAATCATTCGAGTATAGAATGTGGATTCTCACCCACGAGATCCTCGGACCATATCCGACGGATGGCCTGAACATCCAATCCTCTTGAGAGGAGGTGATGCAACTTGACGAGCGCGATTCCTGGAGGGGAGGAGGCGCCATGTCCAATCAACCCCATCTCCTGTTGTTCCCTACCCTTAGCGTACACATCCATGTTGACCGGGCCGTCGATGCACTGCGTCGTGACGACCACGATGCCACCCGCTGCGCAATGTTCGCTCAACACGCGCGCCAATTCGCGATTCTCCGGACTATCTCCGGCGGGGTCATCGAGTGGAAGATGCCCCAATCCCGTCCCGTGCACGAGGAGAGCCGCCGCGCCCGCGTCGATGGCCGCGGTGAGGAACTTAGCCCTCATATGCCCGTTGGCGAGGAACTCTGCAATTGTCGTCTCCTCATCGAAGAGGTGAGGCTTGTCGCTCACTTCCCGAGTCGGCGCCGTCGTGAGATTTCCCTCGATGGTTGGACGGCCACCACGTATCGAGATCTTTGCGAGTGGGGGTTGATTGACTGCTCTGAAGGCGTCTCTCCGGGAGGAGTGTGACTTGCGTGCTGCGCAACCCGGGAGGACGGCGCAGACGCCATCCGAACCGCTATCGTGCATCACAATCACAGACGCATCCCTCTCCCCCGATGCAGGAGGTCCATTGGCTGCCCAATGTACCGCTGCTATGAGGTTCTCAGCCGCATCAGATGAGCCGCGGTCAGCGGAGCGCTGGGCACCGGTGAGCACAATCCTCCCGGGTGGCCTTCCGCCTTCTCCCGCCCAAGCGAAGGCGAGTGCAGCAGCAGTGAGGTGCATCGTGTCCGTGCCGTGTGTCACGACGACTCCCGCTGCATCCGAGTCGAACGCCTTGGCCGTTCCCTCTAGGATTCTATTCCAATGCCTCGGACGCATGTCGTCGGACCACATGTTACCGAGTTTCACCGCCCGTATGCGCGCGATCGAGGAGAGTTCCGGGACTGCATCGATGATCTCCTCCGGTTCGAATCTAGCGGTCACTGCCCCTGTGGCGTAGTCGACCTTGCTTGCGATGGTGCCCCCCGTATGCAGGAGTACGACTAGTGGCAGTTCGTCATCCTCGGAAGCATCTGCTTCCTCGCTAGCTGAATCGGAGATGGACCTCACATTGGAGGGCGATGAAGAAGAGGCGACCTTGGCGATAGAATCGATGTCAGAGACCGGATGGGTGACGTTGTAACCATTGTCCAGTTTGATTGTCAGGCAGTCAGCTGCCGTCGCCTCCAGCATCACGCCTTCCTGAGAGATTGAACAGGAGCGGCCGGTGACCACTATCCTGACCCTGTCGCCCACCTCGGCGTCTTCCGTCACGATGCGTTGGGTCGACGGTCGGGCCATGAATCGTCCGGCTGGTGAGAAGGTCTAGGGCTGGAACCGCATACCCGATATTTCCTCTCCATCTAACACGTTCAGGGCGCTCGTCCGGTTCCTTCCAATCTTGTCGTTGGCATGCGCCCGGTACCTCGGTTGGTGCCGGGAGCGGGGCTTGAACCCGCGACCTTCGGATGTCTCAGGCGACGTCATCTGTGAACGCGGCCGTTGAGCCGCGTGCCCTATGAGTCCGACGCGCCACCAACTACGCCACCCCGGCTTGGACCCGACCGACCTGAGTGACCGCTATGAGCGTTTCACTACCTTCACCCTCACCGACGCTGCGATGGCCGCTCGTCTTCTCCAGCGAGCGACACCATCGTCGATACCTCCGAGAACTCTCATAGGCGGCTGGCGCGCCGGACGGTGCGAGCACGATGGTCGACATGGACACCGCGCTCAGATCCGCCGCTCTCGATGGCCGTCGATCGAAAGGCGATGGAACGCGAGATCGGAAGGAGTCGAAGAGACCCGGTGGTGATCTCGGGATCGAACCCTTTGAGCCATCCGATTTCCACTCCAAGGAGAAGGCAGACACCGTTTCGATGTGGATCGTTCTACTAGGATCAGTGCTCGTGGCCTTGCTAATGCGATACGTCATGATGCCGTCGATGGATGGTCCTGCGAACGTACTCTGGTTGTTGCCACTTCTACTCGCTGCAGGACTCCCCACTTTGCATCGGATTCTCCTGCCCGCCTCGATCCACGAGCGGTACACCTTCGGGAACTGGTTTCGGGCTTCCTTCCTCTGGGTATTCACTTGGCTTTCGGTGTGTATCTTGGTTGTCAATCCACCTCTTGGAGATCTCAGCGCTCCGGAGCCGGCTTCAACGCCTTCGCTCGCCTTGGACGCCGATGGCATCGAGGCCGCGAACTGGTCGGATCGGGTCTCTTGGACCGGGGATGGATTCAGCGTCCAGGCAGATGGTTCAAGCCTCGACGGCCATCTCTGGTTTGTGCTCGGCATCTCTGACAATGCGGATCCGAGCAAGGCGCGAATCGCGGTACGACTCGTCCAGGGTGAGACCATCCTGTCCGAGAATTCCTCCACCATTGCCGATTCCGATTCGCTCAGATTGAACTACGACCGGCTGCTAGCAGAGAATCGCAGTGCTGCTCCGGATGCTGCCCTCACACCACATCCACTCGATGTCGGTGTCGCGATAGACCTAGGCCATCTCTCAGTCGGTGATTATAGAATCGAATTGGACCTAGAGGAGCAAGGGGATCCTTGGGTGAACCGGGAGCCGCAGCGCGCCTACACCTTGACGATTGTTTGACCCTCCCGCATATCCTCGCGGCCCTCGCCGGAGGTCACGCTCCCATAGAGGTGCATATCCTAGCTGTCATGGCATCCAATTGCAGCAGTTCGCCGCCGCCTTCCACGAGCCGGAAGTCGATCTCCGCCATCATTTCCGTCAAATCCAATTTCGTCGGCTCCTCCAAGAAGTCCATGGCGTGCAATTCTCCGTGCAACTGGTGAACGAAGTCGGTTCCAGCCAGACCGTAGTCATCGAGAATCTGACGCAGACGTCGCCGAGCGGGTTGGAATCCATCCTCTCGGCAGGCCAAGAGGTATCCTTGCAGTACCTCTGGAGGAGCGGTCGCACTCGTCTCGTAGACAAGATCCCTCGTGACATGCATGTCCATAGAGGCGGCCACCTGCAGTGCGGTTATCGCCTTCCGCAAGTCGCCGAGGCTGACATGCACGATTGCCGCAGCGGCATCGTCGTCCAACTCAACCCCTTCCGCCTCGGCAACAGCCTCAATCTGAGCCCTAGCCTGGTCGTCAGCCAGAGGTCTGAATCGGAACACTGCACAACGGCTTTGGATCGGCTCGATGATTTTGCTTGAATAGTTGCATGAGAGGATGAATCGGCAGGTCTCGGAATACTGCTCCATTATACGTCGTAGAGCACCCTGCGCCTCAGAGGTGAGCGAGTCGGCCTCATCGAGGAAGATCACCTTGAATGTCGCCCCCGCCAGCGGTGTCGTCCTCGCGAACTGCTTCACTTTGGTGCGGATGGATTCCAACTTTCGTTCGTCTGAGGCGTTCATCTCGAGTAGGTTTGTGCGGTGGGATTCCCCGAACACATCGGCTGTGAGTGCTAGTGCAGCGGTCGTCTTGCCGGTGCCCGGTGGGCCAGCGAACATAAGGTGCGGGAAGGTGCCCGCCTCGGCGTATCGCCGGAGCCGGTCAACCACCGCTCGTTGGCCGCGCATCTCGCTAACCGAGCGAGGCCGATGCCTCTCGACCCATAGTTCGCTCATCGCACCGACCGAAGTGGGCTCGCAGCGAGCCTCAATCAACCTTTTCGCAGGACTCTCCCACATCGCGAGTTAGACAATGGAGGGGCCTCCTTGGATGCACTTCTTTGAAGACCGCCAGCATCGTGCTGGCAACACTTCGGGTACCGCGCCGAGCCCCCTCCTTCAATAATCAGGAAAACGACAATCTGGACGACCATGGAACATGGTCTCCAGACCGGAACCCATTATTGGGTCCGCCCCGCCGCCAATCCGAGGCTCAGCCATGGCTATCGACCGCACCCCTCGAGGCAACCTTGCAACCGCTCTACTGCTCACCTTGGTGATGGTGACTACTTCCTGGGTCGCTTTCCTGCAGCCCGCTGAGCCACTTGAGGAGAATCCAGCACCCGATTATGCCATCGTATCCAATGCCGCCACAAAGGACGCCCAGATCAATGGCAGTGCTCCGAACAACAACTACGGCAGCGATGGGACGATGCTGCTCGCCAAAGCGGGGATGTTCGACACTCGTTCCTTGATCTCGTTCAACATGACCGACCAAGGTGGCAATCCGATGCCATCCAGCAATCGCATCCACTCTGCCACCCTCAGAATCAAGTGCACCCAGATCACCTTCATGGGCACCGGCAGGACGGTCTACTACGCCGCTCCGTTGCTTATCAGCAACTGGTCGGAGAGCAGCGCCAATTGGAACCGCGCCTCGACTTCTGTGAACTGGTCTTCCCAAGGTGCTGACGCCTTGGGACTGGACCGTGACCACTGGGAGCCTCCAACCACCTCATCGAGTAGCGGTTGGATTTCCCTGAATGTGACGAGGATAGCTCAGCAGGCGCTTCGGGACAACACGTCTGAGGTTAGTCTGCTGCTATCCGGAATCGGGGTTCCATCTTCCTGTATTACTCGTGACTCATCAAACACCGCAGATCGGCCGGAATTGCAGGTCTCCTATTCGACGGTCGGCAGCACGAGTCTCGGTTCCATCCAGATCGATTCGCCCAATGATGGCTCCGTGGTCATGGAGCCAGCGATCCTAGCCCTGACGCCTGATCTCACCCCGGAAATCGAGTGGTCTCTCCTCAATGGCAGTGGCGTCGAAATCCAGTTCTCTGCAGATTCATCGTATCGAACACTGATCGATGGCGATTGGCATTGGACCAGTTGGAATGATGCCAGTGCTTTCAGCCTAAACCAAAATGGATCCTTCCTCACACCCTCGACGAATCTCAGCGTCGGCACCAATGTTCACATGCGGGTCCGCAGCACCCTGAACGACATCCTAGGGGATTGGCAGGAGAGCACCTTCGGGTTACCGAACGTCAGTGCCAGCCTTCAATTCGATAGCACCTATTCGTTCACCCTCACAAACGATTCTCTCGGTCTCGGCAAGAGAACCGTCAAGGACACCTTCGTCACCTCTGGAAACACCTCCTTCACCGGGGGGTCGGAGTACAATCTCCTAATCGGGAATTCGAACGACACGAATGTCTCGGACGCGCATACCATGCTAACTATCACTTGGTCTGATGTGGGAATGCACGCCAACGCCTCGATTATCGATGCGGAGCTGGCGCTCCGGAGAACTGATCGGGATGGCGAGGCAATCATCTCTGTGTGGACTCTAGACAAGGCGTTTGACGATCAGGAGGCGAACTGGACATCGAATGGATTGGGTCTGAATTGGACGGATGGCGGCATTGATTACATCGGCGAGAGCGTCGGCGCACTAAACGGCAACCAATCTACGCCGTGGATGGCCTACGATTTGACGTACATAATTCAGGAGCGACTGCGAGCAGGCGATCACAGCGATTTGCATTTGATGGTTCGCGGCTACGGTGGAGCCGGGGAGAACATCACAATTGGTTCGTCGGAAGAGGCTCTAGAATACCTGCCGAAACTTACGGTGAACTACGATTGGGGAGACGGAGTCTCACCATCACCTGGCCAAGATTTGACGCCACGCGACGGTGGTGGTGCCTGGACTCAGACGGAGGGCAATCTGACCCAAACTACGACACCGACTCTGACTTGGAACACCACCTCGGCTAACGCCGCCAACGATGTCTTGATTGAGATCTCTACCGACTCGACATGGAACCAATCAATCACGTTGCGAGCCGACAGCAGGAAGGATTCTGGATTCGATCTCACGAACGGGGAGTTCCTTGTGCCATCATCTTGGGCGCTGGACCTCGGCTCCCGCCTCTGGTGGCGTATGCAGTGGATTGAGGAAGGAGATCGATCCGATTGGGTAACTCACTCAATGCTGCTGACCGAACTTAACTCGACCCATCTAGGAAATGATGAATACTCACTATCACTACGACACGGGAACGCTTCCTCGATCGTGGTTGCGCCGTTCTGCAAGGACACATATCTCGACAGCGGCAACACCAACGGAAATGAGAATGGGAACTACATCTCCGTCTCCTCGACTCAGGTGGGTCTGGTGTCCTGCGACTTGGATGGTCATCTGCTTCCTGAAGGGACGGCGCCAGGTAGTTCCGCTCTAGCCGTGGTATCGGCATCACTCAAACTACGAACCGATCCATTCGCGTCACCGAGCAATGTGGCGGTGACGGTTTACGAGAATGGCCGCCACGAGTGGAAGGAGGATCACGCGACTTGGAACACCTACGATGGGACGAATGCTTGGAGCGGTCCGGGCGCCTCGGGCACCGATCGGGTCACCTCTCTCGACAGCACCACGGTATCATCCTCCGGAACATGGTACGAGTGGAATGTGACCGGGGCGGTGCAGAAGGCCATGCGGTGGGGGGAGCCAGCGAATTTTATCCTCACCGCGAATGGAGCCGTCACGTTCTCGGACAAAGAGGCGTCCAGCAGCGGTTCGCCGTATTGGCCGACTCTGGAGATAGTCTACACCCAAGGGTCCGACGATGCGCCTGCGACTCCCATCGGGCTCGCTCCGGACAATGGACTGTGGATGATTGATGATGACTATCGGATGCAGAGCATCCTTCGTCCGACTCTGAATTGGACTACCGATGCGAGCCTCGCCAATGCTGTGGAGGTTCAACTGGACACGACCTCGACCCTCTCCAGCTCATCATTGCTCTCCTACCAGTCTTGGATTGACACCTCCGCATTCTCACTGGCCACCGGGGAATTCTCCCCGACGAGCGACCTATCTACCAGTCAAATCTGGTACTGGCGTGTACGCGGGCTCTCGCAGACCGGCCAAGTCGGCAACTGGTCACAGATAGCTTGGTTCCGCCTTCCCGATGTACAGAGCACCCTCATAGATCCGGATACGGCCGAAATCGAGATGCGTCATCATGGCTGGCTTGCGAGCGAATCCCATCCATCTTTCAATGACACATGGATTGATCTTGGCCCCAGTGGTCTCAACGACACCCATGGTGGTTCGGGGGATCTCGTGGTGGGCAGAACCTCGCTAACAGATGGGCCGAAGGATGCACTGCTAGCGTTCCCCATGTCGGCTAACCTCACTCTACCTAGACCGACGGATTGCAGGATTGTGGGCGCGACACTTCATCTCTATGTGATTGGGACCAATGCGACTCAACCGACCATCTCGACGCATGCAGCGATAGGTGGCTTCAACGAGTCCGCAAATGGAACCACGCGCGATGGTACCAACAACTGGAGTTCGATGTCGAACGGTAGTGATGTGGGACCCCCGACTGACATTGTTTCAGTCACCACCTCCGGATGGCAGGAATTCAACATCACGGAGATTGTGCAGAACACGGTTCTAAATGACGAGGATTATGCATATGTCCGGCTGCTATCCTCATCTAGTGAGATTGCCCAAGCGACCATCGCCTCGATCGAACACACATCGAGTGGTTCTCGACCATATCTTACCGTGCAGGTGCGGAACGGTACGATGTCTCCGAGCCAGATTGGTGTCAACGCCACCCTAATTTCTCCCATGGCTGGAGAGGTGGTCTGGATGGAGAATGGCCATGTGCTGGAATCGGATACCACCCCGTCCCTCACATGGAGTCAACCGGGCTGGAACTCAACTTGGCATGCTAGGGTACTGCTTTGGGACGATGCCGATGACGAGCGAGCTGGATGGACGATCTATGACAGTCGCTACGACCCCGGATTCGAAGACCTCGCCAATCAGACCTTCACCCCTCCGACTCTCAGCGTCAATGATCGCTATCGTTGGTTCGTGCAACCGATCTACGGCGACATATTGAGTCATCGTACAGCCCCTTGGCACTTCGATGTCCCAAACGACCTAAGTTGGGCGATCAACTCGACCGATGCGCACTTTGAGGCACGTCGTGGCAGCGCGGTCACCTCTACCGAGACTTACGATCTTATGGACGGGGGATCAATCGATTCCTTCTCGCCCTCCTCATCATACAGTCAGTTCTACATTGGCCGTAGCGCTGGTTCCTTAGCGGCCGGACACAGGACCCATACTCTCCTCAGTGTGGATGTGGGTCAGATCCCCATTCCAGAACCTTGGGAGGTCCTAGATGCGACGATTGAACTGTACAAGAGTTCGGGAGCAGGTAGCGCCATGAATCCAAGTATGAACATCTCGGTCATGCCAGTCAACCGCAATTGGGACGAAGCAACTGTGAACTGGCAGCGGTACGCTGTGAACCAGACGTGGCAGGCCGCCGGTGGCACCGGTGCGAACGACACAGGTGAAATGCTCGATACCACGGAAGTGAACAACAATGGCTGGTATTCTTGGGACGTCACTGCCGCGATGCAGCAGGCGAGGGTCAGAGGCGACGATTTCCTTTCCTTGATGTTCCAAACATCGGACCCATCACCTTCGAACCTGTATGTCTTCCACAACGAACAGTATTCGTCAACGATTGGCGACCGGGCCCTACGCCCGATTCTGAATGTCACCTACCGGGTTGGCACTCAATGGGTTCCGGATGACGTGACATCGTTGAACCCGAACACGGAGACCACGATGTGGGATTGGAACGCGCTGCGACCGCAGCCAAGGAGTCCCGTCTCCCTCGATTGGAATCACACTGCATCGAACGCGACTTGGGATCTGGAGGTGTCCACCGATCCACAATTCGCAGAGTCGGTCTTGGAACTAGACTCCACGAACAGCAGCCAGATTGGGACCTTCGGTTCAACAAACTTCACCTTCGCCTCATCTACTTCATGGAGTGATGAGTGGATACATTGGCGGGTTCGTCCGATCGATGGAACCCGGCTCGGGAACTGGAGTACCGGCGGTTCGTTCCGGGTCCCAACGGAGATAGGAAGCGACGATGGTGCCGGCAATTACTCGGTCACGCTGAAGCGTGGTATCGTGTTCGTCGACAGTGGATTGCTGCCTGGATTCCCTGACACCTATGTCGACAGCGCCACCCCCTTCGGCGTCACCCAGAACCACGGCAGTGACGGTCAAATAGCGGTTGGCAACAGTCCCGACACCTCGGGTGCGGATGCCGTCTCCCTCCTTGACCTAGATCTCGGAGAACTGCCATTCCCGTCGACCATCCTGCCTACGGGAGTCACGTTGAGGCTGTACCGAGGAACATACAGTGGCACTGGAGCGCATTCAGTCGAGATTCAAGAGTGCTTCTCGAACACCTGGACGGAATCCAGCGTTACATGGTCGACCTACGATCCGACCACCCAATGCTCAGCCAGTGGCGCCTCGTCGATCACCAAGATCGCAACTGGGGCGGGTGATTGGTATGAGTGGGACATAACCACCCTCGCTCAGGAAGCGTTCACCAACCACAGTGGACGCCTGACGGTGGCAGTCACTTCGAACTGGAGTGGTACTCTCTGGTTCTCGTCCGCTGAGAACCAGACCAGCGGCTTCCGACCACAATTGTTGATGGATTATGTCGACAACCCGAATGGGATTTCACCGCCACCGGCTGCTGCTCTCATATCCCCTGGCAATCTAGAGGTTCTTTACGAGTCGAACGGGATGCTTCTGGAGTCGCCCCTCCGACCGACCCTCTCCTGGCAACCAATCACCGGAGCGACCGGCTATGTCCTAAGACTGAAGGAGGGCTCTAACAATCCTGTATCCCATTCATCTTGGATAGATTCTGGATTCTCGGCCAATTTGACCTCTTGGACACCCTCTTCCGACCTTTCGGTACAGGCCCTCTACACATGGGATGTGCAAGCGATATCCGGGTCCATTCCCGGACCCCGTTCGAGTTCCTGGTCGTTCGCTGTAGGGGGCCCCGACACCCAAACCCTAGGCAACCATGTCCATCAGGCTCTCTTCAGAGAGGGCCATGACTCCGACGTGCTCGCCTATCCTCAGATTCACGATGCCACACTCGATGAATCCGAACCGACCACGTCCAGAGGAGACGCCTCGATTCGGGTTGGAATCGGATGTGGAGCAGGTATGTCGAACAACGACGAGTGTGAAGGCGTGTTGATGGTCGACCTCGGTCAGATTCCCCTGAGTATCGATGCCAACGCGCATTCGGCCGAACTCCGATTGTGGCTTAACTCGGTGCCTACCGCGGACGCCTCCTACATGGATCTCAGCGTGCATCGCCTTCTCAACCATAACTTCGATGAATCCGGAGCGACTTGGCAGAACGCTGCCTTCGGAACAACTTGGAGCCAGTCGGGAATGGCTTCTGGAACCGACTACGAATCGGCCCCGTTGGACACGGTTCGTGTTTACGCCAGCGCTACTAGCGGCTGGCTTTCCTTCGATGTCTCGAATGGCCTACCGGCCGCGATAGACGGGACCTTCGGAGTCGCTTTGATTGGAGCTCCCAATAATGGCCGAATGATAGTCGATCTAGCACACAGTGAGGACACTACGGCTGCGAAACGGCCGGAATTGGATTTCAATTACACGACAGTTAACGATATCCAGATTAGCGGTTCCAACAGCACCGATGCTGACACTCAGATATCGTTCACCGCTCAGATGTTCGATGCCCATGGCGGTGCCCTGTCCGGCACCGTGGTATGGGATTCTAGTGGTGGCAGCATCGACCAGAGCGGCGTATTCACTCCTGAATTGGCGGGAGTGGTCATGATCTCTGCTGGGTATGGTCAGGTCACTCGTACCATGAACGTCACCGTGACCCCCGGAATTCCGACCACCTTGGTCACCACACCAGTCACAGCGGCTCTGACCACTGACGAACAGGTAAACCTCACCGGAGAGGTCCGAGACCAGCATGGCAACCCCGTAGATGGAGAGACGATAACCTGGTCCGCCACCAATGGTTCATTCTCGACCACTGGTGGCATGTCCACCACCGAGACGACGCCGATGGGCTCTCTCTCGTGGTTGCCCTATCTCAGCGGATCCCAAACTGTATCTGCCACTTGGGATACGACCACGATCGACATCCAAGTCGTTGTCGTCGTCGGAACGCCGGATCATCTGCTGATCACGGGTTGCCTGAGTGTCGCGGCCGGAGAGAATTGCACCTATACATGGACAGTGCACGACTGGCGAGGCAACGAGGCGATGGCATCTCTGGCCGGAACAGTGACATGGAGCGTCGACAATGGAAACATAACACCCGTCGGTGGATTATTCGAAGCAGACCATGTTGGCAACTGGACCATCCGCGCCGACGCATCAGTCGGTGTCAACGGCTCATTCTCCGTGGAGGTCGGCCACGGGACAATACGGGAGATTAGATTGGTCGCCAACTCGACTTCGATCACTGCGGATGACGAGATCTCACTGCAGACGACCAGAGTTGATGTCCGAGGCAACGAGATGCTGGTGGTGCTCGCCATGATCGGATGGACCGTTTCGAATGGTACCGTAACAACGGTGGACGGCAACCAGACTTGGACCCCGTGGACGAAAGGACAGCAGTGGGTCGAAGCATCGCATGAAGGCGTATCGACAAGGATCCACATAACCGTAGCCGACGGTGCCCCTGTCTCATTGGAAGTCAGAGTGCGAGGAGGCGGAGATGCCACCGCCATCGCGGGAGAATCGAGGACGATCGATGGCTACGCCGTTGATCAACGAGGCAATCAGAAGCCGGTTGCGCTGGAGAGTTGGACACTACTGGAGAATGGCGCCGATCAATCTTGGCTGGAGGATTATCGAACCAACGCCATCTTCAACGCGAGAGAGCAGGGCGATTGGACGATTAGAGGTCTCTACCTGTGGGAGGGGGCCGATGGTACACTGTCATTCCACGACGATCAGATGATCACGGTGTCGGCCGGTTCACTGGCTTCCATCTCGTTCGATGCGACCGAGTGGTCGGTTGACGCTGATTCAGCGGTGACGATCGCCGTAACCACCGTCGATGCTTACGGAAACCCGGTCCCGAATTCGGACCTTGAATGGTGGATTCACGACACCACGATATCCAACGCTCCCGCCGATTGCGGCGTCTCGGAAGATTCCGAGCGAATCCAGAAGGAAATCGTTGACGGAGTGCTCTCGTTCGATGCGAACCAGACCGGGTCGTATGTCATCTGTGCCACTCAGAACGGCCATCAGTCTCGAGGTACGATGACTGTGAGCCATGGCGTCGCGGTCACGATCTGGCATGATGCTGTGTCTGATTCCATTATTGCGGGTGGAATCCTTGACATCACCCTCTGGGCGATGGACGCAGATGGCAACGAATTCCGAATAGCAACCGAAGGCTGGGATGGGATAGATTGGCTCACTGGATCCGAAACCGGGGATTACAGATATGCTGGGACTGTGAAGGGAACCTACCAACTAACCTACATTCATGGCTCTCTATCCGGTGTTTGGAACGTGACCGTTGAGGCTGCTGATTTGAATCGAATCGAACTGAGTCTCGATCGCACTGCCGTTGAGCAACTGGAGACAGTAACGCTCCGTGCCACCGGCTACGACGAATTCGACAACATCGTTCCGCTGGAGAACACGCAGATACTCGCAACCGGACATGAGGTCACCGAGGGTGTCGAGCCGCAGACCTGGCTGGTCGAGGTTCTGAAAGAGGGGGACTCACAGATCCAAGTCTCGAGCGGTGGCCTGACAGCACAGATCCAAGTGACAGTCACTGGCAATGTGGCCGGGTTCTTCCAATCAGGCGGCCCAGTTGCCTACGCAGGAGCCGGTGTAGTCGCCCTGATAGCCGTCGGGGTCATCGTGTTCATAATCGTCCTGATTAGGAAGGGAGATGACGACGGTTGGGATGACTGGGATGAGGAAGAGGATGTTGGTGATGGCCTCCCATCTGATACTCGCAGCCTCTCCGCCTCGGCAGACCCGCCATCAGGGCCTGAAGGGCCTGCGGCCGCACCTTCTGGATCTCCGGACATTACCTACGACTCTGAGCCGGAGTTCGCCTCCGAGGATGATGACGGAGTGACCGTCGATGAGGAAGGCACCGAGTGGTGGGAGGACGAGGACGGAGCCTGGTGGTTCCGCACTCCTGACATGGACGACTGGGAGATCTACGAGGATTGAGATTCGGCGAGGCGGTTGCGGATGAGATCCGATCGAAAGGTGCGGGTCTCGCGCGATTTGAAGAGAGTCGGAGCCTTGGTGTTGATTCTCATCCTATCGACCTCGTTCGATCTGCTGTCGACAGCTGGTAATCGCCCTGATCATTCAGAGCCATACCTCGAGCACACGCACACCGCGATGGAAGCCTCATCGGGCACGAGCCCGAATGGCGATGGCTCGTCGAACATCTCCTATTGGGATGCGCCGATTGGTAAGGGCGACGTACGCGATACTTGGATAGATGGAAGCGCTACGACTTCTATCCATGGCGGTGACTCGACTCTAGTGCTGGGATGGGACCCTACCACGGGCGAGCGCCGAAACGCACTAATCGCCATAGATCTCGATGCAATCGGGTTCTGGACAAATGCCACGATTCAGAGCGCGACGGTTGAATTGAATGTCCGAACGGCCGCCAACTCACCCATGGATGTCGAGGCTTGGATGACATATGTCGATTGGGACCACTCGGATGCCACGTGGGAGAGCACGGGAATCGATTCGAACGAATGGAACGAGGCGGGAGCTCTAGGCCGTTTCGATTCAGGAGGAATCCGGAGCAACACAACGCTGAAGCCCACAGATGGGAAGTTGCGACTAGATGTGACTCAGGCATTCACTCTAGCGCAAGCGCGGCTCGCACAGGGTTCTGAGGCTGTTGCTGCCCTCGTGCTAATGACCCCGACTCAGGGTGTTCAGGTGACTCTGGATTCCTCGTTGGCATCCTTCTGGGACCTTCGTCCTCTCTGGAATGTCACCGTCCGCTGGTCGTCCCCCCCCATGCCCTCCAACTCACCCGCCTGGATCGATATCGATCCTAAGGCGCCGATTTCGATACCCGCAGATGGACAGAGAGTGCTCAAGGCATCGGTGAGAAACGAAGACACGAGCATCTCTTCGGAGGGTGTATCCTGGTCGGTGGACCGCGGTACGATCCAACCAAGTGGTGAGTTCCTGCCGTCAATCGCAGGCAGATCGATCGTGACGGCCACTGGAATGTCCTCTGGTCTCCAATCGACCAGAGATTTGACGGTGGTACCGGGTTCAGCCCAATCGGTAGCCATCGAACCATCTAATGCGACCTTCACCTCAGATGACGAGATCGTGTTCCGCGCTCTGATGAGGGATGCCCATGGCAACGAATTCGATGGAGAGCAAGCGCAATGGTGGGCCGATAGCGGCTCGATTGCAGTTAACGGCAGTTACACGATATCCGACCTCGGTACACACAGGGTGGATGTCCTCGTAGGAGCGCTGTCTGCATGGACGAACGTCACCATAGGTGAGGGTTCGGCTCACAGCATAGAATTCGATGGCACGGTGGAGGTGGCCGCGGGAGAGAGCATCCAAATTGTCCCGACGGTGAAGGATCGATTGGGCAACGAACTCAATTCCAGCCGAGCGGGCTCACTCACTTGGTCCAGCGAGGAAGGTAGCGTCGATGGTTCCGGTTGGTACACCGGAATAAGGACTGGTGTATGGACGGTTTGGTGTAATGGTTCCGTGGGTGTAACGGGCTCAGTCGAGGTGAGGGTGACGGTAGGGGAACTTTCTGCTCTGGAGATTCTCGCTCCCAATGGGACCGTTGGGGCTGACTACGCCATTCCTCTTCCGGTTCTCTGGAGGGATGCGCTAGGTAACGAGGAGATCACCTTGTTGCCATTGTCGCACTGGTCCGCCGAGGATGGTGGCTTCCGTCTAGGTACAGAGCACGTCGAATGGCTTCCGAGATCGGTTGGCGAGTGGATTGTCACCGTTCAGATGGGCAATCTCAGCCATTCGGTCAACATCACTGTCGGCCATGGGGTCGCAGAACGGATATCCATCGATTCCGCATCGACTTTGATTACCGCCGACGACGTTCTTGAAATGAGGATCGAGGCGCAGGACTCTCGCGGCAACAGATGGCTGGTGCAAGGTGATTGGGAGATTGTCGAGGACGGCTCATCGGGAATCTTGACCATGACCGCCGATGGCACCTCCTTCGAAGCGGCTCTAGTAGGACACTGGACGATTAGGGCTACGACTGAGGTCAATGGGACGGTTTTGGAGGCGCTTCGAATCGTCGAGGTGGCCCCCGGCCGCCTCTCCTCCATCGAACTGAACGGCAGTGGCCAATCGGTGACCGCCGATGACCTGTTCGATCTCTCACCGGTAGGTCTTGATGCAGATGGTAATTTGATTGATGGATTGCGATACAATTGGTCGATCGATGGAATCGATGCGACGGACTCTCTCAGGGAGAGCGGTGGTATCTGGAATCCCAGCATTGTCGGCGATGTAACAATCGAGGCGAGTGCCGCCGGCCGAGCCCAGCGTGTGACGATCCAAGTCACTCCGGGCACCGCTCATTCGATCCAACCTATCTACGATGGAAACCAGAACATCGTCCGTAGTGGCGAATCCCTGACCATCACCTTGGTTGCCGCTGACTTCGATGGCAACGAGCGCGAGTCGGATGCCGATTGGGATGTGCCAACGGGGTCTGCGACCGTTGAGGAAGGAGATCGGGTCGGACGCTACGAGGTGACTGGCCTGCGTTCTGGATCTTGGCTCCTGATTGCCCGCTCAGGATCAGCTGAGGCCGAGGTCCACATCACCGTTGAGGTAGGCGACCCGCAACGAATCGAGGTACGAGTGCCCTCGACGACTCTCCGAGTAGGGGAGCCGTCACCCATCTTGGTCGAAGTGACCGATGCTGGTGGCAACAGGGTCGAGGTCGATCCAACCAGCCTGACGATAGAGAGCGAATCCTCGGATGCTGTCCACTCCTCTGGTGATGAATGGTTGGTGACGCCGAGAAAATGGGGGGAGGGTTTGCCACTGCATGTCCATCTAGGCAACGTGACAGGAACCGCCTATCTCGATATCGAACCAGATGCACTGGGATACATGACCGGCACATCCGCAGGTAGGGCTGCCTCATTCTCGCTGGTCACAGCACTGGTTGTCGTGACCTTAGTAATCATTCTCCGAATGAAGAAGTCTAGAGTTGAAGTTGATGATGACGAAGGTTCCGAATCCGGTGATGACGAGGATGAAATCCCCTATTCAGACACCTCCAAGATGCGCGACTCCGCAGCCCCGACCCCCGCATCCACCTCGGCCGGCTCGGACAATAACTTGGTCACGACCTCGCGCCGGGGAAGACGTCAGCGGAGCTCCATGGGGTCGGTGTCGGAACCCTCCGGCGTTGTAGGTGCGCAACACCAGCTTGCATTAGCAGCGTCAAATTCTCCGGTAGGGATGCCAGTAGCGACCGGAACCGTAGCACCTCCGACCGCTCCATCGACTGCTATGTTTGCTTCCACTCCAATCAATCAGCAAACACCACCTGTGGAGGCCACTCCCGTCCAACCTTCAGAGACCTCTCCACCCCCACGCCGTTCTCTAGAAGCTCCAGAGGCGACCCAGATACTGGCCAGCACGCCTGCAGAGGGCACCCTACTTGACGATGTGACGCCTGCAGCAGAGACTCAGCCAGAAGCCGCTGCCACTGCCGATGAGCCGGCGGATGCTACGGCCATCATCTCATCATCAGGAGTTCTGCTGGCGTGTGAGGGCACGACGCAAGGGGCAACTGGATGGTACCATGATGGGCAAGGCAACGTCTCATGTTGGCAGGTGGACGAGGCGGGGGGATGGACGCGAATCGATTGAATGCGGGGTCATCCCTCGCACTCGTTACCATCCTGTTAACCTCCATCGTCGCTCTGTCATATCCCATTCCTAGCGTATGGGAGAGGTTCCATCTTGCCAATGACGCCGATGAATCGTCGACCATGGCCAGATCGTGTGCCGGACCCGGCAATGTCGATCGGATTCGGGTTCTACCACCAGGCCCCGTTCTCCTTGCGGCCGACGATGTGTTGGAACTGAACGCGACGATGTTCGATTCCAACGATGTGGAATTGTCAGGACCACCGACTTGGGGGGCCGATGGCGGAACCATCCAAGTGATGGATTCCCATGTGGCTAGATTTTCTCCATCCACAACCGGTCAGCACTCAGTCTGGGCTTGTGCGGGATCGGTCAACACCAGCGTCAACGTCAATGTCGTGATTGGAGAGGTGACCGATATGCGACTTCGCACATCGACGGAGAATGTCACGGCGGATGACATAGTTCTGCTGGACCTCGTCCGAATGGATGCTAGGGGGAACGAACAGCCGGCATTCATACTCGACACGACCAACTGGACAGTTCCTGAGGGTTCCAGCATCTCCCTTCCCATCGGTACGCCGGCTGAGTGGACGCCAGGGCAGGTCGGAGCGCAGACGATCACGGTTTCCGACGGCGGATTCACCGCGATTCTCACCCTAAACGTCAGTCACGGAGTGGCCACGGCACTCACCATCGAAGGTTGGACGGATGGGGCTCCAATAGACGCTGATTCGGTGGCCGATTTGACGATGTCCTTGCGGGACAAGAGAGGGAATGGGTGGATGGTGAACGGGACATGGGAATTGCTCGGAACGGATGGTGATTCGCAACTTCTCCCGAATGGCTCAAACGCCTCATTCGACGCATCGATGATTGGAGCGTGGACGATCGAGGGTAGTTACGAGGACCCGGACAGCGGAGGCCATCGATTTGTGGGGACGTTGGAGATGGTCGTAGTTCCCGGACGTCTCGCATGGCTAGAACTCGCAGGTGCTGGGACAACTGTCAGAATAGGGGAACCGATGCATCTCTCCCCCTCTGGACGAGATGCCGATGGCAACGATGTAACTCTCTCTGAACTGGAATGGAGCATCAGCGGCACCTCTAGTCAGAGTGCCCTTGATTCAGAGAATCTAACCTTCTCACCGACTGCAGCAGGACAACATGTTATCATCGTCGAGTCGGGAGCTAGAATTGCGCAGATCACCGTAGGAGTAATCCACGGAATTCCGGAATCCATCGTCCTCAAGACTGAGGATGGAACGGGACTATCAGTGGTGACCGGCGAGGAGATAGGATTCTCGGTAATCGGTACCGACAATCACGGAAACGAGTATCCGGTCGATGTAGAATGGACAGTGCCAGATGGGTTCGGGAACGTCACTCCTGATGCTGGAGGAGTAGGAGCCTACCTCTACTCAGCAGAAGGCACCGGCTATGTCAACTTGGTAGCGACCATCGGCAACGAGACATGGAACAATGTGTTCCACATTCTACCGGGCGAACCCGCCTCGATATCAATCGAGCTGTTCGGAGAGGCAGTGCAGAGGCAGTCGATTGAAGCGCGGCTCGAAGTGGTTGACGAAGCGGGCAATGCAGCCGTGTTCGGAGCGTGCAGCGTGCAGGTCACCAGCACCGCCGGCCCCACTTCCTGCTTGGCTGGTAAATGGACCATAGAACTGCTCAACAGCGGTGATCAGCAGCGTGTCGAGGCTCGCCTTGACGACGCCTATGGAGTAGCATTCGTCGATGTCGACCCGGTCCTGCTGGGTGGAATTCTTGGTTCCGACCAGACCGTCATGCTCCTCGGTGGATCGTTAGTCGCCCTGCTGATATGCGGCGTCCTGCTCGCCGGCTATTGGAAGAGCGGCGTGATGCTGCGCGATCGTCGGACATCGAGCAACGATGCTGAATCAATCGAGGGTTCGGAAGCGTCCGAATCCTCACTCCCAACCCTAGTTCCGGAAGGAGGCGCACAGCCAGCTCAGCCTGGATCCTCCACCTCGATTCCTACGATGCTCGCCAATCGGATACCAATCCCACCACCTGCCTCTGTGTTCTCATCTCCTTCTGCAGACATCCCAGCACCGTATGCCGCCGCAGCCCATCAGAAGCCACCTCATCCTGACGTGATTCAAGCCGCCACTCCTTCGGCGCCACTTCCAGCGCATCAGCCAGTAGTTCAACCAATTCCGGACATCCGCCATGCCACCCCCATCCATCCAGCACCATCCGGGGAGTCGACTATCATGCAGGTGGCAACTCCTGCCCTCACTCCACTGGGGGCGGCGTTCGATGCTCTGGGAGGTTCCGTCGAGGAGCGATTCGACGGTCAGGATGGATCGGACGACGAGGGTGCATCCGTGGAGGTCGATACAGAGGCCCAACGAGGCAAAATAGAGATCGCAACTTCAGTGGATGGATTGGGGGTTGATGGCCGAGAACCGGCCCCCAATTCGAGGCATCCAGCGGGAACTTCGGATGCTGATTCAGAATTGGACCGAACTAGGATTTTCCCGGATTCAGACTCTCATGAGGAGTCGGTTTCTGGATCGGATGGACCCACATCTTCACACTCGCAGGTCGACAGGGAAGATGTCCAGCAGGATGACCTCGGTCATGCTGATCCTTTGGAGGAGGGGGGTGACGAGCCGAGATTGGCACCCGACGATGGTGATCCTTGGGCGTTAGAATGGTACACTCCCGGAGCAGCGCTACCGAGGGAGCGCGGGCCGAGGATGGGAATCTCTCCTCTCAAGCCGTTGCCCGGAACAAATCCAGGGGACAATGGTTGGTACTTCGATGATGATGGTCGTCCGAGCCACTGGGAGCACAGCGCAGACTCGGGTTGGGAGAGGACGGGCGGTGCGGTCGGTCAGTGATTCACTGGCAGCCTCATCGATTCAACCCGAACCAAAGATGGCCTCTCGGGAGTCGTACGCTCATTCGGTGTAGGACTCGTGTTCGTTCGGGAAATCGAGGGAGCGCACATCCTCGATGTACTTCCCAACCGCGGCGTGGATGTCCTCAGAAAGATTGAGGTAGCGGCGAAGGAACCTGGGGCTGAAGTCCATCGTTATGCCCAGCATGTCGTGGAGGACCAATACCTGACCGTCCACATCCGATCCCGCGCCGATGCCGATGGTCGGTATGGTGACGCTCTCGCTGACGAGTTTCGCGAGAGGAGCGGGGATTTTCTCCAGCACGATGGCGAAGCAGCCAGCGGCTTCGAGCACTCTCGCATCCTCGATCAGCTTCTTCGCCTCCTCCGTCTCCCTAGCCCGAACCGTGTAGGTGCCGAACTTGTAGATTGATTGTGGAGTCAGGCCGAGGTGACCCATGACCGGTATGCCAGCGGTTAGGATCCGCTCGATTGATTCGACGATTTCAGCCCCTCCCTCCAACTTCACCGCATGCCCACCACTCTCCTTCATGATTCGGATCGCCGACTCAAGAGCGAGTCGGCTGTTACCCTGATACGTCCCGAACGGCATGTCGACCACGATTAGTGCCCGATCGACGCCTCGTGAGACACACTGGGCGAGGTAGATCATATGCTCGAGTGTGATTGGAACGGTGGTGTCGTTCCCCATCATCACATTGGACGCGGAATCTCCGACGAGGATGACATCGATGCCAGCTGCGTCCACGATTCTAGCTAGGCTGTAGTCGTACGACGTCAGCATCGTGATCTTCTCGCCCGCTCTCTTCATCTCCGATAGGGTGTGGGTCGTGATCTTCCGTGCCCGCCCTGCTACTGACATGACCTTCGTCCCCGCCGGCGGAGCGATGCTGCGGTTCCGCTTGAACTCGACGGCTGATTCACTCCTCGCCGCCATCGGCGCCGAAACGCCTCCTTTCGATTTGATCGAGGAACTCGTCAAGGCCAATCTCGCCATTCCCAGCGACATCGGCCGATTGGAAGGCCGCCAACATCGCGTCATCATTTCCGTCTAGTCCCAGTGCCCGCATCGCATCAAAGAAGCCCTGCTGATTGAGACGAGATCTGCTTTCGATTGCGGCTTCATGGAATGCGACCACTCTTCTCCGCCTATCCTCTTGAGCCGGGTTTCTTCGCAGCAGCAGGAAAGTTTGCCAAGGAGTAGGAGTCCCATTCTGGTTCTTTTCTCCATACCCCTTGTAGATAATCAGACCGAGGACTATCGCCGCAGTGCCACCTATGAGCGCCTTCGAACCCATCAGGAACAGCAAGAAGAATCCTCCCACTATGCCGAATATCTGGAAGAACGGATACAACGGCGATTTCCATTCCGGATTGTACCATGAATGGCAACTGGATGATCTGCGGAGGACTATCACGCAGCCATTGATTACGATGAAAATCATGATCTTGAATCCGGATGCAAGTTTTGCCACATCGTGGACCGGAAGGAACGTGATGGCTACAGCCATGGATAAACCGGTGACGATTATCGCCCAATGTGGCGTCTGGTACTTCTCGTGAACCTCCTCCAGTATCGATGGCAGGAGTCTGTCCTTGGCCATTGCATAGGGGAACCTCGATGATGCCATGATTCCGGCTAGAGCCATGGAAGTCATCGTTGCGACCGAAAGCAAGGCTGCGATGATGCCGATCGCGGATCCGCCAACCGCCTCGGCGAAGATGTAGACGGGGTCTTCACGAGCATGACCGGCATGATTCGAGTCCATGTATGATGATGGGTCCTGAGACGCCGCCATCACGAAGGTCACCAGTACGTACAAGGCGGTGCTTAAGAGGAGTGAGAGGAGGATTCCCAACGGGAGGTTCCTGCTCGGATTTCTCACCTCCCCGCCCACTGCGGCAATTTTCGTCACACCTGCATACGAGACGAAAACCAGAGCAGCGGTCGACGCGACCGCCTTCCAATCATTGCCAAAGGCGTCCTTGGAGAAAACATTACCCCAATTCATTTCCATTGTAGCCATAGCATACAGGCAGAGAGCGAGAAGGTATCCCGTCGAAATCAGGACAATGGGGGTCTGCACCTTCTTGATCCTCTTCACCCCGAGGATGTTAATCGCCACAATCAGAACGAGCAGTACGATGGCCGCCATCTCGATATCGATATGAACGCCGATGATCTCCTCAAGAACCCAGAGATATGCCTTGAATCCAATCAATGCAAAGGCAGATTTGAGCATGAAATTGGCCCAAAGACCAAGTCCGGAGATGGTACCGAACAACGGTCCGAATGTCTTCTGGACATATACATAGGAACCACCAGAGGTTGGCATCGCAGTCGCCAATTCAGATTTTGAGATGGCCGCTGGTAGAACGATGATTGCAGCTACTAGATAGGCGAGCCAAATTCCACCTACGGCATGGTGACCACCACCCATCTCAATCATGGCCAGAGACGGCAGGACGAACAGGCCTGAACCGATCATCGCTGAGAGCGAGATGATAACTACTGAGAAGAGTCCTAGTCGACGAACCAAATCCTCCGAATTAGCCCCTGTCGAGGAGGTCGAATCGCCTCCAACCCCCCCGGTCATGTTGGACGCCATGGAGGGCTGCCTGTAGTGAAGGAGTTGAACCTGTCTCCAGTCAGGTCTACTGATGCCGCAATCCGATAGGAGGATGCATGGGTCGGCACCTCTCAAGGGGCTCGTGCGATGACCTTCAGTTCGATTGCTATCGGCGTCGGAAGAGCCGATACAGCCAATGTGGTCCTAGTCGCCTGAACAGATTCAAACACCTCTCCATACACAGAGTTGTAGCCACCAAAGTCACGCTTCATGTCGATCAGGAATGCCGTCACGTCTAGGACGTCGTCGAGTGATGCGCCGCTCTCCTCAAGGATTATCCTGACGTTCTCGATGCAGGCTCTAGTCTGAGCCTCGATGTCATAGTCCGTCGGATTGCCAGCGTCATCCTCTATGGGGCCGCCAGGGATCTCGTCGGTTCCGGGCTGGCGGGGTCCGACACCGGAAAGGTAGAGCAGGTCGCCCACTATTCTCGCATGTGGATAGGCACCGACTGGGTTTGGGGCGGCGGCCGCCTCGATGATTGAGCCATCATTCGTAGGAGTTGGTTCCGAGTCGCTCGCGTCCAGCTTCCCCTCAACCCCGGCAGCCGCATCCAGATCGCCACCTCCATCTTCTAGAACGTCCCGGTCACCTCTGTAGACCTCGACGTCATCCTCGTCGAATTCCTTGTCGCCAATCGATTGACCAGATGGAGTCAGGCTGATTACCGCTCCTCCGGCGCCATGCAGAGCCTCGTAGGCGTGGACCTCGCCGACATACGCGTTGTGCTGCCCCATCGCTGCTGCCATCCACCAGACCGGCTTGTAGGCGACAACCTTCTGGACCCTGATCTGGCTGTGTATGTCCCTGCTCAGTTGGCTGAGGTCCTCAAGTCTGCCATCGGCGAAGAACTCGAGGATCTTCCGGTTCCACTCGTCGTCCTTCTGGTTGTGGATATGGTCTTCTGAGTCCTCGATGAATTCGGTGAACATCCTGTTGGAGAGCGTCGATACCACGACGACGGCTGCTTTGCGCCCTGTCGCCTCGATGGCATCCCGAGCGGCCTTACCCAGAACGATCGTCTCGGCCCGATTGGCGTACATGTTGCTGGAGACGATGCAAGCGGGAATCCGATCTTCGGGATTCAGGAGGCTGAGCGCTACAACTGAGCCGGTGTCAATCGGAAAGCCGTGATAAGATACCGTACGGGCGTGGAGCCCCCGCCTCTCGCATCTCTCCTGATAGACTGCTGCGAATTCCGTGTCCATGGTGAATGAGTATGGCATGCTCCCAAGGTCATGGAAGTCGTCGTCGACATGCGTCCATTTGGCGCAGGGATTCGCTTGGATTTGATGGCCGATTATGCTGGGCCATGTGGTCGAGTAGACTAGGATAAGATCGACATCAATCTCCTCTATCCGCTGCCTACAGGTGTCGAAGGCAGCCCGCAGCCTGCCCCAGCCATCGTTCTTCTCTGGGACGAGCAGAGGGTGCGGATGGGGAGGGACATAGAGTCCGAATCTGACGATATCGTCGCTCATAGGACCACCTCTCTCCTCGTCTCGTCAGGATCCCATGCAGCGATTACGTTCCCCGTTCCGATTACCGACTGGTAGCCGTAGATCTCCGCAGCGTAGTCAGGGACCCCCATCGCCGCCATCATCCAAGTGAGGCCGCCTCCCTCGGTCTCCGCAATCGTCTGCTCGGTGAATTCCGGCATCAGGTCGAGGATATCCTGCATCCGGCCCTCCCGCATCATCTTGACCATCTTCATGTCCCAGACATACTGGCTGTGGTTGTAGACGTGCTCTCTGCTCATGTCTTCGGGAAGTGGAGCCTCGGTCGTGAAGTGTCGGTGGCTGAGGCTGTGGCTGGCGACAAGGACGACGCGCTTCCCGCTCGCCTTGATCGCCTTTCGGCAAGCACGACCTAGAGCGGTCGCTTGCTCGTTCATCACCTCGACCGAGTAGTAATGCCGATTCCGATTGCTGCTGATCACGACGATTGGCTTCCGCCAAGTTGGATCGAGAAGGTGGCAGGATGTGATCGTGCCATAGTCTACCCTGAAGTTTGGATTAGTCATCATCTTGGTGACGAGGCCATCCTCTTCGGCTGCACCTCGCATCGCTAGAGATAGGTCGACGTCCACCTCGAGTTCGTAGGAATACCTGAACAGGTTTGGGAAGATTGGGTCGACAGAAAGGGAGGAGAATCTCGGAAGTCCTAGGAAGTGCGTTCCGATGTAGGTCTGCCAGTGAGGAGTGAAGATCACGATCGCATCGTAGTCCATCGCGGCCAGTTTCCTCGACAGCCTTTGGTATCCCCAACGCAGCGTCTCCCATCCGCCCTCGCTGCGAGGCTCGTTCTGCGGTGGGTTCTCCGCGTAGACGAGGTGAGGGGGGTGTGGAGCGAGGCAACCCAGCACCACGCTCCCCTCCGCCATGTCTCGGCGAGCGGCCGAAGCACCTTCAATCGCTCGGGACCCTATCCATCCGACCCCCTCCAACCGAGCCACTCCGTGATGTTGATGGCGGATTCCCACTGCGCCCTCCCTCATGCGATGGGATAGCCCTCCGATATGGCCGGTCGCTCTCCCTGCCGGCATTGGATTCTTGTCCGCCGTGATGACGATGGCATTCGAGGGCCGGATCGAGGCTGCCGGCATCCCGCACCTTCGCCTCGGCTGGCTCTTCCTGCTCGCAGCGTCCTTGCCGCTCGGTCATTACAGAAGGCCGGATGGAGAGACTCGGATTCACGACCGATTCGCCGGTATCGTCGTGGCGCTCTTCTTCGGATACTGGCCGCAGATAGTGCTCGGAACTTGGTTGATCCTAGTGATCATACTCTGGTTGCTGCAATCCATGTATGTCTGGAAGCGAGGATTCCCGCCTTTCAGGATCGGGATATGGATTGGATTCGGGCTGATGTCGGGATTCTGGTTGGGATTCCTCTTCGGCCACATAGCCCTCTGACTCCCCACCTGATCATCAGGAATCCGAAGGCATATCGATGCGCACGGCTCGATAGACTCCGAGGATTATCAAGGCCGCTTCACGCAGATGTTCTGCGCCTCTGAGAAGAAGTCGAGGCTACGGTTCCCACCTTCCCGTCCGACGCCACTCGCTCGGACTCCTCCGAACGGGACCCTCAGGTCGCGGTGCAGCCAGCAGTTGATCCAGACCATGCCCGTCTCAAGTCGAGCGGCGAGCGCCGCACCTCGATCCTCATCCCCTGTCCATATGGATGCGGCGAGCCCGTATTCGGTGCCATTGGCAATTGCAATTGCTTCGTCCTCATCATCGAACGGATGCAATGTGACGATCGGCCCGAAGATCTCCTCGGTGGCACATCGCGAGTCGGGTGAAAGGCCGTCGATGACGGTGGGTGAGAGCCAATTTCCGTCGCACCACTCGCTTTCCGGATCCGCCATATGAGGTGGCGTGTTGCCGCCGGTCAAGATTGTACCACCTTCGTCGATAGCGAGTTCGATGTAGCCTCTAACCTTGGCGAGATGGTCGGCAGAGATCAGGGCGCCGAGGTCACTCCCTTCATCGGATGGATCGCCGACTCTCATAGATTCCACAGCGGTGACGAATCGATTACGGAACTCAGACATGATCTCACGATCGACGAGAATCCTAGAACCGCACAGGCAGACCTGACCTTGATTCAGGAAGCCCGCACGGACGACTTCGGGAACAGTGCTTTCCAAGTCGCAATCGGCGAGCACGATGCTGGCGTTCTTCCCGCCGAGTTCAAGGCTCGTCTTCTTGAACGCGGGAGCCGCCGCAGCGGCGACCACGGCACCGGTTGCAGTACCACCGGTGAACGAAACCGCACCGATATCGGGATGCGAGACCAAGGGCGCGCCTGCATGTTCACCGGTTCCGTGTACGAGATTGAAGACTCCGTGAGGCAATCCTACATCAGTGATTGTCCTAGCGAGTAGGTCGGCGGTCAGCGGAGTCAATTCGCTCGGCTTGCAGACGACCGCATTTCCCATCGCGAGAGCCGGTGCGACCTTCCAAGTGAGGAGATAGAGCGGGAGATTCCACGGGGTAATCAGGGCGCAGACTCCTATTGGTCGATCGATTACGGTGTTCATCGCATCGTCCATAGGATACCTCTCGGGATTCTCAAGTCGCTTCCGCAACAGATCGGCGAAGAACCGGAGGTTGGTCACCGATCTGGTGGCATCGACGGCTCGCGCAAGGGAGAGTGGCTTACCGGTGTCCATAGTCTCGAGTCGTGCTATCTCCTCGAAGCGTTCCTCTAGGGCATCTCCGATGCGATCGAGCCAATCGGCCCGGACCGTTGCAGGTGTCGTTGCCCAGCCGGGAGCCGCTGCGACTGCCGCCGCGACGGCAGCATCCACGTCGTTGTGGTCAGAACACGGTATCCTCGCGATCCGACCACCGGTGGCGGGTGAGATATCGTTGATCCAGTGGTCACAACTTGATGGAAGAAACTCCCCACCGATTAGATTGGCCAGATCGGGGACCCCGTCCGCAGGATCAAGGACGCAGGGTGTGCATCCAGAGTCGCAGCATTCCTCCATGCTCATCTCACTCCTGCATCGAACCTTCGTTCAAGAACGGGTCATGGCGAGTCACACCCTCTGAATATCGCCGCCAGTCTGTCAGGAATCGGTCAGTATCCGGGTCCCATTCATCCCATGTCACCACCTCATCCAGCCTCTTCCGCATCACTTCGGGAACGATGCCGGGGACGATGAACGCCTTCTGTCGGTGCAGGGGGTACGGGTTCCTCAGATCGAATCCGAGAACGCCAAGGACGGCCCTAGCAACGTACCAGGTTGCTTGGCTGTTCCACCCATGCGCGATCTTGATGACCACTCCGAGACCCTCCGGGAATGCCTCATCGACGATAGATAGTCCAAGTAGTCCGTCAGCCCCTTCCTTCGCCATGACTCTGCCTTTCGCTGCCTTGATTATCGTCGAGTCGAGGCGGTTGAACCCACCTATGAGATCGGGGTTGGAGCACATCGCATCCCAGATCCAATCGTCATTCCGTTCTGGTACAAGACCGGCGAACAGAATCGCCAGTTCGTTGACAGTATTGGATACGGTAGGCAAGCCGCAACCATCCTTCGCCACTCTCACGGGCTCCCACTCAGGCTCGGCGAGTCGCTGTCGTAGCTGTTCAAGGAACAACGGGAACCAGCCTGCTGAAGGCAATGTGTAGCCGGCCCGCTCGATGCCCATCTCCCGCAGTGCGCGCAGGATGGCTGCGTGCTCGCCAGAACATGTGTGGAACCATCTCCTCGGCCGTCGAACCTGCCGTCCAAACTGCACCAAAGGAACATCCAGTGGACACTGCATCAGTCCCCATTCGGATTCTGTCAGAATCGACTGGGCGGCCGCTACATGCTCTGTGTCTCCGTTGTGAGATGAGCACGCGATGGCCCGCTGCTCTTCACCCAGCAGCGGTTCAAGCACCTGTGCGAAGGTCTTCATCAACAACGGTTTCATCATCGATCTTCCATAGACGAGCACATTGCCGCCGAAGGAGTGGATAATCTCGCCACCATGAGCCCAAGCGATTGCTCCGTGAATCGTGTTTTCGGGCACATCCATACGACGAAAGTCGACTAGAGGTTCCCACTCCACATCTCGGCCGGTGGGGACATCGGCGTGTTCCTCACCGAGCGGCGTCGAGGGATAGACTCCGGACCCCGGCCTTCCGGGAGCCACCGATGACGGCCTGTGCCCAGTCATAGGCCACCCTCCACGAGTGGGGCGACACGCGTCATGAACGCCTCCATCGACCGAATTACCCGCGCGGAGTCGTGGTTGAAGAAGTCGAACCAGCACATCAGCCGATCGTCTGGATGGAATCTATCCTGTATCTGCTTGGCGACCTCTTCTACATTGCCGATGACCGCGTTCTCGGTCGCCCGTTGGATTTTCGCTGGGTCGATGGTTCCTTCCAGTGCGCTCCAGTAGCATTCTAGCGCGCTTTTCGCTTCCATCGCAGCCGCTGCCGACCTCTCCTCCTCGCTCAGACCATCCTCGTCATTGAGGAATACCATCACCGTTCGGGGCATCATCCCCCGTTGCCAAGGCCCACCATCCGGGTGGTACGAGCCCGCCATGCGGGCATGCGTCTCTTCGATTACGTCTGCAGGCGTGATGGAGAGGTTGAAGACCTGGACTGGTTGCCACCGGTTGACCTCGACTTGGAGGTCAGAATCGTGGCTTCCGAGCACCAGATTCAGAAGTCTCCGGTCCCAATTCTGTGGGATGGTCTTTAGACGCTCAAAGGAGTACCTCCTAGCGATTGGCACCTCTTCTGGAAGAGTAGGCAAGCCCCGCTCTTCGACTGCGGCAGAGACCACTTTCTTCCAGATCTCTTCGTCTCGGAAATCGTCGCGTACAAGGACGGTAGATACGACGTCGTCGCTCTGCAAAGCCTCTCCTGAGATGAGGCGTAGCATGATCTCGCTTGCCTCCCAGAAGATTCTACTTCGGAGCACCGGCCACGCGGCCGCTTCGACAGCATCGCGAGGAACGATTCCGTAAGGTCGTGCCATGAACTCGAAGCGCCCGGCACTGAATCCGACATGGACGCGCCTTCGGTCTCCAGATAGCCCTCGAAGGGTGCAAAGGTTAGCGATCCTCTCTGCGGTCGTGATTGGACCTCCATTCGCGAGAATCGAGAGGACTGCTGATCCAACCTCAATCCGCTCGGTCCGCGAATAGGATTCTCCAGCTAATTGGAAGAAGTCGGTGCACAGACCGATCTCTCCGGGAAAGTGGGGGACGACCGGTTTCTCGTTGCCCTTCTGGACCTCGGTCGATAGGTGGGCCTGAGCGATCCAAGCTACCCCGTAGCCGAGCCTGTCCGCCGCCGTCAATTGCTCGAAGTAGTTGTTCAGCATCGTCTCCTCGTCTGGAAGGGTTCCTGCGGCGTCGGGGGTCTGGCAGATGGAGAAGAACACGTCGAAGTCCATGACCCTCGGCCATCCACGAGGGCCACCGCCTCTTCATGCTTGGTGGGCACGCGCCGATTTCTCAGCCACCAATAACCGTCATTCGATGACACTTCCTCGCATGTAATCCACGAGTAACTAAGGAGTCCTATGGATTTTCAAATCGAACGCATTCGCCCGCCATCGACCGCTAGGCTCACACCCCTGATCGCGCCACTTGACGGAAGGCAGAGCCATGCGATTGCCGCCGCGGTCTCCATAGGGTCGACGAGTCTCTCGATGGGTACCTGCTCCATCCAACCGGTCCGTACAGAATCCGCGTCGCCGCCAGTCCTTTCCGCTATCGACATAGACAGACTGGCGAGGCGGTCGGTGTCGGTGAATCCGGGCAGAATGTTGTTAATCGTAATCGAAGGGTGCAATTCCCGGCTGAGCGATTTCGACCAAGCTGCCATGGCGCCACGAAGAGTGTTGGACAAACCGATGTTGTCGATCGGCTCTTTGACCGAAGTCGAGATTACATTGACGATTCGACCCATTCCAGCCCTCTCCATTCCGTGTGCAACGATTTTCGTAATCGCGTGCGCGGCTAGCAGATGTCTCGTGAATGGCGCCGAGAAGTCTTCGATGTCATTGTCGAGTAAAGGGCCTCCCGGCGGACCGCCGCAGTTGTTCACAAGGAGGTGAATCGTTCCGATTGACGCTGTCAGGCCGGCGACCTCCTCCTCCAATACGTCGATCTCCTCCATGTCCACGGCGATGCTCCGGAAGGTTCCGGTACCCACCTCGGCCATCTCATCTCGAAGGGTTTCGAGAGCCTCGCCGTCGCGAGCGAGGACGGTGACATCGGCTCCGCATCGAGCCAGCATCAACGCGGCGGCTCTGCCGATGCCCCGGGAGGCGCCGCATACCAGAGCGGAGTGGTCGGCAAGGATGTCGTCAGCGAACGGGTGTGTGGTGGTCAGAAGGGGGTGCATATCGTCTCAACTCTCAATTGCTGCATCGATTCTCCAATTGAAAAATTCAATCCACATAATGGGCGTATTCACACTCGGCCAGTTTTCGTCTGACCTCGGCCAGAACCTCTGGGTCGGCATTCTTGAAGGTAGGCCAAGGACTCTCCCCCTGCTGTCGCCGCATGTCGGGCCAACGCCCTTTGTCGTATGCCACCAAAGCCTCCGCCATCAGGACGCCGGCGAGAACCAAGGTGTAGTAGCATAGGTCCTCATATGTTGCTCCTCTGCGCACTTCGACCTCGCGTCGGAGCAGTAGATCCCCGGTGTCGATACCGTTGTCGCAGAAATGAGTCGACGATCCGATTCGGATATCATGGAGTACCGACCATGCGGGCGATGCGGAGCCGCGGCATTCGGGGAGCAGCCCAGGATGGCTGTTGATTACACCATATCTAGGATAATCGAGGATCGCACCCCGGATAATCCTAGTGCCCCCAAACACGATCAGGTCGAGGGGGAGGTCCTCGATTATCGGCATGACCTCAGCATCGCAATGGATTTGCACCTTTTCTACCGTGATTGCGTGCTCTCCAGCCTGCTCTTGGATCGTTGGAGCGATCGGGTGACCTGAGATTCGATTGATGAATTTCTCCCGCTCCTGATTCGCAATCTCTGACGATTCCTCGATGATTAGTATCGGAATGTGACCTGCTGCGATGATACGGCTGAGCATCTCGCGACCGTAGGGATGCTCTTCGAGAAGAAGAAAGGCGAACCGCGGCTTCGCCATCGTGCGGACCATAGGTCGATTGGCCTTCAACACTCCCTACTTTGGCTGCCGAGATAATCCAAATCGAACTTCGGTCCTGTGATCACCATTCAAGTCCCAGCATGGGGGATGAGCGAGTGACCAGGGGGCCTTGGAGAATCCATAGGATTCGAATGTCGGAACCATTGGTTGCAGGATGCCGAGAGAGAGCGTGGGAATCCATCGGAGGGCCGGAGAGGAGAATGTACCAAATCGATGGCCTTCAATGGTGCTCGCACCGGGATTTGAACCCGGGTGATCGCCTCGAAAGGGCGAGATGATGGACCGGACTACACCATGCGAGCGGTGAGCATCGCGACCCGGGGGCGCCTCTTCATCGCTTCGGGTTCACCCTGTGGATGAATCTGGGTCGAGGCCCACCCACCACCGGTGCAGTGGTATGAGCAGTGCGGCACCTACGATCGAGACCAGCAGGAAGTTCAGAGGAGTAAGTGATGCGATTACCGCATTTCCGTACAATCCAATCGCCACCGCTTGGATGCCGAATCGAAGACCACGGCCGAGGATGCTCGCACCGATGAACGCACGAAGGTCCATTTCTCCCATGCCCGCCACCCATGCGAACACCTTGTACGGTATCGGAGAGACCGCGGCGATGAACACGCCGAACAGGCCGTATCGTTCCACGAGAGCATCAATCCTTCTCACGGCTGCCTCTGGAGCGTGGCGATCCAGCGCCCACCTACCTGCTCTGGAGCCAATAAGATAGCCCACTAGAGCACCTGCTACCGATGTCGATGTGGCTACGAGCCATATCATCAGAACATCGTCTGGTCCTGCTGCGGACAGGAACATCGGCAGAGTGAGGATGTCTGGTGGAATCGGCTGGATGATAGCCTCCGTGAAGGTAAGCAGAGCCAATCCTAGAAGACCGAATCCATCCAGCCAGTCGACGACTGAAGCGGCAAACTCGGCCCATGCCATAGATGGCCGTCCCCACGGTCTTCGGATGAAGGTTCACCCTCTTCGGCAGTCACATCCATCGTCTTCAAGCCGGTCTTGCGTCAGCGATGGGTCCGGCGAGACAATCAAGAGGGGCCGCACCTCTGCAGGGGCATGGTCGGGGCGGCAAGGGTACTCGACACTGGAGCCCTGTTGCACCTCCCTCCTCCGAAGTTGAATGGTGGCATATGCGCCGAGAGCCAACGAGGAGAGGTAGAGAAGCACGATCCTGACCGTGGCTTGCTGCTGGAGCAGATTCGCATCCATTGGCGACGCCCTTCGGGCAACGGAATGGACATGGCCGCTTCCGCAGCGCAGGAGACGGGGGACATATCTGGACTGTCCCCGGTCGACATGGAGGTGGTTGCTCTCGCCTTGGAGCATCGGGCGATCATCGTTACGGATGATTACCGCCTCCAGAACATCGCCGGCATCCACGGAGTCGGTTGGCATCCGGTTCTAGAGAGCGGTATCACACAGCAACTGAAGTGGGAATTGGAGTGCAAGGGATGCAGAGCAGTCCAACCAGGTCCCGAGAAGCCACCGAAGTTCAAGCGGAACTTCGGGAAATGCTCCTTCTGCGGTTCCAAGTTGAAGTTGAAGAAGGTCGGCTAATCTCAGATTGCCTTCACGATTCGATGCGCTATGTAATGGTCAACAAGGTCGTGGAAGAGAGGACATCTAACCTCTATCCGTGAGAGGGATTGAATCGGGACACTGAACCCTGATACGAACTTGATGGCAGTGAGGTGAATCCGAGTTCACTCGCTGGAGTCGGATAAATCCTCGGCGACCTCGTCTGGACTCCGTCCGACGGTCTCCACTCCCTTCGACTCCGCCTCTTCGACGAGGGCCTGCGTCTCGGTCCGTCCTCCTCGGTCGAGGTCCTCACCGACGCTTGCCGGTTCTCCCGCCTCCTTCAGCCCTTGTTGGAACTCGGCCTTAGCCTGACCGAAGGCGCGAGCGAGCTTGGGAACCCGCTCGATACCAAAAAGCAGGAAGAATACGCCGACGATGATCAGAATTTCCGTCTGTCCGAGTGCCATCGGTGTCAGTCGGCGGGCACCCGGACTCAAAGGCTTCGGCCTCGTTCCTCTCAGCCACCCGAGACCGGAGGTAGGAGAGCAATCTCGGCGCCGTCGTGCAACATTCGATCGGCAGGACCTACCTTGCCATCGATAGCCACGGATAGCCCCTCAGTCAGTCGCTCGCCGAGTTGGAATCTCTCTATCGCATCAATCGCACGACTGCCTTCGAGCACGGCGAAGTCAATCCTGCGCTGTCCGAATTGCTCCGCCAACGGTCCGAATAGGAGTAGGCTGACCTTCCATGCATACTGCACTTCCTCGTCTGTCTCGTGAGCGAATCGATGTGACTCAGGGTTTTCGTCCTCTTCCTCAGCACCGGCCATGAGGCTGCGGTGAGGAGGGATGCATTAAACGCGACCAGCACCAACCTTCGGCCATGAGCGTCGTCGTCGAGGCGCGGGGTCTCTGGAAGGTATACGAGACTGGTTCGACCCAGGTCCAGGCACTCCGAGCCGTTGACATAGCGATCCATCACGGTGAGATGGTTGCGATCACGGGCCCCTCCGGTTCCGGCAAGACCACCCTCCTGAACTGCCTCTCCACCCTCGATGAGGCGACGGCAGGTAGCATACTGGTGTTGGGGTGCGCTCTAGACGGCTTGTCTGACCGAGAGCGTACAACCATGCGTGGAGAGAGCATGGGTTTCATCTTCCAGCAGTACCAGTTGCTGCCTGTGCTGACGGCAGCCGAGAACGTCGAATTACCGCTCCTTCTTCAGGGGGTGCCACCTGATGATGCGCGTTCGGGAGCAATCGATGCGTTGACTGCTGTCGGTCTCGATGATAGGGTCGATCATCGGCCAGCGGAACTGAGTGGAGGACAGCAGCAGCGCGTCGCAATCGCTCGTGCCTTCGCCCACCGTCCCGAGATCGTCTTCGCCGACGAACCAACCGGGAACTTGGATACGGGCACTGGCTCCGGCATCATCGAACTACTCTCCGACCTCAACAGGGACCGGGGATTGACGGTCGTACTCGTCACCCACGACCCAAGAGTTGCGGAGGCGTGTGACAGGACGATCGAGATGGTCGACGGTAGAATCGTTTCCGACTTCGGCTCGGGACGTGCTGGTGGTGAAGAGGAGTGAGGGCGTGTTAGGTAGAGCACAGGAAGTGTTCATTCCGGAGGTTCGTCTATGGAGAAATCTGTACGCGAGAGCATCATCTTCCCGGTGATCGCTTGGTCGATCTCGATGGCCGTCACATCTGCCATCGGCGCATCCCTTTGGCCTCTCACAGCTTGGGGTTGGGGGCTCCTAGTAGGCACCGCCTTCGTCATCGCCATCCCCCTGCAGATGCTCCTGTCGGCCCGCCATTCTCCTAGACATATGGTCCTAGCGTCGCTCGCCTTCGAGGGTATGCGCCGCCGCCGACGGAGCACAGCTCTAGTGTTGGCGGCGCTGATGATTGGCTCTGCCATAGTATCGAGCAGCCTGATCGTAGGCGACAGTCTCGATGAGACGATCTCAGGTCGCTTGATTGAATCTTTAGGTGAGAGCGATATTGTAGTCGCAGGAATCGATCCGTTGACTGGGCAATCGGTCTGGATGGACGAGTCCAGAATGCGTGAGGTGTTGGATGGGTTCGCTCAAAGACCGGACGTCGACGCGGTTTCGCTTGAGATCAGCAGGCCCACGGCTGCGATCAACCAAATGGGCGATCGCGCCGAGCCCTATGTCGTCTGGCTCGCAGCCGACCCAGACCTGAGATCATCCGGATCGTGGCCTCCTCTAACCGCATCTCACGGTTGGGGCGATCTGCCCGAAGCGCCGATCGGGGTGAACGCGACCCCGGTGGGGGTCAACGAGGCGTTCGCAGAGTCGCTGGCCGTCGGCATCGGTGACGAATTTGAGGCCACATGGTCTGATGTTTCCTTACTCGATGGGGTGACGCGCAACTCCGCACGTTTCGTCGTCACATCGTTGATCAGCGGTTCAGGACTCGGCTGGCCGGTTGGAGATCAGGCGGTTTTCGTCACCCTTCTCTCAACTGCTCAGGAGCTCCAGGGAGTTTCAGGACAGGTTAATCGCCTCGTTCTATCCGGCACCGGAGATGTCCGAGGAGGGCTGGAGCACGAGCCGCGGATTGTAGCCGATCTGTCGGATTCATTGGATGAGGCTCTCATCGGAGAGGACATCGGTCTGACTGTGTCGGGTGGTGCACCAGGTGGCATCGCGATCATTTCCTCGACGGGTGCCGGTGGACTGCTGTCGGTCGAATCGCAGGAAATGCTCGCCGAATCGTTTTCCGAGGCAGGGTTGCAAGTCGCCCCTACCGGCATAATTCAGGTTCCCATCGCAGCCTTGACGACGGATGGCATCGATACCATAGGACTTCCACATCCCGATGTGTCGGCCGTCGCCTTGACCGCCGATTACGCATGGTTCGCGACCGGGGACGGTTTGGGTATCCTCAATCTGGAGTCGGGAAGATGGCGGACTTGGAGCGATGGCGACCGTCTGGCAGCACTCGATCTAGTGCCCATCGACGATGTGACGATGGCAGTTGGGCATGCGGATGGAATCTCGATTGTATCCTCCTCCGGTGAGGAGGTCGCGAGAGGAATCAGCACGGATAGGGTCGTATCGCTGGATGTCGCCGGCGGTTACCTTCACGCCCTGAGCATCGAGGGATCGAACGCCTCGATCGATTCACTGTCAATCGAGGCGATTCTTGCAGGCGATATGGGGCGTCAGTCAAGGGTTCTAGGTATCACCGGCAAACCCCTCACTGGATCTCTAGCGACCGATGGTGAGTACCTATATGCTCACGTCGACATGTTGGTCGGATCGGCCACCTGCCAGTCATCCGCAGCGCCTTCTATTGGGAACTCTGATGATGCCGCAACCATACTGTGTGAGACGGATGTAGACTCACGGACGGGCATCGTCAGCCATGGCGGTTTGGCATGGACCATCGATGTGGATGGATTGCACGGCCTGTCCACCGACATCATTGGGTTCCAATCCGCCGACCTGCACCCGGGCAAGCGCGTGATTGCAGCGAGCGAGACTGCGATTCTCGTCGAGGGCGGATCTCTGTTGACTTGGAACGGGAGCGGCTTCGTTCTGCTCGCAGAAAGCGCTCCGGTCGCTGCCACTGAACCAATCGCGCACAGTAACCGCGCCGGCATCTCCATGATGATTACCGGGGCTTCATGGGGCGCTGAACTGACGAACTCCAATGCCACCGTGCCCTTGTTTTCGGAGTCATTTGAACTCGGTTTGTCCCGGAGCTTGCCCCCCATCGCCATAGCCGTTGATGGACCTCTATCTAATCGAATAACCCCGGTAGCGAATGGTTCCTTCTCGCCTTCGTTTGATCTCAATGCGAGACTCGGGCTGGAGCCAGATGCCCAAGTGGGTTTACTAGGATACGTTGCCGCTGCGACGGGTGATCTAGATGAGGATCAGATGACTCTGGCATCGGCACAGGCATCTCCTGCTGACCTCCTCGGAGATGAATCCGAGTTGCGGCTACTAGACCCCTCTTTCCTCGGGTATCTCTCGATTTCTGATGCCGAGGAACTCGTTGGGAGCGATGGTGTCAGGATGCTGTTGCTCGTTGATGTTCCTACAGATTCCGATTCGGCAGACTCGATTATCTCAACGATTGCTGACTGGACCGACGCGACCTCCGACCTATCTTCATCACCGCTCTCCATCGATCGGACGAAGCGAGTGGCTATCGAATCAACCGAAGGGGCCGGCGCATCCTTCTCGGCCCTATTCCTCATCTTTGGATCATTCGTCATGCTCGCAGGCATCCTGTTACTGATCAACGTCTTCGTCATGCTAGCTGACGATCGGAGGAACGAGCTCGGAATTCTCCGAGCCATCGGTCTGCAGCGCTCGGGACTCCGATGGTTGCTTCTGGTCGAAGGGACGTCGCTTGCCCTTGTCGCAAGTGCCATCGGGACCGTACTTGGCCTCGGTCTGGCGCGGACGCTGATGTGGGGGATGGACCAGGCACTCGCCTCCACCTTCGGCGGCTCCTTCTCCTTCGGCTGGGAACCGACCAGCCTGCTCGCTGGATATGTCGTAGGGGTGCTTGTGACCATGATCACATTGGGGGTGACTGCGTTCGTCGTCGGCAGGCGCAATGTCATCGCGACAATACGCCGCCTCCCCGATCGAGCCGAAGGTTTACCCTGGTGGTCGTTGCTGATATCCTTCGGGCTTCTCGGCGGCGCCTTGACCTTGGCCCTGCTGACTTTCATGATCGGCGAATCGGAGAGCGGCAGCGGACACGCCTACTGGACCTCAGCAGGTTTCCTCGCATTGGTCGGCCTCACACCACCGGTCCACATGCTGCTCGATCGCCTCCTTCCGGCCGAGATGCGGATTCTAGGTCGTCGCCTACACCGCCGCACCACTCTTCCGAAGCTCTCGGTGGCAGCACTGGGGGTCTCAATGGTAATGTGGGGGGCTTGGAATGACCCGGTCAGGCAGAGATACGAGCCCAGCGATTGGTCGTTCATCGTGCTGGGTGCCTTTCTGGTCACTGCCGGGGTACTCCTTCTGGCCACAGCCGGTCCGTGGGTCGCCCGGCGGCTCGCTCGCTGGCTCACTAGACGCCGACCGCGCGCTGGCGCGGTCCTACCAACCGCCTTGGCACACCCCCTCGCCACCCCTTTCAGAACCTCCTTGACGATGGGGATGTACAGTCTGGTCGTCTTCGCAGTTGTCGTACTGGCTGGCTACAGCGCCCTTTTCGGTGGTTACATCGAGGAGCTCGGCGAGCGGTCTCGCGGTGAATTCGAGATAGTGATTCTGTCTGGATCAGAGGGCCTCGACCTCGATCCGGACTCGTCGTCATGGGATCTCGGCGAGGCGAACGCGAGCGACTTCGACGCGATAGCGTGTCTCAGCAGCGTGGTTGTACTCGCCGAACCGGCCTGGTCCGGGGAACCAGCATTGGATGGAAACTCAGAGAACGAGGCTATGGAGGATGGAGGGGTAGATGCCGGGTCGGATGACGAACGAAGTCCGTCTCCCACCTACCGGCGGCTGATGGGTTTCGATAGGAACTTCACCGACCATGGTGCCTTACCTCTCCAGAAGTGGTCGCCGAACATAGGTGACGGACCCGCAGAGATCTGGGACGCCGTGGCGACGAACGACACCTATGCCATCATCGACTCGCGAATGCATGCGACCACCTATCTCTCGGATGATGGTACCATCTCGAAGGGCGGCGGAATCGAACTCGGCGAACCAATCGAGATACGGGATCCACAGGATCCGCTGGTAGTGCGCACGGTATGGGTCGTGGGTGTTTTGGAGGAGGAGAGCGGTCTCCTTCTCTCCGGCATCTTGGTCAGCGCCGCACTGGCTGAGGGCTCCTTCGACGCGAGGACGCAGATGGTCTGGATGAGCGTCGCACCACATATGGGACTCGAGGAGCAGAACTCCGTCGCGGAGAAGGTCCAGATAGCACTGGTTAGCCAGCGCGCCTATGTTCTTGTCATCGGTGATCTGTTCGCGGACCTTCAGTCCTTCTTGCTCGCGATGTTCGGTCTGTTGCGATCATTCCTAGCCCTCGGGCTCTCGGTGGGCATCGCCGGTCTCGGAGTCGTCACGGTACGCAATGTCAGCGAGCGGCGGTTGCAGATAGGAGTGATGCGTGCAATCGGATTCCAGCGCGACATGGTCGTGCACGGTTTCGTCGCTGAGATATCTTGGATCAGCGTGCTAGGGGTGGTGAACGGAGTGTTAGTCGGCATCGTCTTCCATCACGCCCTGTGGGATAGGTACCTCCGCGAGGAGGGAGCAGCGTTCGTGCTGCCCTGGGGTTCGATAGCAGCGGTCGCTGTCGGCGCTCTGCTGTTCACCATGCTAGCTACGGCGGCTCCAGTCAGACGAGCGTCCATGATCGAGGCGGCGGAAGCACTGCGAACCGATGCGTGACTCATCGTCTGGGATGGAAGCCATTTGGGGTGCCTTTAGACTCGTCTGAGGGCAAATCGGCGCGCCATCGGGCTCACAAAGCGAATGCTCCAAATCCAATTGGATTATTCATGGTGTGAATCTCAATCCTGCCGCTGCGACCCGCATGGTATAAATAGGGAGCGAAGGGGTGGTTCCCGCCCGACCAGTTGGAGGTCTGCCGCATGAGGAGAATGACGACCACCTTGCTAGTGACGATGATGCTGATGAGTTTATTCGCCACTCTGTTGCCGAATGAATTGAACGAGAATACGGAGGCCGCGGACGCTGGTCGGAGCTCTGGTGCCGACCCGATGCTCCATGATGTGACCGAGCCGCGAGAGTCCTACACGGACGCTATCTCCGGTATCGTGCGCAACGCGATGGATGTTGGTGACACTACCCAATTCAAGGCCGTCATAAAGAACGACGGCGATACAATGCTGTACGATTTGTCGATTAGCATCGAAGTCCGACTGAAGGACAACTCGTTCCTCGCCCCGGAAATCGATACCAACGATTACGTCATATGCGACCCGATTGCGGGATGCCCGCACGAGAACCTCTCTGCTGGGACGTGGCTGGCGAACGGAAGCTACACGATCAGGAATAGTCAGGGCAACGCAATCGAGTGGACGCCGACTGCAGCAGGCACTTACACCGTCAAAATCCAGCTGGAAAGCGCCGAGGATGCAATCCTGACGAACAACGAGGTCTCGTACGACGTCGTGGTGAAGGACTGGACGGATATCTCCGTCGACATCTGCTGGCTCGACAGCCAAGGTGGGCAGTGCACCACCGATGACAGGGTCACCGGGAGCGATTCGAACCACTTCCGAGTCACCGCCCGCACTGACGGCTCACAGGACTGGAGCGCCCGCGGCGTCACCGTGTCGATTGCGTTCTCCGGATCGTATGACGCGAGCACCTCCTCAATCGACGATGGCACAGGGGCGCAGGTCCCGGTCTCCTCGCTGACCAACGCGCAGCAGCTTTCCACCCTCGGTCAGAGCGGCTCGACCGAGATCTGGAGGAACATCACCGCAGGTCCCGACTCGCCGTCCGACTTCGTTGACCCGAATGGCGATCCTACGTACTCCAACCCGTGTGCAGCGAAAGAGAATCCCTGCAACGCGACGAGGGATTTGATGACCTTCGAGACGGACTACTCTTTGGATGGTGTAGTCACACCAGACACCGGAGCGGCGAGTGGCCTTGCGGCCTACACCGTCTCGGCATCGATTGTCAGCCACGTTGAGTACTCGCTGGCGGACATCGACCTTGGCATGGGAGGTCAGCAGGGAGAGAACGCAACTACCCAGTCTGTGCAGATCATGTACGAGAAATCTGCGAGTGGAGACGACCGCTCCTACAACGATCACGACAGCATCGACGGCACGTTCGGTGTCTACCATGACATAGTCATGATGGGTGTTACGGTCGGCGAGGACAACAAGGCGAGCGGCAGCATAGGCGTCGGCTTGCAGTGGATCCACGCATCGGTTCGCCACGATGGTAGCGATCAAACCAACCTCTACGATTGGAACATGAAGTTCACAATCATCGGCGACGATGGTATGGACGTCACAATGTGGCAGGACGAGTGTATGGATGAGAACAACCAGATGCAGCACATGCTAATCGGTGCCGGTGCAGGAGCTATTGAGGAAGCTTCTGCTTGCGTGCAGTTCGCCTTCCAGCCCGGCGACTATTCGATTAGGGCCGAGGCGACCTTCAACAGCACGCAGTGGTCCGAATTGACGACGGGCAACAACGTCGATTTCGGAGACTTCGACGCTGTGAATAGCCCGCCTTCAGTGACTCTGATGATGGCTGAGATAGCTAACCCTCCAGCCATCGTTGGCGGCAACCTGACCTTTGAGGCACAGGCTTCCGACATCGAGTCTACTATGCTAGAGGATCTCACGTACACCTGGTCGAGGCAGTCCGCGGAAGGGCCGGATTCGTTCTTCTGTCCCGAAGGACCTGGCATGTCCTCTTGTCACATCGATGAGACGAATCCATCTTGGATAGGCAGCCGGACGCTGACCGTCCGGGTCTGCGACATGCACGGCGCCTGCGCCAGCGATTCGATACTCGTCTCCGTATGGAACGAGATCATCCAGTCCAACACGACCACCGATTGGACAATCGACTACAGTCTTGTGTATGGCGGCATGGTTTGGCAGTCCGTTTGGTTCAGCCAATACGAGGACAGTGCCGGTGGCACATCTTGGGAATCACAGGAATTGACTGGGTTGAGCGGTTCGTACAACTCCGTAATCGCATTCGACATCGGCCCGGGTTATGCCCCGGATGGGGAGAACATGAGCACCTACCAGTCCTTCGCGCCCGAGAGCGTCGCGCGCGAGTCATTGGGAGTCACCTTCACGGGCGATGTCGCGAATGATTACTCAATCTGGTACAAGGGAGCAACTGGTTGGACCCAACTGTCTGGTACCACCAAGTCCGCGGCCGAGGGTGGCAAGGTGACACTGAGTTGGAGCCAAAGCGGGGACCTGCCGAACCGCTTGGACACCAATTTCGCTGTGTTCGAGGCAGCTGAAGCGACTGGCAACCCGCCAGCCACTGGTGTCGTCTGTGACGGTCCCGTCTCACTTGGACCAGCGGGTGAAATGGTAGTGAAGTGGACCTACGAGGACGCCACGCTACTCCAGCCCACCGAGGACCGTATCCACGTTACGGGAGTCGGCAACACGACGCAGAACCTAGCGGTGACCGAGAACTCGACGAAGCTCATCGGCATCGATGGGAACTCGTACAACATTACTATCGCTCTGCACAACTCCAACGGTGCTAACCCGGTGGTCTGCACTCGTGCGGGAGTCGTTGCGGACGCCTCCGTCGACCCACACCCCACGGTGAGTGGAATGACGGTCACCATGAGCGCCAACGATGTTTCATTGAATTGGAGTGCCACCACCGGTGATGTCGCTAAGTGGAAGATTTGCTGGGCGGCTTTCGAGTTCGACTCGATAGACAGCCTCTCCTGCTCCGAGACGACGGACGCTACGACTTCGGCCACCTTGGCCAAGAGCACCGTCTGCGGCCAGACGTGCTCCGGAGTTTACTACTTCGCTGCGGCACCAGTCGATGACGTTGGCAACGATGGATCGGCTGCCTCCCAGGCTTACCTCGATCTGAGTGAGACCGTCGATGTACCAGCGCCGACGAACACCGGCGAGGACGCCGAGGCGGGCGGTGGCTTCCCGAGACTCGCGATCTACATGATCGCTGGCGTCGTGATCACCGCGGTTATCGTCGGAGCGGTCATCGTCACTCGTGGCGGTGGTGGCGAGGGCGACGACTTCGACTACTGATCAACTCCGATCTTTGGTCGAAGCAAACCCATGCTCCGCCCGGGGGGCGCCTTCGGGCGTTCTCTGGCGGGGTCCTACCTCGCGTCAGCGACAGTGTGGTCCCTTCCCCCTCTCTCTGCCTTAGCGCAGTGTTTCGATCATCATATGGCGCTCTTTGGATGGGGGCCGCGGGCTCATCGTGGTGAGATGGTGTTGGGTGCGGGGTATGGCTGTTGGCCAACCTGAGGTGAGGGGGGCATCGAACCCCACCTTCCAGAAGCTCATTTGAGGATGATGTTAGGGGTTGAATGAACGCATTCTAGGCAGTCTGATTCGTTGGTTGCCTAACCGCCTAACCAGCCTAGACATCTGCTTCGAATCCCGAAACGTGATGGCGAAGAGTCTAGAATTGATTGCCAATATGGATTCTGAAGTCCAACTTATGAGTGCCCAAATTCTGTGTAAATTGGCGTAGGCTCATTTCCTTTCACCATCGAAAAACGCCTGGAAATGGCCTTTCTAAACTGTTGATTTATGCCCTGTTCTGTGATACAAATGGAATGTACCAGTGCCCCGCATCATCCTTGCATCGTTGTGGGAAAACGACTCCTGAAGCCTGTTTCCGCCCCCCGTATCAAATGGTCTGCACCATTACCGTTATAGGGGTCACGAAGCGTCCGAGGCGGTGCATACAGCACTTTGGGGTATGTAAGATGATGACGAACGTGAAGAAGATTGGTCTGGGCAGCAGTTGGCTGCTACTGACCTTGTTGATGATTGGAATGAGTTGGAGTGCAGCGGTCTCGCCCGCTACCGACGTGGTGATGACCCCCTCGGGAAGCGAAGAAGCGACGACCCCCGAGGACGTCCTCGCACTCCCAGAAAGCGATGGAAACCTGCTAACAGGATGGGATCATGATCCCGCAACAGAGTTGGTGGGTAGCCGAACGGCGGAGTCGAAGACCTATGTCCAAGAGGACGGGTCCTTCATCGCCTCGGTCTCAGCGACCCCCATCCACTACCTGGATGAAGGAGTTTGGAAGGACATCGATCTCAACATCGATTCAACCGAGAGCGGTTGGGCAGTGACTGAGAACTCCTTCAAGACCTACTTCTCCGAGGATGTTCGAGGTGGAGCGGCCATTTCGGTCAGGGACGACGTCGAGCCAATTCGGGTCGGAATCGAGCCCATAGTGGTGATGCTGGAGAACGAAACCCTCCTGCCGATGCCGTACGATGAGGCGCCGAATCCAGAGGCGGTCAAGATGGGGGCGAACCAGATTCGCTACCCGATGACCATGACCACGGAGCTCGACTACGTGGTGACTACCACCTCGGTCAAGCAGAACCTGAACCTCCGAGAGATGCCATTCGTACCCGAGGGCTTTGAGGGCTGGTTCGGATTGCAGGAGACCGTAGTGTTGCCACCCGGATACGCTCTGTTCCAAGGCGAGGTCATGATCGAGGACGGCGAGACGGTCACCACCAACCAGACCATCGATGTCCGCCATCTAGAGACCGGCGAGTTGCTGGTCACGTTCGATCAGCCGTGGATTCAAGAGTCAAACTTTGAAGTCGTTGGGGAACCAACTCTAGGCATGTACGTCATCCGTGCCTATGGTGAGGTCATCCATATCACGACTGTGATAGACACCGCTTGGCTCCTCGATGAGAACCGATCCTATCCGATTAGCATCGACCCGTCGGTGAATGCCGGCCCGAGCCGAACTGGATACGCCTACTACTACCGATACCAGAGTTGGTGGGGTGCGTACTACACCTACGAGAGGGCGTACGCAACCAACAGCTGGGGTTCCCTCGCCACCTGCAAGGGGGCCGGTTCTTCCACCCACAGTTGCACCTCCTCCAGTACCTACAACTGGTACTACCGATGGGTTTGGTATCGATTCGATCTCTCCGGCAAGTTGCCATCAGGCGCAACCGTCACGGATGTTGACTTCGAGTCGGGTTCGGGCCGATATAGGTCCGGAGCGCGTTCGTTCGATCTCGCGGTCATCAAGTCCGGGACATCCCAATCGAGCAACATGGTCGACGTGAATTCGTACTTGGGCGGTGGAGGATGGCGGACAGCGCGGTACATCCGCCAAAGCGCCTCGTCGAGTGCCTCGACCTCCCTCAGCGATCCAGGCTACTACTGGAGCGGCATGAGCGCGATTAGAACGATATCAATGAACTCGGATGGAATCAGCGATGTGCAGGACGCAGTCGACGGGAACGGTGCCGGAACTTCGGGCAACATCCTGTCGCTCTCCCTCCGTGTGGCCGGGACCAGAGCACCATTCTGGTACTGGTGCGGCGCGAGCACCTACAGCTACTGCAACACAAACACCGAGTTGCCGAAGATGGAAATCCAGTACACCGGCGGTAGTGACACGACTCCGCCCTCTGCTGAGTTCACCGAGTACAATGGCGTGACCTCGTATGTCACCGAGTCTCGCACGATGTTCATCCAGTTGTTGGATGCCAGCGGCATCGACACGACATCGGCGGACGGGCCGCGGCTGTACTACTCGGTTAACAACGGTACTTGGGCATCAGGCGCAGCGAGTACCATCGGCACCTGTCTTGCTGGCACCTGGTGCAACTTCAAGGCGACAATCCCAGCTGTCAACGCAGACGATTACGTCGAGTACTACTGGGCATACCAGGACACGCCGACCAGCGGTAACCCGAACATGGGAACGACACCGTCAGGTGGCGTCGGCTCCCCGGGCACGATAACCACTCACGTATCGGCACCGTACGACTACCACGTTCAAGATGTGGAGAAGGCGACGGCTGGCGACCGCAAGATCCAGGTGTTGATGAACGATCAGACGAACTACCGATGGAATGGTCCTAATTGGGGGTTCTTCGACTACCAGTTGACGATGTGGGATATGAACGATGAGTATCTCATCGAAATGGATCTAAGCAACTGTGGAACAGGCTCCTCTTACTGCTTCGAGACCGGATCTTCAACCAGCTACACCAATCTTTGGGACCTTCGGTATGTCGCTACGCGGTCCAATGGCTACATCTACACCACCGCCATGGACAAGGCGGAGATTCCGGGTCTGACCTTCACGGCCAATAACGGTCCGGGTTTCAATGTCATGTATTACTACGATAGCGGTTGCACAGCGACTGGATCAAGCGTCAGCGGCTGCTTCGGAGTCATGGGAATCGGCAGTGCCACATCGGGCATCGAAAGTAAGGTGACCGGAGGCACGGTCTACACGGCGTTCGATATCGGTTCCAACGACGATGGAATGGTCCGGGTTGATGTACCAGGCGACTTCACAGGTTCGTTCGGAGCACTGCCGATCAACGCCAGCATTTCCACGGGCAGCACTGTCAGGGACCACATCTGTTTGGGTACCAACGGCTACATCATGTTCACTCGTGGTGGCAACCAGTACTGCACCAGCTGGCACTTGGCTACGTACGGCTTCAACGGCTTCTCGGTTGGGAACATGGACACTCGGGTCATCAACAGTGGATGGGGCGGAGTAGCCGCCAAGTCGAGCAACATCCGGCCCACTCCGGACACATTCCCGCCGATGCTCGAGTTCTCGCCACTCCTAGACTCCTATGTCGAGGACGGTCGGACCGTCTCGGTGGATATCACCGACGCCGGCGACCCACCGATGGGCTTGAACACTACATCAGGAAACAACGCGCAAGGCGACCTCATTCGCCCGCACATCAAGTATCGGGTGAATGATGTCGTGAACTCGACCGGCTGGGGCAGTTGGTCGGTTCGTGCTATGAGCCAACCTTCTGGCTCTTCTCTCGCGGACTGTGAGCTAGCCACCTGCACTTGGACGGCTGAGATACCCGGCACCGATCGTGGAAACACCGTCGAGTACACCATCCACGCTGAGGATAAGAACGGCAATA
>CAZPCY010000009.1:0-18740 GCA_964585295.1 uncultured Candidatus Poseidoniales archaeon | reverse complement strand
CCCATTCTCAAACAACTACCGGATCGCCACCGATGGCACCACCCATGGGACTGAGACATACAGCCCAGGCATGACGGAGTTGTACAACTTCGATGAGGTGTTCAATGGTAACAGCAATGGCTACCCGTACACCTACTACTGCACTCGATACTGGTCGTCATACCGATCGGATTGCAGCACGGTGATCGATCTGCCTGCTGGCTTCTCGTTCGATTACTTCGGGACGAATTACTCCGGCGACAACGGCCACAAGATCCACGCGATCCGCCACGGCGCCATGCAGTTCAGCACCAGCAGCAGCAGCAACTCCGCTCAGATGATGTACTATGGATGGGGCACTAATATGCCCAGTCTGCCGAGTACTGCGAGTTACGTAAACAACGTTGATCTAGCACCCTTCTGGGGCTACTACGTATCGTACTACTGCTACTACAACAACAACGCCGATTGCAGCATTCGAACGAAGTTGATTCCCTTCGACGGCGCGGGCACGGATGTCACCAGCGACTTGACGAAGGACACCATCTGGGACCTTGAGCAGAGCCCGATACGGGTCATCCCACCATCGGGCCAGGATTACATCAACACCGGTGATTACGATCTGACGATCGAACCGGGCGTTGAGGTCCAGATTATGTCTGGCAAGGGGATAGCGGTTACAGGACCATGTGCGAAGCTCACCTCAAACGGCAACGAGACCCACGGAGTGAAGTTCACCAACCTAGGTGAGACTCGCGCCAAGGGTGTTGCGTTCACAAATGGCGGATGCACATCGGCTACCACCGATGACCGCCACGTGATGACGCACACGACGTTTGAGAACATGGACATCGCAATCAGCGCAGGTAGCAAGCACGGCAGTGCACCTCACTACAATGGCAACGTCGGTAACTTCACTCTGAGTGACATGACGTTCCGCAACGTCAGCAAGGCGATTAGCCACGGAAGTGGTGGAGGCACCGGCTTCACGATGACCGACTTCGATATCTCGAATGTCAGTCAGGCGTGTCTTGATCTGCCCGAGGACTCTGTCGTCGAACTACGCGAGGGTCAGATGACCGACTGCAACACCAACAACGAGTGGTGGGGCGGCGGTATCGTCTCGTGGCCCGGCTCGACTGGCGGTTCGCTGATCATGGAGAACGTTGACATGACCGATGTTCGCGCGAACGGAGTCAGCGTTGACTATGAAAATCTCGAGATGTACAACATCACGATGATGAATCCGAACATCGCCGGCTCGCAAGAGGTGTGCACACAGGCCAGTCCGCCTGACTGCGCCGACGGTGCAGTGCACCACGACCCTTCAGGGGCGAGTGGCAGCAACCTGGTGATGTCGAACGTCGTGTTTGAGAACTTCTCAAACGCCGTTCTCACGCACGCGACCGACAGTTACTCCATCAGCGACGTGACGGGCACCGGCTTAGCCGGGTTCCTATCCGTAATCCCCGGCGGCCCCTCTTCGGCGGTAGCGGGACCGGATGGCGACAATGCCGAGATTTCGAACGTAGCCATGGAGGGTGGAAGCAACTGGAAGTCCGAAGTCTATCTTGAGCGAACTTCTCCCAAGTCCATCGAAGACATCACGGTGACTGGGGCAGGAGGTGCAGATGGTCTCTACCTATCCGGAGCCGCAGCATCCCCGGCCTCCATCAACGTGGATGATTTGTCCGTTGCCAGTCTGCTTGTCTCAGGCTGTGGATGGAGCATCAAGGCCACCGACGTCACTCTGGCTGGTGGCAGCGATGTACCTGTGAAGTCGACGTGTTCCTCGTCGACTTCCGGCAACACCATCACTTTGAGCGGCGCGACGATTAACCGGAACGGCAACGGCGCCTACGGAGCTTACGCTTCCAATTCCGTGATCACCGTAGCTGACACGACCCTTGATTCCGGATACAGTTCCGGAATCGCAGCGGCAGGCGTCAATGGAGATGTCCGAATGGTCGGAATCAATTACGGTGGAACGGACTGTGTGACATCATCCGGGTACGCTGGCCTTGCAAGCTGCAACGTTGACCCACTCCACCCGAGTGCGGCTATCTATGTTGGTGGCCTTGCGACGGTCGGCGTCTACCGGGTGATGAACCTGGTGCCGACCTATGTGGCAGACCACAAGGTGACCACGCAATTGGCAGACACCAGCGGTTCCTCGGCAGTACCCCTGCTGACAGTGGGTACCACGTCGACCGATGGTGCGGGTCAGGCAAACGCTTGGCTGATTACGAACAAGGTCGAGAGAGTCAGCGGTGCTTCTACGGTCACAGCGACCTACGATGACCACATGTTCAACATCGCAGGCGGCGCGGGACAGAATATCACGACGCCCGACGATCCGTGGTACACCGACGACACCAGCGATCCAGCCCATACCGGCTATGACTTCCCACTGCTGGTCGGCGGTCATGCTGACTTCAAGTTGGAAGCGTTCCCCGAAGACTGGAACGGGACCACGAAGGATTGCGCATTCCTGCAGTCCAACACCTCGATGACTGGTGGTTACTATCTGTACACGATGCGACTGATTACTCTGTCGACGGACCTCGTTCTCGACAACTGCAAGTTGCATCTGAACGGGACCAGGATGGCCGTAAACGTGACCTCGGCCAACGCGCCGAAGATTACCATCTTGAACGGCGGCGAGTTGCTCATCACCGGCGGTATGTCATCCGGCGGAGAGGTCGGGAACCTACGTGCTGTGAGCACCACGGATCCGTGGACAATGGACATCCAGAATGGTGGTACGCTGGTCATGGACCACGCCTACATGAAGGAGATGGCACCGAACACGAACACCGGCACCTCATTCCTGATTGGTGATGGAGCATCGGTCGAGATGCGCAACGGTTCGTACATCCTAGGTTCGACGACGGTTGATCCTTCGATGGCCACTGTGAAGGTGAACGGTGGTACCCTGACCACCAATAACGCTAGAATCAGCAATGTGGGTCAGACCGGCACGGGATTGTGGCTGGAACAGACCTCTTCATCCAGCGTAGTGGACATCACGGTTGAGAATGCCAACACGGGAATTAAGGTGCACAACGCGGCTCCTTCCGTTGACGGCTTCACACTGTCCAACAACGAGGTCGGTGTCGACGTCTACGGCAGCATGTCGCTGCCAAGCATCTACCGATCGACCGCCCTGAGCGGTGAGTCTCGAGGATGGGTGACCCACGAGATCGACATCACGTCCTTCGCAAAGGACTTCGATGTGATTCAGATGGGATTCAACAGCGTCTACAACGGCGGCAACGCTCACCCAACGAACAATAACTGGGCGTACAGGGATTACATGATTTACGATCGGATCCGCTTGGCGGTCGATGTGGGTGACGGCAGTGGATTGCAAAACGTCACCTATACGCACCCCTCCGCGATGAACACCGACTCTGATACATCGCAACCGGAGGCTGCGGTCTGGGACTGCAACGCGTATGGTTACCAGTACAACCCTGGCGGCTCCTACCAGTACGCCTACTACTGGTACATGACGACCTACGGTCCGAGCCAGTTGGGCGTCAACGGATCGACCAACTCACCACCAACGAACTTCGGTTTCCGGGTTAACTCGGCTGAGGGCATTCCGAACAGCCAGAACTACTACCCGATGCATTTCTGGGCGGATTACTGGCCTTCAATGTACCAATCAGCCTACCCGCACACCCCGGAGTACGCCGGCGGCGGCAGCGGCGGCATGTGGGGCTACTACGGCGTCTGCGCGGACTATGTGTATCGATACAGCGCGCCGAGCACCACCGGCTACCGAGTCGAGTACCCAATGGTGAACACGGCAAACGCCAACATCGTCTCGGCGAAGGTCTACGTCGATGTGTTCCACAACCGCCACGACTACTATCAGGACCGCTTCGACTACGTCTTCCGCGGCGGCGGTAGCGACAACGCCTACACCAGCGCGGATCTCGACGCTGCAAGAGCTATGCAGTTCGGACGCGAGTTCGGCGTCGCTCAGTTGGACAACGGTCAGATAACCGGAGCTACCACTGGCATCACGTCATCTGGCAACAGAGCGGCTGCTGGCTTCGGTGACATCGTCATCACAGATGCAGCCAACGAGGCGATACTGATTGATGGTTCGACGAATTTCGTGATGAGCGACGTGAACGCAACAGACGGACGCTATGGAATCAGGACGACCAGTTCGTCCAGTGGCGATCTCCACGCGACCGGAGCCTCGCTCTGGAACCAGAGCATCGACGGCTTGGTCCTCGGGAAGGACATGAGGATGTCCTTCGGAGGAGAGATTCAGAATGCAGCGGGAGCGGCAATCAACGTACTTTCGAGCAGCAGCGGTGACTGGTCCTTCAGAAACCTCCAGATAAACAACTCAGGAACCGCCCTCGCTACTGCGGGATCGGGTTCAGTTGTTATGCAGGATGTCACGATGAACAACAACGTGGTCGACGCGGAGATCTCCGCCGGCGCCGTCGTTCGCTTCGTCGAGGGCGTGGTCGATCCGGCCAAGGTGTCGGTCACCGGCCAAGGAGAGTTCCAGCGAGCCCGGAATCTCGACATACATGTCGAGCACAATTCGGTCGCAACCGTAGCTTCTCCGGTGAAGTTGCTTGATTCAAACGGCCGTTCCGTCGACTCTGGCACTACGGACGCAGGCGGCGATCTGCTGGGAGCAGAATTCGTCACTTGGACAAAGGACGCAAGCCAACCCACGCACCAAATAGCGAACCTAGCTGGTTACCAAGTGGTCTCGGTCGCGAAGATAGAGTACACGACTTCGAACAAGGACTTCCGCTACAAGGTGGAGACCCTAAATCTGAACGACGCGCCCGGCAACACGGCATCGGTGGACCTCACCGAGAGAATCGCGCACAGGGCCTGCTACTCCTTCACGTCGAGTAATTACGACATGTTGCAACCCTGTACGGGAACACACTATCTCGGCAGCAGTTCCTCAAGGAACAGCGGTGGCATGATGGAGTATGGATACTATGGTGCCATGGGCTCACAGGCGAGTCACAATTTCGAGAACACCTCGATTCTGATCGATGCGCCTAACGCTTACACCGACGGCTATTCGAACACCTCGTTCAACAACAGCGTGGTGATTGTTACCGGTGGTTACAATGGATTGGCGAACTTGTATGTCAGATACCCGTACGATAAGTCGCTGTTCATGGACAACGGTGCGGTGTACGCTTTGCAGCCCGACAAGGAGAACGGTGGATTCCGTATCGGCTACTCGGGAACCTACAACTACGGTGGATTCAACATCTCGGATAGCACCCTGGTGGGGATGGCATCGTTCGGAACTGGCAAGGGATACTACGGCGATGCACCGGAGATCAACTTCGTCGACAACACTGTCACTCACCACAGGGTGGCGGCTAAGTCTAGCACGACCTACTACGAGGACGTCTGTTCGATGACGTCCGGAGTCGATGGTGCGGTGATCAGAGGCAACACGTTCTATGACTGCGGCGTCGGATTCTTCGTACCGAACAACTACTACGCGACGAGCAGCTTCTATGGAGGTACGGGCACCAACGAACTGACGGTGTCCGACAACACCTTCGTCGACACGATGAATCTCGCTGTCTGGTTCTATCTACAGAGCCATGGTGACGAGATTACGGTAGATGGAAACACCGTGACCGGTCTAGCTCCGTCGTATGGTGTCTATGTTCAGGACAACACGATGAATGGACTGAACATCAGCAACAACGACATCTACGCGGAGAACCCGGTCTTCATGAGAGGGGCGAAGAACTGGAACATCACGGACAACACGATTCGTGGTATGAGCAACCCATCTCTGTCCGGAATCTATGTCCGGCAGGGTCACGGCCTCATCTCTGGCAACGACCTGATTGATTCCGATGGCGGCATCAATGTGTTCGGCATCTACAAGGAGGCGGCTACTACGGCCAACCCGTATCCAGAACGCCACAGTCTGGATGTCAACGATAACACGATTCGCTTCAGCGCCGGACGCACGCCGACCAGCGCTATGGGAATCACCGTTGAGGAGTGTGGTGCAACGACCACGCAGACTGGAACCGAGGATCTTTGGGTTAACACCAGCGGCAACGATGTACAAGTGATCTCGAATGCCCTCGTCGTCAACGAGTGCAATGTAGCTGACACTGGCTCATCATACACGAGCCTTGGAGGTTCTGCGAGCCGCGTGCATGTGGTCTCTATCATGTCCTCGACCTTCAGTCCGGAGAATCTCACCGTTGATGCTGGTGACACCGTCCGCTGGCGCTTGGTCCAGTACAACACGAATCCGAGCAACTACCAGCACAGCACGACCGCCGACAACGGCGACTGGGACAGTGGTCTGATGAACCTCGGTGCGACCTTCTCGCACACGTTCACGACAGTTGGCACCTACTCGTACGCGTGCAGCGTCCATCCCACGATGACTGGCAATGTCACCGTGGTGGCAGGAAGCGGTCAGGGTCTCGCATCCACCGGCATCAATGTCGCCGGTGGCGATGACACTCTGATGCTCGACGGAACCGACGTGAGCGGATTCACCATCGCGGTGAGCCAGAGTGGCGGTTCTCTCGATGTGAGCGGTGGCAGCCTTCTAGTGGCCGACGAAGTCGGCATCGACGCTTTTGACGTCGACTACACTGGTGATGGTGCTTCGATAGAGGTCGACGACGAATACGGAGTCGCGTTGAACATCCGCTCACCGACCGGATTGGCCGGTGGACGCAACGTGCTCGACATCGCGAACACGGATGTCTCTGGTAGCATTGGACTCCTCGCGACCGCGCACAAGGAATTCAGGTGGAACGGTGGAACGAGCAATGCTGGAACCACGCTACAGACCTTGGCTACCGCCTCGGGAACCATCGAGAACATGACTTGGACGAATACGGACACTGAAATCGACGCTGGTGCTTACAGCGTTATCACGAGCATCGGCAACGGTGAGTTGACACCAGCGAAGTTGACTATTGACTCGACCGCGATCGTCCATGAGGGCAACCTCCTCAACCTAACCGTCACCCACAGGGGTGGAGCGGCCAGCGAGGTCGGCCTCGTCATCAAGTCGAACGAAGCGGTGCAGATTCCCGCGTATGGTATCGACCTCTCGGGCAGCGGCCGTGCAGAGTACGTCAGCGCCGCGTGGCGAACCAAGGCGGGCGCTGGAGGAACCGGCATCAATGCCGACTCCGACCTGTCAGATTGGCTCGGTGACTACGAGAAGAACATCGCCGACGACATGATGCCAGGTCAGGTGGCCTTCAACAACGCGAGCGTTCCGAAGGGCGACATGAAGATCACTTGGGACGATGACAATCTGTACATCGCCTTCAGTGGTGTGACCTTCTCAGCGACGGACGGTCTGATGTATCTCGACACCCGTCCGGGTGGCAGCGTCAGCGGGGACACATGGTATGTCTCCCACAGTCTGCCGTTCATGGCAGACTTCATGCTGTTCGCTGAGGACTGGACGACATGGGGAATCCGCGAGGTCAACCCGACCGGAACATGGATCGACACGACCAATTCGTGCACGGGCCTCGATTCGTCTGTCGCCTACGGCTACCCCGGTGTCACTCCGACATGGGATCTGGACAGCGAGTTCATCATCCCGTGGGACTGCCTAGGCGAGCCGACAGAAGAGGTTCGATGGCTGGCTGTCGTCCAGAACGAGACCAACGGCGGTATCCTTGGAGCGTATCCTCCAGCGAACATCCCGTGGCTCGCCGCCACCGGCGGCATCGATAACCCGAACTCTGGTCAGTCGTTCATCGACTTCGGCACATTCCGGTTGGACAACAACGAGGATCTCGATGATGGTACTCTGGAAGACTTCGTGCTGATCTACCGGACTTACGCCGGTTCGACCACCCAGACGACTCCGAGGATCTACGAGATCATCGTCAAGGCTGACGACGGGGATGGTTACTGGGACTGGGGCAACCACGAGAACCTGCAGATGAATCAGAACCGCGATGTGGAGATTGACATCCTAAGAGCCAAGCCTAGCATCATCGGTCTGAACGACCAGACGGTGCTCGAGGATTCCGGTACGACTGAATTGAGTCTGACGAACCTGGTACAGGATCATCAAACGGACAACGCCGACATGGCTTGGACGGTCATTGACGATACTGAGAACGACCACGAGCACCTGACTCCGTACACGCACTCGATGAACGGGCACACGCTGTCCATATCGACGCTGCAGGATCAGTTCGGTGGGCATCTCTTGGAGGTCACCGTCGAGGACGAGCACGGTCTGACGAACACCACCGAAATCTGGTACAACGTGACCAACGTCAACGACAAGCCGGTGATCTGTGATCCGGCTCGAATGACCGCTTCCGTGGACAACTGTCTACCGGTCTTCTGGGACGTCACTCCGGGCGATGGAGTCATGCGGCTCAACGTGCGAGACGAGAAGGCGGTCGACGATGGCAGTCCCTGGGTGATCTCTAGGTCGCTCGGCGACAGTTCCAATGTCAGTGGAGGTGAGGAGACCGTCTCCAGCTTCATCATCGACATGGAGAACGAGCAGGATCAGGAGGACAACAATCCGCACTACTTCGATGGCGGACAGATGTTCACTTGGTCAGCGGCGTTCGCAGCGAACAGCACCGACTGTGTGGCATTCTCGATGAATGTCATGGGGAACGGCATCCAACTGGCTGAGAACGAGTCGAACGAGAAGGGTGGTACCTGCTGGTTCATTCTCGATCTGAGCGACGGCGTCGACGATGCGGATTCGTTCCCGCTGAGCTTCACTGTGAACCCAATCAACGACGCGCCCGTGATTCCCGACTTCGATGCAGCAACCAACACGGTCGTGACCGTCGGCAACGGGACCATCGAGACGGACTTCCTCTGGGTAGTGATGGAGGATGACGTGACCGCGGAGAATCTGACGTTCGACCTCTCGGCGATGATGAAGGACATCGACCACCTCAACAGCGAGTTGGACTGGTCGATCGAGGAAGCAGACACCTGCACGTACGAGAACTACTTCTTCATCACGGTGGATAATGCGAACGAGAAGTTGATTCTCGACCTTATCCCAGACGCAGCGACCGACGCTCCGACCTCGGAGATCGATTACCTGCAGGATGCGGATGGCGATGGTGAGACCGACAACGGAATCCACCAAATCCAGCCGGAGAGTGGTGTCGAGTGTCTGGTGTACCTGCGCCTCAGCGACACTGGGGATGCACCGTCGCACACGGATTACAACCAGTCCGGCTACGACACATACGACCAGCGATCGGAGAGACAGGATCTACGGATTCGCGTCAGGAACACGCCTGAGGCGCGGCCGGACTACCACTTCGACGCGGAGTTCGGCTTCGACTTCCTGAACATCAAGGCGGTCCTGCCGGGCACTCGCGTGCCGTTCGATGTGATCGTCCAGAACGATGGTGACGAGAAGGATCTCTACAACTACGAGCACGACCTTCACGTCCTGTTCTACACCGATGACAACCCTGGTGTTGTGCAGGAGCGCGTGATTATCGACGCGGCCGACATGCTCGACACCGGAGAGGAGTTGAAGGTCCGAGGCTGGGTGACGCTCAACGGCGCCAGCAAGGAAGTCCGTGCCTTCGCCGAGGTGAAGACAATCCACCCGTACACGGGCAACTACATCGATGCTGAGCAGCGCCGCCCGGTTCTGGAGGAACTGAACTGGGATGACAACAACCAGACCACCATGCAGACGAACACCAGTCTGCCACAGATGGTCCAGTTGATGTCGGCGTCCTCTGTCGCCTCGTTCATCCCGAGCCTCATGACGATCGGATTGGTCGGCATGTTCGTTGGAATGAACATCCTGGCTGGACGCCGGGAAGAGGATGAGGCTGAGTTCGAGGGAGATTCCTCCCTCGTCGCTGACGATGAAGCGGTAAGCCCGGTCATCGCGACCATCCTTCTGGTGGCCATCACGGTCACTCTGTCTGGTGTGATCTATGTCTGGGCCGACTCCCTAGCGGAGACGGACACCAAGGCCGCTCCGCGCCTGACTGTGACCGCTGAGGCGGACACCGATGGTTCGCAGCCAGACTGGGCATGGAGGCTCGAGGTAACCCAGCACCAGAACATGCTGGCTACCCAGAACGTGAAGGTGACCGTGGAGTGGGAGGACGCCTCCGGCACTACCCAAGTCTATGAGGTCATGTTGACCGACAAATACGGACCTGGTGAGTTCGGTGAGAACTCCTCGACCCACGGTGTCTATGGCCGCCTGCCGTCGAACAGCGACGCGATGGTGACCTTCAAGGACGACATCGACTGCTCTGCCGGATCGTCGTGCACAACCGGCTACGGCTCTTCGGACATCATCTATGTCCGGATGCATGACCAGAATGGCGACAAGATCGATAACGCTCAGATTACGGTGTTCTACCTGCCGCCCAACCAAGCAGCGACGCCGCTGATGAGCTTCATCGGCACCTACAACCCGTCGGCCATCCAGCCGGCGTGAGACCAACCCAAAGGACGAGCGGCCGGCTGCGCAAAAACGCGGCTCGCCGTCTCCGGCGGGACCTCCGGGTCCCGCCGGGCAGGTGTCCGTTAGTCACTTGGGCGGGCACGCTGATGAACGATCGACCGATGTGATACCCCATGGATACGGCTCCGAGGCCGGAAGCGGTCGTCTTCGACTGTGATGGCGTGCTGGTTGATACCGTCTCTTCATGGGTGATAATCCACGATCATTTCGGCACCGGCAGCAGCGAGATGCTGCCGATGTTCCTCGCCGGTGGCATCAGCGATGAGGAGTTCATGGCCGATGACATAAGGCGCTGGAAGGAGGTGCAACCGAGAATCCATCGCGACGAGTTGTTCCGATGCTACTCTGGAGCGCGCCTGATGGCCGGAGCAAGAGATCTGGTGGAGGCGTTGAAGAATCGTGATGTGGTCACGGCGATTGTCAGCGCAGGTGTCGATCTCTTCATCGAGACGATCGCCAGCATGCTCGATGTGGATGATTGGGTGGCGAATGGTTTTCGATATGACGACGAAGGATGGCTCCTAGACGATGGCGTGGTCAGAGTTCCTGCGCACGGCAAGGGAGAGTTGGTGGAGAAATTGTCACGCATCAGAGGAATCGAGCCGGAGCGCATTGTCTCCATCGGAGACTCGAGATCAGACCTTTCGATGTGCATCGAAGGAAGCCGCTTCATCGGTTTCTCTCCTAATAGGGACGGTTGCAGGCAGGCGTTCAAGGATGCTGGCATCCCGATAGTCGAGAATCGAGATTGTCGTAATCTGTGGCCTCTCATCTTCGATGGGGAACCATTCCCAGCCTGACCGGACCACCATTCGCCGATGATAATCGGGCATGCGTCTAGGTCAAGCGAACGGAATGGTCGTGCTAGCGTGGGTCTGGAGATTGACCACCGTCAGCATGCATGGCTTCGGTTGGAATCCGAGCATCCTCTGGTAACTTGTCTGATCCTGCCAGGTCGATGAATGTACCATCGTGACCCCCTTGTGGTCACCGACAAAGTGACCATGGACATGTCCAGTGACGAAGATGTCCGGCACGACAGGAATGGTGAGTCGATCCTCGGGTTCCGGGCTCAAGGGAGTCTTGCCACCCCATGATGGTGCCAAATGCCTGCGCTCCAGCATAGCCCGCATCGCGCTCTCCGGCCTCGCGTAGGAGACGGTTCGCATCTTCGCGACGAAGTCGTCGATGCTCTTGCCGTGGTAGGACAGGATCCTGACTCCATGTAGGCTGAAGTCGCATGGATTGCCGACGAAGGTTGCGTTGTTGTAGTCGGATTGGACCTCAGGGTCTAACGCTGGTTGCGGCTCAGCCGGCCTGACTGCGTCGTGGTTGCCGGGAAGAAGAAGAACGTCGACATGGTCTGGAAGAAGTTCGAGCAGTCTGGCTAACTCTCCGTACTGGTCGAAGAGGTCCTTGATGGCCAATTCCTTCTCCTGTCCAGGATAGATTCCCACCCCGTCCACCCCGTCGCCACTCAGGACGAAGTATCGGACGGACTGGGCCAGCGGATCGTCGTGGAACCACGCTACCAGCTTGTGCCACTGGGGCTCGAGGAAGGTTCTGCTGCCGAGGTGAACATCGGAGAGGAAGGCGGCCGAGACCGCAGCATCCGAACTAGCGCGAGCCTTCCGGTGGCGTGGTAGTGGGGGGAAGTGGATGTCTTCAACATACAATTTGTCCCCCTCCCTCGCGACCCTTCCCGTCACCCCGATTGCATCGTCGGGCATCAGTCCGGCATTCACCGCGTGCGTAGCGCCATGGTCGTCCCGTCGGATGAGGAGGCAACTCATGCTGGCGCTCTCGTCTTCGATGTCGAACATCAGATGGCCGTTGCGAGTGTGCTTCGGTGAGTCCACTAATCCTACCACGGTGACAGCACTCTCCCTGTGTCGGGCGAGGTTGGATGTGACCTCTGCGATAGGAGTAGGCCTGTTCGGTAGGACGCGACCCTCGACGAGCAGTCGACGAATCCTCTTCAGACGGTCCGAGAAGCATGAGACCATGTCCTCCATCCTACCTTCGGTAACGCTCTGTCCGGTGATGTCGAAGTGCACCTCCAATTCCATGTCAACATCTTTGGCGCGCATGGGGAAGTCCTCCAGCCGGTGATGAGGTAGTCCGTGGGGCCGAGGTGACGGAATCGGCTCGGGGGTAGATATCGGCGCGATCGTCCGACCGATATCTGAATCGGCCACGCCTTCGATGGCTTCGAAACTGTTAGGCTTTGAGGATGGGGCCGTTGATCCGGCCTCATCTTTGCGAGGTACATCCAATTCCTGAGGAATCCCTAGAGTCGAACCGCTCATCTCCAACAGTTGATTCAGCAGCGTCTCATCGAGCAATCCAGAGAGATTCGCGGAGCGCGCGGCGCTGATGATCGAATCGATCACGTCGAGCGATTCCAAGCGTTCGCGCGCGCTACGAGAGGGAAAGAGTCCTGCCGTAGAGAGGGCGGCGTGCTTCTCCCTCCATCCTCCACTGCCGCTCATCCCCTCAAAGCGACCATCGACCGTTCAAAGCCGTTGCGCGGCCCTTCCATCAATCGTCTTCTGACCATTCCGTCTCGGCACTGAAATCCACGCGACGCCGAATCTCCTGCACCACTGTTCCGCCGCTATCCCAACTCGCGACGCCGCGCCACTCCTCATCCGATTCAGAGAGCAGATCTATCGACACGACTCCTTCATCGCCACCTGTTTCCATCCCCTCGATGGTATCCACCGTCTCGCCGCCGCGCTGCCTCCGCGCTTCGTCAGCAGCATCGTGCTGGTCGATCGCCTCCAATGCGGTTCGCAGAGCGAATTGCACGAAGGCCATCTTGTTCTGGACGCGATCGTCACTTCCCATCTCTGCCCTACGGACTAGGAAGAACTCACCGATGCAGACGCAGACATGGACCCGACCAACCTCCTTGTCTATGGTGCCGCCGCTAGGACCGGCGATGCCGGTGATTCCGATGCCAACCTCCGCACTGGCGTTGACCATCGCTCCCTGTGCCATCCTGAGGGCGACGCGCTGGGACACAGCGCCCACCATGCCCTCGCCTTCGAAGCACGATCTGGAGACTCCTAGATGCTCCATCTTCGCCTCGTTAGAGTAGGCGACCCACCCTAGACGGAACCATTCGCTGGAACCGGAGAGGTCGGTGAGGGATGAGGCGAGCAGACCACCCGTGCAGGACTCTGCGGTGGAGACGGTCCAGCCTCGCTGCTTCAAGCGGCGTGCGAGCCGCGAGGCGAGGGCGCCTTCCTCATCACCCATCTGCCATCATGGCTCGGAAGGATGCACTTGAACCCTCGGAGAGTGGTTATCCTCCTGACAGCGAGAGAGCAGGCGATCCATCCAGCGACCCTTGAATCATGGTACGAGGTCGCCATGCGACCCGAACCCACCCTCCTCGAATCTTGCTGTGGGTTGTTCCGGATCGCCGGGATGTTGCATCCGGAGGTCGAGCAGGCTGTCGAAGACCGCGAGGACCGGGCCCAACCAATGCATCTCGGACCAGAGCAGGTCGAGAAGAGGATGTATAGGCCCCACATCGGTGTCTTCGGCCGACATGGGTATCTCGAATACGTGCACCCCCTCATCGCCATCGGAATAGTGGCCGAGATCCGGTAAGTCATCCGGAAGGTCACGGATCGCAGCGGCCAGATCGAGTAATCGTCCCCTATCCTCTGCTTGCAAGGCTCCGATCTCCTCGGCGATTGCGGCACCTTCCTCCAGCATCTCCGCCAATTCGATGGTGCTCGGTGCTCGCTCCTCGCTTTCGGCGACATCGACCGGACCGAAGATCACGCCACCAAGATCGGTGTCGTATCTGCTCTCACCCTGCCGTTCACGCTTGACCAGCCGCTGACCGTAACGGTTGCCTAGAGGAGCGATGACGAATCCTCCATCGTCGAGTCGAGCATCGATCCAATGTGGCACGTCCGAAAGCGCGCCGGTCACTAGGACCCTTTGAAGAGGCGATGGAAGATGAGGGGGGGCACGGTCAATCGATGCGAGTTTTCGGACCTTGACAAGGTCGAGTTCCGGTCTGCGGGCGAGATGGCCGCGAACATGGTCGACGACCAACCGGTTTGGATCGACGACGGTGACGGACCCCTCTTCTCCTACTAGATGCGCGACGAGGGCAGCGAGGTATCCACCTTTGGCGCCGAGGAGCAATACATCCTGGCCGGGTAGTGTCTCCAAATGCCCTAGCATGGTAACCACCATGTGTGGGGCTGAGATCGTCTTGATGCCACCCTTTTCCGTGCGTAGGAACACCAGCGGTCGGTCGCGCCAGAAAGGTTGTGGGTCCTCGTCCGTGAACTCCATGACATCGACGGACAGCATCGCATCTCGAATGCCTTCGGACAACGGCAGGCCCGCTTCAGACAGCCTGCCAAGCAACTCGCTCATCTCGCTCATCGGGAGTCCAGTCGTCGTCCGCGGATGAAAAGGGTGCGCACTCAGATGCTTGGGTTCAAACTCCTATTGATGAACCGGATGAGGTGGTTCGGCAGCCGACGAAGCAATGAACGGAAGACCCCACCCACGGCCGCGGGCCCGTGGTCTAGCGGTTATGACGTCGCCCTTACAAGGCGCAGATCGGCGGTTCAAATCCGCCCGGGCCCACCTCATTATTCGATAGGCTGTACTCTGCAGCGAATCGGTCACGGCGCTCCGCTCTCAAGGCGTGACCCGTGTTCGGTCTCGCGGGAAGAGAACGACCTCGCGCACGTTGCCCGCGCCAGTGAGCACCATCAGGAGTCTTGCAACTCCTAGGCCCCAGCCAGCGTGCGGCGGCGCACCGTAGCGGAAACCATCAGTGTAGAAACGGAAATCATTCGGATTCAGCCCCATCGCAATCAGATTCGATTCGAGAATATCGACGCGATGCTCGCGCTGGCCACCGCTCGTCATTTCATCACGACCGAAATTCAGGTCGAATCCACGACTAAGGTTTCCGCCGCCTGATCCCTTCTCATCTTCGTCGTGGTAGATGTAGAACGGCTTCATCGACATTGGCCATCGTGGGATGAAGTGGAATCCAGGATACTCGGCAGCTATTATGTCGCAGTGGTGCGATTCGATGTCATCCCCCCATTGGATATCACCGCCTCCCTTCTGGACTATTCTGATAGCCTCGCAGTACGAGACGCGGGGGAATGGCAGATCGGGCGCCTCGACGGTGATCGGTTCGTCCCCTTCGCTTTCGCGCCATTCATTGACCATGGAGATTAGATGATGGTCCTCTTCGGCGATTCGCGACCAGATGTGGTGAATCATTCTCTCCTGCACCCCCATGACGTCGTCGTCATCCATCCAAGCGCCCTCAATGTCGAAGGAGACGAACTCGTTCAGGTGGCGGTAGGTGTCGTGCTTCTCGGCCCGGAAGGCGGGACCAATCTCGAACACCCTCTCAAGGCCGCCGAGCACAGCCAACTGCTTGTACAACTGTGGAGATTGGCTTAGGAATGCTGGGGTGTCGAAGTACATCATCGGGAAGAGGTTCGTCCCTCCCTCGGATGCGGATGCGATGATTTTCGGGCTGTTAATCTCTAGGAATCCCTCCATGAGCAGATGCTGCCGACCGTATTCCAAGACCTTGCTCCGCAATTGGAACATCGCGTTGATATGGCGCCGTCGTAGGTCGAGATGGCGGTTGTCGAGGCGGATGTCGAGACCAACGTTCACATCGTCCACAATGCCGACCGGCAACGGTGTCGCGGCGGCCGACAGAATCGATGCAGATGTGGCTGAGACCTCGTACTCAGGTGGTGGTGGTTCCTCCCCATCAGGGACCTTAGGCGGCCTCTTCTGGGCCACGGTGCCGGTGACCGAGATTGCCGATTCGCGTGGAGTTGACTGGATGGCATCGAATGATGCGCCGTCCATCGAGTCTCGCTTCAGGAACGCCTGCAGTCGTCCGGTCCCGTCGCGCAGCATGACGAAGCAGATGGCCCCCCGCCCTCGAACCGTCTCGGCGTAGCCACAGACAGTGATCTTCTCGCCGACTAGATCGGCCCCCTGATCCCGAATCTCACCGAGTGTATGGGTGCGATAGCCGGTCGGATGCCAGGCAGCACCATCGCGCCCCGACATGGGTCGAGGGGGGCGGGCCGAGTCCTTCAACCGCTCGCATCAGCCATCGGTTCGAATCGCTTGGTCAGTCTCACTTACACCGATGAGGCTAGTGGAATTGCGAAACTAGAGAGTGACCCGTCTTAGGACATGTTCAAGAATTGAGGATGCGCGCCCAAACACTATGGGTGACACTAGACACCTCTTCACCTCAGAATCCGTGGCAGCAGGACATCCGGACAAGCTGTGTGATCACATCTCGGACGCCATTCTCGATGCCTGTATCGAAGTCGACCCGAAAGCGAGGGTCGCACTGGAGACTTTCGTCAAGGGGATGGATGATGGCTCCTACATCGTATTGGGTGGAGAAATCACCATCGATGGCAATCATTTCATCGATTACGAAGGAATCGCTCGAAGGACCGCTACGGAGATTGGATACACGAATCATGACTACGGCATGGCGGCGAACGATTCTGAGACTTGCAAGGTGCAGGTCTTGATCAGCCAACAGTCCGGGGACATCTCGCAAGGTGTTACCGAAGGCCTCGGAATGTTCAGCGAACAAGGTGCAGGAGACCAAGGTCTGATGTTCGGGTTCGCGACCGATGAGAGCGAATCTTGGGCCTCTCTGAAAGGCCACTACATGCCACTTCCGGCACTCTTGTCCCAGCAATTGACGCTCGCACTGAGCGCCGCTGGTCTAGATGGGACCCTAGAGTGGGCGAGGCCGGATGCGAAGAGTCAGGTCACTATCGAATACGCCGAGGAAGGTGTTCCCACGAGAGCCGAGACAGTCGTCATCGCGATTCAACACGATGACCTGAGGGGGATGTTCGGAGGGGATGAAGAAGAGGAGCAGCGGTACATCCAGAAAGAGGTGACCGAGAATATCATCAACGAAGTAATCCCGGCGGAGTTGCTCGATTCCCGAACCAAGATCATCGTCAATGGCACTGGTCGCTTCGAGAAGGGCGGCCCTCACGCCGATGCCGGTCTCACCGGTCGCAAGATCATAGTCGACACATACGGAGGGATGGGTCGACATGGTGGCGGCGCATTCAGCGGCAAGGACCCGAGCAAGGTCGATCGCTCAGCCGCATATGCATCACGATGGGCGGCGAAGCATGTCGTAGCCGCCGGATTGGCGAAGCGATGCGAGATACAACTAGCGTATGCTATCGGCGTCGCTGAGCCCGTCAGCGTTCGCGTCGAGACATTCGGAACCTCGGCCATTCCCGAAGAGGAGGTCTCGGAACGATTGCGGCAGGCGTTCGACTTCCGACCGAACTCGATCATCCGCGATCTAGATCTCCTACGACCGATCTACAAAGCCACCTCAGCTGGAGGTCACTTTGGTAGAACTCCCCGAGATGGCCTGTTCCCTTGGGAGGCAATCGACGACGTCCGCCTCGGCATTCTGAAAGGATGATCTAGCGCCTCCATCCGGCCCCCGACGCCGGTTGGCTTTCAAGGCAGGCGGCTCCGTCAATGGGTGAGCGACATGCGACAGCGCCTCCTGAGCCTCTGCGTCCTCGCGATGCTCTTGGCCTCGCCAATCTCTAACGGGATCATCGGTGATGTGAAGGCAGATGCATCGATCACGCTCGATCTGACGGTCGACCTGTTGGAGATTACGCCCGGGAGGGTGGCCAACACCACTCTGGAGGTCACCAATAACGCCACCTCCATCCACGATTTCAACATCTCAATCGATGACACCGGACTCTGCGACTGCTGGAACATCACTATCACCCAGACTTCGTTGACTCAGGTGTTCCCATATGCCAGCGATTCGGTTGAGATCATCGTCGCTCTCGAGGAGCCGGCAACGATGAATGATTCAGCAGAGGCGGTCGTCAACGTCAGTCGCTCCGATGGGACGTATTCGGTGATCAGGATGCATCTCGCGGTCGGTGCGGTTCACATGCCGGAGATAGATGCGGAGGGGCTAGGCGACTCTAGGGTCGTCACCATGGGCCCGGGGACCTCGGCGGAATACCAAGTGACAATCTCGAATCTCGGCACGGCGAACGACACGATCCTGCTCTCTGTCGAGGAGCAGCCCGATTTGGCTGGTTTCTGGTCAGTTGACAACGGCAGCAACGGCAATTGCACCGGCAACGGCACTGGTGGCAATGGCACGGGAGGGAACGGCACCGGCAATGGCACTGGTGGCAATGGCTCG
>CAZPCY010000008.1:0-88228 GCA_964585295.1 uncultured Candidatus Poseidoniales archaeon | reverse complement strand
GGGCATTACGTCAATCTGAATTAGAGTGCAGCTCCCATGTTGAAATTAAAATCTCAAAAAAATCTCGTAAGTTTCTTTCATGGGTGAATAGGAAATTTGAACTGGATGCTAAACTTGTTGATAATAAAATAATGATCACCATACCGCATACACATTCATGGAAAGTTTTCCCTGAAGATGCTGAACTTCAGATTCATAAAGATGCTGAGGGGCTCCATCTTTATTTTTTGGATCAAGCGAAAAGGACGAAAACTGCAAAAAAGAAAAGGGAATGGGAAGAGGAACTTGGAGCGTATACTGTAGGTAGTGAATTTAAACCATGTAATCAGACAAATAAACATTTGTTCAAAAGCAATGATATCCTTGGACTGGTCAATATGGCTGGAGCAGATGGATGGGAAATTACCGGGGGCCTCGGCCTTGGTGGTCACCCTGAAACAAGATGGCGAATGATGCGAAGAGAGTTGTGACCAATCGCATGGGCCCCCCTTTGAAACGACGGGTGTCGCATGGGTACCCTTTGATTACCCGTCTAGGCAGACGGTAACCTTTGGTCAGGGATTGAATTCGACTAACAGTAGGATGATGCCGGTGATTAGCGCTGGAATGGTCGTGTGCACAGTTGCCCAGAGGCTAGCCGCCTTGTGCCGGACCAACAGTGGGAAAAGCGCGTCACCATCTTGGCTAATCGCATTCGCAACCAGGGCTGGGAACGAGATGACATCCTTGGTATAGGCCGTTATCGCGATGATCTGAGGTCCACATCCCGGTATCAGTCCGATGACCGCGGCGATTGTGACGGCGACCAATCCGTCGCCATACATCGCCATGTTTTGCTCGGTGAACCCGAGTGCCAGCATCGAGAACTCGAAGACGAGGTATGCTATCATGACCCAGAACGTGACGAAGGCGGTCTCGCTGGCGGAGTGGACCAAGGTCTCTCGCATCGAATGCAATTTGTCACCGATGGTGGCCTCCGTGTCATCTGCGAACCAGTTCTTTTGGGCGATGTACAGCATCACTGACAATGTCGTCCCTAGTATCCCGATCCAGGTGATGAAACCATCCAAGGTGAACGGGTCGAAATCCAATTCTAGGGCGTAATCGGCATCCTGCCCGGTCCAGACCAGTAGGAGAATCGCGAAGACGAAACCCAAGGCGGTCACAGCCCACCAGAAGATGAATCCCTGATGGAGGATTCTGTATCCGATACCATCGGGAATCTCTCTCGGGAGATCCTCGATGGGCGATGAATCTTCTTCGTCATCGGGTATCATCTCGTCACGGAAGGTCGGACCGAACCTTCCGAGGGGCTTGCTCGGTGTGGTTCCTGTGAAATCGACGGCGTAACCCCATATCACACCGACCACGAAGGAGATGATGTGGACGGCGAGCATCGGAGCGATGAATCTAGAGTCTGCGACGGCGGCGCCGATTAACACGAAGGCAGAATCACCGAGAGTGGCGATGAGCGTTGCAACCACTGTCCCGTAGGTGACATATCCACGCGCGTACATCGGCATCATGACGATGGCTCCACCACATCCAGGCGTCAGTCCCATCAGGGCGCCAATGACCGGTTGCAATCTCTGGTGCTTCTGGATCCGCTCGACGAAGAGTCCGTTGGTCGCGTACTGCAGCCAACTGAACAGCAACACCATCACGGCAACGAACACCGTGACGGCGAGGAACGCATCGCGCATGCTCGTGACCACGATCTCGAGGATCTCTTGACCGAGTCCGCCATCCATGCGACGACCAACCTGCTACAGCAAATTATTGTGAGGGTGCACGGCCATCCTGAGGTGTGAGTTGAAACATTCCTTGATAATCACCTGCCTCCTGATTGGGGCGTGCAGTGCAACATCGATGAGAGGGGTCGGGCGGTCCGACTGGTGGGTGGGATCATCACTCTGCTGGGCGGAATCGTTCTGGCGATTCTGTCGATGGCGAAGTTCGTCGAGGGGGATCTCGGCTGGCTGGCATCAATCGCGATGATTCTCGGAGGGGCCTTCGCGATATTCGAGGCACGCAAGGGTTGGTGCATCATCCGGGCGCTTGGGATTAAAACACCGCTCTGAGAATGGCAGGTTGCCGAACTGCTGCCGCTCATACTGTGGCTATGGAGCCGGTTCATGTCGCGTGAATCACCGTGGTATCGAGCAGCTGGAAGGCGATGAACATCAGAAGGAAAAACACCCCGATGAACTTGTGATACATCTCGTTCCTCGTAAAGACGGCGGCCAAAGCGGCGCTACCGACGATGAACGGCATGATTGTCATTGGACCGATCATGGGTTCTCCGAACAGGAAGTGATTCATCAGGACCGAGGTATAGAGCGTGTAAGCGACTATCGAGAAGAATGCGCGATGGACCGAGTAATAGTGCTCCTCCAAGTCAATCGATCCCTCTTCGACAGCCTGTGGCAGCACCAGAGTCGTGACGAAATAGATCGCCGCCAAATTGGTCACGACCAGCCAGAATCCCGCGTAGTTCCACGACTCTAGATAGACCAAGTCCCATAGACCCCACCATGCGAAGATGGTCCAGACAATCACGGTCAGCACCCACACCGTGTTGAGCCAGTACGGCTTGACCCGCTCGCGAATCTCGAACAGGTCGGAGACTGCGGTCAGGATGTGGGAGAGAGCCAAACCGACTACCACGGAATAGAAGATGGTGACGAATTCGAATGGAGACATCTGCAGCGACATTGAGTTGTCATCTCGATAGACGCCATATAGACAATTAGGGATACCACGGGGAACATCTCCCCAACTAGCAGTTGGATGTCGACGCCCGTAAGATGAACCTGCGCCGTCGAATCAAGCGAGGCGCGCTGCGGATCAGTCTTCTTCGCGGAATCCGAGCCGGAAGGCGGTGCGAGCCCGCTTCGAAGTCGCGCCCACAGCACTGAGGATCCTCTCCTCGATCTCCCTCTCATCGGTGAGCGCCTGACTCTCGGTGTACGGGGAATCATGATCGATCGGAGAGTCGGTCGAGGCCTTCTCCTCGATCTCCTGCTCGACCGCTTCCTTCACGCTCTCGACCTTGGTGACCTCCTGCTCGATGGAGACTATCTCCCCTCTGATGTCCTCGGCCCTCTCCTCTGATTCGCCTATCTCTTCCTGGATGCGCTCGGCCTCGGCAGTCGCCTCGGCCAGAAGGGTCTCAATCTCTGCACCCCCGCCTTCGGAATCGGACGACGATTCCTCGATGTTGGCGTCGTTCTGGCGCAACCTCTCGCCCAGATTGGCGATCTTCGTCACCACCTCTGAGAGCTCTCCACTCAGACGAGAGATCTCCTCCATCGCCTCAGCCAACTGTGCCTCCAACACGGCCAGAGCCTCTCCGATGGTCGGCACCCGTCCGTCCACTTCTCCATCGGGCCTCGATTTCGTCGGTTCGAGGGGTTCGGCGCCGAAATACTTCCCCGCATCCAGCATTAATCCTCCATTCAGATACACGAACCAGATACCGAACAGGATGAGATGGAAATATTCGAGATTAAAGAAGACTCCCCACCACATAATAGCCACTCCCAACAAGAATACCGCGACTATGGTAATCGATTTGGTTAGGATTGAGCGAGTGGCCCATCCTCTGGGTCGAGCATACAGTCTGGCAATCGACTCGTCCTTCGGCAACCAATGCCATAAGAACGGCAGCAGGAGTATGAGAAGCAAATCGATGAGGACTATGATTTCCTTGAATTCGTTGGTAAGGGCGATCACACCACCTCCGTTGGGTCACCGTGAGTTGGATCCTCGACATCGATGAGGGGGCGCAGCTCGGATGCGTGCGCCTTTAGCCCTTCCACCGTGCGGCCCTCTGGCTTGAGCGCCACGGCGAGGGTGCGTCTGAGGTCGCCGTCGATGCGGACGTCGAGGCTCGCGAGGCGGTCGGACAGAACACGCTGGAGCCTACCTCCCGTGCGATCCCAGTCCATCAGTAAAATCAGAGCCGCTCTCCCGTCTTCTTCGTTTCGGCAGCCATAACGGTCATGCAGGTGAGCCACCAGTCGACTGCGATCCCAACCTCGATTGACGAGTTCTATTGGGCCGTCGAAGCCCATCGCCCGCAGTGCCTCCCGATCGCGTCTCCCTTCGACGAGAATCGGGCATCCGGGTCCTTCCGGGCTTGATCGATTGCGTGCTCGTGCCTCACCCAGAGCGCGTGCCGCCTTCTCGAAACGTGCTGAGCGGTCGGCTGGTCCGCCACCTGCGCTACCTCGGATAGTCATGCGACGGTCTCCATCGTATCGTTGAGAAGAGAGACCGCCATGTCCGCATCGACTCCCTCCACCACGATTCGCTTTCGGTGGTCCTTCGCTCCGGAAGCAATCCGAATCGAAGCCTGTTCAATTCCCAGCACCTCGGCGATTGCTTTGCGTACTGCATCGTTGGCAGCGCCGGCTCGCGCTGGCTCGGTCACTGCGATTTTGATTCGACCGCGCCATCCATCGACCGGACCGAGCTTGGTGCGCTTCGCTCCGGGCTGCACCAGGATTCGCAAGGCGAATGCCCCCTCGGACAGCCGTTCGAGGCAGCGCTCGACCACTCACACCCCTGCGAATGTCGCAGTTCAGGTGGTTCATCAACACCGCTGCTAGGGAATGGTAATCAAGCCTCGGACGATCTAGAAGAAGAGGTGTGGATGAGCACCCTTGCGACACCTCCTAACACGCTGGTAATCCACCTCCTCGAAGTCGAATTTCGGAGAGATGATTCGATGTCTTGTCCGAGCGGCCAAAGGCCGCCAACTCGCGCACCCGCGAACGCTTATCAACAGACGGCGGCCCCCGCGCGGCGAGGACCAGCGATGGGTGTCTCTAGCGCAATGTTCTGGGACCTTTGGGACCAGTTCATTTGGTGGTCCATCATCGTCGGCGCAATCACCTTTGGATGGATGTTCCACCACTCGCTGTTCTATCGATCGAAGGATGGAGAGAAGCTTCCGAACCCGGATGAAATCGAGGTTGGAGTATTTCCCAAGCATTACGACAACATGACCCTAGAAGTCACTTGGACGGTAATCCCAACCATTCTCATCATCTGGCTGGCGTTCATCGCTTGGGCCCCCCTCAATGCCGTCTGGGCGCCCCCGGGAGAGGCGGATGTGCCGGACCATTGGAAGATCTACGGGTCGGAGTGCGAGGAGGGGCAGGGGTCGTACTTCGATGTCGAGAACAACACTGCTAACTGCTACCACCGTATGGATATCATCGGCTACCAGTGGTATTGGGAGTTCGACTGTCTCGACCTCAACGAGTCGCTCTGTTCGGTTGGCTTCACCAACATCAATGTCAATGAGAGCACCTCTCAGATGAAGCCGGTGCTGACGCTGAAGTCTGGCGAGGTGTACTTCGTCAACATGACAAGCGAAGACCTAGGTCCAGACGACCCAGCGGTGACGCATGCGCCATGGTTCGTCGACATGGGGACCAAGGAGGATGTGCAGCCGGGCCAGATCACGACACTCTGGCTCACTCCGGTGCAGACTGGTTCGACGCTTCTGCTGTGCACCGAATACTGTGGGATGGACCATGCCTACATGATCGCGCAGGTCGATGTCGTCGCTTGAGGTGGTGTGGATGGGGAGGACAGCATGGATGATCCGCACCCTCACCCTGCTCACCGTCCTTGGTCTAGCGTTGTCTCTAGCGCCGAGCGGAGAGTCACTCGATACCGGCATCAACGGCGTCAGCCAAGGCGGCTGCAACTGCCATGGTACCCAAACATCTGCCGCCGTCGTTCCATCCCTGACCCTCGCCGACGGATCGGCGCTGCCGGCGACCTACGACAATGGCGCGACCTACGAATTCGTAGTCTCATTCACCGGTGGCCCAGCTGGAACCACTGCGGACCCAACCGCTCTCGGCGGCTTCAACCTGCGCGTGCAGGCCTCGGACGGTGCGATTGCGGGAGCACTAGTAGCGAACGATAGCTCTGTCCAGATAATCGGCGGTGAAGCGACACACACTGATGCGGGCAACGACCAGAAGACATGGAATGTCACGTGGACTGCACCGGACAGCGGCGATGATGTCTCCTTCATCCTGCACACCAACTCCGTCAACGGCAACTCGGCGCCGGGCGATGCGAACGCCGGTGGTTCGACAGGCGATGAATGGAATCGCCTTGATGCTACAATAGGAGGGGTCGGGGCGGTCGTCGAGGAGTTGCCTCCCGCTGACCCGTTCAAGGTTCTCTCGACGCTGATTGCCACCGCCGGTGTGTTGCTGGTGCTGACCGTAGGCTACACCTTCTACAGGACCAATCCACAGGCGTTCGATTGGGAGCACTTCCAGCCATGGATTGCCGAGTGGTTGACCAGCACTGATCACAAGAGGATAGGCACGCTGTACTTCCTCGCCGGCCTGTTCTTCCTCGGAGTCGGCGGCCTGATGGCACTGATGATTCGGGTGCAACTGGCGATGCCCGGCAACGACTTCATCTCGCGCGACCAGTACAACTCATTCTTCACTCTGCACGGAACCACCATGATCTTCCTCGCGGCTATGCCGATGATCAACGGCTTCGCCAACTGGATCGTGCCGCTCCAGATCGGCGCCCCTGACCTCGCTCTGCCAAGAATTAACGCGATGTCGTTCTGGCTGCAACCGATCGCTGCTATGTTGATTTTCACCGGTGTCTTCTCAGGTCAAGGAGCTGATACCGGCTGGACCGGGTACGCTCCGTATGTCGCAACCGCCGGTGCCCACACCGGGGTGACGATGTGGGTGGCGGGGCAGATTATGCTGGTCGCATCATCGACGCTAACCGGGATCAACTTCCTAGTAACCATCGCGACGATGCGAGCGGAGGGCATGGGCTGGTTCCAGATGCCGCTCTTCACCTGGTCGATATTCGTCAGCGTGATGATGCTCTTCATCTCTATTCCCGCATTTGGCGTCGGTCTGATTCAGGTTTACCTCGACCGAACGATTGGCACCGCGTTCTACGACGTAGGGGCGGGGGGCGATCCGCTGCTGTGGAGTCACCTATTCTGGTACTTCGGCCATCCTGAGGTGTACGTTGTCATCGTACCGGCATTCGGGGTAATCTCCGAAGTGCTCGCCACGAGCGCGCGTCGATCGGTGTTCGGCTACCGATCGATGGTCTACGCCATGGCGGGCATCGGCATCGTCTCGTTCATCGTCTACGGACACCACATGTTCACCAGCGGCATGTCACCGGCGCTACGCTTCGCGACGATGGTGACGACGATGATTGTGGCCGTGCCAACGGGGATCAAGATATTCAACTGGTTGAAGACTATGCACGGTGGTTCGCTCGTCTACCGCACGCACACGCTTTGGGCGCTCGGATTCCTCTTGACTTTCACACTCGGCGGCATCTCGGGCATGTTCTTCCCAGCCATTGCGATGGATCTCCACCTACACGAATCGTACTTCGTGGTCGCCCACTTCCACTACGTTCTGGTAGGTGGCACCGTCTTCGGGATGTTCGCGGCTATCTACTACTGGTTCCCAAAGATGAGCGGCAGGATGCTCGATGAGCGCCTCGGCACGCTCCACTTCCTGACCGCATTCATCACCTACAATGGCATCTTCTGGCCGATGCACAGGCTCGGCGTTTGGGGGATGCCGAGACGAACCCACACCTACTTCATCACCACCGATCAATTCGGCAGTCTGCCGGCCGAGGCGGCCGACTGGAACATGTTCATCACGGTGAGCGCTTTCCTCTTCTTCGCATCCAACCTCATCCTCGTTTTCAACATGGTGAAGACGACGGTGCGCGGCGAAGCGGCCCCAGCAGACCCGTGGGGTGGCTGGTCATTCGAGTGGATGACCTCCAGCCCACCACCGACGCCGTCCTTCGACCCGCACGACCTACCGACGCTACGTGATGCGAACGAGCACATAGCGCACGAAAAGGGCAGACTGGGCCGTTGGCTTGAGCGATTGATGGTCCCCGATGACGATACGGAGGTGAGTCATTGAGCGACCACGATCACCACCCGAGCGGCTTCGGTCCGCACGATTGGAGCCACGGCGCTCCGCACAACTCGTGGTCGCCGATCATCATGAGCATCGGCATCGGCATCTTCCTCTGGTCGTTCGCGGAGATCTTCTCGTTCGGCGAGATGACGAGCGATCCGACCGGAGGAATGGTCGGAATCGCGCTCGGCTTGGTGATCATCGCCGTCGGCCTCGGTATCTGGTGGCGTCAGGACCTCTCTTTCGACGGCGTCTACGAGCCTAGGGCACGCGGCGCACCCTTCCGCCACATCCAGATTCGAAAGGTCGCGCTGTGGGTCTTCCTGATGTCGGAGGTGATGGTGTTCACGAGCCTATTCAGCACCTACATCCGCTATCGGCTGGCGATTCCGAACTGCACCAACCTGTACAACGAGTTGCACGACTCCGGCGAACTCGTCTCAGGCCAGGTCTACACCTGCTACGAGCCAGCGAGCCACCTGATCGCGAGCAGTTGGTGGCACCTCGCACCGGGAGCAGTCAACACCTTCGCCCTTATCCTCTCATCATTCACCATTGTGCAGGCTCTGCGATACGCGAAGAAGAAGGACATCGACGCCGAGGTGCGCCGCAAGAAGGTGTGGCGATACCTCGCCTGCACGACCGTGCTCGCCTCGCTCTTCCTGACGCTGAAGATGGTCGAGTGGTTCATCGGATTCAATGTACCCGGGCACGCAATCCACTCGCTAACCAGCGAAGGCTACACCATCCATGCGACCGCCTACCAGCACCACGACTTCCACGATTTCATCGCCAACATCCAGGTGTCGGCGACGCTGTTCTATGTGACCACAGGGACGCACGGCCTGCACGTCTTCCTCGGAGTAGTGGGGCTGGTCTATCTGACGTTCAAGGCGTGGAAGGGAGGATACACTCCGGACAATGCGGTTAGCATCGAGTATTTCGGTCTGTACTGGCACTTCGTCGATCTGGTCTGGGTTCTGGTGTTCCCGTTCTTCTATCTATTCTGAGGTGATAAAATGGGGCACACGATCCTAGGAAAGGACGCGTACTGGATGAACCTCTGGGGTTTGATGATCCTAACCATCATCGAAGTCGGAGCGGTCGGCATCGAACTGAGTCGCAGCACGACGCTTTGGGTTCTCACCGTCGTCGCGGTCCCGAAGTTGTTCATGATCGCTGGCATCTTCATGCACCTTTGGGGCGATGAAGACTCTGCCGTACTGACCGCGACGGCGCTGTTCCCGGCTGCATTCGTCATCATCATGGTGATCTTCATCGGATTGACCCATCCGGACGCTGCGACAGCTCTGCCGGCGATCTGCAGGCCGGGTTACTACGGGCTCTGAGCGTGCTTCGTCGTTCCCGCTTCTGCTTGTTACCAGCTCAGATTCGGAATGAGTGGGAGAAAATGAGGCCAGCCATACCAATCGGACGATTCGTAGAGTTGTCGCGATGGGTCCCACGGCAACCTTGGGCAATTCGCCTAGAGTGAGGTCGGCGGGCATCATCCTCATGGCACAAGGACGCTTCGTCGCTGCCGTTGCGGACGTCGCATAGCCCGGCATTGCGCCGGATTTGAAATCCGGTGGCTTCGGCCACGAGAGTTCGAATCTCTCCGTCCGCGCCTTCGGCGCGCCTCGGCAAGAGTCATCAATGTCCCCGTTCCTGCCCAAGCCATGACCAGCCGGCATCGGCTCGCCCCGTTGTCGTGTCTGCTGATGCTGACGATGCTCTTCGCCGGCTGCGTAGCCCCCTCGCCGCCGGACTGGGGAGGCGGCAGCGGCGAGGTGCAAGCGACCATCTCAAGCGACTCAAGGAGCGTCACCATCGACAACCGCATCTCACCGTCGCAAGACGAATGGACGCAAGGGCTGACTCTCGATCTGATTGGATGCAACGATGGCACCGCACCTGAGAACCAGAACGGTATCAACGCCTCCACCATAGGCGGTGGCGAGATCGAGATTAGCGGCTGGCTGAGCCACGACAAGGCGTTCGGCGAAGGTCGTGGGAGGTCTTCAATCGCGCACCACGGAGTCATCATCCACCTCGAGGATTGGGAAAGCGTCTCCGAGTGGGGTGTTGAGGAAGTGACCCATGTCGCGGTCAACGAGTGGAATGAACCGGGGCTCGCCGAGGCGCGGCCGCTCGGTGAGGCGGACGATAAGTTCCCGGACCGTGGATGGGCGGTTGTCGGGCTGATTGCCGCATCGGAGAGCGTCAACGAAGGATTCGCCGGGCTGAACGAATGGAATCGCCCGATCAGGATGAGCGGTTATCTGGTCAGCGCCAACGCGAGCGTCGGCCAGTACGGAAACCCAGATGTCAGCAATTGCAGGCTCAGCGACGGCGTCGGGGAGGGCTATTCAGGACTCTTCGTGGTCACTTGGTTTGAGGTCGGAGGCCGCGGCGTTGTGGACGCGGATGATGGCTATCCCATGGGTGACGTTCCATTCATCGGGCGATTCCTCTATCTCGCCGTCCTGGTGCTCGGCGGGGCTGGTGGAGCGTTCGGGCTGTTCATCTACTCGACCGCATCGATCAGGGCACAGGCCGCCGCTGACGCAAAGATGATGCTGACAGAGGAGCAGATTCGCGAAGCACGCGAAGTCGCTTCTCAGGTGAAAGAACACAAGAGAAGGACCGAAGGGATGGCCAGGGCGAATGATGACGAGGAGGAGTTCGGCAAACCCGCCGAGAAGAACCTAGAGCCAGTCAAGAAGCCCGACTTCGGTGAGGAGCCAGCAGCGGGGATCAAGGCGTTCGACCTCGATGGTGTACTCGACACCGATAGCGATGCATCCGATCTGATGATGCACCGTCGGATGGAAAGGAAGCATGGGGCCGCGGTGGTCGAGACCGACGCTGCGGCCGACATGGATGATCAGCTCGCCGAGATGGCGCTGGACGATGATGATGGATACGATGACGGGTATGACGATCCGGCTCCGGCACCGAGGCACTTCGAACGGCGAGGCAGTCCCGTCGTAAGCTCCGGTCGCGACGGCGACTACGACGAGCCGCCGCGCAGTCGTGCGCCGATTCGAGACGATAGGGGGCCGTCGAGCGGAGGACGCGGTGGCGGACGAGACCAAGGCGGAGGAGACCGAGGCGGACGAGACCGAGGCGGCGGAGGCCGTGGCAGCGGCGATGGAGCACCACGCCGAGAGCCGCGAAAGCGCTCCGTTCGAAGAGGACCTCCTGCCGAGGAGAGGCAGGAGGAACCGGCCCCGCGCCGACGTCGGCCGAAGCGAGAGACTCGCAAAGGGCCGAGCGTCACCGACGACGATTTCAGCGACTTCAATCTCTGATGGTGGTGGGCCTGCGCTCACGCGACCAAAGGCCGCACTGGAAGCCAATGCAGTTCACCACTAGATCCGCTATCTTGTTGTCCCATGTCTCGACCGCGAACTCGAAAGGTAGCACCAGTTCTAGTGCCTCCCACCCGATCGAGAAAGCGAGGAAGAGTGGCCAGCTCGTCATGAACCAGCGACCGGCGACGAACCAGATCCCGAAGTGTGAGACTGAGTATAGATTCAGGATTGCCACGCAAGGCGCACGGAGTGCTCGGAATTCAGCATCTTCCCCTACTCCATATCGAAGCAGGCACGGCAAGTGGATCGACCATCAGCCATTCAGCAGCACGGGACCACCTCTGACGGTCAATTGGTTCCCATGGTGTACCAGCGTCGCGGGCGTCTGCAGACACGGCTCGCCATCCGACTGAATCCAGATTGAAGGCGAGTGGGATGAATCGGTGGGCTTGCCATCCTCATCGACTGCACGAACCTCGATTCTAGTAGCGCGCTGATGGGTGATTCCCCACTTGCCGACATGCTTGCCCTTGCGCAGGGGGCCCATCAAGGCGAGCATCCTAATCTTTGAGAGACCGAAGGCGCGAATCAATGAGGCGCGCTCCTCGGTCGCGACCATACCCGGGGCGACGCGGTAGCCTCCGCCGAAGGTCTCCGCCATGCACATGACGAACAGCCCCGACATGTCCACGATCTCTCCATCTCCATCATCGACGCGGACCCAAGCCATCTGGCGCTTCCAACCGAGGACCGCTCGGATGCCAAGAAGGGTGTACTTCAGGGAACCGCGAATGCGCTTGAATCGACCCTCCGTCTTCATCCGGCTGACCTGTGAGGTGACACCGCAGTCTGATTCAAGGAACACCCACCTTACCACATTTCCCTCCTTCTCCGGTCGGCCGTCGACCTCCCTCTGGGTGGGGGATGGATAGGTTGCGGTTGGAGGTGCGGGACGGCCTTCAAGACGGATTGCTCCAACCCGCCGATCGATGCCATCGGAGAGCAAGGAGATGGCAGTGTCGGTGTCCTTCAGAGGGATGCCGTGCGAGCGAGCGTAATCGCTTCCGCTGCCGAGCGGGATGATCCCGAGCGGAATGCTGGTTCCGCGGATGCCGCTCGCGATTTCGTGTACCGTACCGTCGCCGCCGACGGCGACGACCATACCGACCTCAGAATCGTTGCGGAGTGAGGCGGCGATCTCCGTCGCATGACCGACCCGCTCGGTCTGGTGGACCTCTGGATTCAGGCCGGCGGCGCGCACCTGTTCATGGATGTGTGGCCAGCGCCGTCCGACGGTGCCGTCCCGGCCGGCGGGATTGACGATCATGACGATGCGTCCCATGACCGATGCAGAAGCCGTCGAGGCCATCAGGCTTCGGGGGATGAGAATGGCTTGGCAGCATGGAATCCGTGCCCCGACCGAGAAATCCTGCGAGCGATATCGTCCGGCCCGTAATCGGATTGGCGGATAGGAGATCATCACTCTGGGTCACCCTTCGCGACGCCGGAATCCACAAGGGGAGCGGTCTTGACGGGCGGGCGCCTCGGCCGGGGTGAGGTGTAAGAGTGCAGGAGCGGTTCATGCGAAGAGCACTAGAACTCGCCGAACGGGGACGTGGGCGCGTCTCCCCAAATCCACCAGTCGGTTGCGTACTGGTCCGAGATGGAGAAATCGTCGCGGAGGGATGGCACGACCGACTGGGTGAACTACACGCTGAACAGGCAGCAATCGCCGATGCTGAGGAGAGGGGTGTCGCCACGGAGGGAACGACCGCATACGTTACGCTGGAGCCGTGCAACCACCACGGCCTCACCCCTCCTTGCACGCAAGCGCTTCTCTGGGCGGGAGTCTCCGAAGTCGTGATTGGGACTCGCGACCCGAATCCAATGGTGCGCGGCGATGGGGTAGCAACCCTGAAGGAAGCGGGAATCGAAGTCAGGGTAGGGGTCCTAGAAACCGAGGCTTGGCGGCAGATGCAGGCGTTCATGCGCTGGTGTGAGACCCGCCGGCCTCTCGTCACGATTAAGGCGGCGATGGATGCGAACGGAGTGGTGGATTCGGAAGGGGAGCCTGCGCGCTTCACCTCCGACGAGTCACTCGACTTGGTGCACCGACTCCGTCGCGATGTCGATGCGGTGGCAGTCGGGATTGGAACCGTACTCCGCGATGATCCTTCACTGACCGTACGCAGGGTGCCGTCGGAGAGACAACCGCTCCGCGTCGTCCTCGATTCGCGCGGCAGAACTCCGATGGGAGCGGCGATCCTCGACGATGGGGCGCCGACGCTCATCGTCACCTCGACGAAGGCGGATTCGAAGATGGAGGGCACAATCGCCCTGCCGCCATCGGAGGAGGGTGTCGATCCCGAGGCGTTGCTCGACCTGCTCGGTGATCGAGGAATCCAAGAACTTCTCATCGAAGGGGGCCCTAGCGCTTGGAGTTCCTTCCTAGATGGCGACCTCGTAGACCGAGCCATCGTGATACGCGCGCCGGTCGACCTCGGTAATGGACCGGGTGCCGGAATCGACTCTGGGCGACTCGAAGAGGCCGGTCTCCGTCTCGAGCGCGAGTTCGACTCCGGTGTCGATCGTGTCCAAGCATGGAGCCGCCCGGATCTACCGTGGCCCAATGACGAATGGCCTTGAGCGAGCCAGCGATCAGCGCGACAGAGTCCGATCGAGGTCGCGCAGCGCCAGCTCGATTATCGGTGGTGGTTCAGGGAAAAGGTCGCGATGCGGACATAGATCGTCCAACCAAGACTCATCTGACTCATCCAGAACCATGGGATAGATCCGGCAACCGAGCGGTCGGATGGAATGAATTGAGCAGAGACCTACAGCGGTCGGATCCTCGGATTCGGTGTCGAGGAAGACGCAAGCCTGCGTAATGGGATCGTTGCGTAGGATTCGGACACCACCCATCAATCTGGAGAATTCGTCGCGACCCTGTCCGGTCGTCTCAACGATTCTGTGCACATCCGTGGGTGAGAGGGGCATCTTGGTGTCACGGCAGCAGAGCGAACAACCGCGCTCGATGCACGGCGTCGAAGGCCACATGGGGAGCGGCTGCATGCAGCGCGGAGGTGGGCGGCGACTTGAAGGGGGGCGCGCCGGTCGGCGCGACATCGGGCGATTGGGGTAGTCTGGATATCCTCTCGGCCTTCGGAGCCGAGCACGTGGGTTCGAATCCTGCATCGCCCACCTCGGCCTCATCGCGGCTGTAGAGCTGGCCCCCATCCCATCGGATGTCGGCATGCGGCAGTTCAGGCATCGGGATGGTCTTGTCCACAAACCAGCAGGAGGCGGGAAAGAGAGGAATGGATCGCAACCGGTATCTCGTCGAGGATCGCCCATCCGGCCTCCTTCACCATGGCCGCAACCATCCGCCAGTCAGAGCCGAAGGTACGAAGAGAATCGGCCGTGGGAGATTCGCCTCGACGCAACGCCTCTAGATGCGAGGGGGGCCAAGGGAGCAACGCGACCAGACGGGCGTCATCGGTCGCATTGTCGCGGCAGTTCGCCAACGCCTGGATGAACAGGTCGAGAGCCTCGTCCGACCGCCATGAGTTCCGTCCGTACGGAGGATCGAACGCGAAACCTGACGCTGGCTCGGCCAATTCAAACGAGGTAGCATCACCGATTCTCACATTCGACTTCCCGGTGACGACCATTCGATCCGACAGCCAAGCCAGATTAGAGGTGGCTCCTGCTACCATCTGCTGATCGAGATCGTAGCCAATCGTCTCGCAACCGGTGAGAACCGCCTCCATTAGCAGCCCTCCAGTGCCGCAGAACGGGTCGACGAAGGTCGGTCGGCTGGAGGAGCAAGTCGGGATGGCCAACGAGACCATGACCCTAGCTAGACGAGGATCGAGGCCGATCGGTTTGAAGAATGGGCGCTTCGGGGCTGAGCGGGACTCCCAATCGTGTTTGGATTGATGGATTCTGACGCCCCAAGCGATGAGGTGGTGATCGTCCCATATTGGGGTCGGATCGGGATGCTCGGCGCCATCCGATGGCCCTGCTAGGATGATGCGCAGAGTGACATCCGGATTGTCGAGATCGATTGACCAACCAGCCGCTACCAGCGCCTCTCCGAGCGAGCGCTCGACGCCTCCACCATCCCATGTATCGGATTGAGCGTCTAGGGCGGACGCTCGGACGGCGAGCGAGCGACCGTTCGGGGAGAGGTTCTCCCTCACCCATGTGGCTATCGTCTTGGTGAGAACACTGGATTCGTCCGTCCAACGCGAGGTCGCCGCCGGAGAAAGTACCTCGGTGATGGTTGCGGCGGTGAGCCAACGCTCATCGGGACCCGAATCAACCTCTATCACCCGACGATGCAGGACCGAGTGATTATCGAACAGCGCCGCCACCTCGGCGCGGAAGAGAGGCGGATGCCAGCCGCTCCCAATCAACACCGCGCCCATTCGGTTCACGCCTGCGGCGATGGTGCCCCGCTCCTTCAACCCTATAATGAGCGGGCATCTCGGAAGGCATCGATGCTTCAGCCACATACGCGGGCGCCGGCGCCCCGCCAGAGGGCGGGGCGTACCCGAAGCATCGCACCGATGCTCCTCATCCTCTCACTACTCGCCGTCGCGTTCGCGGCGCCCGTTTCGGCGCAGGACGAGGACGAGGAACCATACCGACTCTCGCATGAGAGAAGTCGGCTGTTCTTCTACGGCGATGGAGGTTCGGGGGGCTACCAAGAGTGGCCGATGTGGAACCATGCGAGGAACTCCGATCCAGCGAGTGACGACAGCGTTGGCGAGACCAACGCATTCATCCCTGGAGATCCGAACAACGGAGGAGGGACGCGCCAGTTCACCTTCGATGGAAACTATCCAAGCAACGTGACAGTGGAGTTGGACCCTACCCTACCACTCACCGGTCAGATGCGACTGAATATCTTCTGCCAAGGAACCTGCTCAAAGGATGTGACCCTCTACCTCAGACTCGATGGACAAGACCTGACCCAACTGACGCTGACAGGACCTGACGAAGGAACCTCGGACATCTACTCGTTCGAATTCTATCCTGACATCGCCGAGATCCAAGAAGGAGAGACCCTAGGCCTGCGGGTAGAGTTCACGAAACCCGGCCAGCCCGGCGACGGATACACACTCTACCTAGGTCCGAACAACTTCCAGATTGACGTACCGGTGCTGCCACCGGAGACAACCGATATCCCGGACACGATCCTGAAGGAGGGCGAGGATTGGACGACACCTTACGCGAAGTCGGAGATGGGATTCACGACCGCCGACACGGGAACCGTGTCGCTGGTGATGCCAATCGTTCTGATCATAATCCTGATTGGCATCGGCGTCGCGCTAATCATGCTGACGCCTGAACTGCCGATGAAGGCGGCTACAGTATCCCTAGTGACTCTCTCGATGATTGTTTCGGCCGGCGTTGCGCCATTGGTGTCTTGGTACGACGTCTACGAACACTCCAACCACGACACCGATCCGAACGTCTACACGGTGGCCGATCTCGCTCTCCTCGACCAGGAACCAGGAACCTTCCTCGGCGATCTGACGCCCGGCTCGAAGTTCGATGTGTGGGTCGAGTTCGAACCCGATGAGCCCGTCTACATCAAGCAGCTGTCGGACGGCAACACTACGCTGCGACTCTACGGCCTCGCGCACCGGATGCACGACGATGCCCTATCCGACCTTGAAGGGACGACCCTGAAGGGTCGCGAGGCGGCGCAACTCTACTTCTCGCTGATCTATGCGCCGCCGCAGGCCGATATCGACAAGACGTGCGCGAATGGGGATACGATGCCCAATGCCAGCGAGGAGGAGGCCATCAGGGCGTGCCAGCCGTTCGACCCCGAGCAAGGGGCGGGCATCCTCCTCTACGTGACGTTGGTTGAGGGGCCGGGGGGGACGGTCATTCCGTCGGAATCCGCAGACTCCGTACTGATGATGGGGGATGGCACCCCAAGAGCGGCGATTCCATGGTATTCGGTCAAGGTGATGGGGCAGCCCGAAACATGGCAATTCTATCCCTTGCTGTCGCTGCTGCCCGCGGCTGGACTCACAGGTTACGGGGTGTATGTCGCGATGCAGGACCGCCAGCTCGAAGAGGAGTGGGAAGACGACGACGATTGGGAAGACGATTGAGGCGGGGATCGTCGTGGGCTGCAACCTGAGGGACCTCGCCGATCCGTTGCCCATAGACCTCGCCGATTTCGCCGGTCAACGCGTAGGAGTTGATGTGTTCCTGAATGCCTACCAGTTCCTGACCGCGATGACCGGCAAAGATGGCACACCTCTAACGAATGAGGATGGAGTTGCCACATCCCACCTGATGGGATTCCTCGACCGGGCGACGAAGATGGTCGAGGCTGGGATAGATCCGGTGTTCATCTTCGATGGTAGACCACACGACCTCAAGCGAGCCACTCTGGATGAGCGGCGGGCTCGGAAGGAGGATGCGAAGGAACGCTGGCGAGCTGCGGTGGAGGCTGGCGATGAGAAGACGGCGAAGAAACTGGGGCCGCAGACTGCGGAATACAAGCCCGATATGGTGGCGCAGACGAAGCGCCTCTTCGATGCACTGGGTGTCGTGTACATCGACGCCCCGATGGAGGCGGAGGGAGCGGGCGCGGTGCGCTGCGCCCGGGGCGAGATAGGAGCGATGGCGAGTCAGGATTGGGACACCCTGCTGTACGGCAGCCCGGTGATGGTGCGCAACCTGATGGCACATGGATCGCGGCGGTTTGGCCGCGTACTGCACGCCGAGAGGATCAATCTGGAAGCGATGCTCTCGGCGCATGAGATCGATCGAGATCGCTTGGTGGATCTCGGAATCATGGTGGGGACAGACTTCCATCCCGGCATCAGAGGAATCGGACCGAAGACCGGATTGAAGCTGATCCGGGAGCACGGTAGCGTCGAAGCGGTGTGCGAGGTGAAGGGGAAGGAAATTCCCGAACGACTCGATGAAATCCGGGCGCTCTTCCACGACCATCCGGCTGGTGAAGTGGGGTTGCCACATCACGGCATGGCCGACGAGGTGGCGCTGCGGGACTACCTGCAAGGCGAGATGGGATTCAGCGATCGAAGAATGCAGAATCCGCTCGATCGCATGCGCGGCGCCGGTCGACTGCGACAGGCTGGACAGTCGACTCTCTTCGACTTCTGAATGGCGACGCACTCAAGGCGGCGACGCTGGAGCAAGGTCGGATGGCCGATGGAGAGGTGGTCGTGGAGGTTGACGGCAAGGGGCGTGAATCCATCGATGATGCGAATGCCTCTTGGTGGGATCCAATCGATGACGATAGAACCTGGTGGGCGCTACTGCTACTCGGCATCGTGCTGAGCGCTTGGGTTTGCGCGACCAGTGATCTCGGGCTCGACACCCACATCCACTTGACGCTGGCAAGCGAGGAGGCACGCACCGGTGAAGCGCGACTCGACTGGGGGCACACTAGGACCTCCGATCCGGCCGCCAGCGATCCATCCATTGCACCCTTGAGGTCGATCGGCTGGTTCTCGTTCCTGCCGGCTTCATCCGGCGAGACCGCAGTCAGGGCATTCGGCCTGCTTTGCGTCTATGGGCTAATCGTCGCGGCATGGGCGTTCGGAGGAGGCAGGTCGGATTCGATCTCGGGCTCCGAGGGTCGATGGCAAAGATCACCGCGACTAGCGGCCCTAGTCTCGATCCATCCGACCCTACTCTTCGCCACCGGCCGGGTGTTCCCGGAAGCGGCGGTGGCGCTCGCAGCGGTCATGGTTGCAGTCGCGTTGTGGATTGCGGCAGATGAGCAGGAGTGGCCCGCGATTCTCGCCGCACTGGCTGCGGGCGTCTCGCCGGGAATGGCGATCATCCTCGCCATCAAGGGATTCAATCCAACGCTCGGTCTCTCCTTTGCCGGCGTAGCAGCACTATGGATTCTCGCAGATCGACAATGGTCAACGGCGCGCGAGTTGACCAGACGGCCAGCACGCGCGGCTGCGATCAGCGCAGGCGCTGTGAGCGGTTCCATGGTGGCGATTGGCATGGCGGGCGGTGGCGGTACGCTCGGAATTATCGCCGAGGCTCCGGGACGCTACTCCCTCGCCCTGCTAGTATCCATCTTGGATGTGATCGGTATCTACGCTCTGTTCGGTATGGTAATCTGGCCATTCGCACGCCAATCATGGGTGCGGATTGGTGAGGTCAGAGACGGGGTCGCTGCCCTATTGGCAGCGTTCATCGCTGCGATGGGCGCTGCAATCACCGTCTATGTAGCGGCGCTCTGGACCTTGGAGGCTGCGCTGTGGGATGCGCCTTGGCCTTGGGTCATGTGGACCATGGGCAATAACGCTCGATACATCTCTCTGATTATGGTCCCATGCTTCCTGCTGCTGGCCAGGCTGGCATCGTCAGTGCATTGCGAAGTCGTTGTAGTAGGAGAAAATTCAGAGGAGACGCTCAAATCGGAGTCGAACGATCCTAGAGGAGGAGGTCTGTCGACCTTGGAGGATCCAAGGGGAAAATCGATGTCTCTCGCGATGGGCGTCATGCTGCTGTTGCCAATATCGCTGCTGACGGCCCTGCACGGACAAACTATGTGGACAGATGATGCGGCGACGGTGCTGTCGGATGAGATGGAGAATGGGGACGATTTTCTGTTCGTCGCCGATGCGACGCTGGGAATGCACTGGCTCTACACTTTTCGGACCGAAATCGATCCAGATGCCTCTCGCGACATCACCGGACATTGGAGGACTCCCGACTCCGGATGGCAGGACGAGTTGTTGAATGGGGATTTCATACCGGACCGGGGTCCGCTTGAGGATGTTCGTTGGATTGTGCTCTCTCCCGGTGTCGATCGGGTGGTGCCCTTCGGATGGACCGAGGTAGCAACGGGGGAGGCCGACTGGATGAACGGTGGTGGCCAATGGACCGTTCTCCACTCAAACCCAGCGGCTTGAGACGGGGGCTGCTGGATTCGACGACGGACGCCGTCACTGACCATCGCAGAAACCGGTGCTAATGGGCCAGCGGCTGTTCAATCAATCTTCGAGGGCGTCGACGATATCCTGTCGATGGCGCGTAAGCAGGCGAGATCGCTTCGGAATCGTCTTCTCCTCGTCACCACGGAGTGATTCCATCGGAATCCATCGGTCTGGGACCAAGCGCCACGGCATTACGGCCGCGGCGACTCCAAGCAGCATCTCGCTGCCGGGGAGCATGAAGACGCGAAGAGGCGGGACGACGGTACCGACCAACGCCAACTTGTCGCGAGCTATCCTGCGGTCCTCTCTAGACACTCTCCTACCCAGCAATACCCGCGATAGGATCACGAAGGCGTCGCCAGCCTCCAGCGCCTCCACCTTTGTCACATCCCATCCCTTCGCGATGGCGTCGCCCCACGCTTGCGGGTCCTTGGCGATGGCGAGCATCTCTGCTCGCTGCTCCTTTGACAGACTCTTGGAAAGACGGCGAGCGCTGCTAGTGGCGAAGCCACCTATGGCGACCGCGCGGCGGAGACGGCCGCGCTTGCGCAACGAGTCCGGGGCCTTCGCAGTTTTATCGGTCATCCGACTGGATGCATGGGTCAGAAGCACTTCAATGCGCTCTAGCCGCGCTACCGCTGCTTCGTCTCGCGAATGGGCCAAAAAAGGCCGTTCCAGTCGAGGAGGGTCTCAGCGGCTGTTCCGCTCGTCCTGAATCTTCCCACGCAAGGTCTTGCAGCTCTTGCCAATCGCAGAGAGCGTCCCCCTCAGACGGCGGCCTGCTGCGTCGACACCCTTGTCGTGCTTCGCTGCATCCCCCATCGCTTCAGTCAATGTGTCGATCATCGCTTGGACGTCATCACTTACGGCCATAGCACCTCGGCCTCCGAAGAACGCTCTAATAGGTTGCGAGGAGATGACTTCGTTCACAAGTGTCATTTGGGAGCCTTCCCTCATTCGAAATAGCGGTTCTGAAGAGGAATCTTGGAAGACTGTAATCAGCGATCGGAAGTTGCATCCTCCTGCGCTGTTCGCTCCAAGGGCTCGGGATCGAGTGGGAGCGCCTCCAAGCCAGCCTGGAGGGCGGAGAATCCCGTCGGCGTCACCAGCCAGCGCTTACGAACACCGACGCGTCTTGAACGGACGAGATCCCCCTCAGACATCTGGCGTAGATGGTGGCTAATCAGCTGCTGGCTGCAACCAATCTCATTCGCGAGTTCGCGTTGTGTGAGAGGTCCCTCCGCTCTGCCTTCCCTAGGAACTCTTGCGAGTCGGTCTAGAAGGCGGATCTGGATCGAGTCGGGGGCGTGGACGAAGGGTGGGCTCGGGAGCTCTCCAACTGGGGTCATTCTAGATACCCCTTCGACAGTGTGGAAGCGGAGTAGCCGACCGTCACGGCGAGACCAAATACGTCCCTCTCGTTCCAGAACGCTGAGGTGCAGAGAGGCTTGGTGGTTGCCAAAACCTAGCCCACGGACCACACCACCTAGGTGTGTGCCCTCGTGCTCGGCGATGAAGGTGAGGAGGCGGTTGCGCTGCGCATCACCGCTCGGCCTAGTGCTGAGGGCGACTCCGATGGCTGGGAGCAGTCCGGCTGAGGTGACTCCGCCCAGAGGATGGATGGCGATTGACGACGCGGCGACGGCCGACGCCGTCAGCAGCATCGAGGTGCGCTTGGAGAGACGTGGAGCCACGCTTGGCGGAGACGTGCTCACCTATTGAGTCGTGTAGGTCTGTGACCATCACCGCAACGGCTACTCCAACAATGAAGTCGCCGCGTCCCTAGGGGCGCGGTACGCCTTCCGCCACTAACGGTCTTCCCGGACGCTTACTGGTTACGGATGAACGAGTTGTCCGCCTGCATCGTCCAAGCGACGCCGCTCGGCTCCACGTAGATCGTCTCACCTTGGTATCCAGTTCGGTAATCACCGCCAGCGGGCAGGTGAGTGTAGTCGGCGACGGTGGTTGGCGTAGCGGCTGTTGGCGCCATCGGCGCTGCGGTTTCGCTCTGGGAGGCATGCTGCTCGTACATCGCAGCGTGCGCTTGGGCGACTTCGGCTGTGTAGCCCTGCTCCACCAGTTGCTGCGCGTAGGCACTGAGGATTAGTTCGTCGCGCTTGCCACCGCGCATCACGAATGTCAGGGCGAGGGTCAGTGCCAGCAGGATGAAGACGACGATTCCACCGATTGCGGCCGGGCTCGACAGGGACATTCCTTCCTCGGTCTGTGTCGAGGTCCCGTCATCACCGGTTCCGTCCGTGGTCGAACCATCTCCGATGACATCATCGGCGGCCTCGGTCGCGTTGAACACCATCTCGGTGCTCTTCCGGTCGAATCCATCCGAGTCGACCCCGGTGACGGTGACCTTGAGGTAGTCTGCTAATCGTAGCCCGAGACCGGACTGGGGGACTACATCGAAGGCGCCGAATTGCTCCTCGCGACCAGCGTCGGTGCACTGTTTAGTGATGGAGTTGCACAACTGCCAATTCACCTCAATCTCGGTCAATGTCGTCGGGCCGACGTTCAGAACCGTGACTCTAGGCGTGGAGCCGGTATCGAGGGTGTCGGTGGCGATACTGAGATCGCCCACACCGTCCTGTTCCCAAGTCAGAGGTAGGGCATCGACGACCTCGACCGTTACCGGGATGTTAGCGACGCCGCCTTCGTTATCATCGAGGGAGAAGCTGAACGTCTTCATCCCCTCGACATCGAAGCGGAGCCGAAGAGTCTCGTTGGCTGGGAACCACTTGGCGCCACCGGAGACATCGCTGGAGACATCAATCCAGAGATTGGTCGCGTCGGTGTCCACATCGGTGATCCTGCCGGACATGTCGATCCAGGCATCCTCACCAGCCTTCACTCGGAGGTTCTCCAAAGGCGTTGAGTCTAGGCGGGGCGCGTCGTTGACGTTAGTCACATGCACCATCATCTCGGTGTCCGAATGGCGAACGCCGTCATGCGCCCGCAGGGTGAGCAAGGTAGAGCCGTGCGCATCGTCATCAATCGTCTGCAATACGAGGGTCTGTCCGTTGACAGTGGTGGTGATGAGAGCCTGTCCGTCAGCATCGTTGCTGATTACTTGGATGGTGAGCGCCGAGACCGGAGCAGTCTGGCCCGAGTCATCGGTGTCTGAGAGGTATTGGGCGAGAGCGATGGTCGTGCTACCACCCTCCTCCATCGTGATTGCTTGCACCGGCGACCACCGTGGGGCGCCATTCTCAATCAGATTGATCTTAATCGTCCCCGTGTTGCTGTCGGTGCCGTCGTCCATGGTAATCTGCAGGTTCTGCTGCATGTAGTTGCCAGACGCATCCTTGGTCTGGTCGTCTGAGGCAAATCGGACGCCAATCTCCATGTCGGCTGGATACCAACCCGTGAACTCGCTGGCGGTGGAAGTGATCTGCAACTGGTTCAGCGGGGTCTCTGGGTCGGAGACAATCCCAACCAAGGAAATCCGCTCATCCGTGTCGACCTTGACGGTCGGCACCACTCCGTCGACTACTGCCGGTAGGCCGTTCATGAGAGAGAACGCGTCCGCGTACTCGATCCAAGCGGATGACTGGCCTCGGGAATCGGTCCACATCGTTCGGACGTCGTACTCCCCCGCCTTCGCATCGTTGGGTGGATGCACGGTGAACTTCAGGTGTGCCGATTCTCCCTGGCCGAACACTTCATCGCCTCCTGTAACCCAAGCGTCGCTCCACGCTCCGGTGATCAGGTCCTTGACTTCGAGCGACCCTGTCATCGTGCTGACATCGTCGACCGCGTCGTTGATACTCGGCTTCAACTCAAAGCTCAGATTTACGTCGTTTGGTTGGCGGGTGATGACGGTGTCCTCACCTACTGCGGTTGGCAGAGTTGCGCCCGGTGGCATATCGTGTGAGATATACTCCTGAGCGAAGTTGTTCATCGCGTTCCCGTCACCGGTCAAACTGGTCAGGCGAGCACGGAACGCAGTCTGCCCATGCGATACTGTGGTGATTGAAGTAGTGTCAAAGGTTGTTTGGAAGGTTTGTGTGTCGCTAGCGCCATTTTTCGTCAAGGAATTGAGAGAGGTGGTGTCGATTAGATTCTCCTGGTTGCCTTGCAAGTAGTAGAGACCGATAGTACCGCCATCGTTGTAGGCTTCAGCGCCACGATTACGGACAGTTACGGAGAGATCTACTGTGTCTCCGGAGACGAAACCCGCGGAACCATCCTGATTGGCAACGGTGACGAAGTCGATACCGACATCGATAAGCGGTTGCATCGAACTATCCCCTGCGGCATAGACATCGTGGTTGTGCGCTGTGGTGCTCCAAGTGCTGAAGATGGCACCAATGGTGAGCATGTTGTCGATTCCAGCTGAGTTACCACCTTGGGCACGCACGATGTTGCCGGGGATGGTCCACATCTCTGTGTGAGGACCATTCTGTAGATTCATAGTGATGAATCCGGTACCACCACCCGTAGTACCACTGGTCGTTGCATACGAGTTACCATTCAGAAGCCAAGCACGCCAGCAATTGTGGGCGTATCCCGGATTGCCGCCATTGTAGGTGTAGCCACACTTTTCCTCAGTCACGGCCGCGTAGAGCTTGGTCGATGCAGGTGGAGTTCCAGTTCCTACATATGCTGCTTGAATCATGATATCTACATCGGCCGGATCAGTTGAATTCACGGATTGCTGAACGGCTATGGCGTAATCAGCCGCCGAAGCGTGCATATTTCCCCCGGCTGAAAAGGTGGAATCGTATCTCGTACCTTGGCCATCACTTCCGCTGGCCGCGGGGTCCGAATCACCCAAATATGCAGTCGGAGCACCACCAGTTTCACCCAAGTGGTTCATCGCCCAAATGGGTGCTACATTGCCCGATCTTGCATCATTGGTCGAGCCAAAATCAAGAGACGAGTAAGTGATGTACACGAATTCATCGGGATTGGATTGCTTCAGGTTATGTGCAGACTCAGAACCGCCACCGGCATTGTAACAGTAAACGCAATTGTCAGACGATATGTACTGCATGAAAACGGTGTGGCCAGGGCTTGGTGCGCCATAATTTGCAGGCTCAGCGTTCAGCGCGATGCGCTCCTCGACGGTCTCCTCGACTGGCCCTACGAGGGCCAGCGCAGAGGCGAAAAGGAACATGGCGGTCAATATCAGGGGCAGTGCGGAGCGGCTGCTCATGGATTAGCCTGAGAGATGGTGCCATATTAAGCGAAGTGGGTTGAAGCATTGGTAGATGGACCGTGGCTTCGGGTCTTGATTGGCTCTCATTCAACCGTTCCAAGAATCATCGCAGATGACAGGATCCTAGGCAGTATGTCGTCTGAACGGGACCGGTCCATTATGATGGAGGTGTTCGAACTCGGCTGGTTTCAGTCTGTCGTGTACTCCTCAGGCTACAGACGAGGACTCACCGGAGGGGTCCACTCACCGTCGCGCCGAGCATGGTCGAGCAGATGCCAGTAGAGGACGGTGACGGGACGATTCGGGTTGGTCAGGGTCCGATCTTCAGCCGAAGGAGTAAGCGAGGTGCGTCGCCAAGCGCGCCGAGCTAGGGTTGCGAGGCCTGGAATATGGAGAGCGGGACCACAGCCCGGCAGCCGCGGTCCGATGCCGGCCCGGACCGTGAGCCAAGGTCTCTCGACGACACCCTCGATGCGCATCGCATCCAGCACCGATTGCCAGCCATTGGATCGATTCCGTTCCGAATCGGCACCGCTCTTCCGCAACAACATCGGGGTCGGATTGACCGAGGAGTCGAGGGTGAAACCGGCGTCCGCTAGAGGGGCGGCCATCCACGGCGCCACATAACCCCCCGGTGCGCGGAACCAAGGTCGCCAAGAATCGCCTGCGACGGATTCGATGCGCTCCTTCGCTTCTTTGAGCATGGTCGTGAATTCCTCCGGGTCCGCGGGCCATGCAGACCAGCATCTGTGGCTCCAGCCATGGCAACTGATGGTGATCCCCGGTTGTTGGGAGAAATCGAGGAGGCGGGATCGAAAGTCGGGACAGTCCAATTGTTCGGCGATGACGAAGAGGGTAACGGGATGGCCAGAGGATAGTCGCCACTCGGCGAAGCGGTCCATTCCTTTGAGAAGCGCTTCGCTGCTCGGTAATCCTTCGGTCCGCCAATGCGGCGACGGATGGGCGGAGCGCTTAGGGTGACCGCGATTGCGAGGTAGGTGGATCCGGTCATCGGTATCGACCGACAGCCAATGCTCGCTCATCGGTCATCCCCACTGAGATAGAGGAGATGGGAGTGATGGATGACCGGTGAGCCGTCTACATCGTATGGCCGATCGCCTTCTTCGGCTCGGCGACCGCCCCATCTCCGAAGAGCGCTGTGAATGGTCGCGAGGCCGGCGGCGTTTGTCGGATCGGCCTTCAACTCCAATCCTAGGGCACCAACCTCTCGGGCGAATGACGCCACCGCATCCATCGCCTTGGTCGCTATCCCTCGGCTTCTCGCACTCCTCCTCACCCAGTAGCCAAGATTCCAATCGGCGCCAATCGCATGCGTGCTGTCATCGAGTCCGATTACTCCCAAAGTATCGCTCGTCGCGGGGTCGATCATGAGCCAAGCATGCAGGGTGCCTCGCTGACCGTGATACTGCATGTCCACCAAGAACTCACCTAACTGCCTTCGAAGCGAGTTGGTGGATTCGACCCACGGCATGGCAGTCCGGACCGTGTCTGGTTCAGTCTTGAGGACCGCGACCAAGCCATCGAGATGGGCGGGCTCGACCGGCACGAGACGCAACCCCTCGTCGGGCGTCAGCAGTGGAGTCGGATGGCTGCGCACGGAGTTTAACAAGCTCCGGTCTCGCTTCAGGATGACGGAGGGTTCGATGGCTCGGTCCGAGGGATGGATCGGTCGTGGGATTCCGTTGGCGAACATGCGTATGAACTGGTAGATCATCCGAGTTTTTCGACCGCGGTGCGGACATCGGCATCGTCCGGGTATCGGGCGGCGGCGGTGGCCAGCATCGAGGAGATGGCCTCCTCTCGACCCAGGTTTCGCATCAGCGCCCCAATCGGATAGAGGAGGCGGCGACGGTCACCCAGATGTGGGCCTACCTCGTCAAGAATCTGGCCAGCGCCCGCGGCATCGCCTTCCTTCGCTCGCTCCATTGCCTCACGCACGCGCTGCGCGATTACCCGATCCTCATACGGCGCGCTCTGAGGCCACGGCCAGATGCCAGCCGTGGGAGCGGCGGACCTCGGGGTTGGGGCGGTGGGTATCGGTGGCAGCGCGGGGGAAGCGGCGCTCGGATCATTCGCTGCCGGCGTGCTGGGTGCCATCGTAGGTAGGTGGGGCTGAGTTGGAGGGAGCGGGGCCACGGTTTGCGGAGCGGCTTGGAACGCGGCGGCGGGAGGGGCCGCTGCGGGAGGGGTTGAGGTTGGGTCGAGGATTTCGGACTGCGGTACCGCTGCAGCCGCAACGGGTTGGGAAGGTAGTGGGGGCATCGCGGGAGATGGTGCGGGTGCTGCTTGGACCGGAATGGCAGGAGTGGCCGGAATCGATGGTAGAGCAGCGGGCGCTGGGGAGGTGGCTGCGGCAGGCTCGACGATAAGTTGCTTGACCGGGGCGGGGGCGGGCTGAACCGGGGAGGCGATGGGAGCCGTCGCCCCGTTCGGCAGTGGCGGGAGGCTCGCCGCGTCGTTGCCGGCTGCCGAATCGGATGCGACTTGGATGTCTTGGAGAGAGGTTTGAGTCGAGGTGACGAGATTCTCCTGAGGTTCGATATTGGGAGCGCTGGCGGTACCTCCTGTCGAGGCTTCCCAATTCGATTCATTGAGATCCGCATCGATGTCGACTGCGCTCTCTCCAGTCGTCGGATCGACGAGTCTGACCCGATGCTCAAGGGTCTCGTTCCAATCCTCAATCTCCTCTGTGGGCACAACGAAGCGCTCGACATCAGTGGGTGCGTCGGACGCTTCGAGTTCCAAGTCATCCTCCTTTCCACCTATGGACGAGGTGTCGACGAACTGGCGTGCAAAACTGGGGCTCTCGCTAATCGCCACGGTGCCACTGTCATCGTACTGATGAATGTCGATAGTCACGTCCTCCATCTCAAAGGTGTGACCGGTCCAGTCGACGAGGTCTTCCTGCTCTTCGTTCAAATCGACCTCGGCAACAAGCAAGTCGAGCAGACCTTCGGATTCTGAGTTCTCCAGCGGCTGCACCTGCTGGTGACTAGGCTTGCTGAAGTCGTAGTAGCAGCGGCTGCAAGCCTGTGCGTCCTCATTGTTCATCAAATGACAAAGGGGGCACTCCACACCCGAGCGTTGCTCGCTCTTGCGCCTGCGTCCAAACATGGATGAACCTCGAGAACACCTCCGGCGGGACATCCTCCGTTGAAAAGCATGACCGGCGCTTGGTTGCCGGTCGCATCACCCCGCCGTGACGTCCTTACGGGCGGACCCGGCGCCGACGAACGTGTCGGGTCGAGGTGGCAGGGTACGCAGGATGCGATCCGGCGGCTCCGGTGAGGAGAAACGAGATGTCCCTGGTGAGAGGCAACGTGATCGTGAAGAAGAAAGTGGTGAGAGGCTGCGGTTCAAGCGATCCCAAGACCATCATGAGCGGTTCGTACGATTAATCGGATGGGAACTCGATGACGAGATGCGAGAGGTGGAGAGGCGATTGGAGAGATGGCCAAAGGCGCGCCTCGCCGCGGCGGGATTGGCACTCTTCGACCTCTCGGCCAGAACGAGTGGATGGATCTTCGGACATCGTGTAATCAAACTCACCCTGCCCGGCCGCAACCTGCCTTCGCATCGGTTCAAGCAAGGTGATATCGTCCTGCTCAGTCGCCACGACCCCTTGCGTGAGGAGACAATCGAGGCGATAGTCGAGAGACGGGCCAGAGGCTCTCTGAGAATCGTCCTCTCCGATGTCCCCAAGGATCTCCGTCAGGGATCTTGGCGCCTCGACCGAGCCGCAAACCGCGTCGCACACGATCGGATGCGAGATGCATTGGACTCCTTCTTCGGAGACGAGGGGGCAACCGATCTCCGTGACCTGATCCTCGGTCAGCCCTCCGACATGGCCGCATCCGCCGCTCGTCCGGCGGACTTCGGAGGTGCGAAGCGGAAGATTGCCGAAAGATTCGATCGAGGTCTGAACGAGAGCCAACTCCAAGCCGCGGAAGCGGCGTGTAAACGGCGAATCACGCTCATCCAAGGACCACCTGGAACAGGTAAGACCCACACAGCGGTCCGGATACTACATCGTTGGTCTGTGGAAGGTGTCGGACCAATCCTCGCGACCGCTGATTCGAACGTCGCGGTCGATAACCTGCTGGAGGGGCTGTTGGCACTCGGGGTCGACGCGGTCCGCGTGGGACAGCCGGTGAAGGTCCGCGAGGGATTGCGCGATGCGACCGTCGAGGCGCGGATGGCATCGCACCCCTTACGCGCCGATCTAGAGACAACACTCGATCTGAACGAACGGCTACTGCGCCGAATGCCTTCGCTGAAAGGGAAGGAGAAGGGATTGGCGCATCGCGACCTATCACGGGGATGGAAAGAGGTCCGGAGGATCGAATCCCAGATGCGCGATGACATCCTCAATCGCGCTTCGGTGGTGTGTGCCACATGCATAGGATCTGGACATGATCTCCTCGATGGGAGGAGGTTCCCGCGCGTGCTGGTGGATGAGGCGACCCAGGCTGTCGAGCCAGCGACGCTAGTGCCGATCTCGCGGGGTTGTCGACAGTTGGTGCTAGTAGGCGACCACAGGCAACTGCCACCCACCGTCATCTCGCGCCGGGCCGAGCGCGACAATCTCAGCCTCTCGCTGTTTGAGAGACTGCTCGCAATCGGATTGGAGGCGGAACTGCTGGAGACGCAATACCGTATGCACCCCGCTATCTCTTCATTCCCCAACTCGCGCTTCTACGAAGGCAGGCTGATTGATGGCGTCGATGCCGATGAGCGGCCAGCGCCGACGGGATTCCTTTGGCCGGATTGGGATCGACCTCTGGCATTCCTTCCCATCGAAGGAGGTGAGGTGACCAGTGAGGATGGGTCGTCGAAGGCAAATCCGACCGAGGCTGGCTGGGTTGCGAGGATTATCGAGATGCTGCTGGAGGACGGCACCCTGCTGCCTAGGCAGATAGGGGTAATCACTCCGTACAACGGTCAGGTCAGAGCAATCTCGGACCTCATCGAGGCTGCTGGGGGAAGGGGTGAAGGAGAGCCATTCGCCGGTCTTGAGATAAAGAGCGTCGATGGCTACCAAGGGCGGGAGAAAGAGGTGATCGTGCTGTCCTGCGTCCGTTCGAACCCGGAAGGGGAGTTCGGTTTCCTTGACGATTCGAGGCGGCTCAATGTCGCGATCACCCGGGCGAAGCGCGGTCTGATTGTGGTAGGCGATCCGAGGACCCTAGAGAACCAGCCGGATTGGTGGGCTTGGATCGAGGCTGTCAGGGATGCTGGTCAGGAAGCGTGGCATCTACTGCAGATGTGAGGCGATATCATGATCGAAGAGACGATGGCGAAGAGATTGGTGTCGGTCGAACACGACCATTGGAACGTTCCGGAGGGAACCGTTCTGGCACCCTTACGGAGAAGGGCCGGAGCGTTCTTCCTCGACGTCATCGCAGTCACCGGTCTGCTCTCGATAGTGAGTCGATGGCGGATTCTAGATGCGTGGAATATCTCGCTGTGGACATCGGCTCAGTTCCATCATGCAGCCGCGCTCGCGTTCGTGCTCCTCGCCTCTCACTTCCTGTATTGGACCTGGACCGGCCGCCGACTCTCCCGATCGCTGGGTCAGCGTTGGTTCGGGCTCGCTGTCGTGGCTGACGATGGAGCGCCGCTGCCCGAGAATGCATGGGACTCTCGGGCGCTCCGCAAGATTCTCTATCTCGTTCCAATCATCAATATCTTACTGCTGGTCCGAGACTCACTGCGCATCAAGCAGCGGCACACGCATCAATCGGAAATCGATCTGGTGGTCGGAAGCATAGTGGCGTTCGAGGACTCGCTTCCGGCCGAAACGCGGCGAACCCTCGGTTGAGATGGGTCGTTAGATTACCATCGCGGCGAGCGTGGAACCCACCACATGTCGGGGCGTCGTTGAAGTAGTGGCCCAATAATCGCGGCGGCGAGGTCCGTGATAGGGGAGAGGAGTATCGCGCTGGGCGACTTGACCGTTCGCCTGCACGCGGTCGTCGACGACATCGACGATGACGACAGAGATGCGATCAGGGTCACTGCTGAGGTCAGCAACCACGGGCGGCTGCCTCAGCGAGGAATCTCGTTGGGAATCCGGACCAGCGGTGCGGTTGTGACCGTCTACGAAAACGTCCGCGAAGTCGCTGGCGGCGGCGTCGGCTACGCGAGTTGGTTCATGCCGCCTTCATCGGGAGCGTGGATCCTATGGGCGAGCTTCGGGGAGCACCGTGCCGATCTCGGTCCGTTCCCCGACGGCATGCGGATGTCCGATTCCGATAGGAACGAGTTGGCCCCCACGCCAAACGACCAGGAGAATCGAGGCGCTGCGCCTGCTGTCCTAGGGACGCCCGGGGCCTCAACCATGATGAGGCAGGCAGCGAGCGATGATGGGGATGCACTGGCGTCAGCCTTTGGCTCCGCGTTGGCGGGCTTCGGCGAGATGACGGATACCTCGAATTTACCGGTGAGTTCGCTCAGCAACGATCCGATAGCCGCCGCTTTCTCGGCCGCGGGCTCTCCCGCTCCGGCTGCGGCTGTGGTGGCAGCACCCGCGTTGCCGGCGGCGACTCCCACTGCGGGACCAGTGGTCGGCATGGGTGGAATGCCTTCACCGGCCGATCTCGGCATGGTGCCTGCGAATCCACCAACCATACCCCCAGCCTTCCCACCGGCGATGCCACCAACTGGAATGGCCACAGGCCCTCCATCCGCACCACCGGCTGAGATGGACACGGTGATGGCTGGCCCTCCAGCGGCACCACCACATCCATTGACGGTGCCAGAGATCGTGCCTGCGGCTCCGCCACCCAGTCCAGTGATGCCTAACGTCCCTCCAACAGTTCCAACTGGTCCTCTAAGCGGGCCTCCTTCCACACCAACGGTTGGACCTCCGAGCGGGCCTCCGCCTATACCATCCGGGCCGCCGAACGAAATCCCCGAACAACCTGACAGGGCGGCAGTGGCACCTTTGGGACCCCCATCTGGTACACCACCTAGAACAACGGAGAAGGGACCGGAACCATCCGAGTCTCCGTCAGGTCCAGCGGCAGGACCGCCATCGGGTCCTCCATCCGGACCACCGGGTGGGAAATCAGAGCCGTCCGGTCCACCGGCTGGACCACCATCGGGGCCACCATCCGGACCTCCCTCGTATCCAATGGAAGCAGCACCAGAGCCACCCTCCCCGCCATCGGGACCCTCTGGGCCGCCGACCGCCGGTCCGGCTGAGTCACCGGGACCACCGTCCGGACCTCCCTCAAATCCAATGGAAGCAGCACCAGAGCCGCCGCCCCCGCCATCGGGACCCCCTGGGCCGCCGACCACCGGTCCGGCTGAGCCACCGGGACCACCGTCCGGGCCCGCGGGTCCGCCATCGGGTCCTCCCGGACCGAAGGGATCGCCGCGCGGTCCACCCACGGGTCCACCCACGGGTCCACCCAGCGGGCCACCGAGCAGAGGCTGAGCCGAGAGGCTTGAGAACAGTGAGCGGTCCGAGGGATGCGGGCACAGGCATGACGGAGGGTGGATTCGTACTAGAGATGTGCAGCGGCCGTGCAGCGTGGACCATAATCCCGGAGGACGATGCCCGCATCAATCTGGAGGTCGTCAGCAACCGAATCGAGGCTGCGGGCTGGACCTGCACCATACGCAACCGGCTCTGCCACGTCTTTGAGGGAGAGGCAGGGCTGACGCTCTTTCCGAGCGGACGACTCCTCGTCAAGAGTAATGACGAGGAACTCGCGAAGAGGATCGGCGCCGACCACGTAGCACTGTGGTTGGCAGATCAATAAGAGTGAATTGAATTGGGTGTGGAGGCGGTGGACGACGATCTCGAAGAGGTGCTGGCCCGACTCGACCGTGATCTGCCGATCGTCTATCCTACATCGACGCTGCCCGCCCTCGGTGTCCACCCAACGCCAGTCGGGCTAGACTACCTCTTCGATTTGAAGAGCCGAGGTGCAGGAATGCCAGTGAGCCTCGCGGTGGCAGTATTGCAGGACGCTGCTGAAATCGTGCACATCCCTGAATCCTTGGAGGCGTTCCTCAATCGTCTGCCGAAGGGATCCATCAGTGTCATCCTCCCAGCCAAGGTTGGGGCCGACCAAAGGATAGGTGGAGGGATGGTAGCCATCAGACCAGCCGTCCATCCGGTGGCGAGGGCACTATTGGAACGAACGGGGCCATTAACCGCGACATCGGCCAACAGGAGTGGAGAGACCTGTCTGTCGGACTGCTGGGCGGCTGCTGAATCGCTGGGGCTTCCGAAATCGGCGGTCTTTCCCGGCGACTGTCCCGGCGGGGCACCCAGTACCTTGATACGGTGGCCCGCATTCCTCGCTGCGCGTCATGTCGAGGATACGCCGGAGATTCTGCGGATAGGTGTCGTGACAGAGGAAGAGGTGCACGCAGCATGGACGAGCGCGACTTGAAGAACTGGCGGAACGCCGGCCATGTGGCGCGTCGCACGCTCGAAGCGATGGAGTCCGAGATCGTCGCCGGCGCATCTTGGCACTCCATCATCGATGCATCCGAGCGTTACATCAAGCGACACGGTGCAAAGCCGGCCTTCCCAGTGACCCTCTGCGTCAACGACTTCGCAGCCCACTTCACGACCGACCACACGATGAAACCACCCGAGGGATGGAAGGGGGATATGGTGCTTCAGAAGGGGGACCTTGTGAAACTCGATGTCGGCGTACATGTGAAGGGAGCCATCGCCGATAACGCGATGACGGTCGAGGTCGGCGGAGGTCGCAAGCACACCGACCAGATACGGGCCGCGCGCGAGGCGCGCGATGCCGCGATTGAGAGGATGCATCCCGGAACGCCTTGGCACGAAGTCGGTGCCGCGGCTGAACAGGCGAGCACGGATGCCGGATTCGAGCCAATCAGGAACCTATGCGGACACGAATTGAAGACCTTCGATCTCCACGCCGGCACCTCCGTACCCAGCCATGCATGTGGTGCGAACAATCCGTCCTTCAAAGGCGAGGTGCCGCTTGGAGGTGTATTCGCAATCGAGCCATTCAACACAACGGGGGGGAGTGGTCTGGTGGAGAATGTTCCTCCTAGAAACTCATCGAACATCTATCGAGTAACGGGTGGGGTGGATATCAGGAAGGCGCTGGCGAAGGGGCGCCTCAAACCGTTGGGCGCGACGATGGCGAGATACATCGAAGAGCGATACTCGACCTTGCCGTTCGCGGAGCGCTGGGCCTATCCTCTACTGGAGAAGCCATTCCCCAAGGAAGGGGAGGAAAACAGAATGAGGAAGTGGAACGCACTTGCGAAGAAGCTCACATCAATCAGGTTTCTGGAAACCTATCACGCTCTCCGATGCTCTGACGGAGGATCGATCGGCCAATTCGAACACACGGTGCTGGTGACCGAGGGCGGGCCCGAGATAACCACCGTCGCTTGAGGTCCGATTCAGGGCCAAGTTCTAGTTACTCGATAATGATTATACAGCGTCGGCCCACGCATTGCAGTGTACAGGGCCGAAAGGTCTCGCTGAGTGCATCCCATCCCCTCGCGCTGTGCTTCTCGCCCTGTACACCAACTGATTCTAGCGGTAGAAATCAATCGGATGGAATTCAAATTGCACACCTAAGAGAAGCCCTCACTATAGAGTTCCAGTTTATGCTCACAAATCTCTTGTACCAATCTCTTGAAAGGCGATTGCACGCCGATGTAGATATGGCATCCAACCTCTCTTCGGATAAGCAGAGTTTGGGAGCAGTACACCGATTGTTATCGGCCTTTTTGGAATCGGGGCGGGGATTACATTAATATCTAACAGAGACCTGCGTACGAAGTGCCCCCGCTGGGGGAGGAGGACAAAGAAATGAAGAACGACATGAAGAAGAACGAAGAGGCTGTGAGCCCGGTCATCGCGACCATCCTGATGGTTGCGATTACCGTCGTGTTGGCGGGCGTACTGTACGTCTGGGCCAACAGCCTAGCGAACGACCAGCCCGACACCGGGACCCGGAATAACTTCCAGGCCTCGGATGCGAGCGCTGCAGCGAGTGCCGCCAGCACCGACACCCTGCTGCGCGTCGCGTGGACGAATGCACAGGACGACCTGAACTGGGCGTTCGTGACCTTCAACTTGGAGGTCGGTGACAACGTCTACTCGTGCAAGGTCGCCGCCGACGCCGACTGCGGCTTCGACCAGAGCAGCGGAGACGACGACACGAAGTGGGAGCACGACGAGATTATCTTCGTCAAGGAGCAGACTGCCAACATCTGTGGCGGTGGCGCGGATGCTTCCTGCTCCGTGAAGATCTCCGTCTCGTACAACGGCATCGCGGTTGCGGGCTCGCCCAACGCGAACGTCGTCTGAACCTGAGCATCGGTTCACGAGAAGACCTGCCAATCATTGGCACGGATTCATCCAAGGGACCCTGGGGGCGGCTGACGCTCCCCCCGGGATCCCTCAACCCCTCTCTTCTATCCGCGCATTCGAAGCGGATTCCCGGGTTCCCAAACCTCATCATCATGAGGTGTGTGATCGATTGCCTCTCTCAATACTCGATGGATTGATGGCTGCCGGAGAGACATTGTCTCAACCATGCTTGCGTGGCTAAGAATCAACTAGGAATGATTGGTGATTAGTCGACTCTCTCCATCTCCGCGAGAGCCTCTCGAACCGCCCGCACCTGCTCCCATCGATGCAGGCTTTTCCCTCTCATTATCAGAGTCTGGGCACGGAGCAAGACGAGCATGTAAGCGAAGAAGGTCCATGCAACACCTGAGATGGGGACGGGTATTCCCAAGGCGCCTGCAATCAGCAGCAATAGGACGAACGCATCGATGCAAGCTAGGACTGTGAGCAGTAGCGGCACCTCACCTCCAAAGAGCATCTCGCTCGGACCGTGCATCGATAGAGGTTCAGCAACAGCGACGATACCGGTCAGGAATCCGAACACCATCAGCCACGGAGCGAGGACATGCATGTGCAATCCGACACCCATCGTCCAGCCGAATGCTCCATGTCGAGGTCGGAAGGCGAGGTCGCGATTGCGCCAGAAATGCCTGACGAGGCCTTGCGCTCTGCGCACCTTCTGGATGCTCTGCGCCTCGCCGTCGGGCGGAGCGAGTTCATGGAACACTAGATTGGGGTCGTATATCGCTCGAGTCCCCTTCCTACGCACGGCCACTGCCATCTGGCTGTCATCGGCATTCGCCCCTTCCACCAGTCGATGACCCCCTAAAGAGGAGCGGCGGTAAGCGGCACACTCGCCATGGAATATTGGTGTCGAATCGGCGCAACTCTCGCCGATTCTGAAGACGGTGAATGCGTTCCTGTAAGTCACCTCCTCCTCGGTCTTCTGGCTCACATCGGGATTGAGGATGACCTGACGGCCAGTGACTGCACCGATGGAATCGTCAAGGAAGCGGCGACCGACATGCATCAAGGCGCCTGGAGAGAGTCGACAGTCGACATCGCTCATCATCAGGACCTCGGCCTCCTCCGTTGCTGCCTCGAAGGCGAGGTTGATCGAGACCGATTTGCCCGCTCTCTCCTCTTCCTCTATAATCCGAAACCGATTGGCGATAGGGTCATCGGCATTCCTAGAGAGCCAATCCCTCACTCGCTCCACCGTGTCGTCGTCCGAAGCAGCATCGATGACGATGACTTCCAAACTCTCTCTCGGATACTCTTGGGCAGCGATGTCGGCCATCTTCCCCTCGATGATTAGGCCCTCGTTCCAAGTCGGCAACACGAGCGAGATGAACGGCATGGTGTCGACGGAATCTGGAAGGAGAGGCAATCCCCGCCTAGACCAGCGGCCTGTGATGATGCGATGAACCAAGAAAGGAGCCACGGTGGCCAAGCCGAGCGTACATTGGGCTATGCCAGCCCCCATGGCTATGGAGAGGGATGCGGCTGGCGCCATGCCGGCCGCCATACGGCCGTGGTGATAAGTGCGGCGGGGTCTACACTCGGTCTCGGATAGATGTGTGGAGCAGCATCAGCGACCCGGGAGTCCGCATCCTTGGTAGGTGACATCGGAAGAAAGGAGCGTAGAACGCCACACTCCCCATCCATCATACACCCTCTGGGTTCGCATCATGGCGAGGGCTGCCGCGAGGGCTTTGCTGTTCTCGGCGAGGTCGAGGAACTCTCGATGTGGGACAGTTATGGCCAGCAAGTCGGCACCCTCGAGTGCCTCTTCGGCAGAACCTCGAACCTCAATCCCGTCGACAGAGCAATCTCCGAGACATGGGTCCCATGCGTGAACCGCTATCCCCTTCGCCCGTAAGGAGCGAGCGAGGTCGACGCCGTGGCTCTCCCGGACATCTGCGACATCCTCCTTGTAGGTCAGACCACCGAGGACAACGACTGGTGATTCGGTGGATGAGATGGCATCGAGAATCGCCATTTCGGTCATCGCCATCTGGTCATCCGCGGCGCGCCGGGCAGCCATCCATACGGTCGGGAAGCCTCTGCGTTGGGAAATCCTTCCCGCGGCCATGTCGAGGTAGAGTGGGTCCTTCGTGAGGCAGTATCCCGAGACCCCCATCGATGGCAGAGGGATGCTGTTCCTTGAGTATTCGGCATTAGCAGCCGTGATCGCTTCGTATGCATCGACGCCGACTGACTTCGCCAGTGATGCGACATCAGACGAGAATCCGAACCTAGTCATACGGTAGGCGTTGTCCAGAAGCTTGCACAACTCGGCAGTACGCGAATCGGAAACGTGGATGATCTTGCCTCCTATCGTCTCGTAGAACGATGCGCCGGCAGCGGCTGAGGCGGGGCCGATACCGCCGATAATCTTCGGCAGAGAACGCATCTCCTCCATCGCCTTCCCCTCGACAATCCGTTCGGGGCTGAAGCAGACCCGCAACTCATCGTCGAGCGATAGACCGCTCGCAGCAGCGAGGAGGGCTGCCATTCTCTCGGTTGTACCGACCGGCAAGGTCGTCTTGAACACGAAGAGCACACCCGATGAGAGGTGCGCACCGATCGATCGGGAAAGGGATTCGAGAGCCGATAGGTCGGCTGAGCCATCCTCTTCCAAGCCGGTCCCAATCGCGCATAGCACCACCTCCGCTTCGCTGGCGACGCTCTGGTCGAGTGTGGCATCTAGCAGCCCGGAATTGACATGGGCGGTCAGAGGCGCTTGCATTCCGGGTTCTTCGAATGGCGCGGATCCGGCGCTGATGGAAGCCACAGTCTTCTCCGAGACCTCCAAGATGGTGGTCCGATGGCCTCGATCAGTCGCGGTGACCGCCATTGGCAATCCGATTCTGCCTCCACCGACGACTACGACTCGCATGCGAACGGCATCGGGACATCCAACGACTACTTCAACGCTCAACTCGTTGTTATCGTTACTGGTTCGGAATACTCTCTATGGAACAACTCCAGCGTGGCCATCGTCCAGAGCAGTTTCTCATGGTTCTGACGTGACCTTCGGTGATCGTCCAAAATGCGTTCCACCTCTTGTTCCAAATACAGATTCTTGGTCAGCGATGATTCTCCCATGAGCAAATCTCGCAGCCACTCATGCATCTCATCTCTGAACCAATCACTGACTGGAACTCGGAATCCGACCTTGGGTCTATTCAGAATATCGGTTGGCAGAACCTCGGCCATCGCCAATCTCAAGATGCGCTTCGATGATCCACGCCTACGACGCATCCGGTCAGGGAGAGACGAAATCCATGCTGCCAATTCCGTATCCATGAAGGGCATCCTAGCCTCGATGCTTGCTCCCATCGTCATCCTGTCGCCGCGCTCCAAGAGGTTGTCCGGGAGCCAACTCAGCTGATCGAAGTGTAAGATGCGCCTCAGACGGCTATTTCCTCTAGATGTCGTGAAAGGTAGGTTGCCTCCCACATCGGAGGCTCCCACATCGGTGCACAGGCGTGCGCGCTCCCGCTCTGACATCGCGCCGAACCACCTAGCCATCCTCTCTGGATCCCGCGACAACCCAACGCTCGCCATAGCCGTCTTCCACCGATGCATCGAGAATGGCAGAGCTCTAATCACCGGCTCTAGAATCATCCGATGCAAGAATCGTGGAGTCAATCTACGATAGATTGCTGCTGGTCCCTCCAATCCATGCTTCTCGTAACCTGCCAAGAATTCGTCCGACCCCTCTCCCGTCAGGACCATCTTGACCGAATCGGATGCCTTGAGGGCCAAAAGGTGGATTGGGATGTCGCTGGGTTCTGCTACGGGAGCATCACGCAGCCGTATCAACTCAGGTAGATGTTCCATCAGATCCTCCGGTCGGATGATGAGCGAAGTGTGGTCACAACCGAATGTTTTCGCTGTAGCCGCGGCGTGGTCGAGTTCGCTGTATTCCGACTCTTCGAAGCCGACTGAGAAGGTCTTGATTGGCTCATTCGAGTGGCGCGACATCATCGACACTACTGCAGCGGAATCTATCCCTCCTGAGAGGAAGGCACCGAAAGGGACATCAGACATCATCCTGATACGGACCGATTCCTCAAATCTTGCCAGAAATGCGGAGATTGGGGCCTCTTCTGAATTATTTGAATTCCTGCGCTGAGAGTCCGGATTGACATACCAGCGCCAACTCTGCAGACTTCCTGCCTTCCACAACATCGCAGACCCTGGAGGCATCTTCGTAATTCCTTTGAACATGGTTGATGGCCACGGTGTGTATCGAAATCTCATGTAGGTCCATATGGCGTCAGAGTCGAATTCCGATTCGGCTCCTTGGATGGATAGAAGGGCCTTAATCTCGGATGCGAAATAGAAACCGTCGTCGTCGTGCCTGACATACAGTGGCTTCATTCCATAAGCGTCTCGCGCGAGAAGCAGGCATCCTTCCTCTGCATCCCACAGTGCGAACGCGAATTGGCCTCGCAGTCGAGGAATTACATCTCTGCCCCACTCCTTCCAACCTCCGATGATAGCCTCCGTGTCCGAACCAGTAGAGAACGAGTGCCCCAGCGCCTCCAATTCCAACCTCAGTTCAAGATGGTTGTATATCTCGCCGTTGAAGATGATGGTGACCTCTCCCGACTCATCCTGCATGGGTTGTGAACCGCCTTCAAGATCGATGATCGAGAGGCGGCGATGTCCAAGAGCGATGGTATGCCCATCACCTGTCTCGAAGAAAACATGCCCACTACCGTCCGGACCTCTGTGAGCGATTGCCTCGGTCATGCGCTCTAGTTCCCCTGAGGCAGGGGAGATATGTGTCGGGTGGAGCCATCCAGCGATTCCACACATGGCCGACCATTCCCCGTCTCGCTCACCCGCGGAGCGGCTGATTTCACTCTGCCGGAAGACTCTCTAGCATCCAATCCGATACCGTAATCACCGGATGATCGTGCGACGGGTCGAGGAAAGATCGTGCGGGTCCTGATGTATGGTCCGGCGCTCGATGTCAAGGGTGGCATCTCTGCCTTGGAGAATCTCATACTTGAAGCGGACACGATTCCGTTTGAGGTGGAAGTGCGAGGCACGATGCGGGACACCTCTATCGCTGCTAGGATAACGCTCTGGATCTGGCAGATGGTGACGATTCCTTGGCGGGCAATTCGTCGGAGGCCGAAGATCGTGCACATCCACTTCTCTCACAGCATCTCTACTCCGAGAAAGATTGCAATCGCCCTAGCCTGGCGGTTGTTCGGTGCGAAGGTGGTACTCCATGCCCACAGTTCAGATTATGAGATATTCTGGCCCCGAATCCCGTTCTTCCTTCGATGGATGGTACGATTCGCATTCAGGCGAGCTCATCGATTCGTCGTTCTCTCCGAGTCTTGGGCATGCTTCTATCGGGATTCTTGCGGAGTCGACGAGGATAGAATCGTGATCATGCCCACGCCAATCAGGGTCGAGAGGAATCCTCGCGAACCGACTTCTCCTCCAACACAGATATTGTTCAGTGGTAGAATTGGTAATCGCAAGGGCACGTTCGACCTCATTCAGGCCTTCGCAGGGTTGGCGACTGATGTCAGGGAGAATGGTAGACTGGTCCTCTGCGGCGATGGCGAGGTGGATAAGGCGAGGAAGATGGCATCCGATCTCGGTTTGGAGAAACTGGTGCGTATCACCGGATGGGTAAGTGACGATGAACGAGATCGGCTGTTGAGAGAATCCCACGTATACTGCCTACCATCCAGAAACGAGGGTTTGCCGATGGGTCTGTTGGAGGCGATGGGGAACGCATTGGCAGTCGTGACGACCCCCGTTGGAGGGATACCCGAGGTCGTCACGGATGGCGAGAACGGCCTCATGGTGGAACCTGGGGATGTCCGAGCCTTGGGAGATTGCCTGAACCGGCTCCTGACAGACCCGGAGGAGAGGAGACGATTGGCGAAGGCTGGTCACGTCAAGAGCATGCAACACGATATCGACGTTTACACGGTCCGACTCGTTGAGACCTGGCAATCTCTCGTCGGTGACTGAGAATGGGTGACTTGACCGTCCTCATGATTGGTTCATCACTGAGGGGTCGGGGTGGGGTGGCCTCGGTACAGCGCGCAATCATTCAGAACCCGCCCGATAGAGTGCGCTTCTCCCATCTCGCAACTGTTGGAACACTCTCTCCTCCATTTGAGGTGTTTCGAGGAATCTTGAGCATCTTCCGTCTTATGATTCGGATAATAGTCGATCCTCCACACATAGTCCATCTGCATGTCGCAGACGGCTGGAGCACTTGGCGAAAAGTCGTGATTCTGCTCACACTCCGCATATCTGATGCATCTGTGATTCTCCACATGCACGCTGGAGGCATATCGAGATCGTTCGATGGTATGGGTTCGATACGACGACAGATCATCCGTCGGGCGAGCGAGCGCGCCATCGCTGTAATCGTCCCAACTAATGGATGGGCTGCGATTCATTCTGATCTGCTGAACATCCCGACCGAGAGAATGGTGGTGATTCCCAACCCTTGCACCACATCCATCAACGGGGGGGCTGCGGAATCGTTCACCAATCAAGACAATGAGCTAGTCAGAGCTGTGTTCGCAGGACGCCTGAATCATAGGAAAGGGATTCAAGATCTGATAAAAGCGGTGTCAATGCTCAGAGAAGATAGAAGGGAATCATTCCGACTCACGATTGCTGGAGCAGGCGATAATTCGTCACTGCTGAGGATGGTCGAGGAATATGGATTGGAGAATTGTGTGACCTTTTCTGGTTGGCTGGAAAGTCGGGAATTGATGATGTTGCTTGAACGGAGCGACTTGCTTGTCCATCCAAGCCATGAAGATTGCATGCCGATGAGCATCTTGGAAGCGATGGGCTTGGGGCTTGCGATACTGTCGACGGAAGTAGGTGGAATCCCTGAAATGCTGAATCATGGTGAATGCGGCGTCCTATGTCCGGCCCGCAGACCCGAAGCACTTCGGAAAGAACTGATGCGATTCATTGAGGATCGGCGATTCTTGGCGAAGATGAGAAGAGCGGCGTTGAGGGGAACCGAAAGATTCGCTCCTAGAGTCGTCAGCGATGCGCTCCGTCTCGTTTACGAATCAGCAAGACCTCAACATCCATCTCAATTGGGTTGATGTCCAACCAAGGTCGTAACCACCTCTACCGCTCTATCATGATGCATGACGATTTTCCAAGCAGGACCAATCTCTCCGTATCCTTTGCTCCTCGACCCTTCGATGACCTCTTTGTCGATATTTAGGGTCTCACTTCTATCGAGACAGATGGTATCGAACGATTTCGGAGCTGGTGTCGAACGAAGGCACCAACCATTTCCTCGCACGACTAGAGAGCCTTCTTCTAACCGAGCCTTGATAGCCTCAGGGAAAACGAATGACATGACTGGGGAATCGATGTCCAAGTGGTCCGTGATTCGTAAACCGGAAGAATCCAGGCCGATTGTTCGCGACGCTGAACCCCCGGCCCGGTGATCACAGGACAACACGAGGCTTCCTTCATCGTCCAACCTCATCAATCCAAGAGGAGGGTCTGGAATCTCAAAGAGATCGCTCATCTCGGCCCATGACGCTGAGTCCGAGTAGATCCCCGAGTGGGATCGTTCCGATCTGAAGTGATCACGCCAGTTCCTGCTTCCGAAATAGGTGCCGGTCCCTGAATCGATGATTACCTCCTCTCCATCCATGGTCAAGGTGATGCTTAGCATGTCGAGATGGCGGTGGCTGCCTTGGCGCGCCAATCCCTGTGGTGCTCCTGCCACCACATGGAGGTGCCAGCCAGCTGATCTCATCGCCGCCATGCCAACTCCAGGCCACATCCTAGCACCGTCCTCTCTCGGTGACTCAAAGCCGGAAGCATGTGCGAAGCCGAACACTTCGGTGCAATCCGTCGCCTGCCATCCAGCAGCCCGAGGCAGAATCGTTGCCGCGTCGTCATCCCCGACCAAGGGCATTCGCATTGATTCATCGCTCAACCATCCGAGGGTTCTGACATGAGATCGAGCATGGGCCTCGATTCTGGATGATGTTTCCTCGTCAATCACCGCTGAAGTGCTGCTACATGCATGCGAAGCGATCAGAAGCGCCTCCGTCACGAATCGGTGGTACGCGGTCGTCGGCTCCCAATTCCTACCATCGATGGTCTGAGCATCCAATTCCTGCAGCAATTGCTTCAATGCTCGTGCAAGGCGCACCTGCCTCTTGGGGAGATTGGGTAGTGCACATGTCAGAACCACAAGTCCTACCAATTCCAAGAGGAGATGATTGTTGTTCAACCTCCATTTCCTCGACAGATGGGTCTCAAGAAAACGGGCCATCTCACGAAGTGCTTGGTGCAACTCACCGGCTCTCATCCTCCTAAATTCGGGATTCAATCGTGATAGTGAATCGATCCAACTGATGGCTCGAATAGCCACCTCTATGCCTTCCATCCAAGCGACGGTCCTGTGAGGAGGGTGTGTCTCGGCGTATCTCAACATCTCGGATATGACTGCGTCCTCACGCCCATCCTTGCAGACCTCAGCGGCTGCTGGCAAGACCAATTGTCGGTGGAGTTCCCAGATTCCTTTGATATCACTTGGAACCTCTTCTCCGTAGTACGCTATCCTAGAAGATGATGAGCTGGGCCATGGGCCCAAAGCGGGCGGATTCCAATCGATTGGAGCCCAGCCGGTCTCGATGTCACGATTAAACAAATCCACAATGCCTTCCTCGACCCATCTCCGGCCACGCTCCTTGGCCCAATCAGACATCGGAAGGGGGGTCCAATCGATTTCCAATGAGACAGAATCACGAGGCGGTCGTAGGCGCCTTTCCCGACGGCGTACCATCCCTAATGTAGATTCAAAGAGAATGCGGGGGATTCTCGGTCCCCGCCGAAAGATGAAACTCGCGACATCCCGAGGGTCCCGGGCAATCAGGCGGCGCGCTTGCGCGATGACGAATCTCATCGACAACTCCTCATCTGAACTTCTTCGATTCCACGGCAGAGTTGCATTCCTGCGCTTGGATCAAGGAGTGAAGCAAATCATCCAACCCTTCGACCGCCCTCTCCCAAGTGAATTCGGATTCCGCATCAGACCGCGCCGCTAGACCTCGCATTTCTATATCCTTGGATTGAAGCAGGCCTTCCAGAGCACCTACTATACCTCCTATGGGGTCACTGGGGTCAGTCAATTCTAGCCATGGGCGTTCTCCTAAAACTCGATGACACTCGATGTCGGTAGCCACTACACATAGACCACTCGCGGCGTATTCGAACACCTTCAGAGGGCTAGCGTGGTTCCATACTTCGGTATCGGGTAGAGGCAGCAGCCCGACATGTCTGTCAGCGAGCAGCTGGGGCACCTCCTCTCGAGGATGAGGGCCTGTCACCTCGAGCCACTCTCTGTTCGATGCCATTCTCCTGAGTTCAGCCATCAAATCGCCGCGCCCGAACATCCGCAAATCCAGATGATGTCCTTGATTGACAAGGATATCACACGCATTGACGATTGATAGCAGATCCCTGTTGCGATCCATCCTACCGTGATAGACTAGGCGAAGGGGGGGGGGAGTTGGCGACCCATCGGTGCTGAACCGCTGAACATCGACCCCGGCCGGCATGATTACGACTTCGTTGGGAAGAACTCCCAGATTGGCGAGATGTAATCTGAGATGCTCGCTCTTGATCGCTGCCCCATCTGCCATTCGACCCTTCTTCCAGGCTGCGTGGTAGTGCAACCATTGCAGCCTACCAATCAAGCCGCCGAATACGGGAGTGGAGCGATCTATGACAACCCATGGAAGGCCCCCTGATCCAAGCTGGCTATGGACCGGTCTAGCGAGACCCCATTCAGTGATCACGGCATCGAATTCATTCTCCTTCAGAAGCTTGTGCAGACCTCGCCCGACACCCCGCTCAAGAGATAGGGACTGTAATCCAGGAATGCGGCTGAATTGAACTCCATGGAACTCAATGTCCTCCAAACCGATGGGGGGTTCGGATTCTGGCCCTAGAAAGGTAATCTTATGCCCTCTATCAATCAGAGCCCTCGCTCCATCAATCTGAGTGGTCTGGCACAATTCTCTACCAAATCTGCGGACCGTCACCCAGAGGATGTGCACAGTCGTTCCAGAGAATGGTCGCTTTCATGCCTTCCCTACCGAACCTTGAGAGTGATGGGTGATTCGAACTTGCAAGGCTGCATCTATTTCCACATCATATCTCAGAGATTAAGATGTGCGAATTCAATTTGATAGAGGGCCGACATTGGCTGTAGGTAGCCACTCAGATTTCCACGCAAGAAGACTAACGAGGGTCCAAATCGGAGTCGCGTATTCCCCTCTTCCTTGCATATGCCGATCGACCAATTCAAGGAATGGATCGGGCCGATCTATACCTAGGGATGCAAGGCTATCTCGAGTCACCAAAGAATAGATCCAATCCCTTAGAGGACCTTTGAACCAATCTTCCAACGGTAAGACGAACCCTCGCTTCGGCCGTTCAAATAAATCCGTGGGGAGGTGACTAGCCAATATTCTTCTGAGCACTGCTTTGGTCCTTCCCTTAGATGACAAACGCTCCGTCGTCCGTAGGGACATTGCTGCCTCTACCACACGATGATCGAGGAAAGGAACTCGTACTTCAAGGCCCACCGCCATGGAAGCGATATCCACCTTTGTTAGGATGTCATCAACGAGGTAAGACCGGATGTCAATCGTCTGAATTCGATCTAAATTGTGATATTTCGGCCCCGGATCGGTCTTGAGAAGATTTGGTTCACCTCCGATGATTGCCCCAAAGGAACTCGCACGCGCTGAATACCAATGCTCTCGACTTCTAATATGGGCATCAACAGGATTCCTCGCGGATAATTGGAGAGCACGCTGGTGCGCCCAATCCCCAGGATAGCGGGGGCGGCGACTCGATGGAAGCCAACCTAGAAGGAAATCCCAAGCCTTGATTGGCACCGCACGCATACTCGCGGCCACGAAATATCTCAATGGAGAAAGAGGGCCGCGGAATGGACCTCTATGCCCTATGGCCATTGGGTGATTTGTGTAACCAGCGAACACCTCATCGCCACCATCCCCCCCTAATGCAACAGTTACGTGTCCACGAGCCATTCGGCTGAGGAGATGTGTTGGAATTTGGGATGAGTCAGCCATCGGTTCACTGAACATCGATGGGATGGAGGGAAAAATATCGAGTATGTCATCTGCTACAACCATCAACTCGTTGTGGTCAGTTCCCAAATGCTCTGCAACCGCCCTTGCGTAAGTAGATTCGTCGAAGTCGGGATTATCTGGGAAACCGATACTGAAAGTCCGGATTGGTGTTGACGATGCTCCTTGCATGTAGGCCGTCACCAAACTGGAATCTATTCCACCCGATAGAAGCGACCCTAATGGGACATCTGAGAGCATCCTCTTTTCTACAGCATCTCTGAGAACCGAATCAATGAGGTTTGTAGCAACTTCACCCTCCAGACGAATCCCCTTGTCTTCAATGAGAGGCAGAGTGTACCATCTTCGTTTGACCACCTCTCCTGTTTCGTGAATCACACAATGCACGCCCGGCTCGATTTTCTCGACATCCTCGAGTATGCTCAGAGGATATGGAACATAGTTCAGTGTAAGGAATGCGCGTACTGCCCTCGAATCGATTTTCCGTGGACACGCGGGATGAGCCATCAAGGCGGACAACTCCGAAGCGAACAGAATCCAATCATGGTTTCTGAAGAGGTATACTGGCTTGATGCCGAAGCGGTCCCTGACGATATGCAATCTGCGGTTGGCCTTATCCCACGCAGCGAATGCGAACATCCCATTCATCGATGCAATCGTCTCTTCGATGCCAAATCGGGATATGGATTCGACCAATGTCTCAGTATCCGAATCACTTCGCCAAACATGATCAGAGATGAGGCTTCGTCTATTGGTGTGGTCATACCACTCTCCGTTGTAGACGACCGTCCATCTTCCATCGGCTGAACTCATCGGCTGTTTCCCTCTCTCGCTGACATCGAGAATCGAAAGTCGCCTGTGTGAGAAGAACAAGCCGGCCGCCTGATCCACATGATGGCCTTGGTCGTCTGGTCCTCGGTGATTTATGGCGCATGCCATTGCCTCAGCCATATGGATTCCATCAATCGGGTCGAAACCCGTGCCGAAATTCCAGCCGCCCGCAATACCACACATACAGATCCCTTGAGATGCTCTACCATCCACTCTTGAAGTGATTCGCTACTCCTGCCGGATAGATTACGGATGATGGACAATTCGCTTCCTACCGTGATGGGATTCGTCTCATTTTGGGAGTGGCCAAACGCCCGGTTGTAGATGTGGTACCATTTCCAATCTGACGTGAATCTGGCAAGCCGGAATAACCTCGCCCATCTTCACCCAGTCATCTCCATCCCAAAACGGTCCAGTCCCTTCAACGGCTGCGTGGAAGTCCATATCAACCGTCTCGATCACTGCCCCCAGTTTGTCTCGTTCCAATTCCTTACCTTCACCAAAGCGATCGAATATTGGATCATATTGACCTTCTATTGGGGGGTTGAGGAACGGTGATATGAGGATTCCTGGAGTAATGTTGACATTCGTGAATCCACCAACGCCGACCTCTTCAGCCAATTCCCAGCAATCAAATGTCTCAATTGGGAAAACGGGCACTCTGTCCGAGTACTTGACATGTACAACACTCGCGAATACGCTCGCGAGAATAATCACAGCGACCATACTGGTGGATTTGGCTCGTTCCGACCAATTCGAAATTAGGCTTTGAATATCATTGAATACAGGGGTTCCAATCACGATTTTACCTATCGGAACCGCTCCGTAAATCACAACCCTCCTCGTGAATGAATAAGATTGCAAGTACAAGTCTAGAAACAATAGCAAGACAACGGTTGGTGCAATCGAGATAATCAGGCTTCTTTGGTCGACGCCTATCGATTGATCAATTTCATCGTCACGCCAAGCTAGCCTGGAAGTGTGGAAGATTGTGATGGCAGCGATGGAGCACGCTATCGTCCACGTAACCGCTGTTGGTGAATTCGAAGAATCAAGGATGCTCGATTTCTCTAGAACGAAACTCTGAATCGTCCAGAGTATCAATAACCCTGCAGACAGAGTTCCTGCAGAACGCCGATGAGGAGCATTGGGGCGTGCAGCCGAAAGCAGCACGAATAGCAATATAACGGGTGCGAACTCATGGGTCAGAACGAGCCATCCAAGGCAGGTCCATACTAGAATTGAACTATCTGCACCAGAGCGGAATCCGCGGTGGGCCAACCAAGCGTACAATGAGAATGCCAGTAGTTGTGCAGAGAACATCACGAATGGATAGATGGTAAGTGCGTATAATGATAGGAACATGATGAACCAAGGAAGAAGACGATGATTCTGATCCATATCTTCCTCTTGCAGCGCGCCTACCACCACCCATATCCAAACTGCAGCGGCAGCGATGGCGAAAATCGAGGATGTGAGCAAACCCGCTGTTCGGCCTCCAATCGAGAATGATGAGGCGACGATTGCTAGTGAACCAGGATAACCAAGATATCCTTCTATCGAAGTCGTGGAACCGTATTGCAACCAGAATTCGGATAGGGCGGCGAATCCGAAGCCATCGGGCCCAACAGGAGATATTGTTGCGGCTTGGAATCCTATCGTCAATAGAAGGAAAAATGCAGCACAGATGCATCGCAATCGTATAGAGTCCATCTTTCCAATAGTTATCGCCGCAAATCCTGATGTCACGGCCAAAATCAGAACCGCTCTCACCATTGGTTCCTCATACAGCCATGGCATGCCATAAGACCAGAGGTGGTCATAATCGGGGCCATTGTTTGTGAAATGAAACAAGAGCAAGATGAAAGAGAAGGAAGCAAATGCGAGCAAGAGAATGCCCGTCCTGTCATTCTCCATGACCAACACCTCGACTCATAGCCAACATGACCCACCCCGTCAGGGCAGCAAATACTCGCCTCAGGAGTTCCTCCGATCAATCGTCTGGGTCCACCTGCCCAGAGGCCATCATTTCAGCGAGCTCACCGCTCTCGAGCATCTCAAGTGCTATGTCCGAGCCTCCAATCAGTTCACCATGAATGAATACCTGAGGCATGGTAGGGAAATCGCTCCAAGCGCAGACAGTAGGAATGGCGCGGGGGTCACTGAGAATATTCACCGAGACGAAGGGTTCTCCAAGTGACTTCAGTACCCGTGCTGCTCGGTCGCTGAAGCCGCACTGAGCGGCGTCTGGGGTTCCTTTCATGAACAGCACCACTGAGTTATCCGCCACCAATGCATCGAGATGTTCAGGGGTCCAGTCGAAAACGGTCAAGTCATCACTCTCCTTCTGGTCTTCTTATGTGTACACCGAAGACTTCCATCTCTCCAGCGTGAGGGTGGAACACGGAGTCGCCGGCCAACTCTGCTTGCTCGGGTGTCAGACACTTGAGATCGAGAGCATGAACGAGATTTGAGGCGATGTGGGGCTTGAAACGATTCAATATCGGCCTTTGTCGTTGCAATGGCCGAACTCCCTCGAATGAAGGGTCCACTACCCTGACATGGAAATGGTCTCCAGTCCCATTGAGGTCCGTTACCTCAATGGAAGCGTCGGGATAGACAACCCGGACCTCTTCTTCGACCCAGCCCGTAGATACCATGGTGCCCGAACCGGGGCTGAGTCCACCGTGCCTTGAATCCTCCCTTGAGCTTGTTATGACGAACGATTTGGATGGTGATATTGAAGAACAATCCGGAGAGGCGCTGTTCATGAGTTCAGCGCACCGTCGCCCTGAACTCAGAAGGGATGCTACTTTCCTACTGGGTGCGGAGGGAATCAGCGCCGCTCTAGGAATTGTCTCTCAGTTGATTCTGACGCATATGCTCCTACAAATCGAATACGGAATGTGGGTCATCATCTACGATCTGTTCGCGACTCTTTTCCTAATCCTCGATTTTGGCATACCTACCCTGCTAGCTAGAGAGGGGGCATCCTCACCTGGAGCCGTCCGAGGAATGGTATGGCAGGGTATCAAGGGGCAACTGGCAATCGCTGTCATCATCGTGCCTTTGGGTTTTGCATTCTCATTGTATCTATGGGGTGGCTCCGCTGGTTGGACCTCAACGCTAATCGCCCTCGGATGGGGCACCATTCTTCTCTACCTAAGTTCGACCCACAAGGTGGCTCTACGGACCCTAGGCGAAGCTAGGAGCGAAGCTGCGTTCCGAGCATTGGATAGGATTACGATCACAAGCTGGTATGTCATGCTCTATCTTCGTGGTTCGACGGATGTCTTGGACTACGCCATTGGATTCGCAGCATCCATGACCATCACCACCACTGTGATGGTTATCTGGGCAAATCGTGTGATGCAATCTCGGACTGATTCCACCAGCGTGGGAAAAATCGAATCATCCAGCAGCATGCTCAGGAGATCCTTGCCCTTCGCGGTCACGCTAGCAATATTCCCGTTGATGGCCCGCACAGATAAGTTCCTCATCGCAATATTCCATGACTACGAGAGGGTTGCGATCTACAACATCGCATGGATAGTTCTCATGGCCGGATTCGCTGTGCCCACCACTCTCGGACAGGCGATTCTTCCAATCTTGGGAGAGGTTCGAGAGAATGCCATCTCTCTGGCGGAAAAGATAGATGATGCGATGCGCCTGACCGGTTGGCTCACACCCATAGGTGTGATTGCTGGAGTCTCGATAGCAGCGATTGCGGTGCCTGCGATGTTCCCGGCCGAATATGTCAGCTATCGTCCTGAGGAGGGCGTGGATGCTGTTGCCTTGTTCATACTGATGTTACCTGCTTGGATTTGGGCCATGCTGGGTGCCCCCGTGTTTGAGGCATCCAAGGTGCTCTCAAACACTTGGTTGCACACAATTCTTCTTGCAATGGGGTTGGCGACGAATGTGGTCATTGGATTGCTGTTGATTCCTACATGGTCCTTACGTGGAGCCGCCCTGTCCATGATAGCTGGTCATGTAGTAATCATGATTATCGCTGGTTGGTTTACCGGAACCATCCGGAACATCCCGTGGACCTTCTTCAAGCATATCGCCGCAGGAATTACGATGTCAGCAGGCTGCTTCTGGGTTGCAATAGGATGGAATCCCACACCCTTCTCTACATTACCAATTCTCGCAATATGCGTGGTCGTTGCTGCGGTGCTTCTCGATTGGAAGCCGATTCCACCCGTCTCCAAACTCAAAATCGAATTTGAATCTCCTATCGAATCGGAATGACAGTGAATCAATCTATTCGGAGATAATCAGGCGGCGAGGGCGGCGGTAATCTCCGCGAGGTTGTCCGCGATGGAGCCAGAGTCGTTGATCAGTCCTGATCCCACGACGGCGACCTCGACGCCCCAGTCGCGGACCAACGCCGAGTTGTGCGCCTTGATGCCGCCGTCGATCATCAGCCTAGTAGCTCGGCCCCCGGCGGTAATCTGCGCATCGATGGCGGCGCGGAATGAGCGGACCTTCCCCTCGACCACGGGCATGAACGACTGGCCGCCCTTCCCTGGCACCACGGACATGACAAGCACGAGGTCAAGATCTGGTAGCAGCGGTAGCAGCGATTCGGTCGGAGTGTCCGGATTCAACACCGCACCAGCCTGCACTCCGGCACCGTGCAGCGCTTCGATCAGAGCCGGCATGTCATTGACCGCCTCGATGTGGGCAATCACCAGATTAACACCGGCCTCGACATACTGCTCCCAGATCTCCTCGGCGTTCGTGACCATCAGGTGACAGTCGAGGAAGACATCGGGGCCGACGCGGTCGCGGATGCTCCGCACGACAGCCGGACCGAAGGTGATTGTACGATTGACGACCCAGTTGCCATCCATCACATCGAGATGGATCCAATCGATTCCGGCTTCAATCGCTTCGTCGATGGTCTCACCGAGCCGACAGAAGTCTGAGGTCAGGATGCTAGGCGTGACAATCATTGCGCTCAAAGGGGGCTGGCCGGAGTCGGTTCATGGGTGTTGCTTCTCCATCTCTCTCCGATCGGTGTGGTCCGAGTTGGCCGAGCGGTTCGGCTACACAACCCGTAGAATTTCATCGGATTCGTGGACCGCTATCAGAGAGAGGTCGCGTCCAGTAATCAGAAGGGGGTTCGATGGCGGTTCGGAGCCTACGACCGACGAGGGCCGCTGCATATGTTGATAGGACCACCATGGTCGAGGTTGGGAGGGGACAGGAATGGGCAGCATCATCGAGGCGGGAGACGCGGACTTCGACACGGTCGTGAAGGCGGATGAATGGGTCCTCGTTGACTTCTGGGCGCCGTGGTGTGGACCATGCCGAATGGTCTCCCCGATTCTTGAGCTAATCGCCGGCGAGCGAGAGATGACCATAGCCAAGGTGAATGTCGACAACAACCCAATCGTCCCCGGCCGCTACGGAGTGCGCGGAATTCCGACGCTGTTGCTGTTCAAAGATGGCGAGAAGATCGATGAAGTCACCGGTGCAATGCAGAAGGGCGGCTTCGACGCCTGGCTCGACCGACACATGTAATCCGCGATTCCGATTGGGCTTCTTGCCAGAACATCCGAGAATTCCGATTCCCATCGAGATTGAGGCGAGTTGTGAGCGGAAAGGCTCGATGTGGACCCAGAGATGGGAGGTCAAGCATCGGTCGCCGCGTCGAGCCTCTCCCGGCGCTCGTCACTCACTTGTCCGACCTCACGCAGCAGCCGCTCCTTAATCGCCTCATGGAGCCATAGCCCATCATCCATCTCGATCAGAAGACCGCGCTCTATCAGAGCGGCAGGCGGTGTTCCCTCGACGCCGCTCGCCTCGGCTAGCATCGACCATGGAATCGGTCGTTCCGCGACTGCCAGAGTGGCGAGGATCTCGCGAAGATCCTCGGGAAGGACCGCGAGGATTTCCTCGTCGAGGAACCGAAGCCAGTCATCGTGGATTACGCGGCCGTAGAGTTCGAGGAGTTCCAAGGCAAGTGGATGACCGCCCGTAGCCGCGTGCACCTCGTCGGCAGGTGGTGGTGAAGGTGCATCGAAGGAATCCAACCAGTCGGAGATTTCCTCGACGGAGAGACCGGCGAGCGACATCTCCTCGACTCTGCTGCGCGTGTGGACATCGCGTCGATCGTAGAATCCGAGGGTCATTCTCGATACCAGCAGCAGCCGCAGAGGAGAAACCTCGGCGACTTGTAGGAGTGCCCCTAGCAGATGGCTCGCCTCTTCACCGATGTGATGGACGTCATCCAAAACCAGCAGGATGTACGGCGGTTGGTCACTCGCCTCCTCATGATCCTCGAACACGCGCTCTCGCAGCGACATCGGATCGGTCAGGTAGGCGGTCAGCCTGCGTCGGAAGAGGTCAACATCGAAAGGTGCGCCGGGCTTCAATGGCAGAGCGGACAACAAACCGTGCGGATCCCAAGAGTCCTTGCCCTTCGACTCGATGCCGAGGCGATGCAAAAGACTGGTAGCTATGCCAAGCGGTGAATCCCAAGGCTGGCAGGGATAGTACATCACTCGGAGTGATGGCTGTGCATCGATCCTCGCATTGAGCCAGTCAGAGACGAGGGTTGTCTTGCCGGTGCCGGCGATTCCGGTGATTACTAGGGTCGGCACATTGGCATTGTACCACTCTTCGATGGAGGCTCGCTCGCTTGCGCGACCGTGCACGGTTCGGGTGCTCGGTGGCCGGACATGATACGTGGAGTGGGCACCGGCGAGAAGGGAGAGAGATCCGGGAGCTGGGTCGCCATCGTCGCCGGCGCGTTCGATGGCACCGAACCGGATGTCGCCGTAGGTGAGGACGCCCTCGTGCTGCGAGTGCATGAGAATCTGCAGTAGGCTGAGACGCGCGTCGAGACGATCTGCAGCCTCACCAGCGGGCACGGTGATCAATTCTCCCTCCGGATCCCTTAGCAGTACCTTGGCCGATCGCAACCGCTCTAGACGGGATTTGAAAGCCTCTCTTCCCTCGTCGGTCAACTGCCAGGTCTTCTGTCGTCGACTCTCGCCGCGGACGGAGCGGGTGTGCCCAATCACATGCCCCTTACGTATCAGGGTCCGCATCGAACGACTCACGTTGGGAGGGTGTAGAGCACAAGCCTCTGCGATTCCGGGTCTGGTGACTGAAGCATCGACCATGTAGAGATCGGACTGATGGTCCTGCTCATGCAGGTGCAACATGATTCGGTCTTCGACCGGGACATGGACCCGGTCGATTGGTGCGACCATGTGGATAGGTCCGGGGTCGCTTCCATTGAAGGGTTCGGCACCCCGACCTTTGCGCAAGCTACCCTCAACTGGATGGAAAACAGCCCATCGTGAGTAGGGTTCCAACACCTCGTTCACGGAGCCAACGAACAGGTGATTTGGAGTGTGCAGGCGCCTCGCGCGCGTGATGCAGGGGGACCGCAAGGCCTTTTCCAGCAATGCTACGCGGGATTCTGATGAGAGGAACCAGTACCCCCCGGCCAGCAATCCTGCTGGCGGCACTCCTAATGCTCCTCCCAATCGCTTCGACGACCGTCTCCGCACTAGATCAGGACGGTGACGGTACCGATGACAATCTCGACGCATGCCCATGGGCCAAAGGCAACAGCAGCGTCGATCGATTGGGTTGTCCCGACTCGGATGGCGATGGTATCTCAGACTGGACCGACAGGGTGACCGTCCATTCCTCCGGCTTCATTGAGAACGCGACCTCTTGGGTCGGCAACGACGATGTCAGGGATGCTGAATTCAGCCCAAACGGCAATTGGGTCGCATTCGCTCTAGAGTCCGGTCATGTACGGATTCACAATGCCACCACCAAAGTGAATGTTCTCTCAAGGCAGCTATCGTCCGATAGCCAAGTACTGGCGCTCGACTGGAGTCGAGACGGTACGATGCTCGCAGCGACGACAGGAGATGGTGATGACGAACTCTACGTGATGCACTCCAACAACCTCTCGGACATTTTCACCCATGACGTCGACACCGGTGGCAACGACGATGCCGGCGATGTCGAGTTCAACCCCAACGGTTCGATGGTCGCCTATGTCGTCGGCCGCGCCAGCACCCAGAGCGGCGTGACTGGTGAGGTGGTGGTCATCGATGTCGAGACGGAAACCGAACTTCGTTCGTTCGACCCGAGCACCGTCTCGGACGAATACGAGAGCGTCGGCTGGTCGCCGGATGGACGCAGGCTCGCCTTCAGCGGCCGTGGGCAGGTATTCACCTACTCAGTAGGAGGATCATGGACTGCGACGACGACCATTACACTACACACAGGTAACAGCGCACCCAGAATCTACTCAATGGACTGGAGCCCAGATGGAAATTACATCGCCGCCTGTGATGCTTATTCGCAGGGCAGCGGCGGCAACAGTGTGCATGTCTTCAACGCGACCACAGGTAGTCAGGTATGGGACGACACTGGCACCTCCTCTTGCGAATCGGTCGAATTCAGCCCGGATGGTCGCGTCCTAGCTGTAGGATGGTACTGGTACCAGACCTACGGTGGAAAGATCATCCTCTATGACACCCAGACCGGCAACGAGATTGAGAGGCTGCAAGCCCCATGTCAGAACAGTGGTAGTCAAAACTCCTGCACGGTCACACGGGGGCTCGATTGGTCCCCTGATGGGCAGTGGATCGTCAGCGCTCACAGCGGCTACTCGGAACGCGCTATTTGGTGGCGGATGGATCCAGACATCGATGGCGATGGGGTGCCGAACACCGACGATGCGTTCCCTGAGGATGGCACCCAATGGGCAGATCAGGACGGCGATGGATACGGCGACAACCCGAGCGGAATTCTACCTGACGCCTGTCCAGCCATTACCGGATACTCGACTCAGGATCGCTTCGGGTGCCCCGACTCCGATGGCGATGGCTGGTCGGATGACAATGATCTCTACCCAAACGATGGATACCAGTGGGCTGATGCTGATTCCGACGGCCATCCCGACAACACAGATGACCCCCGAGACCCCAATCCAATCGGCACCGTCGATCGCTTTCCCTCCAACCCAACCCAGTGGAATGACTACGACCTCGACGGCTATGGGGACAACTACAATGACGCCAGCCACGGGTCTAGCTACGGGGTCCGACCTACCGAATGGCCGGGAATCCTCATCCAAGACATGAACCCCAGTCAGATTGCCGCCGTTGATATATTCCCCGTAGATTCTAACCAGTGGAACGATACCGACGGCGACTGGATAGGTGACGAGCCGTTCACCGACCGCTCTGATGGATGTCCCTTGAATGCTGGAAGGTCGATTTGGGATCGACTCGGCTGTCCCGATTCTGATGGTGACGGTTGGTCCGACCCCGATGCTTCCGGTGCAGCCTCTCCGGATGGTGACGCCGATGCCTTCACCACCGAACCGAGCCAATGGCACGATCAGGACGGCGACAGTTACGGCGATAATTCGAGTGGGGTGACTCCTGACAGATGCGTGGCGAGCGCCGGCGACAGCGAATGGAAGATTGTCTGGAACGAAACCAGTGAGCAATACGATACGATCGAATGGTTCGGTTGCCCGGACAACGACGGCGACGGCTATGCTAACAACGGTGAGGCATTTCCGAACGATCCGACGCAATGGAGCGATCGCGATGGTGATCAATGCGGCGACAACGCCTCAGGCAACGGCGCAGACCTATTCCCCGAGGATGGAACGCAATGCACCGATCGTGACGGTGACGGATACGGCGATTCGGCGATCGGTCCGAACGGTGATTGGTTCCCTGACGACCCGAGCCAGTGGAAAGACAGCGATGGTGATGGCTATGGCGACAATTACGCCAATGAATCGTGGTCTGACTGGCGCAACGCCTCTTGGCCGGGCATCTACGTGCAATATGCGACCAACCCGGACGTCTGCCCACTCAACTGGGGAGATGTCACGTCCCCGGAGGCTAGAGGATGCCCGGATAGCGACAGTGATGGGGTCCCAGACCCGCAAGATGAGTATCCAGATGACGCATTCAACCAGACCAACCGCGATGGGGACGCATATGCGGATCAGCCGGGAACCTGGATGGACGACTGTCCCGACGATTGGGGAGAATCGTACATGGGCAATGTGTACGGATGCCGGGATGGAGACCACGATGGTTGGGCCGACTCAATCGATGCATTCCCCGACGATGGTACCCAGTGGATGGATGAGGACGGGGACCTCATCGGCGACAACTACTCATTCACGATGACGATCATGGAGGTGAACGGATCCAATGGCACCTACTTCGATGCGCGACTTGAGAACGGAGACGCGTTCCCTGACGACGATACGCAATGGTCGGATGTCGACGGCGATGGTCACGGTGACAACCCCGAGGGATTCTCATCCGACGCTTTCCCGCACCAGCCGACGCAATGGAAGGACAGCGACGGCGATGGCTATGGCGACAACTCGACTAGAGATGCATTTGAGCCCGACGACTGTAAGTCGAACCACGGTAAGTCGTGGCGTGATCGCCTCGGCTGTCCAGACCAAGACGGTGATGGGATGTCAGACCAGAGCGATCCCTGCCCCAAGGATCCAGAGGTATGGGAGATCGGCACGCCTTGTGCGGTCGAGCAATCATTGGAGGACGAAGCGCTGTCTACGCGGGATGTTGCGGTGTTCGCTGGAATCGCCATCGGTCTCGTAGTCATGCTGCTGTTGTCGATGATCCTCGTAGCGATGATTTCGAGGCAGATGGCGAAGCGGCGATTAATCTCCGAGAAGCGTGTCTTCGACGAGCAAGAGGCCGCATTCGCCGACGAGGAGGATCGGCGGCAGCTCTGGGCTGAACACTACGCGTCCCAAGGAGATTACGAGAAGGCGCGTGAACTAGGATGGGTCGAGAAGGCACAATGGCAAGTCCATAAAGAACAGGAGGAGGCCGCGGCGCTCGCTTCCGTCCCAACCATGGGCGACTTCGATGACTGAGTGATTGCTTCCGCCACTGCGGCTGACCACCCACTTCAGCCGGAAGCGTGGCGCATGCATGGTTGCGAAGTCGATTCGATAATCTGTTTCAAGCGGCCAATTCATCGTCGAATCGGTTGTAGGGAAGGTCATCGAATCGATCTCGGCTCGCTGCATTCAGAGAGCGGTTGTGGGCTAAGGCCTCGCCGATTGACACCCAATCGGGAGTTGTGCCATCGATCCACTCGTATCGATGGCCAGGAACCAGCCGCCAATCCTGTGGCAGTGAGGCAAGAATATCCTTCGCGTGATTGAGACTGCGCCATTGCGCTGTCGGGTCAGAGCCGGGAAGATCGACCCTGCCCGATCGCATCGTGAACAGAAGATCCCCAGCGACATAGACACCGTGGCCATGGTAGGTGACATGTCCGGGGGCATGTCCGGGCGAATGCGTGACTTGTAGCGAGATGCCACCCTTGCGCCACTCGACCATCGCGTCGGGTGGATGGTCCCAGACCTTGGTGAAATCCGTCCTCCGGAAGATGATTCTAGCGAGCAGGGTCGGCGCGACGGACTCCTCGTGCCCCAATACCTCGACTTTAGGATGGACTCGACGGATGGCGGCCACTCCAGCGGTGTGGTCACGGTGGGTGTGAGTTAGCAGGATGTGTGTTGGTGAAAGATCCGAAGCGGCAAGTTCCCTCAACCATCCCTTCCCATCGAAGGGATCGACGAGGACGACGATGTCGTTCGTTCGATCGATGAAGGCGATGTTCATGTTCTCGTACGGACCCATCTGGGTGACCCATGTCTCGATGCCATCATCCCCTGATCGTCGGTCGAACTCGCCGCGTGCGAGGGGCATGGTGCGGCTGAGGATGAGACATCGAATAGCGATGACGACCAGTTGAGGTGCCGGATGGTGACTTGGCCCACATCTCTCGCTCGCGCGAGGCGCGGGCACAGGCCGCATCCTTCGGATGCTGGCCTGAAGGGACTGTTTGATATGGGTCGAGGTCGAGCGCTGGTCATGGCACTGCGGCAGCGCGGACCGGGCCTCGCAATCCTAGCCATGGTGCTGATGCTCTCAGCGAGTGGCGCTGCCGGTGCCTCTGCTAGCAATCATTCCGAATCTGAACTGTCGCTAATCGTCGCGATATCCGCTCCTGCCAACGGCCTCCACTACAGCGATGCGAATGACCTCACGATATCCGTCTCGGTCTACAATGAGGGAGACAATGACCACGCATTCGAACACAACCCATCATGTCCATTCACGATGATTATCACTAATTCCACCGGAGCGATTGTCCACGACCTTGACGACGAGCGCAACTGCGCCGGCCAATGGCGTGCAATCGATGTGCCGGCCGGAGGAGAGCAGCATATCTCAACCCTCGATTGGTCGTGGACGGCAACGGTGCCGTCCGGCGATCTCCTCATCGCGATTGATTCCGGTGACGAAATCGAGGCCGAGACTTTCGAAGTGACCTACCATCGAGAAACTGCGATGCCGGACGATCTCGCCTTTGAATTGCTTATGCCACCCATGCCCGGTGGCCGGATGACCAGTGAACCAGGCGAGCCGGTTGTCGCCCGAGCGACGCTCTCGAACCACGGTTCAGAGGAAATTGAGGTTCCATTCGACGATGCGTGTCGCATCGTCCAGAGCCTCTCAATCGCTAGCATCTCGAACATCGGATGTGGTGGTGGCGAGAAAATAAGTCCCGGTGCGTCCATCGATCTCGGATGGATGACCTGGAGCCCATCGGACCTTGGGCTCGCTGATGGGTCGTACACCATATCGGCTTGGCCCGCTGGCGCCGCCGGCGATGCTTGGAGCGTGGAATGGATTCACGAGGCAGTGGAGAGCGATCAGCGAGTTGAAGGTCTTCGGCTCTCGGTCGCCCGAGATAATGGAAACAGTGCTGTGGCGAGTGGTGAGGAACTTACGCTAGTCGTCGATCTGCACAACGACGACGACATCGCGCGAGTCGCATCCTTTGAGGACGACTGCTGGGTGAGACTCCACATCGTCTCAGCTGATGGTGGCCTGCCGTACGACGAAGAGGGCGCAACCAACTGCGTGCCGGCTTTGATGGAGCACAAGATTCAGCCGGACGAATCCTTGAGGCTGGCCCGCATCACGCTAGAGACGAGCGGCTTCGACGGCTGCGGATGGGCCGGCGGCGACCATTTGGCGATAGTCAGGAGTCCTGGGATCGACCTGTACGAGATTATCGAATTCGAAGTTGAGGACAGCGACGCAGAACGCCTCTGTCGGTTGGAGGCGCAGTCTCTTGAACAGACCCTTTTCGAAGTGGTCGAAATAGATGTCATCGACCCGGATGGCGACAACGAGAGCGTGCTGTTCGGTTTGAGACTCCTGCATCTCGATGCCGAGCCACTCGTGATTCAATGGCCATCCGACTGTCGCATATCCTTCCACCTCTCCACCGTCGATGGCGAATCAGCCACCGTTTCAGAGGAAGATTGTGATGGGATTGCAGGCGATTCGACGACGCTGCTGAGCGGTGAGTCGATGCTATTGGGCCCATTCGAGCACGCATTCGCAATCGATGGTGTCGCTCTCCCCACCTCTACATACCTAATCGAAGCGAGAACGCAGTCGCATCCGAGCCTGACTACGGCGCTCATTCACGCATACGATGGGATTGCTCAGGAACCGGTCGTCGAAGAGGAAGAAGAACAAGTAATCATAGTGGTCGATGAACCGGTCATCAACGCACCGAATCCGGTCGTGTTAGAAGGCGAATGGATCCATGTCCGAACCGATCAGGGCGGCTGCTGGCTATTGCGAACCGTTGCGGGTGATGAGCGAGCACTTCTGGCAAGCACCGTCACCGGCTGGTCACCATCACCACGTCTGCAGGGAGCGTATCGAGTGGCCGACGCATCGTTCGTTGCCGGTGATGCATGTGCGGTATGGTCTCCCGGACTCAAAGTCGTGTCAGTCATCGACGAGTGGACCGCCCCAGAACCTGCAGCAACCAGTCCTAACCAGGAAGCCGCCTCAACCGACGAGAACATCGCCGCCACGGTCGTGGCCGTCGCTCCGCCCGCAGTCATGATTGTCGTGACGACCTCGATGATTGCGATGCTGCTGGTATCAATCGTCAACACCGAATGGATTCGTCTGCCGGCGATGAACCTCGGACTCGCACTAGTCGGGATGGTTCGGAGGAATCGAGACTACGATGGTGAATTTCAGAGAGGGCGGATTATCGGGTTCCTAGTCGCCAACCCTGGCGCTCACTTCCGGGCTCTCCTCGGGGCTTTGAGCATGAGTAACGGCCAATTGGCACACCATCTGAAGGTACTGGAAGCAGAAGAGAAGCTCTGGCGGCGACGGGATGGTAGGTTGGTCCGGTTCTATCCTGCCACGGTCAGGAAGATGGATGAAGACGACCTCCCGGTGCCGCTCCTGACACCCGACCCCAATTCGCTGCAGGGAAAGATCCTGACCCTACTCGATCAAACCGGAAACGAATACATCAACCTCAGCCAGCGTGAACTCGCTGAGCGTTTGGAAGCGAGCCAGCAACTAATCAGCCACCATCTCAGAACACTGGAGAAGTACGGACTGGTGGAGCGCGAGAAGGTAGGTCTGCGATATCGATACGAGTTGACTAGAGAGGCGACCTTCCTGCTGAATAGCAGCGATTGGCCGTCTCCCTGAAGCGATTCGCTGCTTCCACGACGTGATTCCGTTCAGGATTAGGGACATCCGGACAGTGCATCGCAGCCTCCTTACAGCGGAGGTTCCATTGAAGTGAGGCTGCACGGTCGCGCGCGTCGACGGGTGTGCAGAGCCTCGGAGCGCGGCGGTGAGGAGGGTGAGCGGATACGACCCTGCGACCATCGAGCCACGTTGGCAGGCTGCTTGGCGCGACGCGGCAGCATTCGATGCGGAGATCGACGAAGCGAAGCCGAAGTTCTACTGCTTGGAGATGTTCCCCTACCCCTCAGGTCACATGCACATGGGCCATGTCCGCAACTACAGCATTGGCGATGCGATGGCGCGCTTCCACCGACTGACCGGGCACACGGTGCTCTATCCGATGGGCTACGACTCGTTCGGCATGCCGGCTGAGAATGCCGCTAGGAAGGATGGAGGTCACCCGCATGACGTTACTTGGGCGAACATCGAGAGCATTCGGAACGACCTGCTCAGCATGGGATTCTCCTACGATTGGAGGAGGGAACTGGCGACCAGCGATGCTTCCTACTACCATTGGAATCAATGGATCCTCCTCCGATTCCATGAGATGGGGCTTGTCGAACGCAGGGAGGCTCCGGTCAACTGGTGCGACTCCTGTGACACGGTGCTTGCCAACGAACAGGTGCGCAACAATCGCTGCTGGCGGTGCGCGGGTGAGGTCCGGCAGAAAGACATGGCGCAGTGGTTCCTGCGAATGACGGAATACGCCGATGAACTGCTAGACGATCTAGATTGGATCGGCTTCCCGGAGAACGTGAAGATGATGCAGCGTAACTGGATTGGGAGGAGTCACGGCGCCACAATCAGGTTCCCTGTCGTAGGGGAAGAAGAAGTGATTGAGACCTTCACCACCCGTCCTGACACTATATTCGGGGTCACCTTCGTTACACTGGCCCCGGAACACCCATTGTGCGAGCGTCTGGTGGCGGGGAATGAGCATGAGGATGCCTACCGCGCTCTGGCCGAGGAGTGCGCCCGGATGTCCGAGTTCGATCGTGTCAACATGCTACGGGAGAAGAAAGGAGTGCCGCTCGGTCGCAACGCAGTCAATCCGTTGACCGGCGAGGAGGTACCAATCTTCGCTGGCAACTTCGTCGTCGCCAGTTACGGAACCGGTGCCGTGATGGCGGTTCCAGGTCACGACCAACGAGACCACGACTTCGCGAAGAGGTATGACATCCCAATCAGGCCGGTCCTGACGAGGACGGAACGGGGTGTGGCCATCGATGAGGATCCCGTCTTCGATGGCCTCGGCTGGATGGTGAACTCCGGGCGACCCGGTTTCGACGGCCTGTATGGTGACGATGCGAAGCAGGCGGTAATCGCCGCCTTGGAGGGGGAGGGGACCGGTGGTGGAACCATCGAGTATCGGCTGAAGGACTGGTTGCTGAGCCGGCAGCGGTTCTGGGGTACCCCGATTCCGTTCATCCACTGTGGATTATGCGGGGTCGTACCCGTGCCGACGGAGGACCTGCCGGTCACCTTGCCGCTCGATGTCTCGCTAAGCGAAGATGAGAGTGGAAATCCACTCTCATCACACGCCTCGTTCACCGATGTCGAATGCCCGTCCTGCGGATCTGATGCGAGGCGGGAGACTGACACGATGGACACGTTCTACGACTCATCATGGTACTTCCTCAGGTTCTGCGACGCGATGAACAACGAAGAGCCATTCGATCGAGGTGTAGCCGACCATTGGATGGACGGAGGAGTGGACCTCTACATCGGCGGTATAGAACACGCGATCATGCACCTTCTCTACGCGCGATTCTTTACCAAGGCGCTGCGCGACGCCGGCTTGACATCGGTCTCCGAACCTTTCAGTCGATTGGTCTGTCAAGGGATGGTCAACGCTCCCGCCCCATTCTGTCCTAGCTGTTCCTTGGAGGTGCATGTGGATGGCGCTTCGGACCCTTGTCCAGGCTGTGGTGGCGCCCTATCCAATCGATCAGCGAAGATGAGCAAGAGCCTAGGGAACACGGTTAGCCCGGTCGAGATGATTGATCGGTATGGGGCAGACACCGTTCGGCTGTTCATCCTCTTCGCCGCTAACCCAGAAGCGGGGATGGACTGGTCCGATACCGAAATCGAGGCAAAGAATCGGCAGATGCGGTCCCTTCATGCTGCGTTCTGTGATGAGGACGGGCGATCTAGTTCTAGAGGGGATTCGGAGCACTGTTTGATGGATTCATGGCTGATGGCTCGACTGCGGGCGAACAGGAGCGCTTGGCGAGCCGCGATGACTGATGTCAGCCTTCGAGAAGGGGTCATGATCAGTCACAATCAGATGCTGGACGATTGGAACTGGGCGATGCGAAGAGGTGGTGTCAGCGCCGATGTCGGGCGTGAGGTTAGGCTTGGGTGGGCGCCAATGCTGGCGCCCGCGACTCCGCATCTTGCCGAAGAGATCTGGGCCGATTGCGGCGGTGAGGGAATGCTCGCCAGCGCGACCATCGATGTGATGGAACCGAATGAAAATGATGCGGCGGTGCTGGCTAGAGAGGCTTTCCTGAGAAATGCCATCGATCGCGCTCGAAACGTCAAGCAGTTAGCGGAGCGGCACGCTGATGGCGTACTCTCGGAGTTGGTGATATTCACTGCTCCAGAGTGGAAGAGGGGGCTTGTGAGGACCGCTCTTCGCCTGCACGCCGAAGAGTTCGACTTCCGTCAAGGAGGACAGAAGGTCCTGCAAGCACAGGCTTGCTTCCATGACGAGGCGACGAAGGGCGATGCGGTGAACGTCTGGCGCGGGCTGGTGACCGGCTCAAAGAAGCGGCGTGGACGGATCCACACGCTCAGTGAAGGTGAGCGGCTCCTAATCCAAGGTGCATTCGACGAGGTGGAATGGTTACGTTCGAATTCCTCTTTCATCGCGGAAGCGCTAGGTGTACCAGCCGTCTCGATTGCGGTCTCCGGCGAGGTTGAGGATGTAGCAGGCAAGTCCTCATCCGCGCGGCCTCTTCTTCCTGGTCTCGCCTATCGATGATGATCGGGTACCGACCGCTACATTAGATGCATCGAGATTCGGAAGCGCCGATTATGGACGCGTCGGGTTGATAGCCCCTCGACCGGTCGCCATCACCACTTGACTCGGAAGAGGCGTAGACGAGGCGGCCGCGGAGGCGGTGGCCGGCGTCGCGACGACGAGGCGCGCGATGCGCCGCAGGCGTCCGACGAAGAATCGATTGGAACGACGGACGCGGCATCCGAGAAAGGGGCACCGTCCAAGGAAACCTCCCGCGAAAGCGAGGGCTCGAACCCCGGACGAAAGAGCGATGGCGGTGGACGGCGACGCAGGCGAGGCAGTCGCGGCGGGCGGCGACGAGGCGGAAAGAAGAGCGGAGGCGATCAGGGCGGAGGTAACAGCTCCTCGGCAGCCGGCAATCGTGGAACCGATGGTAAGGGGGGCGACCAGAGTGCCGGGAAGCGCGACTTGAAACCAATCAAGGAATCCAATAAGAGCGGCAATACTGGACGCAAGAGCGGCGAAGGCTCTGGGAAGAAAGATAGTAACACCAGCAAGGCATCTCGTGACACCGAGGCTTGGGCAATCTCTCGATTCGATAGGAGGCCGCGCCCCATGGGGATACCGGAGGTCATCGAACCGCTACCCAAGAGAATGGACATCGAGTGGCCGACCTCACCTGTTCCCCTGACTGTGCAGAAGGAGGTGGGTGGGCTGATCACACGACGGGGAGAATTCGGCTATCTCCCCGATTCGAGAGTTCACGAAATAGCGGAGCGAATCAAGGGACATGCAATCAACCTAGACCAAGCGCTCTCACTGCGAGGCGCACTGAATCAGGAGAAGTCCGTATTCGGCCACCACCGCTTGATGCGGAGGTCGCATCAATTGCGACAGCGCTACGACGACGGTGTGGGAATACTCGCATTGGCCAAAGACGCTGATGCGCCACCTGTGAACGTCTTCCGAGCGATCCTCACCGCCAGAGGATGGTCGAAGAACCGAATCAAGGAGTCGTTGAAGGATCCGAAAAGACTAGGCGAACAGGATCGAGAACAATTCCGCATCGCCGAAGACGCTGACCGAGTATCCAATGTCGACCAATCCGAGACCCATCAGGCAGCAGATGTATTCGAAGAGGTCCTCTGCGACCACTTTGAGCGACTCGGGGTTAGGTTCCGGAAGCAGGCGGATCTGGTCCGTGAACAGACCCAGAGCGAAGGCAGACCGGTCAGGACCCCCGATCTGCTGCTGTTGGACGATGTCCGCATCGATGGTGTTCCCGTTGCGTGGCTCGATGCCAAGCACTTCTTTGGCGCAGCGCTATCCTTCCCGCGGAAAAAGACCCAAAAGCAGATCGACCGCTACACAGAGGACTACGGCCATGGAGCTATCGTCTATCGGCACGGATTCTGCGACGGGCTACGGTTGAAGGGAGCAATCCTACTGGATTCCTCCCCACTCGACCTATCTCGATTGAAGGCGCACCACGAATCGCGCAGTGATTGATAGATTGGTTGACCGTCTAGTCTTCGAGGATAGTGGCTCTTCAATCGAAGGGGCATGCTGTGATCAACGGAACAGATGGTCAGTCAAGGCCCTCGCAGTGCCGCGATGCGGGTTGTCCGGGTCGAGAAACCAGCCGATTGCAGAGAGGATTCAACGACCGTGACCCATCCATCATCTAGGTCCGGGTCGGTGGCGACGATGGAGACGCTCTCTCCGAGCATGCAGAGGCGGGCGGCAACGGGCGCTCGTGCACGTTCCATCGATGCATGAGCCGCAGCGAGGATATCCTTCCTTCCCGCATCCGCAAGAAGACCGCTCTCAAGCGCGAATCTCTCGCCCATCGCGAGTAACTCTTGCCATCGATTTGCACCCCATTTGCCATCTCCCAATGTCTCCATGCAGCGCGATCCAGCGGTTCTGATCCGCTCCTGCCAATCGAAGTCATCGATGTATTCAGAGGTGTGATGATCGGAGGCGGCACGCCAAGCGAGAAGCACAATCGATGGTGATGCAAACGCCTCTGCCCGACCGGGCCCCGCATTGAATGAGCCTCCACTGGATTGGTGGAAGGGAGAGCCTGGAGCGAGACGGCGTTCGACGCCACCGACGGCGAGAGCCATCACATCTCCAAGACCGCCGCTGGTTCGTCTCTCGACCGAGTGAGCGACTGCGAGAGCAGCACGGAGGATGTCATGATCCGTGATAAAGTCCGGTGGTGGAGCAATCGTCAGGACGCATCGAGCCGCGGCGATTGCACCCGCCGCCGAGAGCCCGAATCCCTGCGACAGTGGAATCGACGCATCGATGTCGAAGTTCCAGTCGAGGTCTCGAACCCTCGGAGAGAGGCGGGAGCATTCATCGACGACGGCGGTGTGAAGCGGGACCATATCGAAGTTCGAAAAGAGGGGGCCCCGACCCTTGGCTCGCACCGAGCGCTCACCGGTTCTGGGTAGCGCCTGACAGCGGACGGTGACGCCATCCTCGATGCAGATTCCAGCCCCTCGACTACCCTGTGAGGATTCATCGTCCGCATCGGATTCGACCGTGAAGAGCCAGGTGATGTGGCCGCCTTGGTGGAAGGTCGCCTCTTGCATCGTATGCTCGGCCTCCTAGGGCTCTGCGCAGGGGGTCTCCGTCCCCCCCAATCAAGGATGGTACCGATTTCAGAGCGCTGAAGCGATGTGGTCCTGAATGTCAGCGAATCGCTCGGACAACGACTCCACGGCCTTGTTAAATGCCGTTCTGGCAGTCATCGAACCATCGGTCTCGAAGGAGAGGATATACTCGCCTGGAACCTCTTCGAGAACGATGGCATCATCGAACTCGCGGCCGATATCGGTCGAAGGGCCGACATGCACCAGCTCCTTAGCCAAGATTGCCGTTTGGGCCAAGTCCTCGATCTTCCCCTTGGTGAATTCCTTCTCGGTGATGGTCAAGCCGAGATTCCACAGGACCTTTGCCTTCTTCTTGTCCTTGAGAACGCCTATTTGGCGTGGGACGAAGGTGACCCCAGCGACCGGGGACCACTTGATGTGGGTTCGTCCGATTCCGAGAACGGCCTTGGCGTAGAATTCCAACCGCTGCCCCTTGAACAGCTTCGTAATCACGATGTCGCCGTACTCCTCAGGAACCTGTAGCGAGGTGTCGCCGAGGACATTCAGATCACGAGCGCAGACTGCTCGTCCATCCTCTTCTCCGCGAGCCGAGCATTGGTAGATGATCGTACACTCCGGGCAGCCTCTGTCGTCTGCAACTAGATCGGCGCACTTGGGGCATCGATCCATGAAATGGAACTCGTCGTGCTTGGTAGGAATCGGAATCATCGCGAGCCGCTGCGCAATCATCTCATCGGAAATCGGTCCAATAGTCTCCCAGATCATTCCATCTTCCTCAATCGTGCCTTGTTCAAACCGAACCGAATGGATGGCCATCTTCGGTGTGTCGACAATCAGGGCGCGACGGATGGCGTTCAGAAACGCTCGGTCCGTGCCCTTCATCAGCAGGTAGATCTCGCTTTCTGTCTCGGTGATGACTTCGATATCGACCATTGCAATCCACTCCTAATCAGACCCGACGCCCTCGGCGTCCACCCTTCTTCTTCGTCCCGTCTGTCGGCATAGGGGTGACGTCCTCGATACGAGTAATGGTCACCCCAGCACGAGTCAGAGCACGAATCGCGGCCGTGGCTCCGGGCGCGTTCGGGCTCTTGTTGCCTCCAGCACCACGGTACTTTACGATGACAGAATCGAAGTCCTTCTCACCGAGCATTTCGGCGATTCTTTCGGCGGCCCTAGTTGCTGCGAAATGGCCACCGGCGTCTGACGCCTTCTTGACGACCATGCCGCCACTCACCTTGCAGATTGTCTCGGCACCGGTCAAATCGGTCGCCGTAATCAGGATATTGTTGTAGGTCGAGTAGATGTTGACCACTGCCTTGTGCCCCATCAAGCCTCACCTCCTTCCGCCTCGACGGGGGCTGGCTCCTCGGCCTCGGCCTCCGGAACCGTGTCCTCGGTCGTTGGCAGCTTCGCCTCATCGCTCTTGATCTGCTCAACAAACGCCTTCTGCGTGCTCTGCTCGCGGACCATCCCAATGCCCTCCTCAGGACCACCTTCGCCATCAATGGTCTCGCGTCGTCGCTCCATCTCCTGGCGCATCTCGTGATTCGGATCGTTGTAGGGTGAGGATGGATGGTAGGCGATCATCTCCTCCTCCGCCCTAAGCACATGATAGCCGGGCACGTTCATCCGCTGCTCTCCGACCACGACGTGACCATGCACAATCATGTTACGAGAACCTCGCATCGACGGTGCCAAGCCACGGTAGTACACTTGGGACTGCAGGCGACGATCGAGCATGTGCTCGACGGTGATTTGCAGGACATCATCGAGATTCGCGTGGTCGCCGAGCAATCCCTTCCGGTTCAGCGAGGCGAGCAGGTCGGTTCGTTCCCGGGCAAAGTGTCCAGAAGTGGTATCGACCCGGCCAATCAGTTTCATCGCCTGTTGACGAAGGCGGCGCAGGGCGCTCTTTTCCCGCCATATCTCCTTCATCCCACCGACCTTCTTCAGACCGTAGCGCTGCTTCAGCGCGTGCTCTTCCTCAATTCGAGCAGCCTTCCAAGGATGGGTCGGCGTCTGGGTCTTCGGTCTCGAGAACTTCGGTTCGCCCATTCACCCACCGCCCGTCACTTCTTCCTCTGGACGCCGAGCGTCAAGCCGGAGCGGCCATTGCTTCGGAGGCGCTGGCCGCGAACCTTGTGGCCGCTGCGATGACGCATTCCTCGGTAGGTCTTGATTGCGGCCAGTCTGGAGATGTCATCCTTCTCTGTCATCTTCACCTCTTGCGAGAAGAGGTGTGCATCCTCGTTGGTGTGCAGGTCGCGCTGTCGGTTCACCATCCACCAGGGCACACGAGTGGCATACTCATCGATGGTGGCGCGGAGGATCGATTGCTCGTCATCGCTCAGGTGACCTCCGAGTTTCTTCGGGTCGATACCCGCGATTCGGCAGATTTGGCGAGCAGTCCTTCGACCGACGCCATTTATCGATGTCAGTCCGAGCGCGATGGGTCGCAATCCATCGACATCGCTGTCGGCGACTCGGATGATATAGGAGAAGTCATCTCCCAGTTCAGCAGTGTCTTCAGCCATGTCGGTTCCCCCGAGTTCACCGGTCCCCCGGTGGCCCTTTCGAGCAGCCCGCCGACCGAGCGCCCATATTTGAATGACGCGCATTCCCTACGGGGACCTCTGTTTCGCCTTGGTGTGGAGGCGCCCGTCTTCGGCCACTGTGCAGCGCTGCATGAATTAACGCGGGTCGAGGCTGACCGGGACATCACTCCTCGGAGCAGAGCACATAGACGGAATGCAAGCTCGTGCCTCGGCTGACCGGAACATCGACGATGAATCCTCGTGGGCCGTCTCGACCCTTTAGCCGACGATTGAGGCTGCGCTGCACCTTGGGCTGCACTTCCGGATCGAGACCACAGCGCAATTGGACCTTTGAGAGGCCGTGGGACTTTGCCGCTTCGGCTATGGAAGCGCTCGTGTCCATCGAAGGGGGGGAGAGTCGGTGGTGAATTACCCGGCCGCTCACGACCGCAAACGGTCCGGCCTCATCTGAGATCCTAGGCCGGTCGTCGGTCACCATCAACGGGCGGCGTGGTCCGGTGCGCATCCAGTCAACTTCATCTGCGGCATCTCCCAACGCTTCGGTGGCCCATGCCTCGTGCAGTCCGGCACCGACCAGTGCAGAGTCAACAATCGTGACCCAGCGGTCGAAGGAGATGGGCATCGGCAATCTCGTCTGACGAAATGGTGCCTGCTCGTCGCCGCTCACCTCGTAGTGGGCGCCACGTGCTCCGAGACGAACCACTCGCTGCACAACATCTCGAGAGAGGGGGCCAGTCCAGAGGGAGAGACGGTCGATTCGCCCATCGCCTTTGCTGATTCGCTCCCAGGTTCTGGCGACGCCCGGGAATATCCGTTCGACGATTGACTCGACCTCGCGGCATTGGGCATCAGAGAGTCGGGGGGATAGGTCAAGCAGTAGCGCTGGTCCGGATTCAGCCATCGACATGTATGGATGCCAAGCGGTTAGGAGCGCCTCAAGAGGGGGCTGCATCTCTTCTAGGGTGTGGTTCTGAGCATCGGCTGGCCGCGCCGGATCGACCATCAGCATCGCAATCGGAGGCTTCGATTCGATTCCGGAATCGATTAGCGAGGTGTGCAGCGAAGACATTACCCCGTCGGCGTCCAGACCGTCTCCAGCAATCACGTGCTGAGCGAGACGGTTCGGGTCCCTCCCTTTCTCCAACAACCGATTGGCGTTCGCAGCCGCTAATCCGGCGATCTCTTGGTCGAGTTCGACCCCCATGCCGACCCGTCCAGTGGCATCGATTATCGTCGCCAGGGCCACGCCCGAACCGCACGCAGGGTCGAGCAGCAAGCCAGGCGGTAGGTCGGATGCCACCTCGGCGACATGCTCGGCTCGCATTCGACAGATCGAAATCGGAGTCGACAGACGACGCATGGATTCGGTCATGTGGAGCTTCGGTTCACCTCGACGATGGATTTTCGCCGGTTCGCGGCGGGTAGCCGCTGCTTGAGCGGCTCCGTTCACCGCTATCGCGCGATGCGCCTCACCACCCATGCGCCGCGACCGGTCGCTTCCGGTCAAGGCATTATCGCCTCGCGCGGCCCGTTGCAGAACGGGGCTTCCAACCACTATATCCAACCCGAGAAGCGTGAGGGAACAATGTGTAGATCACGTGTGGCGATCAGATGTTTCGGTACTGGGTCAATTCCAGTTCGAAGCGGAGCCAGGAATGCTGCAACTCGTGTCCGTCTCGCGTGCCATACGCGATGTCGGGCGGAAGAAGTACTGTGTGCTTGGTCCCTGTGTCGATTCCCGGAACGACTCCCCTGTCGTTGCCGATGTCCAAGCCTATCTGTCCCCAACCGAATCCTCGGATGTAGGTGGGGTCCTCGCCTGCGACAACCGGTAGGTCTCCCTCATCCAACTGCTCCTCGGTGTCAGCATCCCAAACTATGTAGTGCACCTGGAGCGAGTCGCCATCCTCCACATGCACCGGGCGTTGCTCGCTGCCCTTAATCACGGATACTCGCATCGGGACCACCGCCTCGACCACACTGACGTGGCGAGCGGTCACGTTGAACTCCATCTCGTCCACATCGGCGGTCAGGACGATTTCGGCGAAGCTCGCGTTGTAGGCAGAGAGATCATCGAGCAGCATCTGCTGCTCGCCGGTCGAAGCGAATTCCACTCGCGCATCGTCGATTTCAAGAAGCAGATCGTAGGAGGTATTGACGCGATTGTGAACGACGACGACTGCGTGGTCGTTCACCCCCTGCATCTCCCAATCGCATGCAAGCGCCCCTGGATAGAAGAACGAGTCATCCTGTGCAGAGAGATTGTCGGGCCATGTCCAGGTCGCGTCGAGTGGCTCGCAAGTATCGAAGAGAAAGTCGACTTCCCACGCCCATCGCCCGTCCTTCCGGAGCACCTCCTGATCTCCTGCGGCAAAGGAACCGTCGAGTTGCTTTGAGAACGAATAAGCCGCGATGCCGATCCAAGACATCATGACGAGGAGGATGGCTAGCGTCGATGCGGAGAGCACCAGCGCTGCTCTGGGAACCGTCATCTCATTGAGGCCGAGGGGGATGGGGGGGTGCTCGACATCCTCAGGGACATCCGTGATCCACGGTCCGGTCACATATCCAATCGGTCCGGCGCTGCGACATCAACCCTTGCTCCGGCGGCCTCGCACGGTGGTTGCGGTCAGCCTTCATGGTGATTCTCATCCACTATGCGGCGATCAAGGCTAGATTGGAGAGGAGGTGTAGTTGGCAATCGGATCCCATTCCATTCCCTCGTTCCGCCATCGCCAACCTATCGCACCGCCGAGTGCTACCGCGAGTACATGGGCGGAGATGGTCTGGCTGGCGGCTCCGTGGTAAACGAAGAGGTTCAGGGCGTCGAACACGAAATATGCGAGGAAAGCAAATTCCGGACGGCGGGTCTGAGCGAAGAGGGCACCCATAGCGCAGTAGAGACCAACCGATCCACCCATCCAATTCCGGGCGAGGCCGCCGCTAAACCAAGGAGAGTCATGCAGTGATGCTCCGACGTTGAGGATGATGGCGATGATGGTGGCTACGACGGCGGTACCGGTGAAGAATAGAAAGACGGTCCTCTTGGTACCAAGACGAACCTCAGCCGTTTGGGATATCAGGAAGAGGCAAACCACAATCAGCAGGATGTGCTCCATGCTGTTGTGAAACCAAGGTGCGGTGATGTAGGAGAGGAACAGTCGATGCGGTGCTTCGACCAGATCGCTCGGCCAGATGGCATTAGCACAGATTAGTCGCTGAGCTTCGGTTTCGCAGGAGGTTGTCGAACCGAACCCGAGCCAGGCTAGGAGCGACATGGAGATAATGAGGTGGAAGGTAGTGAATGGACGACTCTTGACCCAATCGACCGGCCCTAGGGTTCCACCTCGACCATCCGACCATGGGAGGATGAACGGACTGCTGGGTCGCACGACCCGGGAGACAAACCAGCCCCCTTCAAACCACCTGCAACGAGGATGATGATGACCTGCCAAGATGGAATCAGTGAGCACATGGTCGTTGGTCACTCAGATGCTGCCATCGCATCCTGATACCGCTGTCCGAGCCATACCACTACTCCGAGCTCGATAGCAAGCGCGACGAGGGCGATCAAGGCGGTCGTCGGCTCTAGTAGGGCCGCCCGCATCGTCAGCAGGGCGAGTGTGAGCGCGAATACTAGATCGAAGGCACCGACGAAGCGGAGACCCTTCCGCAGTTGCAGGATGCCGACGCACCATGAGGTCATCGAGAGTGCGAACAGAGCGACCAGCACCCAGACGGTCAGACCACCGGTCGTTATCGCCGCGCCGATGGGGAGCAGGATGTGAGCAGCGAGCGCGAAGCTACCGGTCCAGCGAGCCCTCGACGGTGGCACGGTGCCTGCAACGACGGCGAGCAGGACGCAGCCGAGCAGAACCAGTATCCACCCGACGTAGGGTGCGAGCGCATCTATCCAAGAGACGAAGGCGAACAGGGTGACGGCCCCCGCGAGGATGCCGATACTCACGGCCGTGGGCTGCTCCCAATGCCATCCTCGCCTGATTGCGAAGGAGGCGGCCAACAGGCCTGCCGGTCCAATCGATAGCAATACAATAGCGAACGCCCAGCCCCCCCTTCCGTTCGCCCCATGATGATCAGGCATCCCCTTTGACCGGCGAACCCCCTCGATCCAATCCCATAGCAGCACGGCTACAATCAGGACCGCCTCTTGGACGAGATGAGGAATCGTCCATGCGAGGAGTTCGCCTGATTCGTCGAACGGATCGACGGAAAGCGGGAAAGGATTGCCCTCTCCGAAGAGTGCCCCGAGGAGTCTCGGGAGGAGCAGGGCGAGCACCAGCCACTCAAGCGAGGACGGGATGCGCATCGCCAAATCGCTGCGACCGGCGAGGGACATCACAGCTAGTATGGTGGTGACGCCGACCAAGGCGAGGAGGTCCAATTGGTCCCATTTCGATGCACCCGAGGACATATGGGCTGCGACCTGAACGAGCCCTACTCCGAGCAAGGCGACAGCGAACGGCGTCTCGATCCCCATAACATCAGGTAGCCTGAGATCGTGCACCGAAGCGCGCCAACGGGAGATCGCAATCAATGCGACCGACCAAATTCCAATCAGCGCAATCAGACCTGGCCCAAACGACCCATTCAGGAAGGAGAGCAGTGACGCACCTAGGATTCCCGTCAAGATGAACGCTAGTATGACCACTGGTCGATGGTGGATGTCGCCAATCAGCAGATCATCGGCGCCGGTGGAACCAGATCGCTTACGACGACGACGCTGCTTCTCTACCAACTCGACCATGCGCGGGTCTATCGCACCGACGTCTCCAATCGAGACTGCTTGGGCCGAACTCGCCAAAGCGGCGGCGGTCAAGTCGGATGAGATGGCGCGCTCGGCGGTCGCTTCGTCTGGGAAGTGATAGGTTCGGTCAGGCGATCCATCGTAATCCGATGGAGACGAAGGTGTGCCATTACCATCCACCGATTCAGGAAGAGAAGGTGTTAGGGTGGCCTTAGGTACCGACCCGATGGCTAGCGCCTGTGCGACGCGTTGACTCTCGGCCAGTGAAGCGAGTCTCGACTCCCGCTTGGCCACCGCCTTCAACTCGCTCCTGATCTCGCCGTTGGCGGCGAGCCATAGGCCGCAGGCCAGCAGCAGCACACCTGCCGCAGTCGGCTGCCACGCATCCACACCGACATTCCAAGCGGCTGCAATCGTAGCAACCAGCATCGCGATGGAGCTAATCGCTGGTCTCAGAAGATCCTCATATCGCGATACCCTAGGTAGATAGATCGCCAACTGCACAGCGACCACCGTGATGGCAAGCCAGCCGGTCAACTGATCGCTAATCATCGGGCTCGTATCTAGTGGTGAGCGAATCGTTCGAGCGCTCCCCCAAACAAGTATCAGCAACGTCAGCAGCGTCATCGATAGCATCTGCATCTGCGCTTCGCGCTCCGGATCGCGCCTGATGGAACAAAGGGAACCACTTGCTAGGACGAAGGCGATCAGCCAGACTCCATCCATGCCATGCCGCCACATGACGACGGCGATTGAGACTCCTAGCGCACCGAGCAGCAACCTAGGATTGTCCTGGTGTCGACCGCTAACATCGGCTGCGATGTGAACGGCAGCGTGAACGCCGAGTCCGGCCATCAGGACCCACCCCGACATGTCGCCTGCACCGCCTCGTGCCAACCAGACAGCGAGGCCGAGGATCCAGCCGATGTTCCAGAGGCGCATCATTCCGGAATCCCGCAACCGCGCCGCAATCTCGGCTATTCCTAGGAAACGATCGGCGAGATTTACTCCCTTCTCACCCATCGCCAGATTGCAAGGAGCCTGTATCAGCGAGGCGAGTACGAGATAGGCGCCCAGCAGATTACCATCGAGGGCTACTAGATGGACGGTGTCGCCGGTATTCAGAGTAGTGAAGGTGCGGACGATGCCGCTGACCCCCTCAACCACCATTACCCATATCCACGGAGTGATTACGGCGGTTCCGGCTAGTGAGTGCGAGTGGCGTTTGAGGGCGAGGGTCGCGGTGCCGATGTGCAATATGGAGAGAGTCGCCAGCAGCAGTAGACCACCATCACCCCCCGCATCCAGCGCGCGCGCCGGTATCAACACGGTGAGCAGTGCTGCTATGGCGATCGATCCCATCCATAGCACTCGATCGGTGACGCTCTCCTGATTGGACAGCAGCAGCCAGCCGGAGACAGCGGCCGCGCCAATCGTGAACGACTCGTATCCAGCGATGATTCCCAAGGATGGGAGAAGCTCCGCATCGAAGAGAACCAGTAGGAAGGTGAGCACGGCGGAACTAGGAAGCAACACAATCTGGATGCGTTTCGTATCGACTCCCCGAACATGCAGGTACGAGCCCGCGAACGCCGCTAGCAGAGCGGTTACCATACCTAGGGCATAAGCCGAGTCTTCGCGATGGGCGGCGATAGCCATCAGAGCTCCGACCATCCCGAGACCGACGGACACCGACCAAAGACCAGGGCGGCCGAGGCCGACCATTGAGAGTCCCTTCGAGAACCAGTTCTCTTCCCTAGCAAAACGAGCGGCCATGGTGGCATTGATACCATTCACGCCCAGCATCAACATGAACAGCAGGAGAGGAGTCTGCAATGGCAAGATTGTCAGCGAACCGAGAGTCAGGCCTCCAGTCACGGCGTGCATCCCAATCCAGAGATTCGATGCTGCGATACCGAGCGAGGCGAGATTTCCACTACTTCGATGCAGTGCCAGCGAATGGACGAGCACCGTGGCGAGGAGGAGCATCGCGGCAACACCCATCTCACCGAAGAATGAGCCGGCCGTCGAAGAGATCGCCAGCAGCACCAGCACCGCTTGAGTGGCGATCGCGTCGTGGTCGTGTCGGTAGGCGAACGCGATGTTGACTCCCACCAGCAACAGAAGGGAGACCCCCAGCGCCTCGGTAGAGAGTGGGAATAGTCCAAAGAGATCCCAGCGGTGCAATTCTATCGCGAGACCGTAAAGGATCTTCATCGCGATGATGACCCAGACGATACCGAGGTTGTGCATCGATGCCCTCGGTACCCAACGCTCGCTGAGGATGAATCCCAGCGCCGCTAGAGCGACCAGTCCGAAGAAAGCGACGAGAGGTGTTAGAGCGAATCCGACGACGAGGCTGATGAGCGAATAGACGGTGATCATCGCAGCCATGAGACCCCAATGGAGACGTTGCTCTCCTTCTACCGCCATCTTGGAGACGGCGTCCTGCTCGGGCGCAGAGACCACCGTCCCATCAATCGCTATCGCTCCGGCCTCATCCCCTTCGGAGAATGGATCGAAGAGGGGGCCAATCGCCTCGTCCTCGTCCTCCGTTTCCTCTTCTCGAATCGCGGCAGCCTCTCCTGCTTCGGCCGCAGCAATTCTCTCTTCTTCCGCCCGCTCTCCTTCCGAGAGACTATCCTTTGCATCATCGATTAGGTCGCCGATATCGATGCTACCTCCTATCCGGAAGGCGCGCTCCTCGAGGAAGCGGTCCTCCTCGCCCGGCTCGGACATCGTGCCTGCGTGGGAGTGAACGTCCGAATGAATGCTCCCCGTTCATATGGCGAGCCGCTGCACGATTCCATCGCTTCCCGCAACGCCAGCCATTGCGGGACGGCTCATCATCACCTGTCGCAATGCTTGAATGGGGCTGAACGGCCGCGCGGGCATGGCGCTCCCGGTGCTCGGCACCGCCGGTTGCGGCGGGCCAATCGGCCTGTCTGCACACGGGCTGGACTACCAAGGCGATGAACATTGGAACCTCGAATGGGCGGATCTCTTCGCCATCGCCATCGCACGCGGTGAAGCAGTGGAGACCGCACACGGAGTCCTGCTCGCTTTGACTGGGGAAAGAACCGGGCGATCGCCGAGAGATCGATACATCGTCGATGAAGCGGGCGCGACCGACGATGTCTGGTGGGGTGATGTCAATGTCCCAATGGCGACCGCAGACTTCGCCGCGCTTAAGGCGAAGGCGATCGAACATCTCGAGGGCCAAGACGAATTGCATGTGCAGGATTTGGCAGTCGGCTCCGATTCAAACCTGCGAATGCCCCTTCGGCTAGTGACCGAGAGTGCGTGGCACGCCGCCTTCGCGCGAAACATGTTCCTACGACTGCCCCTGTCTGCTATCGAAGAGCATCGACCGGAGTTCACCATCCTACACGCACCGTTCCTGAAACTGGAGGGAGGCGCCGATGGAGTGAGAGAGGGAAGTGATGTGGCGGTGGCGATATCCTTCGCCGAAGGTGTGGTCATTATCTGTGGCACCGAATACGCTGGCGAGATCAAGAAGGCGATGTTCTCGGTGATGAACCATCGGCTACCTCTGCGGGGACATCTACCCATGCACTGCTCCGCCAATGTCGGCGAAGCGGGAGATGCCGCGGTGTTCTTCGGCCTATCCGGTACCGGTAAGACCACACTCTCAGCCGACCCTGGGCGGCCGTTGATTGGTGATGACGAACACGGCTGGTCCGAGAATGGCGTCTTCAACTTCGAGGGTGGTTGTTACGCGAAGATGATTCGTCTAAGCGAGGAGGACGAGCCTGAGATCTTCGCGACGAGTCGAATGTCTGGAAGCATCCTAGAGAACGTCATCCTCGATGATTATGGGGAACCGGACTTCGACGACGCCAGCATCACAGAGAACACGCGTGGTTCCTATCCTATCGACTTCATCGACAATCGCGTCCGTTCATCGATGGCTGGTCATCCCCGCAATGTCGTCTTCCTCACCTGTGACGCCTTTGGCGTCCTACCTCCTCTCGCTCGACTCTCGCCGTCGCAGGCAGCCTACCACTTCATCGCCGGCTACACGGCGAAGGTTGCGGGGACCGAAGTAGGCATTACCGAACCCCAAGCGACTTTCTCCGCTTGCTTCGGAGCCCCGTTCATGCCCATGCATCCAAGCGTCTATGCGGATCTGCTCAGTGAGAAGATGGAGGACCATGAGGCGACCTGTTGGCTTCTCAACACAGGTTGGGTCGCAGGTGGCGCTTCACGCAGCGATAGGATTCGGATTAGATGGACGAGGGCGTTGTTGAACGCAGCACTCGACGGGTCTCTCGATGAAGCTGATTTCACAATCGACCCCCGCTTCGGGTTCGAAGTCCCGCTCTCAGTCGAGGACGTACCCAGCGAGATCCTGCAGCCACGTGGGACATGGGAACACGGCGAGGAATACGATGCGGCCGCGGACGAGTTGGCTAGGATGTTCAACGACCACTTTGAGAAGTATGCGGCCGGGTGCAGCAGTGATGTCCTCGCCTCGGCCCCGAAAGCGCTCGATTAAGCGGGGCGGACGAATCGGTTGAACTCTATCTCGGATGTTCGAAGGTCAATCTCCAGTTGCGTCCCGAGGGTGAAAGCATGAAGCGCACCTAGACGCTCGTCGACGCGATGAGCGAGTCCGGCGTACCGCCCTCCTCGATTACCGCAGCCTCTCTATGGCCCGACCTTTCATCAGAGCAGGGTATGCCAATCTTCCTCACCGGCACACCGATTTGGTCGTTCCTCGATCCGACCTCGGAAAATGGTTTGAAGGCGCAACTCGCCGCACTAATCGAAGAATTGGGGCGCAGTGATGGCGCGATTCCAGAAGGCGTCCATATCGACGATGAAGATGGCCCGGTGGTAGTCCGGGAAGGAGCAATAATCGAACCCGGTGCGATGCTGATGGGACCATGCTATATCGATGGTGGAGCGAAGGTGCTGCACGCCGCCTATGTCCGGCCACACTCTTGGATATGCGCGAATGCCATCGTCGGCCATGCAACCGAAGTGAAGCACTCGGTGCTGCTCCCCGGTGCCAAAGCGCCCCACTTCAACTACGTGGGAGACTCGGTTCTCGGCCCGGGGGTCAACCTCGGGGCTGGCTGCAAGTTGAGCAACCTCCGTAATGATGGTCGAGAAGTGATTGTGCGCGGGTTGGAAGGAGGGGCCGTGGTGAGCGGGCTTCGGAAGTTCGGTGCCATTCTGGGAAGTGGTTGCCAATTGGGATGCAATGTGGTGACCAACCCCGGAGTCATCCTCGCCGCTGATACCCATGTTCACCCGAACGCCACGGTCTCAGGTACACACGGGCGAGGCAGCGTCATCCGCTGAGGTGCTGTCATGGATGAGAGGCCGATGCTACACGGCACCGACGGCATTCGAGGTCTCGTCACCAAGCCTGCTCCAACCGACATCGAGGCACTGGAGGCAATCGTCATCCGCCGTGAGGTCAACGGCAGAGCGTTCCGCACTATCGGACAGGCGATTGGTGAGGAACTGGTCGAGATGCGGGCTGCCGGTCAGGCTGCGGATGGGGCGCCTAGAGATCCGACCATCGCTCGCCTCGCATCTGCCGATCCGAGGGTCCGCGTCGTTATCGGGTGGGATCGGCGGCCGGGCAATGCGATGTTGGTGGCCGGACTAACGGAAGGCTTGCATCTGGCTGGCGTCAAGGTGGTTCATGGTGGTGAAGTAGCCACTCCCGGCCTCCACGATGCGATTCTGGGCAACGCTGCCGATGCGGGTTTGATGGTGACTGCGAGCCACAATCCAGCTGACGATTCCGGCGTCAAACTACTAGACGCCGATGGCCGCAAATCGCTTCCGGACCTCGAAAAGAGGATTGCTGCGAGAGCGTGGCAGCTGGCATCGGCGGGGGATGACGCACTGCCCGATCCCGAACTATGCCGGCCGGACACGCTCCTGCCGGCGATTGCCGGTCACAGGGCCACCTTGGCGAAGCGATTCGATATCTTCGCGGCGAGACTCGGGACCGATGTCACGAAGGTTGACTGGGCTTCGCTGCTGGCTCCTTGCGGTTTGCTAATCGATTCGTCGGGTGGTGCTTCGACCGAATGGTTGGCCGCCGGCCTCGCCCGTAGAGGAATTCGCGCCATCGAGGTCGGTGATACGGCAAGAGAAATCAACGAGAGGTGCGGCGCAGGTGGACTCTCACCGACGGATGTGTGGACCTACGACGCTCTGTTGGAACGGGCTGGGTGCAATGGCAACAGCAAACATGCGCTTATCGATGCGATAGCGGCAGCCGTCGGGGCGGCTGGGGGAATACCTGAATGGACGCCAGGCACCTTGATTGGTGCCGCTCTCGATGGCGACGGCGACCGCTGCCTGCTGGTCGAATCGACCGACTTCGGAATCCGCGTGGTCGACGGCGATAGGATGGCGGACGACTGGCTGCGGGCACTGGAAGCGACTAGAGACGACGATGGTGATGGCGCTTCGATTCTAGCAGCAACAATCGAGAGCGATCTAGCGCTCCCCGCATCGCTAGATCGTCTCTCTCCTCAGCCGCGGTTCGTCGAGTGTGCGGTCGGAGATCGATGGCTCGCGGAAGCGCTCGCACCACCTGCTGGTGCAGCGAGCCGACTCTTGGAATCCAACACACTGCCGGAATCAATCGGCTGCGAAGACTCCGGACACGTCGTTCTCCCTTCTCCTCACCCTAGGCTCGAAGGACACTGGTCGCTCGTCGGTGATGGCGCGGCGACTCTACTAGCAATGCTCTGCGCACGCGCGGCGCTTGCGTACGCCGGTTCGAAGGCGCCGCTGGGCTTCGTTCCCGGGTGGAAGAAACGGGTATCGATTAGGGGCTCCGACCGCAGTAGATGGACCGGTTCGAACAAATTGGCTGACGCAGCCGCTCGCTTTATCCATGAGCACCTCAAAGAGGTGGGGGCGATTGATGAGTGGGAGAGATGCGGATTGACCGGTGAGCGAGATCTGATGTTAATCAGGGCCGACATCGATGGCGCGGATGTGAGCATAGGCATCCGCAATTCGGGTACCGAGGCGAAGACCTCGATCTCGATCCGCGCAGCAACCGACTTCCCGGACCTTGGACTACTTCTCACCCTCTGTGAAGGGTTGGAGGATCTGCTAAGGGAGCGCCTCGTCCCTTGAACTGTGAGCAGGTTGATTGTACGCCGTCGCCGGGCGGGAATTCGATTACTCGTTGATGACGCACTGTGGGTAGGCATCGGCCACCATAGGAGGTAGGAACAGGTCGGCACAGTCTCGCTCGGCCGTTGAGAGGCCAAGCACGCTCGCTTGGTTCAGTGACACGGTCACGGCTTGGGTCGAAACGAGGCTCGGCACATAGTCCTCGCCGGTCTGGCTGATTCGAACCTCAATCCCATCTCCACCCGGTACCACGACGTCCATGCCGAGGAACTCCATCCTCGCCACGACCGTCTCGCCTGGAGACAGCACCCGACCGTCTTTTCCGCCGTCGGCGAATCTGAGATCCATGACGGCGTGGCCGAGCCGCAGGCCATCTGACGAGCGCACCATCTCGGCGAATAGATGGCCGCTCGTTGCTAGCAGCGATATCCTCGATTCAATGTGTAGCACCGGTGTACCTACGATTCTCGTCTCGTTCTCGAAGGTACCGCAATCGATGACTGTTGTCGAGGTGGAGGTGATGGTGGAGCCACCGGAGAGGAGCTCGCATGAGTCGAGGCCGATCCAAATCCATTCGATGTCCTCGGGAGGATAGGTGGATTCGACGCGCCAGCCACCCATGTTGTCCTGGATCTCGGCGATGAGACGTGGTTGCGGGCCCTGCTCCATCAGGTAGAAGTCGAACCATTCCAAGAGGTCGTCAGCCCAGTCCCACCTCAGGGTGAACGGATAGGCCTCCCCACCTCTACCCGATGAGAGTCCTGCGTGCCCGCTGGCACGGTCCGGGTAGTCGTGTGCCCATTGTCCATAGAGCCCCTTGACGTCGAAGCCGGCGTTCTGCGCGATGCGATGCGTGGGGAACGCCATGTGCGGATCGACGTTCCAATCCTGCATCCCATGGATGATGTAGATAGATCCCTGATAGGAGGATAATGCGCGCTCTAGGAAATGGCGCTCCTCCCAGTAGTCGGAGCCCGTCCATGCGAGATTGTCTCCGGTCATGTAGGCGGCGATTCCAGCGTAGTATCCCTCCATGTAGCCCTCGCACGCGTTCTGCGCGTCTTCGGGGTCGCCGTCGAGACCGAACGAGCCATAGACGCCATTGTGCATGATGGCCCCGCGCGCCTCCATGCTGCCGTTTCGCCACATCAGATCGTGGACGCCGATGAGGCCGGACATCGGGACGATTGTGGCGAGGTGCTCAGAGCCGGCAGCGGCCGCGTTCCATGGTGTGCTGCCGTCGTACGACTTACCGATGGCGGCGACCTTGCCGTTCGACCATCCCTGCTGGCCGAGCCACTCGACCGCTGTGTGGATACCCGCCTGCTCGTCGTGGCCCATCAGATCCATGCAGTGGTTGCTCTCGCCGGTGCCGAAGACGCTGACCTGGGCGACGGCGTAGCCGTGCGGGACGAAGTTCTCGATCAGGAAGCGGCCGAGGCGGTCAGCCGGGGTCAGAGCATCGACGTCGCCGTCGCCGTAGTATGGGCCAATCTCAGCTATGACAGGGGCGGTGCAAACGGTGAAGCCGTCGCTCGCCAAGGGTGATTCGACACCCGCTTCCAGCGAGTCCCAGTCGCACCCCTCTATGGAGGGTAGCCAAAGGCCGAGGTGGACCTCGGCACCGCCCGTCGCACCAGCGCCACCATCTTGTAGGACGATTGCTGGCACCGGGACGAACACCGAGCGCGGCTCCTCGATGCCGAAGGTGCCATTGATCGAGACGCGGCTGAAGACATCGCTGTCATCGTAGATTAGGGTGGAGCGGTCCTCGACGTCTGGCAGCCAATGCGCTGGCCCCTCACTCACCTCGTCGCCTCCGCCGAGGCATCCGGAGAGTGGCATCGACGCGAGTAGTGCGACGATGAGAATCGCTGGTAGCGCGCGCGCCATGTTCCCAAACCCCTCCACCGGTCCTCATCAAGATTCGCTGGGGAGGCAAAGTCGGACAAACGGCGAGTACAGGGGGTTCACCAAGTGCTGTGACAGCGCGATGAGATAGGGGAACGGTGATGCCGAAAGCGCTTGAGCGAGGAGCGTGGAACCAGATAGGGGAGTCGATATCTTCGTGATGGATGGCGAGTGCGGGCTCTGCCATCGCATGGCGCGATTCATGCGACCGCGACTAAGGAATCCAACATCGCTGGAGTTCGTGGCTCTGCAAAGCGAGCGTGGTGCTAATCTGCTAGCCACCTTGGAGGTCGATGATAGGGGGATGGACACGGTGCACCTATTCCGCCGCGGCAGGTCGCATCAGCGGTCCGCCGCCGCGGTCCGTGGCCTGCTCTATCTCCGTTGGTGGTGGTGGATTTGGTTCCCGGTCGTCTGGCTAATCCCTCTCCCTCTCCGCGATCTAGTCTATCGAATCGTTGCTCGTAATCGCCACCGCCTCTTCGCGAAGCCGGAATCCTGTGACCTATGATAGTGGCATCAGCGTGCCAACAAGTGCGAAGTTAGATGTCTTAGAAAGACCCCCGTGGCACAATGTTGCACGGTGTCAGTCTCGGGACCGAAGGGGTTGCTCTCACTGGCATACCCAACCAAGCGCCACCAGCGCCGATGGCCGCTGGCGAGGCGCTCCCAATTGATGAGCGGGCCGGTGCTGCAGAGAGGCTTGCTTGGATAGCTCTAGTCCTCGCGGTAGTAATCCACTCACTGACTCTGTTGTCTGGGTTCGTACAGAGCGATCGAATCGGATTCAGAGGTGTCGGCGTCGCTCTCTCTCTCATGATGCACCTCCTTTCCTTCGTGTTCTTCGCCACCAGTCCCGCCTGGTTGCTTCAACACCTCGCACATCGGGCCGAGGCCAATGGGGCGAGGGGGCGGGCTGCGAAATTGCGCGCATGGAGCAGAGGCGTGAAAGCTATTCCATTGGCTTTAGCAGGACTTGTGTTTTGGTGGTTGGCGAAATTGCTGACCTCATTTTTCGCTATGCCCTTCGCTGCGGGAACTGCGGCAATCTACTTCATAGGAATTCCGACACTCTTCTTCCTCACTCCTCTCTTCGGTTTCGTTACCGGGTTCTCGGAACTGGCCTACCTCCGAACGCTACCCGACAGGAAGCCAAGCATCCTCTCTAGGTTCATGGAAGGCGAAGGCAGGCGATTATGGAACGGGACTGTTTTCGTCGCTCTGGGCACCCTGTTCGTCATCCTCCAAGTGATGCCGGAGCGAAGCATAGGAGTGTGGGCGGCGCCGGCTATCCTACTTCTAGCCAAACCAACGCTCTTCCTGCTCTCCATGCGTGAGTTGCGACACCGCTTCCTCGAATTCGGAACTGCTGGCGCGAAAGAGTTGTTGTTGCCAGCTCACATCGTATCCCTCTGCGTCTTGCCATTCCTATTCACCCTAGAAGTGGTCGCAGCCGGCCTTCCGCCGATTGAAACCCAAATCGTCCAGATGTACTCTCCCTACGGTCTGCACCTGTCTTGGCAGGAGATGTCGGAGATGAGCGAGGTGATGCTTGGTCTACTTCTGTTCGGCGAGGTCTCCGGGATGGTCGCGGTGGTATTCGCGGCGCGGAGTGGCAGGGAGAGCGAGGGAACCGTGAGAGATGCGCAAACTGGGGCGCTGCGCATCGCGTTGACGGTAGGGGTGTTGGCGTTGCTACCGCTCGCGGCGGTCATCTCGGTCGCCGTCGTGGATGGACCACACGTGGTCATGTGGATGCATGAAGATGAGGATGGAAAGGAGCTCGAGATTGATGTCTTCCCGGCTGGAGGACAGACCACCGCAATACTGCATCTCTACTTGCCAACAGGCGTGTCTTTACCGGCTGAGGTGACCGCGGAGGACGGCGAGGAGGCAGCGATACGGACACTAGGAGAGCATGGTACCGCAATGGCTCCCGACCCCGGCGAGTTCCCAATCGAGGATTTCTTCTACGAACAGGGGTGGATTCAACTGGACAAGGGGCACACAATCATTGTGCACGAGATGGTGGTTAACGGCATGGGGCAGTGGGAAGCGCGATTCGATGTGCCGTATGGGGAGTCGAACGAAGAGGCGCCCCTGAAGGCGATGGTCCGGATGGTCGACGAGGATGGCCAGACCCTCGATTGGCGGATTCCTGATATGTACACCAACGGATCCGACTGAGTCAGGACATCGATTGACATCGGCTTCTTGCTGGTTATATTGGAAGGGGAACTCACATTTCCCCCATGTCTGTCGGAGGGGCATGGCAGCCGCATATGACTCGTTGATGGAAAGGGTGCGAGGCATCGAGACAATCTCCCAAATCCAAGGCCTCCTGGGTTGGGATCAGGAGGTCATGATGCCCGCCAAGGCAGCGCCACTCCGAGCAGAGCAATTGGCTTGGCTGTCGAGAACCAGTCACGAATTGATGGTCGATCCATCGATGGGAGAGGCGCTTGCAGCGGCCGAAGAGGAGTGCACTGACGGAGGCGACGAAGTGACCGCTGGAAACCTGCGATTACTGCGTGATGCGCACGACAAGGCGACGCGGAAGCCTGCCGATTTCGTCGAGCGCTTCGCGCGCCACAAATCGAAGTCGGTCGTCACATGGACGGAAGCGCGCGCGAAGGACGACTTCTCGATCTATCGTGACGATTTGGCTCTTATGATTGAGCTCGGACGCGAGCACGCCAGCCATCTGGGCTACGAAGATGATCCATACGACGCGCTGCTCGACCTCTACGAATCTGGTCTCACCGTTGCGCTGGTAGACCCTCTGTTTGAGGGGCTGCGCGACGCATCCGTTCCGCTCATCCGAGCGGTCGGCGAATGCGAGCCGGTGGATATGTCATGGGTCGAGACGAACCATTGGCCGAAGTCGAGTCAGGAAGCGCTGAGTCAAGCGGTCTCCGAAGCAATCGGTTTCGACTTCAAAGCGGGCCGCCGCGACGAGAGCACGCACCCATTCTGCGGTGGCTCCAACCCCGATGATGTCCGCTGGACCACTCGGTACGATGAGTCTGACCCATTCGGCTCGCTCTACGGGACGATGCATGAGACCGGGCATGGGACCTATGAACAGGGCCGGCCGAGGCACCTAGATTTCCAGCCGGTCGGCCATGCAGATGGATTGGGAGTTCACGAAAGCCAGAGTCGCCTATGGGAGAATCAAGTGGGCCGCAGCAGGGCGTTCTGCGAATGGGCGATGCCGCTGTGGAGGGAACATTTCCCAAATCAGATGGAAGGCGTTACAGCTGAGATGCTCTGGCGGTCGGTCAACGAAGTGCGCCCGAGCCTGATTAGGGTCGAGGCGGACGAGGCAACCTACAACCTGCACATCATGATTCGCTACGAGATCGAGAAGATGCTGATTCACGGTGACTTGGAGGTCGACGATCTACCGGACGCTTGGGACGAGATGTACGAGCGATTCCTTGGAATCAGATCATCCACCCGAGCGAAAGGAGTGTTGCAGGACATTCACTGGTCCTTCGGTGCCTTCGGATACTTCCCTACCTACACGCTCGGCAATCTGTATGCGGCGCAGTTGATGGCTGCAGCGCGCCGTGATCTCGAATCGAATGGAATAACGATGGAGGATGCATGGCAGCAGGGTGAATTCGCACCATTGCTCGGTTGGATGCGCGAGCGCGTACATGCGCGGGGATCCATCCTGACACCGGCAGCGCTGGTCGAGGAGGCGAGCGGGGCACCGCCAAGTCCCGAGCCATTCGTCGAATACCTGACGAGGCGAATCGGGCGGCTCTATGATATCATTGATTAGCCGCAAAACCAGTCAGAATCGGAAATAAATGAA
>CAZPCY010000007.1:50930-91214 GCA_964585295.1 uncultured Candidatus Poseidoniales archaeon | reverse complement strand
TGGCGTGCCTGTGGGTGGATGCGTTGGAGAGGATTACGAGCCCGGCATCGGAGAGTTCCGGTTCAAGTCGAGCAGCGACGTTGGATGGAAGGGCACTGAACACAATCCTGACTTCCTTGTCAAGCAAAGAGGCGGCCAAGTCAGGTCGTCCGGAGTCAATAATCTTGAGATCCGGTAGAGTAGGCGCCTGCTCTTCGAGTCCCCAGTGGATATCGGCTAGCATTCTCCCTGCGGTCCGCTCCGAACCGGCTACCGCTACTAGTTTGAACCACGGATGGTTCGCAAGGCGCTGCTGGAATCGCTGCGCGACTATCCCACTCGCGCCGAGCAATGCGACACCGAGGCGCGCCTCCGGTGGTGTCATCATCTCTCCGGATGCGCCCCTCCTTCTAACGGCCGCGGTTCGTGCGCTATCCTCTTGAACCGCCGCCCGGCTCTTCGCTTGCTCAAATAGGGTGGGTCGCGGAGGGTCGTCGATGCTGGAGACGAATGAAATCGCTCTTATGGTTCTCTTTGCAGCACTCGCGGGCGGAATAGGCTGGCTGCTCGCAAAGAGCCGATACGAATCATCGACTTTGGAAGCGCGAGCCGAAGCTGTCAGAATCGAAGCGCGTCTAGAAGCGCGGCAAGAGAGCGAAGATGAGAGGAAGGAGTCGATGGCAAAACAGATGGAGAGCATTGCCTCAGAGGTCTCAAGGAAGAACTCGCAGGATTTCCTCCAACTCGCTGAGGAGAGATTGGGGAAGGTCGCAACCGTGGCAGAGAAGGATCACGAGGCTAGGAAGAAGGAGATGGAAGCGCTAATCAAGCCGATGAATGAATCTCTCTCTAACCTCGACGAGATGTCCAAGAAGATGGAGAAGGAGCGTGTCGACGCCTACGCAGGGATGAAGCGACACATGCAGATTCTTGAAGCGAACACTGAGCGACTTGGCAAAGAGGCGAACTCTCTTTCCAGCGCCCTTCGGAAGAGTTCCAGCGTGCGAGGGGATTGGGGTGAGATCGCACTCCGCAATCTGCTTGAGATGGCTGGGATGACGAAGAACACCGATTTCATAGAACAGAAAGGGATAGAGGGAGGAGGCAGGCCTGATTTCGTCGTCCGGCTTCCCGGTGATGGTGCCATACCGATTGACGCGAAGACCACAGGCAAGCACTATCTAGAATCCCTCGATGAGGAGAATCCCGAAGCCCGGACGGCCAAGTTGAAACAGCACGCGAAGGCGATGCGAAGTCGTGTGACTGATTTGACGCGGAAGGAGTATCGTTCAGGGCTCACCGAAAGGGCTGAATTCGTCGTGATGTTCGTGCCTTCCGAGGCTCTAATTTCATCCGCCTTTGAGGTCGATCCGGAATTGCACGCAGATGCTATGGCTCGCGGCGTGATAATCTCCGGACCGGCTTCGATGATTGCGTTGCTGAAGACTGCCGCTCTCTACTGGCAGCAGGTCCGATTCGCGGACGAGGCGAAGCAGGTGGTTTCGGTAGCTCAGGAGTTCTACGCCAGAATGGCGACTTGGAGCACGCACTTCGCGGAAGTTGGGAAGCGCCTCGACAAGGCGACCGAATTCTACAACAAGGCCGTCGGCTCATGGGAGAGGAGCGTACTGCCCCAAGGCCGGAAATTGGAGGATCTCGAAATCGCCACGAATCTGCCGAAGACCCTAGTTGAGCCCACTGTCGTGGCCGAAGAGGTTCGGCCCCCTCTCGTGCTCTGGGATGGTGAAGAGGAGTGAAGGGCTAAAGTCCCAAGCACGCGCCACCGATTATCACATGGCCATAGATTTGATGGGGAGGCGGATTCTCGTCACTGGAGGAGCCGGCTTTATCGGCCGACATCTCTCAGATTTCCTGCTTGAGAGTGGGGCCCGGGTCCGTGTAATCGACGACCTCTCTACCGGACGACGCGACTTGCTGGACCCCCGCATCGATCTTCGGATAGGTGGAATCGAATCGTCAAACGCTAGGAGGGATGCGCTTCAGGGAGTGGATGCGGTAATCCATCTGGCAGCAATCACATCGGTACCGAGATGCGCGGAGAATCCATCTCGCAACGAATTGGTGAACCACTCCGCGGCCCGAGATCTCTTCGAGGAAGCGTCGCAAGCCTCGATGCCGGTTGTCCACGCCTCGACGGCCGCCATCTATGGACCCCCCATCGAGGTGCCGATCTTGGAGTCGCATCCAATCGAACCGATCTCTGCCTACGGAAAGGCGAAGCGGGCGGCGGAAAGAGATCTCCTTTCTTCAGCCGCTGCCGTCTGCTCCCTCCGTCTGTTCAATGTCTATGGTCCCGGTCAGCCAGCGGACTCCCCCTACTCAGGGGTGTTGACGATCTTCACTCGCCGAATCGCCAACGGGGCCTCACTAACCATTCACGGAGATGGCGGTCAGACCCGAGATTTCGTCCATGTTCGAGATGTTTCGGTCGCTTTCGGCAAGGTCATCGCCGACCTTCTGGCGAAGGGAGTAGAAAGCGCAGCCTCCCACAGAGCACTCAATGTCTGCACTGGGCAAGCTCGCACCCTGAACGAGATAGTGGCCACGCTCAGGAATCTCTCCTCCACTCCTCTTGCGATTGAACATGGGCCACCTCGTTCCGCCGACATCCGATACAGCGTCGGGGTGCAGACGGCCTTGGAACGAGCCGTTGGCTGGACCCCCGAGGTCCCGTTCGATGCAGGCCTGAAGGAATTGCTCCGCCTCGCAAACAATCGAGAATGAGCAGGTCCGAGCGAAGACGACTCGACACCGCCGCCGAGTATCGACCTAGTGCTCCATTCATATCTTGTGGTAATCCGAAGTATCTGATCCGGTGCCATCCAGCAGACCATGAACGTCGGTGATTCGGTGGACGGTAGCGTGAAATTGAATTACGCCATTTTCTCAAGAGACCGGTTTGATTCCGGTTCGATCGAGCATGGGGTGGACTGGTTTAGGGAACAGCCGTCGCACCAACAGTTTGCGGAAGATTCGGATCCCATCATCGACTGAACCCAACTTTGTTTCTCCTATGCGCATGCCATAGTGAATCGGCACTTCCGATATCCGAAGACCTCTGTGGCATGCGGAGGAGTACATCTCCGCTTCTATCTCGAACGATATCGAGTTCAACTGCAGCCTCGCGATTGCCTCTCTCTCGTATGCCCAGTAACCGGTGCATAGATCGCTGACGAAGGTGCCGTGGAGGGCGACCGCAGTCCAAGTCAACAAATGGTTGCCCACGTAGTTAATCCGGCCGAGCGCCCCTTCCTCAATCCAGCCTCTCAATCTTGATCCGATCACGATGTCGGATCCGGTCTCATCCATGTGAGAGAGGAGTCGCGGGGCATCCTCGGGATAGTAGGTTCCATCCGCATCCAGCATCACCAATCGGTCGTGACCGGAACGTAGGAAGTGGTCGAATGCCTGTCGGAGACCCACTCCCTTCCCACGTGAGAAACGCTGTTCGATGACCGTACAACCGAGGGATTTTGCCACCTCTTGGGTCCCGTCGGTGCTCCTACCGTCGGCTACAACGATGTGAGCCTCCCAACCCATCTCCCTGAATTCAGCCATTGGCATCCGTTCTATGAGGTCCGGAATCGCCTCTGCCTCGTTCAGAGTTGGGAGCAGAATCGTGACTTGCCGTTGGACCTCCCCCCGCATGTCCCTCTCGCCCTCAACTCTCCTCTAAAGCCTCCACTACGGATGTACCTCAAATCGGCCGTACTTCGACCCAGTGCAACCAGATGCCGCCTCCATCTATCAGACGGTCACCACGACCGCTGAGCGCCGTGGGGTTTAGCCATCCTAATGATTCGCCACCGACCGTCACATCTACGCTCATCGCCCCGTCTGCAGGGGAGCGAACGATGAAGGAAATCTCCTGCATCTCGCCCGTCGTCTCGATCTCGATGGATACTCCATTATCACCACCCGTCGCCAAGGTCACGTTGTGTCCCTCCGAACCTTCGACCAGCGCAATGACGCGAACCCAACGGTCACGCGCGTTTCGTTCGAGTACGAACTCATGGCCGATGCTGCCCATGCTGAGGTAAGGTCGTTCCGAAGGCGTGGCATTAGATCTCCAATCATCGAGATTAAACCAAGGGTCAGGGCGCCAGATACATCCTTCAACGCAATCCTCGCTGTCTGCGAAGAGGAAGAGACTGTTTGAGGTGGATGAATCAGTTGGCACCTCGACGAAGCGCCAGAATCTGCTGCCATCGATGTCAAGCAACAGTTCCCAATTATCGGATCTCGCGAGGAAGGTACCGAGTTCACCTCTTGGACTGGAAATCGCGTGGGTGATTCCGTGCCAAGCGATGTCCGAGGGATGACCCCCCTGAATCGCGGCAGAGAGATTGGATTCGAAGGTGCTCTCCAATTCGATCAGCCCCAATCGAGGGAAGGAACTCATTGCGAGTTCCGGATCGGAACCCAGTGGATAACCCCACGGCTTTGTCTCGATGTAGAGGACGGCGTCATCCGGGATGTCAGCCTCGTTGAGGAGTTCCCAATCCCCAGCGGTGCGAACGAACAGTTCTGGATGCTCACCAAGCGTAGCCAACCAAGCCGATCCCATCAGACCAATGATTGCTAGGATTACGAAGAGGATGTTCGTAATCCTCTCCGGAGCGACTGCCGGAAGTGGGCGATATCTGATTGCGTGGAACGCTTCAATCACGACCTTCTCTTCATCCTTCCCAGCCGCATCAAAATCGGTAACTGCATCGGCTCCGTCATCGCTATCGTGATCATTGGTTTGCTCATCAGCCGCTTCCTCTCGTGAGTGTTCCATGAGTGCCGAGGCGTCCCTCTCCCCCTCATCGCTCAAGCCACCTATCACCGCGCATGCCGTAAGTTTCGCATTCGGTGAGAGAGCGAGAGCTGCGAGGCAGGCGAGAGGGATGTGGAAACCGTGTATGGCGGTGCTGTAAAGGACGTAAGATAGCAGGGTGAAGATGCTGAATGAGACGACCCCCTCGAGCAGATGGACACTAGCGATTAACCATTGGAAGACGAACCAGAGGCCGACGATCCTACCTTCCATCGTCCAACGAAGTCGCCATGCGGCGACCGCCGCTAGGATAAGGAGAGGGCTGTTCCACATCACCATCGGAACGCCACCTTGCCAGCCGTACTCCGCGTGAATTGCCTGCTCGAACAGGCGAGGTGCGAAGATCCCCAACACGATGAAGGCCGCCATACCGAGCACCACGCTCGTCCCTGCAACCATCCCGCCGCCCCGCCGCGCGTCCTCGCCAGGTTCCAACATATGGGCAACAACATGAGCGAGCAGCAGCATGCCCAACGCTATCGAACCGGTGGGATGTATAGCTCCGATGGCGCCGACTGTAAGAGCTAATGATACATCCCGTTTCGCATTCCTCCTCGTCTCTGGTCCGATCAACACGACCAGACCTATCGCGAGGCCCAACTGCGAGGCCACCGTAGGGTAACCTGAGTCGAGCGTCTTGGCGAAGATTCCCGCAGCGAGAGCTGTACAGAGCAGCATCTGCAAGCCAGCCCCGAATCTCTCCATCGCTCCCGCAGTGCCGAACAGGACACAGAGAAGGGATAGTTGACCGAGCAGGTGGACCGCGAACGAAGGGTCCAATGAGAGGGTTGACTGCAGGACGGCGGCCAGAGCAGGGAATGCTGGTGGATACGTCCAGCGACCGATCGATGGAGGTGGCAATGACGCATCGCCCGTAATCGCGAAAGAATGAGTTAGGGTCGAGAAACCTATCCAGTCGATTCCGAGTGGATCTCGTTGTGAGAAGAGTGGGATGCTGAGGATAATCGTCAGTGAGATCATCGTAATCATGATTCGATCTTCAGGAAGCCTCCCGAGAAGTTCCGAAATCCTGTCCAAAGCCAATTCGGGGCCGCTCTTGGTATCCTCATCTGCCTCCTCCTCGTCGGGTCGTTCATCGGATTCGATGTTCGCCTCCTCGTCCAATCCCCGCAGGTCACCGATCTCTCCCATCTCGATCATCCGCTCAAGTCGCTGCCAAGGCGTTTCTTCATCGAGGGTCACAATCGAATGGTGTCGCCGCAGACGTACGACCCCGTTCAGAATCATGCACGCTGCAATGTACAATGCCAACGAATGGAACCCGAAGATGATGACTAGCCAGCCAGCGATGAAGAAGGAAACCATCAGGGCAAGAGACGGGAGTAACATAATCTTCTGAGTTCGGCTACTGAGCGGACTGATGGTTTCGAGAAGGTGCAAGGCTGGATAGAGCCCTGGACCGATTGCGATGGCGACGGCGAGAAGACTCCTGATCAGAAGGACGAGTGGGTCCGATTCCATCGTCGTCGCCGTTACCCTTCCGAGGGGAACTGGTGAAAGCCTCTCCGCCTGCTCCAACCTTGGGGATGACGATGCCAGATCCGGTTCATGGAATCGATTTCGATGCGCATGATTTCCATCCAGTGGTCCACATCCCGGTCAATCCCGTCGTGCTCGATCTTACCGCTGGTGCGCCCGTCGAACGCTTTCAGGAGGGCGAGTGGACCATCGGCCGATACGACGAGAAGCGCTCGATCTACACATCCGAACTGTTCTCGGGTGGGCGCAGCATCCACATCGGCCTCGACATCGGAGGCCCAGTTGGGACTCCTGTCCACGCGTTCGCCGACGGTATCTTGTACGCGGCAGGATACAATTCGGCCAAGGGCGATTACGGGCATGTCGTGGTGACGCAGCATAGGTTGGACGATGTCGATTTATGGGCATTGCATGGCCATTTGGACGCTGCTTCGTCGGAGAGGTCTGTCGTGGGTTCCGAAATAAGGCGTGGTGAGATTCTGGGTTGGTTCGGCGATCAACATGAGAACGGGGGTTGGCCCCCCCATCTGCACTTCCAATTGGGGATCGTAGAACCCGAAGGACACGACATGCCAGGAGTGATTAGGGAACAGGATAGGGAGTGGGCACTGGAGGCGCATCCGGATCCGAGACTCGTTCTAGGTCCACTCCACTGAACACCACTTATTCGATGCCACTCAGATGCTCCTTGAGAGCGGATATCGGACCAATACTGGTGGGGTCCTTGCCGTTCAACAACGCCCAGACGATTGACACCCAATCGGTAACATGAGCGCCATGTAGCATCGCCTCGACGAGGCTTTCACCTTCACATCCGATGCGCCATGCGACTTCGACCCCGAGCGCTCCAATCGTCCATTCGACTCTGTGTCCTACACGTGCGTGCATCCCATCCCAAGTCAGGAGGACGATTGCCTGACTGGAATCCACCCCATCGGAATCCCAGGCGACAATCTCGTTGTGATGCATCTCGGGAATCGTGACCGGTCTTGCGAAGGAGCCTGCGTTCTCATTGCACTGGTTCGCAAAGCGAATTCCCACGGCGGCCAGCTCGGGCGCGCTCAGGATGCCAAGCCCCCTCCCTTCGAAGGAAGCGGCTAGGTCGGACGCCATCCCATCACCGCCGATTAGGTCGCTAGATTCACTCGCCTCCCTAAGTCGTGCGATCATTCCTGCCAAGTCATCGGGTCTCGGGAGCAAACTGAGAGCCCAACAGATGTTCAGCTGCGCACCGAATAGATGCCCGAAGGCAGATCTCGGAGGTTGGCCGGATGGCACCTCGACCCAAGCCGCAGACTCATGATCGGAGACCATCTCGGCCAATTCACCTCCAGATGAGATGCCGATGACGGTCCCACCTTCGGCCAAGGCGGTTCTGACCCCCGACAGAGTCTCCTCCGTGTTACCCGAGTACGAGGTGGCGAGTACGAGCCAGTCGTCACCCCACCAAGCCGGTAGATCATAGTCCTTCCAAGGTACGAAGGGGACACCACCGCCATGTGAAGCGAGACTCTCTAGAAAAGCGCCACCGGCTCCCGAACCTCCCATTCCGAGGCATAGAACCCCGTTCCAATCGCCTCGATCTTCGATTCCGTGATCGGCTGCGAACGCCTTCTCAAGATCATCCACGAAGCGACGTGTGTACCCAATCATGTCCTCGGCGTCTAGGGATGCGATTAGTCCTTCCAAATCAACTCGGTCGCTCATAACCCTCGACTCCCGGACTCGCCCTTCGTGCGCGGCAGCCCCACCCACTCCTCGTCTATCAAAGCGATCCGGACTCGGTCGGCGTCGATGGGCAGATCGAACGGACGCGCGATTGTCCGGACCTGCCAATCCCGCTGATCGAGGATGTCGATGGCGCTATCGTCGGCACGCAGAATCTCTACCTCGACCTGCTCTCGTGCCCGACTCGCAACCAAGGCCCGCTCCATGTCTCTCCAACTCGCGCTGCTTCTATGCAAGCGATTCATCGAGAGAAGAATCGGCCCCTCCTTGCGCCATGAATCGACTCTCCAAAGTCCTCCGTCGAAGCGTACGACGTCTCCCAATGCATAGGCCGGCTTACGGTAGAGAACAGTCAGACGTGATACATCCTCTCCTTCTCTATGGCCGATGACCTTGCTGCTCTCCTTCACCTGACCACCGAACCGGGTGGCCAAGTGCTTCGCCCACAGCCTTGCCATCGCCTTCGATCCTAGCAGAAGGTCCCAGCCGCCTTGGACGGCTCCTTCCTCGGTGATGAAGAACATCGGATCGGAATCGCTGCGGCCCAGCACGTCATCCAAAGTGGCGCGCAGGTCCTTCACCTCCGTCTCATCGAGTCTCCTGCCAGCAGATCGCAGTTGCATCGTCGCCTCATAGTACCTGCCGGCTCTCCTTGTGCATGTCGGACAGACACCATCTGAGGTCTGCAATATCGCCTCGTGCTCGTCATCGAATGCGATTCCCTCAATTGTACCACTAACCTGCACATACAGGCGAGTCGCCCGATCATCGATGGTTTCGGACAGCAACGCCAGATTGAGGCTGTCGGCCTCGGCATGCACCTCCAACGCCTCCTGCACGCGGAGCCGATGCAGATCGTCATCGGGATGCCTCGACCAGTGTCCATCGATTAGATCGACGTCACACTTCGGGCATCGTGTCTGCTGGATTCTATCGGGAAGTTCGGAAAGGTGGACACGGGATCGGAAACATGACTCGCATATGCGCCCGCTAGTCAGGGGCGGAGGTCCCGAACAAACGATGCAGAACGCGCCGCCGACATCCATCGAGCCACCCAACCCGACGGCGCAGCGGCCCTCTCTTCAATCGATGGGTCGAGGACCCCCTCTCGTTTGATTGCCGGATGGCTCGATGCTCCAGCATCACTCGCTCTCGTCTCCTCGGTCGGTTCCGAGCACCGCCTCGGTTGCATCGAGTCGACGGTGGAGATCGGCGATGCGGCCGAGCAGGAGCCAAGTGTACCCACCGACGAGTGCTATCAGTGCGCCGTATGCGACGGCTAGCGTGATGAGGTCGTTCATCAGTCAGCCTCCATCGATCTTTGGATCGCGAGGAGTCGCTCCTCGCCGACGACCGCCGACCAAGAGAGCAGCGCTTGGCCGGCGAGCATCAGCATACATGCCAACACCCCGACCAGCATCACGGTCAGGATCGCCGGATCGAGACCACTCCCTTCTCCTCCTCCGATGACTGGACCGGGATGACGCTCCTGCCACCAGCGAGTTGCCATGTAGGTGATCGGAACCAGCGCGAAGCCGAACAGTCCGACGGAGGCGAGAGTGTCGCGACTCTCTTCACCGTCGTCCATTGATCGCTGCCCGAGGACGATGAACAGGGAAATTCCTCCCAGAACAGCGAAGGTGTTCAGCCGAACATCGGTCCAATCCCAAGGAACTCCCCATTCAGCAGCGCCCCACAGCGGCCCGCTAATCAGGACCCCGAGGGAGTAGAGGAGCCCAATCTCACCGCCGATGGGAACCAATCTCCAGAGGTAATCCGAACGCCGAATCATCCAGCCGAGAGAGCCGGCGAACAACATCGTGAAGGCGATGAACGACGCCCATGCGAAGGGTACATGGAGGAACAGTATCCTGTAAGCCTGCGGAGCGTTCCAAGCGTCTGGATCAACGGGTGGCGCCCAGGTAAGTCCGAGCCAGACCGTGACGGCCAATGTGAGAAGGCCGGATAGAAGGAGAGCGCCACCTACCCCATCGATGCGGGACGTCATCGGCCCGCGGACGGGCTCATCGCTTCAAGGATATGCGACTCCGCGATCACGGATGTGATCATCACTCACGAATCAGAAGGACCGCAGCCGCAATCAACCAAGTCAGGGCGAGCGCGGCTGCGAATGAGCGCAGAGCCCCACCGATGTCATCCATCATTGCATTCGCCAGCGAGGAAGAGAGCATGAGAAGGATCCATGCGAAGGGTAACAGCAGGAGTGCGGCCACCGCTGGCCTCTGACCACCACCGAATCGGATGTGTATGCTGCCTGCGGACGCAGCGACATCGATCATCAGAAGCGCACAGAGGGGAGCTATCCAAAGCGCAGCGGTGCCAGTCCAGCCGGACGGGGCGAACATCAGCCATCCGATCATGGCTATCATCGCTGGCGAGACGGAGGCAGACGCGACGACGATCTGGAAGCCGGTTCGTTGCTGATGGGCAGCGGCCCAAAACGCCCCCATCTCTCGAGGATCCAAGCGATCGGCTAGAGAAGGCCTCAGCAGGGCTGCTATCAACGCCGGGGCGAGCGAAAGTCCAGCCGCTGACTCCATCGACATGGTTGCCGAATCGAGCCCAAGGCCTGCGAAGATGGCGAGGCCGAGCAGTCCCGGCACCCAGCGAGCAGCCGGAGTGGAAAGGGTTCGAAGGTCCAGTCTAGCATTCCAACCCAACATCCAGGCACGCTGCGGACAATCTCTATCTCCCATCATCGAAGCCCCACCTCGCAGGCGTTCAAGCACGCCTCCGACCACTGCTTCATCCGCGGCATCATCGGACGGTCTCCTTGCTCTATCCTGCCCTCCAAAGGTCGACAGGTCAACGGGGTCGAGTCGGCCATCGATTAGTTCGAACGAACGAGTCGCGTGTGGGACCAATCTCTCGTCATGGGTCGCCAATAGAACTCCGGCACCGCTGCTCGCTGCCGCGGTGATTGTCTCTCGCAGTGTCTTGACTCCATCTTCATCGAGTCCCTCGGAGGGCTCGTCGAGTAGGACGGCCATCGGCCGTTCGCTGGCCATCGCCGGAGCCAATGCGCTGGCCGCCTCCAGACGCCTTCGCAGTCCGCCCGACAGCCAGCCAATTCGATCGTGTCTGCGATGCCCAAGTCCCCAATGGTCTAACCATTTCGCTCGCGCCGCATCGGTGACCTCGATGCCATTCAATGAGAGTGCAAGCGAGAGATGTTCATCCACGGTCTCCTCTTCGCATGAGCCACCTTGCTGGATGCACAGACCGAATGGCGCCGCGTTGCCGTGCAGACCATCACGACCGCGTCTCACCTCGCTCAGAACATCACCGATCCGATGCAGTAGCCGCCCCTCTCGCAATGGTAGAAGCCCCGCCGCACTCCAGATGACCGTGGTCTTGCCGGAGCCATTCGGCCCAAGCAGAGCGACGACCTCGCCTTCGTTGACATCGAGATCGGCTCCCTTGAGCACCTTCCTAGATCCTCGGTGGACGACGAGGGATTCCAACCGGAGCAGCGGCATGCCGACCTCGCTCACGCACCCCCATCGCTACCCTCTCCTTAGCCTCACCCCATCCCTAGATATCCGCCTCCGGACCCTTCACCCATCTTTCGAACGATGCAGGAGCCACTCATTCACTGCGGAGCATAGTTCGCAGAATATCCGGTCACGAAATACGAAGGTTCCAATTCCCATCCGCTCGACGAATGGTCGTGGTGGCCCTCGGATGGTCCGATCTCGGTGCTGGAGATGCGGCTTGGCTTTCCGCGTTCCTAATCGTCGCAATTGCCCCTTACGTCGCCGCGCATCGCCTTCGGACACCGTTGTCCCTGGCAACCATCCTGTCGGTTATGGGGACCGCGTTCATGCAGATGCTATGCTCGTTCCTGACATCCTTCGGAATGGGGTCGTTCAATCCGATACTCTTCGGTTCACTCATCCCGTTCCTCGCTCCCGATCCGCTTCATGTGCATCGATTCGTCACTGCCGGCTGGCTGCATTCCGGTTGGATGCATGTGCTCTCCAACCTGCTGGTGATTGGATTGGTCGGTGTGCCGCTGGAGACGCGCCTCGGCGCGAGGAGATGGATGTTCGTATACCTGCTCGGGATGTTGGGCGGGAACATCGCTTGGTGGCTTGCCCACCTTGGCGATCTCACTCCCGCCATCGGAGCATCTGGGGCTGCATTCGGATTGCTGGGCGCTTATTTGGCCTGCTGGCCGAGCGACCGCATCGAGTTCCCACTGTTCATGTTCATCAGGTCATGGCCAGTCTCCGCCATCGCGTTGGTCAGACTCGCGATCGAAGTGCTCCAGATGACGATGATCGAGACTGGATCTACCAGTGCTACGAACGTCGCTCATCTCGCCCATGTCGCCGGTTTCTTCGCGACCTTCGCCTTGGCGAGACCGATTGCAAGAGGTGGACCCATCCCGCTCGATCAGGTCGATGCAGGTCCGAACGAGGCGAGCCGGGTCGCCGCAATCCGTTCTCGATTGCGAGAAGACCTAGGGTCCTTGGATGACGATCCATGGAGCGACTCCGGAATCGAGATGTCAGAGTCGGGTCGACGAATCCTAAGAAGACTCCGCGAGGAAGGAGATGAGTTGGAGACTCGGAGGGCTTGGCTTGAGGAACTATCCGAGCATGTGGAATGCCCCAACTGCTCTGCTCCCGTCGAGGTCCGCATCAGCGGTGAGATCGCATCCCTGACCTGCAGTGAATCGAGCAGTCACATGGTTTGGCCGTGAGGTTCGGGGGCGAATCGCCCTTATACGGAATTGACTGCCCGACCTCTTACGAGGTCGCACGATGTCCCCCCGAGAGCGCATCTCCTTCCTCCTAATCCTTCTCCCCCTAATCTTCGCTTCCAGCATGCCTTTGGCTGCGTCATCCGGCAACGCCAACCGAGATGACCGGTGGATTATCCCTCCTATTCCTATCGATGGTCTGCCACCCCTGCCTTGCCCCTTGGAGCCGGGCGGTATCTGTCATGGCCAGGATCGCAACATAGCCTCGATGGATTCCATCCGTTCGATCGACGCAGGGCCGACGGAAGAGTCACCCGGCTGGTGGCTTCGATACTCGCCGGATCGAGATAGGAATGGAATGGATGACCGGCTACAAAGGATCCTTAATGGTGAATACGAATCACAATCGCCGAACTCCATCATCGGCCCTGATGGGAGAGGTACCGTGGCAATAGTAGTCGACTACGCTTGGCACCCCGGGCCATCTGACATCTCCACCCTAAGGTCACTCTTGTTCAATCATGGCTGGATAGGTGAGGAAGGTGGGGCTTGGTTCCAGGCCCTCGACACTCTCGACTCCGTCACGGTCGACCTTGTTCCCTTGCCCGCCCTCATCCCTATTTGGCGACTCCCCGGGGTCGTCGTCATTGAGCAGCAGAACGTGATGGCACCATTCCTCGATGCTTCCGTACCGGCGATGAAGATGCGGGATTCGTCGGCTTATGGGGGCACGATGCACTCGCACGGGTATCGAGGCGATGGAGTCGTAATCGCAATCCTAGACACGGGCGTTGACAACGAGCACCGAAGTTTGAATGACTTCGACGACATCAACGACGATCCCTCTGACGACCAGAACTCCTACGATGATCCGAAGTTCCTCGGTGGATTCGATGCGACAGCGGCTATCCAGAACCCGAACAACGACACTGATCCCGATGATGGCAACGGGCATGGCACCCATGTCGCAGGTACCGCGCTCGGGACAGGGGATTCCAGACGGACTTGGATGGGTGCTGCCCCCGGGGCATATCTAGTCGACGTCAAGGTGCTCACCGATGTTGGTGGGACGAACAGCCAGAACTCGATAGCTGGATTGCAGTGGTGCATACAGAACAAGAACAACGATTGGGGGAACAACGATTCGAGCGTGGGCATCGATGTCGTCTCAATGTCTCTTGGATCGCTCGGCAATCCGAATTCCGACGACCCCGGTGATGACGGACAATCAGCGGAGGCGAGGCAGGCGAACGACGCTGTGAACGAGAGCCTCGTCGTGGTCGTCGCAATGGGCAATGACGGTCGTCGTAGAGTGCCCTCTCCAGCCTCCGCGGACCTCGTAATAGCGGTCGGCGCCATAGATGACTTCAACACCCCTGATCGCTCGGATGATGTCCACGCCTCTTACTCAAACCGGGGACCACGCGAATCAGATGGCGATGATGACCGGTGGGACGAACTGAAACCAGATGTCGTCGCCCCGGGATCGGACATCACCGCACCGATGCACGGATCGAGCACTGGCGGCGGTCTACTGAAGGATCTCGCCGACGACGGATACACATCGATGGACGGTACCAGCATGGCAACACCTCATGTCGCAGGCCTCGTCGCCTCGATGCTGCAGATGAATCCCTCTCTCAAGCCGCAGGAGATCAAGGATCTGTTGCGCAACAACAGCGAGCAAAAGGGTTCACCAGACATGACCGAAGTGTCGCCGATTTGGGATGAGGAGTTCGGTTTCGGCATCGTGGATGCCATCCGATTGATGGATTCCATCTGGGCAGGAGGCGGACCCGTGACTCCACCGACGGGTGGAGGCATGGGTGATTGGATTATAGTCGACTGGCCAGCGGAAGATGGCACGATGCTCGTCGAGGAGCAGGTGGAGAACATCAGGGGTCACCTGCACCCGAACATTACTGGCTACATCGAGGAGGTCATTTACAATGTCACGGCGATCACCGATGACGGCAATCCCCAGACCCCGTACCAGAACGTCACTCTGGTCGATTGGTCTAGCGCGACCGGCACCGATGATTGGTCATTTGACCTGATGACCGGTCCATTGCACGAACGATATCATGAGGTGCGCTGGCTTGAGGTCAATCTGCAGGCAATGGATGTCAATGGCAGTTGGAGCAACATCACCCAGAAGGAATACGAATTGGGATGGATCGATATCACGCTCGACGAGCCCACCGGTAACATACCGGTCAATGGAACCGTGGAGGTGACCGGCGACTATGCCATGGTCGGTTCTGGCGATGTGATGATCAGGATAGGAAAGGGAGATTGGCAGGTCGCACATGCCGTCGATAATAGCAATCAGGAACGGCAATATCTCGGCTCTTGGCAATACGATTGGGACACGAATGCAATCGATGATGGATGGATTCGCCTCGCTACTAGGGTGGAGACCGATGATGGATATCGATCACAGGAGCTAAGGAAATCCATAGAGGTCGACAATCTTCCACCCACTCCCGCCTTGGAGCTCGGCGGAATCACCGTCTTGGAGCACGAGATGCCTCGCCATTCGGCATTTGTGAATTCATTCCTGCAGGTCAGAGCCGATTTGAGGAACACGGGCGATGCAAGGGCGAATGACATCACCTTGGTTCTGCAGGAAGGTGCAGCGACGAGGGACGAGCTGACTCTCCCCGTGATTGAGCCAGGAGAGACGGTGCCGGTCGTCCTCTACTGGAATCCGCTGGAGGTTGGCGATCAACTGCTATCCCTGAGTGCCAGCGCATCCTGCGGCAATGATTGCACCACATACGACACCACCTCCGGCTCTTTCACCATCGATGCCCGTCCAGCAGGAGTGGATCTGACGATCCGTCCCGGAGCTGTCAGGACGACACCTGACATACCTCGCCCGGGAGAGCAGATGACCTTCTCTGTGCGGGTCGACAACCTCGGTGCGAGTGAGTCGGCGTCTGCTCAGATATCAATCGAGAAGAAGGTCGATGCGGGATGGGAACCGATGATAGAGGCCCCCACGGGAATTATCGGTTCCGCATCTTTCGCGGAGGTCTCACTGGGACTGACACTGGAAGAGGCCGGCTTGGTGCTCATGCGTGTAACCGTCACCCCGGAGAGCGATCTCGATTGGAACAGCAATGAGCATGAGTTCAACCTGCTCGTCGCAGCCGCCACATTGGGAGGGTCGAGAAACATCGACATCTCTAGCGGTGAAGTCCCAGTTGCCTATTCGAACACGGGAAGCGATGGTCATCTGCTGACCAGCAAGGATGGCAGTCTCAGACTGCATCGGATGACTCAAAGATTCGATCTACAGACCTGCATTGATGAGTTTGAACCATCGTGGGGCGGATCGCTGGCCACGGCAAGCACCGGCGACGGCCTCACGCACATCGCTTGGACACGCCGGGTACTCGATGAGTATGGCTTCACCCGACAGACGGTTTCCTACGCCACCATAGATGGCCACTGCCAAGTGACACCGACGGTCGACCTGATGCCAGGTCTATTGCTCTCGGAGGGATCGTACAGGGAGTTGGATTTGGAGATGAGGGGCGATCTGATTGCCATCGCAGGAGTCCACCATGACCTGTTCACCGCTGGTACCTATCAGGAGATGAACAGCATCTTCACCTTGCACAGTGAATCTCCGAGCGACTCTTCCTCATGGATCACAACCCGCAATGTAATCCCCGATCTCGATGTGGGTCCGAATGACCGGGTCGACCTCGATCTCGGTCTCGGATCCGTACGTTCTCATCTGATGTTCGTCGCTGCGATAGATGACGGATCTGGAACCGGTCAGAACGGTGTCTGGTATGCTCATGGAGGCATCGGGAATGGCAATTGGATGTTCCGTATAGCGGCGGCCACGAATGCCTCGACCCCAGCGATGACGATTCTCGATGGTGATGAGAACAAGGATCGAGTGGCCGCAGCTTGGCGCGTTGGCAGCGGCTTCGAAGCGAAACTGGCGACGACGGTCACCGATGACGGTTTCACGGATCCGACGGTTGTGCTCACTGATGCACCAGGGCTGGAATCGATTCAGTTGCATTGGAATGGTCATCAGGTGCAATTGCTGAGCGATATGGTGGGTGCGGCTGGACCGCAGATCCATCTTGGAACCATTGACCCTGTCGCTTGGGAGAGCGGCTTGGGACAGAGGATAGCTAGTGGCAGGCTCACGCTCTCCGATCGTGCAATTGTCACTGGCGAGCTTCCAATGATACATACCAATCCCGATGGGATTCGGATCAGGGCGATCATCGACGATTCAGAAGTCGAGGCAAGCGACCCGGGATTCTCCGAGCGCATCAGACTCGCACTGGGAGTCGATTCCCAGACTTGGGGGATGGCAATGATTGCCGGCGCTGCGACATGTGGTTTCCTCAATCTGGTGATTATCGGAGTCGTGCTGCTCCGCCGCCGCCGTCCAGAACCCCCGGTCAAGGTCGAGCCCGAGGTCGAGGATGATGGTGAGATTGAGTTGCTGGAAGAGGAGGTGGTTGCCAAGGTCGCAGTAACTTCGATTCTGGCCGATGAGGGCCCACTTCCATCTACGGAGAGTAATGAGGAAGAAGCCGCAGATTCAGCAGATTCTCCCTCTTCTCCAATCGATGCAGCAGTTACGGCAGATGGGGCCTTCGAGCGGAAACAAAGGCGCGTTCATCGCCGCGTGCAAGAGGATGTGAAGGAGATGATGGAAAAACTCCCGCCGCCCCCATTGCCCGGTGCAGCTGCGCCATCCGCCACTGAGAATTTGGAAGGCGGTGATGGGGCTGCCGATCAGGAGATCGCGCTCATCGGCGATCAGCCCCTACCTCCGACAGGTGTATTGCCACCCCCTCCAAGTGGAGGCGATGTCGAGGGGGTCGGAGTGGCACCTTCCCTAGAAGGGCTGCCACCTCCTCCCACGCCGATGGATCTGGGCTTCGGAGATCGAGAGAGCGCATGTCCCGAATGCGGTGGTAGGATTAAGATCAGGAATTCCAATCTGAAGCGGGTTACTTGTCCAATATGTGACACGACTGTAGACCTGTGAAGAACGGCGAAGCATCAAAGGACGGCCAATAAAGCCCGTTTGCCGGGCGAGAGCGAATGTGCGGCATCTTCGGCTATCTGGGAGACCGCTCCGTAACCAGATTGCTACTTGACGGATTGAGGCGGTTAGAATACCGTGGATACGACTCGGCTGGTATTGCCGTCGCAAATGGTGAAATCTCGGTCGTAAAACAGGCCGGCCGGGTCGATGACCTAGCCCAGATAGTTCCCGAGGAGATTGAGGGCACCGTCGGTATCTCACACACCAGATGGGCCACCCATGGAGGGGTCACCGATGCCAATGCCCATCCTCATCTCAGCAAGGATGGCAGCGTCGCGATAGTGCACAATGGAATCATAGAGAACGCGCGTATGCTCCGGAGCGGCTTGGAGAGCGAGGGTGTGTTCTTCTCCTCCGATACAGATTCCGAGGTGTTGGTCCACCTGATAGCGAGAGCAAGGAAACGGGGCCACGGTCCTCTCGATGCGGTACGGCAGACATTGCGTCGCACCCGTGGGACATGGGGGCTGTGTGTGCTCTACCGTGACGAGGGGGTAATCGTCTGTGCGCGGAATGGATCCCCTCTGGTAATAGGGATAGGAGATGGCGAATCGTTCGTCGCCAGCGACCAGCACGCACTCACTACTCATACTAACCGGGTAATCTTCCTAGAGGATGGAGAACTGGCCCTGCTCAAGCGTGAAGGAGTGACAACCCACCGGCTGGAAGGGGGTTCGTCGGATGCGCATGTCACCACCATCGAAGAAATCTGGGGAGAAGCCGACCTCGGCGATTTCCCCCACTTCATGCTGAAGGAAATCCACGAACAGCCAGAGGCGCTTAGGCAATGCATCGGAGGTCGTCTAGTGCAATCGGCCGGCAATGGCAAGTTGGGGGGGCTCGATTTATCGGTCAGCGCGCTCAGAGCAATCCCCCATGTGCAACTGCTCGGCTGCGGAACCGCCCTGCATGCTTGCGAAGTCGGTGCGCATACAATCGAGAGGCTGGCGACCATTCCTGCATTCGCATCCGTAGCGAGTGAGTTCCGACACCGCCAACCGGTAATCGACCCGGCCTCTCTCTACTTTGCGGTGAGCCAATCGGGTGAGACCGCAGACACGCTCGCCGCGGTGAAGGAAATCCAGTTGAAGGGAGGCACGGTGATGGGCGTCGTGAACGTAGTCGGTTCGACGATCGCGAGAAGTTGTGGCCGAGGAGCCTACATACACTCCGGGCCCGAACAGGCGGTAGCCTCGACCAAGGCGTTCTCCAACATGGTCGCGGCTCTATCCGTGTTCGCTCTCCAGATAGGGCGCGCTCGAACGGCGACGCTGACCGAAGGCCGAGCATTTGCAAGAGCATTGTCGGCCATTCCGGATCAGGTCGAGGGGTGGCTGGCTGCAGATCACCCAATCGCCTCTGCAGTCGAGATGGTGAAGGATGCCAAGACGGTCCTGTTCCTTGGCCGAGGTCCTTCTGCGGCGGTGGCGCGCGAAGGTGCACTGAAACTAATGGAGGTGGCCTACATACCGTGTCTTGCGTATCCCGCAGCAGAGATGAAGCACGGTCCAATAGCACTCTTGGAGGAAGGAAGTCCGGTGGTGGTCATCCTGCCGGATGATGATATGCGGGACAAGACGCTGTCCAACATTCAGGAGTGCCGCGCCAGAGGCGCGAGGATAATCCTCGTTCACTCCGAGTCCGATGAAGAGGCAGCGATGGAGGCGGACCTCTCACTTGCGGTCCCCTCAACTCACCCCCTGCTCTCTCCGTTACTGACCGTCTTGCCCTTGCAGTTGCTGGCCTATGAGACCGCCCTAGCGCTAGGATGCGACATCGACCGACCTCGCAATCTAGCGAAATCGGTAACGGTGGAGTAATCAGTCCCACTGGCATCACTGTGACCTACACTAACTGATTACCCCACCAAGTAGGGAGTTTGTGGCCCTCGACCGTGTACCGGTCAGGATCCCGGGCCGATTACGAACCGCTGCGCTTGTGGATTCCAAGCGACCTCATTGTAGCCGAGGGAGTGCGATGTGTGACGCATCTTGACGACTGAGATCTTCCTGCGGATGTCATCTCGCTCCCGTTCCATCGTCAAGTGGATTACACCGTCGGATAGATAGTCCTCGATGCCGAACTCGCCGAACTGGTTCTTCGACTCTCCCATCATCTCGCAGATGAAGAACGCAGTCAGTCCCAATCTGCGAACTGCTTCAAAGAGGCGGAAGATCTCATCGCGAGGATTCTCCATCTTCGTCAAGGTGAAGAAAGCGCCTAGGGAGTCGAAGACGAGCACCTGGAATCCTATCGACTCCCTGTAGTTGGTCAATTGCTTGATCAGCTGCCCCATCCAGTCGATGTCCTGACTCATTCCCTTGTCGTAGAGTTGCACGCGAAGGTCTGCGAGATCGATGATGGCGATGCTGGAGCGCACCTTGGGATCGTCGACATCCATCGCCATCCCTGCCATGTGACTGGCTAGGCTCTGCTTGCCTTGCTCCAAGGTCACATAGATGCCGCTCGACCTTCCCTCTCTAACAGCGTTGTAGAGCATCGAGAATCCGAGACTGGACTTCATTGATCCGGAGACTCCCGCGATGAGAACAATGTGCCCTTCCGGTATTCCACCCTGCATCCTCTCGTCCAGACCCATGACGTAGGTTGGAATCCTGTTCCCAACGACGACCATGCTGCTCCCGTCCGCTGGACACCCAGCCGGATGATAAACGCCACCCCCCCCGCGTCCTTCACATTCACCATGAAACAAACGAGGAGGTGCGGGTGGCTAGGAGCGTCAGAAGGACATTCCGATTTTCCTTGCCGCATGGTGCTGAACGCCCCCCAAGTGTTGCATTTGTCACCTAGGTGCACTGCTTGGATGATCGGCTTGGGGTTGCGTACTTGAGTAGGGATGGGGTGACCGATTCCATGGTGCGATTGCGGCTCGCCTCGGCCTCAAGCCGGAGGAGGGAGTGGCTAGAGGAAATTCTGGGGCCGAGCGTGAAGATTGAATCGACACCGCTGACATCGAAGGAACCTGCTCCAGGTATCGGATCGGTGGCGGCACAGGTCGCTGGAATCCTCGAATGGAAGATTGAGTCGGTTGGGATTGAGATGCGCCTCCTAGAGTCTGCAGGAGAACATGAATCGGCAGACTTGGTCGTCGTCGCTGACACCTTGGTCGAGGATCCCATCGATCCCACCAACGCTCTCGGTCAGCCAGCGAATGTCCACGCCGCTGCGACCCAATTGCTCCTCCTTTCCGGTGGCCGTCATCTGGTATGGTCGGGAACCGCCATAATCTCGCCAGACGAAGAGAATGGGTGGCGAATGCCTAGGATTCTGTCGAAGCATATCGAATCGTCCGTCGTCGAGATGAAGCACCTCTCCGAGGATCAGATGTCGGCCCTGCTCGATTCGGAATCGTGGCGCGGCAAGGCAGGGGGTTACGATTTAGCCGGACCAATGGGGGACTATGCTAATGTGGTGGAAGGGGCCGAGGTCTGCGTCCTCGGCTTCGCACCGGCCGCCATCAAAGACCTCCATGGGACTCTTGAAACACTTCGGAATTGATGAAGCATTCGACTCCGATCGAATATGCCCCTTCTCATCCGCTAAAGTCGTTAATCAGGACGAGGATTTTAGCGATTAGGAGCGAGAGGGCGAGGCGGCTACCATCGCTAGCACCATATCGACATCGATCGCCGTCCCAAGGCCCCCGGTGCGAAGAGCGGTTCCCACGATCCACCCATCCGCTTCGTTCAGAGGCCCTGACATCGACTCGATTGTCATTCCAGAGCCGATTATCACCGGTGCGTTGGGGACAGCGACTCGCACCTCGGAGAGCGTCTTAGGAGAGGTTGGAGCACCAGTCGATGCACCGGAGATGACGAGGGCATCCGCTCCACCTCTCCTCCAAGCGTCCTCCGCCTGCTGGCCGACGTTCCAAGAGGGGTCGATGGCGACAGCGTGTTTCACCCCCACATCCGCTAGGATGGCAATCGGCGTTTCGCCTTTCGGCCCACATCCGAGCGCCTCCCGCTGCCGTATGGTGTACGCCGCTCGCCCCTCGATGATTCCTTGATCGGTCAGCATTGCACCGGTGTGGACATTGACTCGGATGAATCGCGCCCCGGTCGCCGCGGCGATCGAGAGGGCAGATGAGGCGTCGTTGCGTAGGACATTCACGCCGATCTGGACATCGCCGCATTCCGATGCGACCTCGACGATTGAACGAACAATCCGAGCCATGGATGCGATGGTGATTGGCTCAACCGCTTCGGCATGGAATGGTGCATCACCCAGATTCTCGACGATTATCGCACCGGCCCCACCGGCTATCAGCGCGGAAGTGTCACGGAGGGCAGCACTCTCAACCGCGTCCAGATTCAACGGGGTTGTATGGCGGGGAGAGCCGGGAAGAGGGAGGAGGTGGACCATGCCGATGACGGCTTTGCTACCGAATGGTAATGGCACCCGTTTTGGAGATGTGCTCTCGTTTGGATGCCCATGCGTTGAATCGCTCATATCACTCCCTCCGATGAGCATACGCATCGATACAACGTTGCATCCTTTGCAACCGAATGATCCATGCCGACCTCAGCGGCAGGACATCAATTCGACTCCTGCTGGGTCAGGGCCACCAACCAGCTCCAGCATCTCTTGAGACCTTCCCTGAGAGGCAGGTCCGCCGTCCATCCCAATGCCTCCTCAGCAGGCTTCGGATCGGGGGTTCTACGAGCGGAATCACCTGGATGACCATCGTCGAATGAGACCCCGACACCGGTTCCGGAGATCTCGGAGCACAGGCCTGCTAGTTCGCTAATCGAGACCTCCTCGGTCGAGCCGAGATTAAAGGATCGACCCGACAGTCGAGAGCCATCGATTCCTTGGTCCAATTCACCGGCCAATCGGATGCCATCGATGAGGTCATCGATGTAGGTGAAGGATCTGGTTTGAGTACCATCTCCGTGGATTACGATGTCCTCTTCTCGACGGCATGCGTCTAGGAAGATCGCGACCACCTGACCGTAAGCATCCCCCGGAAGCCGAGGCCCATAGCCGTTGAATGGCCGTACTATTCGTGCATCCAATGCATCTTCGTGGACGGCGTGATGAAGGAGTACCTCGCCGAGGTACTTCGATGCGCCGTAGGAGTGTCGTCCGTGCAGGTGCGCTGCCGTGAAGATCGACGACGAATCCTCCCTCAGGGGCATCTCGGACTGTTCCCCGAAGGCTTCCGGACTTGAGGTGAAGACAATCCTGCATCCATTGACCGATGCGAACCTCAGAGTCGTCTGTAATGTCTCGATGTTCACCCTGCTGACGAGGTCGGGCCTCTCGTGGAACCATCGGGTGCCGTTTATTGCTGCCAGATGGTAGACGACATCGACTCCGCCCAGCTTCTCTTCCGCTCGTTCTAGGATTGAGATGTCCGTCGCATCACCGGAGATGAAGTTGAAGTCATCGAGGGGAAGGCATCCTTCGAGATTGCGGCGCTTGCCGCGGAACAGATCGTCAACGGCGCAAACCGTATGGCCGTGCGCCACCAACGATTCGCAGAGATGGCTACCGATAAAGCCCGCACCGCCGGTGATGATTGCCCTCACTCAACCCCCACCTTCGGCTGCCGGTCGGCATCTCGGTTGATTGCCTCTTCGCCTCCTAGTTTGTGAGCGAGGTACCGACCACTCGCTGCGCAAACAAACGTCCGCATCGATTGAATGGTCGAAGGCGCATGTTCATCAGCGAAGGTCACAGGCCGACCGACATGGCCGAGATTGGCGTCTGTCCGGTTTGTGACGAGGAAAAGTCGCTTGAGGTGTGGCATCGCCCCCTTCCATACGGCGACCACATGCTCACCCGTGCATGCACCGAATGCTATGTCCAGCACCTCTGGGCATATCGCGATCACACAGCGGATGATTGAGTCCTAGGACCTTGGTCATCGGCGCTCCATTAAAACAATCAAGGCTCCTCATTGTTGTTCTACGGAATGTTGATTCCGCCCACGTTAGTGGGATAGAATATGATGATTCGAACCAGAAAGGCCCTGATCGGTTCCCTATTGATGATTGTGACTAGTCTAGCCGGCTGCATCGAGGGCGTCGAAGTTGAACCAACTAATCCTAATCAGGATTCTGATTCCGACCCCGTCAATCAGACCAATTTGACCAATAACACGCCGGTCGACAGCGATGGCGATTCCATCCTTGATGGCGACGATGACTGCCCGGGCACTCCTGCCGGTGTGCCGGTCGATTCACATGGTTGCCCAGAGGAGAGTCTCCACATATGGCCTGATGACGCAGGCGGGTATGCGGGCCAAGCTCACAATTACAATATCACATTCGACGCAACCATGAATTCGATGACGACACTCTACGAACTGGACAACCTTGTCGCCAATGTCACCTATCTGATCAACTGGCATGTAGTCAACAGATCTGGTACACCCCAGTACGCCGCGGAGGGCAATCTGACGACGGACAGCATGAGCAACACGGGAATGGCGGCTCCCTTGCACTCTCCTCTGAACCTAAGTGATGGCTGCTATGTCGTCTGGGCGGATCTCTCGGATGATGCGGGAGCATTGCAGGCTGATGCCGAATTCGAATTGTGCGTATCGACCAATGAGACCAACAACACGCCGGTCGACAGCGATGGCGATTCCATCCTTGATGGCGACGATGACTGCCCGGGCACTCCTGCCGGTGTGCCGGTCGATTCACATGGTTGCCCAGAGGAGAGTCTCCACATATGGCCTGATGACGCAGGCGGGTATGCGGGCCAAGCTCACAATTACAATATCACATTCGACGCAACCATGAATTCGATGACGACACTCTACGAACTGGACAACCTTGTCGCCAATGTCACCTATCTGATCAACTGGCATGTAGTCAACAGATCTGGTACACCCCAGTACGCCGCGGAGGGCAATCTGACGACGGACAGCATGAGCAACACGGGAATGGCGGCTCCCTTGCACTCTCCTCTGAACCTAAGTGATGGCTGCTATGTCGTCTGGGCGGATCTCTCGGATGATGCGGGAGCATTGCAGGCTGATGCCGAATTCGAATTGTGCGTATTTATCAATGCCAGCAATGGCTCAGGTACGGAGAACCATTCAGTGCAATTCATCTACATCAAGCCTGATTCCCAGGCTGCCGATGGCGCCGTACCATACGAATTGACCTTCCCTGCACCGCCGATGTCAGATGACTCACCCTATCCCATGCAGCAGCTTTGCTCAAAGGACACGGGCTCTGTTGCTGATGTTTGGGGGGCTTGGGTGCCACCACCGTTCAACAACATCACCAGTTGGAAAGTCGAGAATTCGGCTGGTCTGGTCCTAGACATGTTCGTCTCCGAGGAACTCAGGAACCTTTCTGGAATTGCCTTCCCGATGGTAATCTTTGAGCAGAACACGAGCAACAGCGGCCATGCGCCATCGACTCTAATCAATCAGGCCATCTTCGACTGCCCGATGCCTGCTCCCTTGGACATAGTTGTAGGGACTGAGGAGACAACCTACTTTGCATTCGTCGATGATGTGACCCAAATCAACGCTACTATTACGCTTCACAATTCCACGGAAGGAGTGCTCTACGAGATTGATTGGTCGCTCGACAATGGCACCGTTGGAGAGGAATTCCCGGACTTCATTGTTGACAATGGCACCTCGTCGTGGACCGGCGACGCAAGCGGAACGCATCAGATCGAGTTGCTGTTCATGGTCCGAGGACCTAACATGGCTATGGGACTCGAACAGGGGTGGTACTGCCTCTCCGCCGAGGTGTACGAGATCATCGGTGCATCACCTTCCTTTGGCGATGCCGATGACGCCTGTTTCATCATAGAAGACCCGCCCGATTTGGATGGGGACGGCTATTCTGTCGCGGTCGACTGCGACGACGATGACCAGGACGTCCATCCAGGTGCAGAAGATGTTTGGAACGGCATCGATGACGACTGCGACTTGATCGTTGATCCATTCATCGCTTCCATTGGGAATGGCACCTTCGATGTCGAAGCACGCACCGTTGGCTGGGTGGTGAAGAACGTGTCCACGGATTATGAAGGGCACTCGATCTATTGGTTGCCCGGGGACTTATTCGCATACCGATTCATAGCCACTCCGGACACCGTTTTCGCGAATGGCAGCGGCAATTATGTGCATGGCTTCAATCACACTCCGAACATTCTGTCAACGCTGTCCACCCTCGGTCTGAACGAGACGAACGTCACCATCACAATGACCACGATGAGCCTTGGCACCGACACCGAGGATGTCGAGTGGTCCTATGACTCGACGACCAAGATAGAGACTCGCTACTACGATGGTGGCATCTACATCTTCAAACTCGACGGCGCCCCATTCTTGACAGTCGATGTTGGAATCCTCGAGTACCTAGACTACTCCGAGTACTTCGGAGCCAACGCCGCTCAAGCCAATGTCACGATGAATGGTTCCACTGAATTGGGCACGATCAACATCACAGCCGACCCTATCACCCAGCCAAACCTATGGCGCTTGGCCGAGTCCTTCCGTTTGGATCTCAACGGCACCATCCAAATGAAGTTCGCATCGCAGGACGCAATCATCCAGGAGTCGTACAACACTGATGAGTCTGGAGCTAGCGCCCTCGGCGTCAACAGTGTCATCTCGTCCCTGCTGCAGTGCCAGGTGGGGTCCTCGTCGTGCCCCAACTGGATCGCCGCTGTGTTCGACTTCGCTGCGACCTCTCGTGATTGAGAGGCAATGAGCCATGCTCCAAGCGTGAGTCATGAGTCCGAAGGGGGTTCCGACCGTCGAATCACGGTCAACACGACCGCACCATCCTCGGTCTTCATCTCCACCTCGTCGCCGCTGTTGATCTCCATACAGGGGTCTGCATCGAATCCGCTGGCGTAGGGAATACCCAGCAGCGAAGCCGCTGGTATCGTGAGGGGGCAGATATCCCGGGTGACGATGGCCCGTGGCCCCCTTCCTTCGTAGATCAACCCCATCAGGACGTAGGGTGCGACGGTCGATCCGGACCCCTTGGGATAAATCAGCACCGTGTCAGATATCGAAGTCCCATCCAATGGATGTCCCGATTCCTCGATGACCCCAGTCTCGCGGTTGACGAATCCAAGGTAGGTGATCGGCACATCGGTGACCAACGCTCGTCCGTGGACTTTCCAATCCTGCTGGCTCAGAAGTCCCTGCCCTAGAAGATCGCATTCCCCCTCCCGGTGGCTCTTGCTGGTGTTCTGTGCGCTGTGCGCTCGCACTGTTAGGCGAGGCCTCGGTCCGTCGGCGAGATTTGGATCGAAGGAGTGAGCGACGCATCCTTCAATCCTCGCGACCGAGGTTGGCATCCGATTGAGGCCGCTGGTCAGGTAGTGCTCCGCCTTCATCGAGTTCGTGAGCAGATGTCCGTATCGAGATGGGTTGTATGGCGTCACCTCCGGACAGGTGTCTTGCAGAACTACGGCACCCGCCTGCTCTAGGAGATCGACGCTGCCGTCCGCTTCAAGGATCGCGTGGTTGTGGCCAGAGGTGAAGACCCAGAGTCGTTGGTCCGGGATGGTCTGGCCGAGTTCCATCCTCGTCCGGACGGCCGCAGCGGTGGCGCGCACCTCCCCGACGCTCGCCTGTGGGCAGCCAATCACGACGAGATCAACGGTGCCGGTAGGTGCGAGGTCTGCATAACGGGAGCGTAGATCAGCCTCCGTGAATCGGATGGTTCCGACTGACTCGTACGGCGGTGGGTCGTCGGTGAGACCGTCCGCCCATAGCATGGCGCAGCCGTGGTTCGCTGCGGCTGCGGTCAGTGCCTTCCGCATCTCAAAAGTTGCATCGCTTGGCAGCCCCACGAAGCGTGGCATCACTCCCCAAGGCATCTCCCATTCTGGGGATAGATGCATCCCAATCCAATCGCCGAGAATGCTCCAATCGGTCGCATCATCCATGTCCGCCTCGACTTCGATCAGGAGATTCGGGGCTCGGTTCTCTGGCAGGTGTAATCCCCATCTGGGAGCCCATCCGGTCAGCGCGGTTGCTAGTGCGGAGAGGCCGGACTCGCGATTGGTGATGAGAGAGGTGTAGGAGTTCGAGAAGCAAACGGCGTTCGATTCCGACCAAGATCCGATTCCATCCCGAGTCTCGATTCCCCTGTCATATGGCGTACAGGAGAGGGTGGCTTCGATGCCCAGCGCATCGTACGCTTGGATGATTTCAAACTGTCTTTCAAGGAAATCAGGATGTGCAATTTCCATCTCCTCCATCTTCCGTCGATCACAGCCGGCGCTGTTGAGAGTCGTCGGAATTGCGACCTTCCCCTCTGGGTCGCCAGTCAGATCCGCTAGGAAGCGGCGCAACCCCGCCCCTCCTGTCAGGACGCTGACCCCACTCACATGCGCGTGGTCACACTCGACGAAGGAATCCGCACCGGCGACCGATGACAAATCAATCACGAGACGGGCCGCCTTCTGGCGGGTCGGCCCTTGCTCGCCAGTGAGCATGGACTGCAGCGCCCGTGGGATATCCATGGTCTCGGCCTCCTGCGAGGACGCATCAACCTGCGGGTCCTAGCTGTTGGGGACCGCCGCGGTCAGCATGGTCTATTCGCCCGTCGTCACTTTCGAGCCGCAAGTGGCTGCCTCCATCCTTGCCCGAAGGCTCGGACCGAAACGCGGGGCGCTGGTGGCATCTGCCAGCGCTTGTGTTCGTTCGCTCCCAGTCTTGCAAGCACCCAAGCCACGGTGTCGGCTGTGGCGCCAGTGGCCACCTCGATTGCGTCGACATCCAACCTTCGTTCGATTCTAGCGACCAAGATCGCATCTAGAACCTCGTACGGTGGCAGAAGATCTTGGTCGGTCTGATTGGGAGAGAGTTCGGCGGATGGTGGCTTTGCCATCGTCGAATCGGTGATTGGCTGTGGTGCTCCTTCGGCCTCGGCCTCGGCATTCAGGGCCCTCGCCAGTGCGTATACCTCGCTCTTGTAGAGGTCGCCGAGAGGTGCGTATCCACCGCACATGTCACCGTACAGAGTGCAGTAACCCATCGCCAACTCGCTCTTGTTGCCTGTAGCTATCGCCATGGCACCCTGGGCATTGGCGACTCCCATCACCAGCATTCCACGAATCCGTGCCTGCAGATTCTCGGCAGCGACGGGATGCCCGTTCTCAAGTTCCTTCGAGAGCGCCGCATCCGCGGATTCGTGAAGGTCGTGTATCGGGATCGTCTCGAAACCGATTCCGAGTGCGTCGGCGGTCGCTCGTGCATCCGAGATTGAGTGGTCCGAGGAATGGCGGGAGGGCATCGAGATGCCAATCACGCGATTCGGTCCAAGCGCTCTAGCCGCGACAGCGGCAGCGACGGCCGAGTCGATCCCGCCCGACATCCCGAGCACGATTTTACCCAACCCACTCTTGCGACAGTAGTCGCGCAACCCGAGTGTCACGGCCTCTAGGAGGTCGGCCTCTGAGCGCGGAGCGGCGGGAGTATCGCCGCTGGGGATTGAAGCGATAGGCTCGGCTGGGAGCGGGGTAGCACGCCTGCCCAGCGAGGTGAGAGGAAGGAAGGCTGAGGAATCCGGGTCATTGAGATTTACCAAAAGGACTCCCTCAACCCACGCGGGAGCCTGAACCAGTCGCCCATCCGGCCAAGCAGCAATTGACCTACCATCGAAGAGCAGGTCATCGTTCCCTCCGACCTGATTACATAGAAGGAATGGATGTTCCAAAGTCCGTGAAGCGATTCGGACCACCTCAGCCCGGGTTCCTTCCTTGTGCAGATGGAATGGGGATGATGAGAGGTTGATGCTCAGAGACAATCTCTCCCCATCGTGACCCCATGCGGCCAGTTGCTCTATCGGGTCGGCCGAGTAGTCCGCCGGGACCAAGCCTGCGTGCTGCCAAGCGTCCTCACAGATGGTCACTCCGAGGGAAAGTCGATCGGTCAATCGGAGGATTCCCGGGGCCGTATCACCCTCGAAGTAGCGCCCTTCATCGAAGACGTCGTAGGTCGGAAGCAACTGCTTGCGTGTGGCTACCTTTGTCTCTCTCCCAGGTACGACGCGTACGGCTCCGTTGGCCGGAAGCTGCCGCTCTTCATCGGGAGGCAGTGGCGTGCCGACGATTATCGGTATCGGTGAGTCGATGGCGAACGCCGCATCGGCGCATTCTGTGATGAAGTTTGGATCGAGGAGCAGGTCCCTTGGGGGGTATCCCGAAACGACCAGTTCGGAGGTGATGGCTATGGTCGCTCCAGCATCGGCTGCCGCGCTCGCAGCAGCCTCGATGAGCGCGACATTTCCCTCCACATCACCGACCGTCGGGTCGAGTTGCAGCAACGCGACAACGTCGCCCATCGCCCTAGCGTCCCCATCACGAACGGTTCAACCTTGCCGCGCCTCCTCCTGCACGAGTGTGATTGTTGAATGGCACCCCCCATCGTCCCCTGAGAATGCGATGTGAGATGCTCCAATAGAGGAGCATCACTGGTCCGATAAGAGGTGTTCCGGTCTTCAGTGGCAGGCACGGCCGTGCTTCTTCAGCCGCCAGTAGTTGTACGGCCAAGGCGTGATGAAGCCCGCCACCAGCATAATCGGGATAATCCACCATGTCAACATCGCGCCACCTGTCAGGACGAGGTCGACGAGATTCATCGCAGCCTCCATCGATAGCATCGAGATTAACGACATCCCTATCGCGACTCGGAACGCCGCTGTCAGCGCCATCTGCTTGGCGAGGATTACCGTCTCCAAGGCGATTGAGGTGAGTACGCCGTTGACCATCGCGAGCGCCATGATGGCGAGTGGATTCCATCCCGACTCCGTGAACACGAACTGGAAGGCCGCGATTGTTCCGAAGTCACCGATTGAGCAGCCGATTAGACACCACTTCGTGTTGTGCGCACTACGCTTCCAGACATCCGAGTCGCGCCAATCGAACTTCGCATCCGGAACCGTGTATCCAGCGGTGCTGATAGCCCTCTCCAGAGATATACGTTCGAGATTGTCGTGCTCGATTGAGGCGCTCCCGACTTCGACCTCGGCGGAGATTACACCGTCGACCGCTTCCAAGGCCTCCTTGACGCGGCCGGCGCAGGACATGCATGACATGCCGTCGATGCTCATTTCTGTCGTCGCCATCGCTCCAGTCGGCACTGAGGCCGTCCTTGAACCCGCCGCACCCTTCAAGACGACCCTTCGGGTCGCGCGGCCGATGACCTCTCCGACACCTCAGGGCGACCTCGACCCTGTTGCGATGGAGGAGTCGATTATCACCACCTGGCGGGACGAGAGAACCTTCGAGCAGCAGGTAGAGTCTAGACTAGGTGGTGAGCCATTCATCTTCCTAGAAGGACCCCCTACGGCGAACGGCCGCCCCGGTATTCACCATGTGGTCGCTCGTACCTACAAGGATCTGGTATGCCGATGGAAGGCGATGCAGGGCCACTTTGTGGAACGCAAGGGCGGATGGGACACACACGGTCTACCGGTCGAGATTGAGGTTCAGAAGCGACTCGATCTGATGAGCAACGAGGCAATCGAGGAGTTCGGCATCGCCGAGTTCAACGAGGAGTGCCGTTCCAGTGTTTGGACCTACGAACAGGCGTGGCGGGAGATGACCGAGCGTATGGCCTTCTGGGTCGATCTTGACGACCCCTACGTCACTCTGCACAATTCCTACGTCGAGTCTTGCTGGTGGGCGCTGAAGAGCATGTTCGACTCCGGTCTTCTCTATCGAGGTCACAAGGTGCTCCCCTATTGTCCACAGACGGGCACCTCATACTCCTCACACGAGGTCGCGCTCGGATACAAGGAGGTCGAGGAGCCTTCGGTCTTCGTTGGCTTCCGCCTCGTAGACGAAGACGTGAAAGTTCTCGCTTGGACGACCACACCATGGACTCTCCCCGGAAATGTCGGCCTCGCCGTAGGCCCCGATGTCACCTATGTCAGGGTCCGAATCGATCAGCCAGCAGGGGCGGGATGGGATGGACGCGGCGGTGCGGAGGTCGGCGACGAGGTGATTCTCGCCAAGGACCTCTATCAATCCGTTATTCGCCATCATTCGACGATTGTGGAGGAGTTCCTAGGTGTTGATATGGTCGGCCGCGCTTATGAGCCGCTATTCCCAGGCGCTGTGGACCGCGGCGAATCAGAGACGGCATGGACGATTCTCGCTGCCGAATGGGTGACGACGACGGACGGAACCGGTGTCGTCCACACTGCCGTCATGTACGGTGAGGATGACTACCTCCTCGGCATGGAGGTAGGTCTTCCCGCCCAGCACACAGTGGGTATGGATGGGGCATTCGTCGCCGGCACCCACCCTCGCCTTGATGGCCGCTACGTCAAGGAGTGCGATGATGACATCATCGACATCCTGACCGAGTCCGGTCTTCTCTACCGGGAGAAATTGTACTCGCATGATTATCCGCACTGCTGGCGAACCGACCACCCCTTGCTATACTACGCCATGGATTCTTGGTTCGTTCGCATGACTGCGGTGCAGGAGCGTTTGATTGAGTTCAACGACCAAGTCGAATGGGCACCTGATTGGGTCGGGGAGAAGAGATTCGGAGACTGGCTCGCCAATGTGAAGGACTGGGCGATAAGCAGAGAACGATATTGGGGCACTCCTCTCCCTGTTTGGAGAGCCGCCAGTGGCGAGATGCGCTGCATCGGATCGATCGCGGAACTTCAGGAAGCTGTCGCCGAGGCGGTCGCCGCAGGTATCGAAAACCCTGACTGCCCCGACGATGTTGATTTGCATCGTCCGGTTGTCGACGGTTTCACCCTTCTCTCGTCGGAGGGCAAGCCGATGGCCCGCGAGCCGTTCGTGATGGATTGCTGGTTCGATTCAGGATGCGCCTCATTTGCGCAATGGCACCACCCGTTCGATGGGGGTGAGCGATTGCAGGGTAACTTCCCGATCGACTACATCTGCGAAGGCGTTGACCAGACCCGCGGTTGGTTCTACACCCTATTGGCGGTCAGCACCACCGTCTTCGATTCCATCTGCTATCGCCGCTGCCTCTCTCTTGGCCTCATCCTCGACAAGGATGGGAAGAAGATGTCGAAGTCGAGAGGCAATGTTGTCGACCCTTGGGATCATTTCGATCGAGAGGGTGCAGATGCCACTCGATGGTACATGGTAACGGCCGGGGCACCTTGGAATCCGTTGAAGTTCGATCCAGCAGGGGTTCGGGAGACCTACGCGAAGATGTTCCTGACGCTCTGGAATGTACATCGATTCCACGCCGACTACGCGGCGCTCGACGGCTTCGACCCCGATGAGCACGACGGCGACCATCCCTGTCCAGAGGAGACGAGACCGCCTCTCGATCGCTGGATCCTGTCGCGTCTCTCCACCGTCGCGGAGAGATACACATCGATGTTCGATGATTGGGAATTCCACAAGGCGTGCCGAGAAATGGAGGACTTCGTCGTTGCCGACCTCTCCAACTGGTATGTCCGCCGAAGCCGTAGGAGGCTATGGGAGGAGGCGGACGATGACGACAAGACGGCCTGCCAGCACACTTTGCACGAGGTGCTTACCACGGTGTGCAGGCTGATGGCTCCGGTATCGCCGTTCATGTCGGACCACATCCACCGTAACTTGACAGGGGGTTCAGTGCATCTCGAGGATTGGCCGCGACCGATGGGTCGCGACGAGGATTTGGAACGGCGCATGGCATTGGTTCGCGAATTGGCAGAGGCTGGACGGCGAATCCGGGTCGCAGCAGACCGGAGGCAGCGCTTGCCATGTCGGTCAGGATGGATTGTCGGAGCCTCCGAGGTCGCCGAATTCCATAATCTGCTCGCCGAGGAACTCAATGTGGAGGAACTCACTCAGGAGCCCGACCTCGACCGATTCCAGCGCATCGAACTCGCTCCGGACAGGAAGGCGCTCGGCCGAAAGTGCCGTCAGGATTTGCCGCAGGTCCTAGCCCTCCTATCAGAGGCCGACCCGGATTCGCTGCTGCTGGAGATCGATGCCGGTATCGCCTATCTGGCCGGCCACGAAATCACGATTGAGGACGTCGAGGTACGCAGAGTGGAGATGGACGGCTTCGCAGCCACCACCCTGAGTGGAGAGCATGGCGATGGGGTGAGCCTCGTACTCGACATGGCGGTTACCGAGGACCTACTATCGAAGGGTCTCGCACGCGACCTCATCCGCCGCGTCCAACAACGCCGAAAGGATCTAGATCTGGATGTTGAGGCGATGATTAGCCTCGCTGTGTGGCTTAGTGACGGCGCGCATGAACTGTTCGAAGACGACTGGGCGCATGTTGTCTCCGAGACGCGGGCTGAGAGTGCGGCTCTAGGTGTAGGCGATGCACCCGATGACGCACTCTCCTTCGAGGTCGGCGGCGTGAGCCTGCAATTCACCGTTGAGTGATAGATCGGTATCCAAACAAGCCTCGTGCAACCCCGATCTAGGAGAGTCGAGCACGGGTCATAGTCAAGTAGGAGACGCGCCCGCGCCCGCTCCATGGCCCAAGGCACGGTCAAGTGGTTCAATCAGACTAAGGGATTCGGTTTCATCGAGCGAGATGAGGGGGACGATCTATTCGTCCACATATCGCAGGTGCAAGGTACCATCCGAGATGGGGACTTGGTGGAGTTTGAAATCGGCGAGGGTCCGAAGGGGCCGAACGCGACCGATGTCCGCAAGGTCGAGTGAAGTCGACGAAGCGTTTCAGCTAGATAGAGAGAGGCTATGGCCTCTCTCTGTGAAGACCTCTAGGTAGGTTAGGTATCACTCATTGGTCCGCATGTAGCGGAAAGCGGCGCATTCTTCGTCACTCAGGTCCGGCCATGGCTCCATATTACGAGCCGCCCCCCAGCGTTCCATGAAGATGCCCGCCGTCCAGTCGTTCATGAACATTGGTCGGATGTATGAGGAACGGCACACCGCGCGGGTGTTGCCTAGGTCTCCTGCCACGGTGTCGATGACCGCGAGCAGGGTCGCCTGCCTCTCCTTCTCCGTGCTACCGGGCAACTTCCCCTTCGCAGCCAACTTGGCGAGGTTTGCGGCTCGCTTCAACTTCACCCCTCGCCACTCAATAATCGGCTCGTCATCTTTGCCTTCGACTGCGTCCACCGCCGATGCAAACAGGTCGGGAAGGGCTGTTATCTCCTCATCGCTCGCCTCCGCGACAAGCGCCAATCTCGCTCCCGTCTTCCATGATGCGGCCCAGGTCCTGAACGCCTTGGCTGTGTAGCTGACCGGAGCTTCATCGTCGTCACCTCCCGCCATCGCAGCCTCAAGGTAGCGATTGATGTGGTCACCTTTGATGTCGTGGTCGTTTTCATCCTCGTCCCTGTATCGGAACAGGTCCTCTTCCTCATCCTGACCTCCGACTTCCCCGGATTCCTTGATCAGAGTGGCCAGTTGATCATCCTCAATCAATAGTCTCCAACGCTTGCCTGATTTCCCAGGGAAATCGAATACCGCGTCGATGTCACCCTCTGCTTGATCGCCCTTCAGGAAAACGACATGCCCCTCCTTCATCGTCGTCAGTCCATAGGAATCGTTTTCCTTCGCATACTCATCACTGCCAATCCTGATGTGGAACAAATCCATCAAGCGGACCACCAAGGCGACGACCTTGTCCTTCGGCATACCTGGAAGTTCGAGATCGGCCTCGACCCGCTCTCGAATCAGTGGTAGTCCCATCTCCGCGAATTCGTCGATGGCGGCGTACTTCAAATCCGACTTGATGCGGATCCAATCCGGATGGTATCGGTATTGCAGGCGCCCTTTCCCATCCTTTCCGGTCGCTTGGATGTGTCCGCGGTCGTCAGGGCAGTACCAGACATCGGTCCAAGCGGGCGGCACGGCCAGCGCGTTCAGTGCTGTGACGCGCTCTTCGTCAGAGATGTCGCTCCCATCAGGCATCGCGTAGTTCCATCTGATAGTCGGCTTCCCACCCTTCTCCTCGGGCGGCACCTCGATTTTCATTCGAGTAATCCCGGTCGCCTTGCGGTCGGAGATCTTCAACCCAGCGAGCCTCGCTGCGGTGGTGGAGTCGGTCTTCATTCCGTCGGCCATTACCACCGGGCGTTGATGAGCGTTGCTCCCCCATCCTTAGGCCTCGCACACCGAAGAGTCGAATCTAGATCGCGGCGTCATTCGTAGCTGGACGGCAGATAGAGTTCTACCCCGAACAATGGATCTTGATCGGTCGAATCGTGATACGCGATGAACGCCCCACCATCGGGAAGGATGCCCATGCTGGCGAAGTCGAAGCGGATATCGGCGCCGGCCCCCGAGGTGGAATCTAGGTCACCTTGGCCGAGATACGTCAGCAGGTCTGGCTCAAGGCTCTCAGAATAGTCTCTGACATGCCATGCGACATCGATATCTGGTGTCTCGCTGGTCTCATTGGGGAGCGATTGGTAACGGACATTGAGGACGAACAGGTCATGCACACCATTGGCGTGGAACTCCCATTCCTCAATCTCGGATGCGACGCCCGACAGGTCGTACGATTGGTTACCCCAAGATTCCCCGCCATCCCAAGACACCCGGTGCGTGATGTTGGTTCCGGCGGCCGAGACGCAATGCAACGCCGCCGCGGAGTCGAACGCACAGTACTGGCTTGGGAGCGTGTTACCCTCCAGCGTCGTCCCGGTCCACCACTCCAGCGAGGTGTCGAGGTAGGCGTCGGAGCCATCGGTGAAGTAGTTCGGGAAGTAGAGGCCACCGGTCGGAACGGGGAAGGCACGCATCTCCTTGTGCGGCTTGGTGAAGTCCCACTCGACCCCGAGATTGCTGATATTCAAATCGACCGCGTACTCGTCCGGATTTGAATCGCGGTCGGGGAATCCGAAGTATTCGTAGTTCAGGCCATCGGTTGACATCTGGCCACCGATGTTCTGCACCTGATGCCAGAAATTTGAGATGACCAGCGAACCCCAAGGACCGCTTCCGTAGATGCCGCCATCGATCGGACCGACGACCTCGACCTGCCATGACCTGTCGTAGAACGGCTCTGGTGTGCGGTTGTAGCACCATGACCACTCTTCATCCTCCGCGTCGTAGAAGAAGGCGTAGAATTGGTCTCCCCCGCTGCTGGATGGGTATGGGAACCAACCCATGCTGATGATGTCTCCATTGGTTGCCTGAACGATGCTCCCTTCTCCGAGCCCTTCCTGCCCTGGTACAGTGTACTTCGGTGTTCGACAGCCAAATTGGGTGATTATGGTGGGCCGCCACTCCTCCCAAGTGTGACCTCGGTCCATAGACCAGGTAGGGTACTCACCGCCGAAGTTCAGGATCCATCCCTCTTTGGTGGCGGCGAGGTAGTGTTCGCAGCAGTTGCCACCCTCTTCGTTGCCGAATACAGCCCATGAAGCGTTGCCGATCGAGATGTTCGGGACGGCAGGGTCAGCGACTAAGAACGGCCGTTCGTCGTCGTGGGCTACGGTGTCGACGAGCGCATAGCCGGCATCCCAAGGCACGCCCTCGACCAACTCTTCCGCACCTCCGAGACATCCTGCGGTCAGCATTGCGAGAGTGACGAGAATCACGCCACCCAAACGGGGTGCCGACCCCTTCTGACGCCAATCGGACCGAATCGCCGCTGCGGCCATCGGCAGCGACGGTGGAACGCCCCGCTATGGATGTGACGAAACCGCGGCCATAGGCCGCGCGCCGCCATGATCGAGAGGGGCACTCACTTTTCAGGCGGCAGCCACACCGCGAAGCCGTGCGGAGAAACCCCTGCGCCCCTCTCGCGCTGGCATTGCTCTTGCTGGCAATTGCCCAACCGCTGGGTCTCGCTGCCGATTCCGGCGGCCAAAATCAATCGGATGCCGCCGGACGCAGCATCTATGACGTCGTCATCTCAGAGTTCCTAGCCTCCGCCTCGACCGCCGCCTACAACGGCACCGATTGGAACGGCGATGGCGTCATCGGAAGCGAATCGGACCAATACATCGAGTTGCACAACACCGGCTCCGAGTCTGTCGACATCGGGGGGCTATGGCTAGATGACGCGGATGGGGAGTCCACCTCGGCACCATGCGAGATTGGCGATGGAACCATTCTGGAGCCTGACGAGCGCCTGCCATTCTTCCGGGCTCGAACCGGGCTGGTCCTCGACTACTGGGGTGGCGACGCCGTCCGCCTTCTGACTGCTGACGGAAGCGTCCTCGACGAGCAATCCTACCCAGATCAGGACTCGTGGTACGATGTCCCATACGTCCGTAACGAATCCAGTGGCGGGGTCGACAAGATAGAGGGCCCAACTCCCGGCTGGGGTCCCGGTGAAACGCCTTCCACCGCCGGCGAAGGTGGACGATGCTATCCGCCGACGGACCACATCCACCGAGGTGCATACGCCTTATCGGGAAGAATCGTCACTATGGGCGACCGCGATGTGATCGAATCAGGCGGAGTCATGGTCGTTGATGGGACGATTGCCGCGGTCTGGGATGCCGCCTCCGAATCCTCGCCCACTTCCGTCATCGTTGGTGGCGAGATCGTCGATGTATCAGATGTCGATGTTCTGCCGACTTATGGCACCATCTACCCCGGCTTAGTGAACACGCACGATCATCTGCACTACAACCACATGCCATTGTGGGACTACGATTTGGAGGGGGGGCAATTCTACACGAACCGATACCAGTGGAAGGACAACCCCGGTTACAAGCCCGAAGTGACATGGGGCAAGACGTTCATCCAGCAGAGCAACTACTGGAACCTTGAATCGCAGGCACTCAAGCACTCCGAGATGAAGCAAATCGCAGGTGGAACAACCTCCATTCAGGGGAATCCGACTCATGACGAGCCGATGTACGCCTCGATTCTCGCTCGCAACATCGAACACCACAACTTTGGCCGAGATTACATGCACACGAAGGTCACCGAACTCACCTCGACCTACCAAGGAAACCACATCAAGTCGGGCAATGCTTCGGGAACTCTAGATGCTTGGTTTCTCCACCTCTCCGAAGGGACTGACTCATCCTCCCGGGCCGAGTTCGAAATTCTGGAGCAGAACGGTCTGCTTGTGGGGGAGTTGATTGTAATCCACGGCGTGCCGCTCAGGGAACAGGAGTTCGGAGCGATGGCACAGGTGGGAGCCTCGCTCGTCTGGTCACCTACCTCGAACCTGCTGCTGTACGGCGACACCGCTAGAGTCGATCTAGCGAAGGCGGCGGGAGTGAGGATTAGTCTAGCCCCCGACTGGTCGCCATCAGGATCGAAGGGTGCGCTGCATGAGTTGAAGATCGCAGATCTCTGGAACCAGCGCGAGTTGGCCGGGACATTCACCGATCGTGAACTGGTGGAGATGGTGACCATCAACGCGGTGGACTCGATGAAGTGGACCGATGACGTAGGCCGCATCAAGCCCGGATTGGCGGCGGATCTGGTCGTGATCGATACCTTCCACACCGACCCGTATCGAAACCTGATTGAGGCGATTGATCCGGATGTTCGCCTGACCGTCGTTGGTGGTCTAGCTGTGTTCGGCGATGAGGACCTGATGTCAGCGCTGAAGGGTGGCGACTACGAGATGGTGCAAGGCGCTGGCTTCCGGAAGGCGCTCGACGTGACTTTCCCTGGAGTTCCCAACGGTGGCGAGTCATGGTCGACGATTCAATCCCGGTTGGAGGCAGCGATGCTATTCAATCGTGATTCGATGTACGAGAACTTCTCCTATGCTAGCGGAATGTCCAGATCCGAGTTCGACGCATGGATGGGTGGTACCTACGCGGACTTGGATGCCATCAGACTCGATCCAATCTTCACCTTAGGCGACGAGCGCTACTTCGATGTGCTGAATCGTAGCGCGCCATTCAACAGCAAGGGGCCGATTGATCTTTGGTCGACTTACTACGATATACCGCTCACAGAAACTGGTCACCGAAACGGCTCGCTCGCACCGGGCAATGCGACCGGTGGTGGCACGGGAGGAGGTGGCACTAACGGTGGCTCCGGAAGCAATGGTGGAGAAAGCGACGGCGGAGAATCCGATGTGGGAAATGGAGGGTGGAGCGATGCACCGGTGACCATACCGGCACTGCTTCCCACCTACGGTCCGCTCGGACTGGATTCGCACCCATACGACTCTTCGATCGAAGCTGGGATACATCTCGAGATCTGTTCCACCAACGAGACCCACGAAGACGGTAGAGTACGCGCTTGTGGGGCGGTCATCATCCTTATCGATCCGGCCGACGGCTGCTTCGTCGAACGTGGCTTGGACTCGGAACTGGCTTGGACCGATCCATGCGAGAGCCGTTCAACTTGGAACACCAGCCATCCTGAGGTTAGCGAATCTGCGGCGGATGGCGGGAGCGGGGTAAGCAGACTCAACCCATCCCGAGGTTCGGGCAGCGTCATCGCGTTTCCAGGCAAACTATGCGACGACCCGATCGTCACGATGCCCCTTATCCCCGCTGTCAATGGGAATGAGGCCGAGCGAGCTGAGGATGATCGATCCGG
>CAZPCY010000007.1:0-50830 GCA_964585295.1 uncultured Candidatus Poseidoniales archaeon | reverse complement strand
CGCCTCAATCGTTGGTCAGTCGAGGGTCCAGACCGCTCCATCCGGCGTGTCCTGCACGGTGACCCCCATCTCGTTCAGGCGATCTCGGATTTCATCCGCTGCCCCCCAGTCCTTCGCATGGCGAGCGATTGCTCGACGGGCCAGTAGCCCTTCCACCTCATCGCGAATCGCGATTCTCGCAGGATCAAGCCTCGGATCGACGAATGCCTTGGCGATATCGGGTGCTGGTAGGACGCCGAGGGCCGCGCCGGCAATTTCCTCCAGCCATTCGACGGAGAACTTCGCGAACGCGGCGGTGTCCATCTCATCGACATCGTTTGAGACGAGAACGCGCGGAATGATGCGACTGGCATTCAGCACCTTCGCGAGAGCCAATCGACTGTTGAAGTCGTCATCCAAGGCGCGCGCCGCCTCCTCGGCTAAGCCTTCGAGGATTCCCACCTGCTTCGCCAATTCGATAGGTGACGCGGGGTCGCCAGCGGGCAGCGGTGGCAGTTCCGGCAGTTCCTCACCTTCCGCTGCGGCGATCAGCGCCTTTCCGTAAGCGTCCATGATTCTGTTCTGGTTCCCGCTTGCCTCCTCCAGCAACTGCTCGCTGACGTCGATCGGATTGCGATAGTGAGCGTTGAGCAGCGCATGTCGAAGGGCGAGCGGATTGTAGTGCTCAAGTGCGTCGCTAACGGTCCAGAAGTTGTGCAGGCTCTTGCTCATCTTCTCGCCATCCACCCGGACGAATCCGTTGTGCATCCAGAAGGTGACCACGGGAGAGACACCAGTACAGCACTCCGACTGGAATACCTCCGCCTCGTGGTGGGGGAATCGTAGGTCATACCCTCCACCATGGATGTCGAATCGGTCTCCGAAGTGGTGCAGATTCATCGCACTGCACTCGATGTGCCAACCGGGCCTTCCCTCACCCCACGGGCTATCCCATGCGGGTTCTCCCTCCTTCGCCATCTTCCAGAGTGCGAAGTCGTGATGGTCACGCTTTCCGGAATCGGCGTCGAGGCGACCCGATGCGTCAGCCCTGACCGCATCTAGGGTGTTACCTGTCAAGGAACCGAACTTCTCCGGGGCTGATGAGACGTCGAACCAGACTCCGTCGTGCGCTTTGTAGGCGTGACCCTTGGTGATCAGCGCCCCGATCATCGTGATGATGTCCTCGATGTGTTCGGTGACGCGTGGATAGTGGTCAGCGCGCAGCACATTTAGCGCGTCCATCACTTCGTAGTAGTCTTCGATGTTGCGATTCGCGACCGTGAGGAAGTCGCTACCCTCTTCGTTTGCCGCCGAGATAATCTTGTCGTCTATATCCGTGAAGTTCTGGACATAGGTAACATCCCAGCCGCGTGCCTCCAACCATCGATGAATTAGATCGAACGCAACATAGCAGCGTGCGTGACCAAGATGACTCGGTGAATAAGGGGTGATACCGCATACATACATGCGAACTCGCCCCGGCTCGATGGTCTCGAACAGCGCCTTCTCACGCCGTCTAGTGTCGTGGACCATCAGCGGCATCGTCTCCCTCCGTCGCGGCTGCCGCGGCACAGCGTCATAAAGCCGCGCCGGGCTCCTCGAGCTGAGGCGTGCGGCATGGCTCCCAAGGTTGTGGTCACGGGTGCGAATGGCCATGTCGGGATGGCCGTGACGCGAGACCTGCTCGCAAATGGCTACGAGGTGCGAGCGACCGTGCGCGATGCGGCCGATCCGGCCAAGGTCAAACATCTTCGAGCCGCTGCTGCCGAACTGGACGCGAGCGAGCGTCTGGAGATCGCATCGGCGGATCTGATGAGTGCTGATGCTTGGCCAGAGGTATTAGCAGGGGTGGACGGCCTGTTCGCGGTTGCCGCCGTGTTCCAGACGCGGTCGAAGAACCCCGATGAGGAGATAGTCAAGCCGTCCACCGAAGGGGGCATCGCTCTTCTGCAAGCGGCCGCCGATGCTGGGGTTGCGAGGATTGTCTACACATCATCGGTAGCAGCCATCGGCGGCCATCCCGTCGGTCGCTCGAAGACCGAGGAGGATTGGAACGAGGACTTCTCGCTGCCCTATACGTATGCGAAGACGGAGGCGGAACGCCGCGCTTGGGAGGTGGCCGAGGAGCGCGACCTCGACCTCCGGGTAGTCAATCCGAGCATGGTTTGGGGGCCTTTCTTCGCTCGTCACACTCCCTCAACCGAGGTCGCCGCGGGATTGCTCAACGGTGCCTATCCCGCGGCGCCTAAGTCGGCATTCTCAATCGTCGATGTGCGTGATGTTGCCACCGTGCATCGGCTGGTATTCGAGGACGATGTGGCGAGCGGTCGTCACATCGTCAGTGGCGATCATGGAAGCATGATCGAGATTGGACGGCGCGTGAAGGAGATCGTGCCGGAGGCGAAGCCTCCTCGCTTCCAAGCACCATGGTCCCTGCTCTACCTCAACACTTTGTTCGAGGGTGTGCTTTCCATCTTTGGCAGAACCCCCTCAATCACCTGGACCGTGGTCAGATCGATTCGCAGAGGTGGCGACGCGATGCTCGATGCCTCTAAGGCGAAGTCCCTAGGATGGGAGCCGATACCGTTCGAGAAGACTGTTAGAGACACTGTGGACTGGATTCGAGACAATGATCTATGATCCAAGTGGTACTGAATCGCCCCCAATCTTGCTAGGAGGTTGCCCAGTTCAAGTGGTAGCAGGAGGTGCTTCGGCACCTCCATCCGCCTCATCGGCCATCGCCATCCTAGTTAGCATGAGCAGCGCGAATGCGTGACCCGCCATCGCCAGAGCGACGACGACATGCAGCCAACCCCAACTCCAGTCGTTCTTCATTAGGCCGCTGCCGATTCCCTCCTGCAGCACGGCGAAGGATGCGAGAGCGAAGGCGTGCGGCTTCACCTTGGAATCATCTGAGAATCCGCCCTTTACTGAGACGACCGCCGCACCTATCGCGACGACCGTCAACAGGTGTGCGGTGTGAGAATGGCCCATCTGCTGACCGGAGACATTCCCCCACCCCGAGGCTCCCTGAAGGAGAATCAATCCGAATGCTAGACCAGCGAGGGGCATCATCACCTTCTGCATGGAGTCGTGTGAGACCAACCGGCTCATCAGCATGCCCCTTACGAAAGCCGCGATGAAATGGTTCGAATGAGAGAAGACAACCATTGCGCCCCGATTCGGATTGGACTCTTTCAACCGTAGGCGTAGGTGATTCCGAATCCGCCGCGAGGGTGGTTCCAACTCACAGCACCCTGGTCACACATAATGAAGCAGGTGCCGCACTCGACGCAATCCTCGTACTGGAACTTCATCTCGTCGAGCCCTTGGTCACGGAATATGTAGCACTGCGCTGGGCATCCCCAAACGCACATCATGTGGCTGCAGTCATTGCACTTCGAGGTCTCGACGGTGATGTGTGCGTGGTCGTGGTCGTCGATGTCGTAGGCAATCAGCCCGAGTCCGTTCTTGACATCGTACTCGAACAGCCCCAATCTCGTCGAACCCATTAGCTCACCTCACATCTTCCGTCCCAGCAGCCCGAGTCTGATGAGGTTGCGAAGGCCCATCCCCTTCTTCACCTTGGGGTCCGCCTTACGCATCTCCTTGCGGAGCCGTCGAGCCTGTTTCTCGACGGTGATTTTCTCCTCACCAATCTCCCTGACTACGCGATTCATCATCGTGCCCATGAACTTCGGAACCCAAGTGTAGTTGGCGTCGTCCGAAAGGAACTTCGCCGTCTTCTTGAAGCGCCGCAGGTCGCGCATCACGTAGGAATCGTCTAGGGAGCGCCGGTAGGTGTCTAGCGAAGCGGCGCTGGTGTCGCCTGATTCGATTGCAGCGGTGATTGCCTTGGCGGCCAACTTGCCGGAATGGATAGCGTAGTTCTGTCCTTGGATTACGGCGCCGTTTGAGTAAACGAGGCCGGCCGCATCACCGATAACGACTGCACCGTCACGGACCAATCGGTGAGGCATTCGGTGCAATCCGTACTCGGGACATAGGTGCCCGCCGTACTCCACAACCTCTCCGCCTTCCAGAAGCGGCGAGATGGCAGGGTGTGCCTTGAATGCGGCCAGCATGTCGTAGGTATGGATGCCTTGTGGCAGACTGGCGAGTTGGATGACGACGCCAATCGACAGTGTGTCGCGATTGGTGTAGAGCCATGCTCCCGCTCTCGGGACCATGCCGGCCGTATCCGGATAATTCTTCCAAGCCTTGGCGGCCATGTCATCGTAGATCGCGAGTGCCGCCTCCATTGCCATGCCAGATGGTGGTCGTGAGTCGTCACCAGCGAAGCAGGCGAAACGGCTGTTGACGACGTCCTCGCCGAGCCGAATGACTTCTTTGACACCGAGCAGCATGTCATGCTTGTCTTGGGCATGTAGCATGGTATCGAAGGCGTAGGCGCGGGTCAGGACGGAGTTGCTTCCTTCGGCTATCACCACGACCTTGCTGGTCATCACCTCACCGTCTTGGACGATGCCGGCTATCCTGCCATTGCGCACCGCGTTGATTATCTCAGGATCCGCATCGTCGATTCGCCACTTCTGTGCACCACCGGTACCACTGCCTTCCGCAGGGGTGGTGAGGTCGCGAGCCTCGTATGCGGTGTGCTCGGTGCCATCGATGTGAAGTTGATCAATCCTGATTCCGGGCATGACGAACACGCCGGCCTCCTCCAACTTCTCTGCGAACCACGAATCTGACTTGGCGCGGAGGACGCTCCAGCCAGTGCGCTGCGAAGGTTCCTTGGTGCCCCCGACACCGTCCCATGAGGCGAATCTCCCTTCCATCACGAAGGCGTCATCAGCGGAGAGGAATCCGATTTTCTTGTGGTTGATGTAGCGTTGGATGCCGGGATTGTCGTTCTCCCAGTCACCGAACACCTCGGCGAGGTCGTCCAGCTCCCTTCCCCAGAGGATTCCGCCTGACATGTTCTTGCCGCCGATCGGCTCGCCCCTGTCGACGACTAGAATCCGATCGCCCTCCATTCCGTCCTGTACGAGTTGCGCTGCGCACGCCATCCCCGCCATCCCACAACCGATGACGATGACGTCGAAGTCGGTCTCATCGCTCATGGCGTTCACCTGTGGAACCAGCGACCGGTGATCCGTCCTTGAAGGTGACGCGGACAACCGTGTGGGTGTGGATTGTGGGGGGCAGCCTCGCGCCCCTCAACCATCCGAGGTGGGTTCTAGCCTATCGAAGGCTTGTCCGTGGCTGGGAGTGATGGTCAGAGGCAGGTTGATGCCGCGTCGATGCGAGGACATCCACCGATGACCGTCGCGTCGGCGCCGGGCAAGTGCATCCTCTTCGGTGAACATGCAGTGCTCTATGGGTCCCCAGCGGTGGCCGTGGCCATCGATTCCCGCGTCCGCATCGAATTGCTAGATGCGGAGGGCGGTCTGCGTGTGGATGGAGCGCGGATCGATTCTCGTCGTCATCCCCATGTGAGATCGCTGCTGACGTCGTTTGGCCATTCAGAAGATGCGCCTCTCGACATCCGCATCGAGAGCGGCCTGTTCCCAGCCGCCGGCTTGGGATCATCTGCTGCTCTCTCCGTCGCCGCCGCCGCCGCTCTGACAACTCGCACGAGGGATGGTCCCACTTCCGACTCACTTGATCGAGCCGATTTGGTGATGGTCGCGACTGCAGGCCACGAGGCAGAGGCGGCCGCGCAGGGAGGTCGAGCGAGTCCAACGGACACCGCAACGGCGACCCACGGCGGCTGTATCCTCGTCGACACGGTGCCGAACGACGACCTACCGTTGCTGCAGACCAGAGCGCTCACGACTCCGGATGGCGAGCGATTCTGGGCAGTACATTCCGTCCCCCTCCCAGACGCGCTCCAAGACACCTCCCTAGTGATTGGCTGGACTGGAATCCACTCTTCGACTGCTGAAATGGTCTCTATGGTCGCCGACCTCTTGGGCCGCGACCCATCCAAGCAATCTGAGATGGAGAGAATCGGCCAAGTCGCTCGTATGGGAGTGGATGCTCTCCGCGAGGGACATGCCGAGGGGGTGGGAGCAGCGATGGAGATGTGTCAGGTTCTCCTCTCTTCGCTCGGTGTCTCATCGCCCGATTTAGACCGCCTCATCGACGCGGCCAGACCGCATTCTCTCGGAACCAAACTGACGGGGGCTGGTGGAGGTGGCTGCATGATCGCCTTGACGACGGATCCCCGCCGATGCAGCGAGGCCATCGAAATGGTCGGCGGCCGCACCATTACCTCTAGGATTGGAGCACCCGGAGTCCGGATAGAAAGTGGTTGAGGATGGAGTCCAGTCGCTCGGCTCGATGTCTAGGATAGAATCCTCCCCAGCCCTCCAAAGTTCGACGAATTGATCCGTAGGAGGTCACGGAATCGGTGCTTGGGAACGGTGTTCTTGTAGGTGGTAAGTTAATCCGCTCCTTTATATATAGTTGATAAGCGGGCAGCCCCCATGAGTGATGAAGACAGATTGGTTGTGGTGAACGTCGTAGCGAGCACTCGGGTGGCCGAGGAACTGGACCTGCCAGAGATTGCTATTGAGCTCAACTGCGAGTATGAACCGGAGCAGTTCCCGGGTGTCGTCTACAGGGTTACCGACCCGAAACTCGCCATACTGATGTTCAGGTCCGGCCGTGCGGTCTGCACCGGTGGCAAGAACGAATCCAACATCGAAACCGGAATCGAGCGGATGATTGGTGATCTGCGCGACGCGGGCATCGAGACTTGGGATCTCTCCGATGTCAGGATCGAGGTCCAGAATATGGTCGCGACCTACGCTCTGCACTACCCGGAGGACTACGGCGGCGTCAGCCGCGACCTCGACCAGCGCATGAAGGTCATCAACGAGCCGAAGCATGCCGAGGCGAATTCGTCTGGATGGCGCGCTCCGACTGGCGAGGAGATCGAGGCTGAGGATTCGAGGATTGAGCCCTTGCCCGCTGGTCAGCCCCTGGCAGGGCTTCCGCGCCACTTGAACCTGAACAACCTCACCTTCCATCTGCCGTTTGACCGTGTTGAATACGAGCCGGAGCAGTTCCCCGGACTGATCTATCGGCTTGACTTTCCCAAGGTAGTATGCTTGATATTCGGCAGCGGTAAGATGGTGATTACCGGGGCTCGTCACAAGGATGAGATTCTTGAGGCGATCGAATTCATCAAGGACGAACTAGCCGATCTACTATGAGTCGTTCAACAAGTTCGGTACGAGTGACGGTCTCCGCTGCGATAGTCTTCCATCTTCGGACCGCCCCGAACAGGGGCGTGTGTTCATGGAGTTGACCACCTCCGGAAAATCATGGAAGACGCACCAGCGGAGGACATAGGAGTTGCCGAACTTGATTCGATGTCTCTCTATCTCGAGCCAGCCAAAGTCGCAATCCCCCGGATCTTCCTTGCTCGGCTCACGATGCTGACGCACATTGGCATCACGCTGTTCTGCTGCATCGCCTTCCTTGGGCCTGAGCCAGTGCTTTGGTTTCATCTCGCGTTCGTCCCTCTGATGCTGCTGCATTGGCGTTTGAACGACGATATCTGCATCCTGACTGACCTTGAGTTGAAGTTGCTGGGATTGACGAGGGACAATGCCGAGCCTAACCGGCATTTCGTTCGAAGACTCTCCAGCGCCTTCCTCAAGGAACCTCTCTCCGAGGTTGGTGCAGACAAACTTGCGAAAGGAATCGTATGGCTCGCTTGGGGAATCAGTGCCGGACGCCTCGCGATGATCCACTACTTTTGAAACCCGGCAGCCATCAAACTCGTCGATTGATTATTCCTCGAGCGCGCCCATAGGGCGCGTCGTCTAGTGGAATGGTTGATGAACGGCGCCTCGATTGATTCGGGTCAATGTCCGGTGGCCGCTCTGCCTCCCCCGCCACAATGGTCGTGCTTCTACTCCTCTCTTCATCGCTCGCCGCGATGCTTCCGCAACTCGGTACGAGCGAGCCAGAGAGGGAATCACTGAGGGCGGATTCGACCCTGTCTGTCAGCGCGCCGAAGAGCGGCTCCATCGTTGATGTCCCATCGTGGCGAATCGGTGACCGATGGACTTACGATGGCGAGTTCGATGTCGCCCAGTTGATTGCATCGGGTGGTGTGAATGCGCAGGTGGGAATGCTCTCCGGGACGCTGAACCGGCAGGTAGAGGATATCGTCACGATGACGATAGAGAATCGCAGCACCCTCGTCTACGAGGTCAGAAGCACCGGCACTTTCGGGGCGAATAACGTCAATCTTGACGGCTATTCCGGTGATCTTTCGATAGACTACGAGTCTAATGACCTCATTCGGGTGAGTGACCTCGCCAACATCAGGCTTTCGATGAGTCTGGACGTTGATTTCTCGACCTTCGGCGGTTGGATTAACATCGATGTAGCCGAACTCACCATACAGACAACTTACGACCCCCCTCAGGAATCGCATGATTTCCCGATAAGTGTAGGAGAGAGTTGGAGCACTTCCTACACGGTGACCACGACTTGGAGCGGCAGTAGTGATTACTTTACCATACCAGAGGACAGTGAAGATCAGGGTGGGGGCGATTGGTCGGTGGTCGCCGCCGGCAATCCCGGCGTCTCATACTCGGGTTGTGGAACTTCGTACAATATCACCAATTACGACTCTGATGGTAATGTGACGGGGTTCCACTGGTACTGCCCCGCGGTCGGGAACGATGCGTGGCAGCAGATTACGCAGAGCCTCGGCCTAATCATCGATTTCCGGTTAACTGGATACCAGCCTGTGACTAGGCAGCGGACCATCTCCGTTGCTTTGGAATCAACTGCATGGCCGCTAAATATCGACCTAGGGGCTTGGATAAATGTCTCGAACGCGGCTGGTTGGCCAATGGCAGGACAGACGATCGAGTTCCGATACGAGGCAGATTCGGAATTCCAATCGGTCACCACGGCTGCGAACGGCAGCGCCCATGTAGTGTTTGACACCGGAAATGCGACCGACCCCTCGGCCGGGATGGATGACTATGCCAGTCATGGCGTCATCGGATGGATTGGTGGCACTAAGGAGGTGGGCGTATCGACCCTGACGTTGGACGAGAATCTGCTCGAGGTTGATCTGATTGCACGAGAGAATGGTGTGACCGTCACTAGGACCCGGGGGGACCAGACCTTGGTCCTCAGTCCAGACATAGGTTACGATGCGGTGCCGGAGGACGCTCTGTCGTTCAACGTACCGGTAGTCAACAGGGGTATCTTCGAATCGGTTGCGACAGAGTTGGAAATCACCGCACCTGATGGCTCGACCTCGCGTGCTACGGTTCCTCCCCTCGCGACCTTTGAAGAAGTCTCTGTAGTAGTGGATTGGACGGTGCCGTCCTCTCAACCTTATGGTGACGTGTCAATCGACTTTACCGTGGATCCGGACCACGTAGAGATCAGGGATGGTAATCGTTCAAACGACGCGGGATCGTTCTCCCTATACATCGGCAGATTGCCTAGTGCTGCTTTGTCCGCGATGCAGCCGTTCCTCACTCTGACCAATGTCACCCTCGATGCGACCGCATCGGTCGATCCAGATGGTGGTGACGTGTATTGCCTCTACACAATCGACGATGAGTGGGGTGGCAACACGACTGTGGAGTCCGAGGACTGCACCATCGGATGGTCGTGGGTTGATGATGGCATCTACACCATCCATGTGGCTGTCACCGACGACGAGAACGACGTAGATTCGACCAACATGACGGTCACTGTGGAGAATCGGCCGCCAGTGGTGAATGTGACCAGCGATTCATCCGAGGTCCCCGTCATGCAGTCGGTGACCTTCGATGCGACCGATCATGACGACCCCGACACGATCACTCCAGAGGCCCCCATCTCGATTCTTTGGGCAGCCGATTGCGCAGAGGGTCGAGTAACCCTGAGATGCACGGTGGCCCCACAGGTCGAGGGCTGGTTTGAGATCGGATTGACAATCACCGATGACGACGGCTTCCAAGTTGATGCCGTAGGAGGAGTCGTCGTAACCAATATCGCGCCATGGAACGCCTCCATCCGCGCCTACGTCAACGACACCCTACTGGAACGCGATTCACAGATGGTATGGCATGTTCTTGAAGACCAGCCAATCCTCTTGGTGGGGAGTGCCGAGGACTCGGCAAACGATCTTGAAGGTCTGCGGCACCTGTGGCAGCCTGATCTCGAGGTGGACCCGAGCGATGCAAGATGGTTGGAGGGCGAGCAGACGCAACTGACCATCTCCTATGCCGAGAGCGGCCAGCACAGAGTCGCGCTCGATGTCTACGACGACGATGAGGCTTCCTCAGGAGTCGTCGATGGATGGTTTGAGGTCGCCAATGTCGCGCCTTGGATCGAGCCCTTCGATGAGTTGCTCCCGATAGGCGAAGATAAGGTTCTGGAGGTGACCGGGGTGTTCAATGACACCGAGAGCGACCTCTCCACTCTCATACCTTGCTGGGATCTCGACCCAGTGGTAAACGCAGACGAAACGGGAGCCGCGGACGACGATTGTGACATCAAGGGCGCGCTGCTGTCGCATTCGTGGCCCCGGGCAGAAACCGCTCCGACGCAGATTCACTTCCATGTCACTGACGACGATGGGGAGCGGGTATCAGAACCTCTCAATCTGACCGTCCGGAATGTTCGACCGAAGGCTGAGGCGAATGCCACTTCCTTGGAGGTCGAGGTAGGGGTCCCGTTGCGCTTCTCAGCCGAGGGGACCACCGATTCATCTGCCGACATGGAGGTCTTGACCTACCGCTGGGACTTCGACGGCCACACTGACTCAGATGACGACGGATTCACCGCAAACGATATCGAGGCGGAGGGCTTCTCGGTCAACCACACCTTCGAGAATCCAGGCACCTACTTGGTTCGGCTGACGGTGAAAGACGAATCAGCTGAATCCACCACCGATTTGCAGATTATCGTCATCCCGAAGCAGTCGGGATTCCTCGGATTCATGGATGCAGCAGGTGGTGATGACCCTACGATTGTCATCGCTCTCGCCGTCGTCCTCTTGGCACTCCTGACCGCGTTGGGCGTGGGGATGCTGAGAGGTGAGGATGCGGATGACGCTTGGCCAGACGCCCTGCCAGGTGGATTCGCTTCCAGTGGATCGCCAACCGCTGCGCCTCCCAGCCACGCGTTCCAAACACAGACAACCTCCACCAGCGGCCCGCCTCTTCCGGCGAGTGGTTTGCCAGAAGGTTGGACAATGGACCAGTGGGCATGGTATGGGGAGCAGTGGCTCGCGGACAATCCTCAGGCCGCGGCAGGTGCGGTGGCCTCGGTCATGGAACCCGTAGGTAAGAGCCGCGCCGATGCCACTTTGGTGACCTCGGCAGAGCCCATGCTGTCGCCAGCCCCCACTCTGAGCGACGAAGAGGCCGCAGCGGTATTCGATGTTGGTGCCTTCGCCGCCCCCATCGATCCACATCCTACGGTCAATCCCACAACCGCCGCCAACATTCTGCAACCGGTGGAAACGGCAAGCTCAGCGGCACCTGAAGAGTCGCTCACTACCGCACCCTCCTTCGACACCTCTTCGACTGGCTCGGATGAGGATCCATTCGCCGCACTCGATTTCGATCTGTGAGGTTAGGTCATGAGGAACCTGTTCCGCCTGCTCGGACTTCCCGACCCGAGTGGCGCCATTGAAGAATCCCCTATGCCCCCTCCTGTTCAGCCGGAATCTCTCGATAGAACGCCCTTCCACGACCTCGGAGAGCCAGTATGGTCTCGCAGAAGAGAAGGTTCCGGCAACTCTTCGCCTCGCTCCTTCAGATATGTCGAGCCGGATGACATGCACCGGCTACCGATGGAGCGTATGGCGCACCGACTAGTGGCTGGCGATGTGGTTCTCGTCGATCTGTCTCCGCTCGCGCACATGGAGGCGCAGCGTACCGCCTGCAGAAGGAGATTGCAGGCCCTCGCCGATGAGTTGGATGCGCCAGCGTTTAGTTTGGATTCTGAGGAGACTCTGTTGATGTTGCCCGGAAGCCGGATCAGGGTCGACACCACTCGACACGAATTGGGAGTCGGAGTGGATCTGATGCCGGAGCGTGGCTGATCATCACCTCAGTCGATGAGTCCAACCCCGCTCCGTCCACGCTGGACCGACTAGATTGAGTCCATGCTGGGCGAGCGGGGCGTAGCCGCCGCTCGGCATCGTGATTCTATCGACCCGGAGTATCGCCAGTTCAGCCACAGCTCCTTCGGGCAGTTCGCGCATCTCTAGGCAGGTGCACTCGATCACTGCGAGAGCCAGATCGGGAGAGGGGATGCCATCACGTTCCTGGATGGGCATGGGCATCGACTCCCACTCGCTCTGATCAGAGGATAGATCTCTCGCAGCGACTTCGACCATACGGCAGGCATCGTGTTCTGCAACAAGCGACAAGAGGGTGATGCTCGGATTCCCATCGAGGTTGACCAATGTGTCCCTACGTCTACCGTCACGATATCTCGAAAGGCTCACGGACAGCAGTGGTGGGGTGTTGGAAACGACAGAGACGGAAGATACCGCCGCCGCATTCTCGATTCCTTCCGTCGATCTGGTCGACGCAATCAGAATCGGTTTCGGGGTAATCGCTGCGGCGAGCAGGGATGCCCTGGCATCGTGATCGATCTCCGAGAGAATTGTCGCCTCAATCTTTCGAATCATCTGCTCGCCCATATCTCCGGTTTCTGGAGACGCACCTTCGTCTCCACTGCTTGAAAGGAACCAATGGTCCAACTCTCCTCGCTCGATTTCCGCCACGGCGATTGCAGTGAACTCTCGATATGCCAACCAACGATCAATCTCAGCCGAATCTTCGTCTCTCTGTTTCTTCCTCTCAATGGAACCATCCGCATAGCCGATGCATCTCTCGAGGAAATCGGTCACGACCTTCTTCTGCTCATCGATTTCCATGCCCATCACTCCTCCTGGGAACGGGTATCGCCGGATTATCAGCCTCCCTGCCGGCGTTCCTTTCGTAATCGTCTCGATCCATCAGCCGCCGAGCCGGTACTCCACCCCAAACCTCTCCGTCGGGCACCTCTTCAGTGGCGACGCCTCCAGCAGCGAGCACCGATCCGATGCCGATGGAAATGCCTGCGACGACGGTCGCTCCACCACCTATGACGGCTCGCGAGCCGATAATCACCGGTCGCCAAGCCTCAGAATCGCCACTGGGCGGATGCCGGTCGTTCAGCAAGGTTGCGTTTGGGCCAATGAACGCACCCTCGCCGATGATGCAACCGTCTGCCACATAGGCACCGCCCTGAATCCTCGTACCGTCTCCTATCCTGACATTCCGGCCGATGTGGGCAAGGCAGCCGATGCTGACATCAGCACCGATATCGCCTCCGTCTCCGATGTGACAGGGTGCCCATGCAATGGCTCCATCTCCTAGATCCAACCTATCGCCGGCCAAGGTGTTCCGAAGTTCCTCTCTCCCGCGCGCGAGCGCGCGTGCGCGCGATACAGAGTCAACCGGGGAATCGGATGCGTCGATGCATGACTCATCCAAGACGCCGGGCGATACATCTTGGCCAACCATCAGATCACCCTATACCTAGGTCGCGAAGGACCCTCTCGACATGCCCCTTGGCGCGAACGCCATAACCGGCCCAAACGATGGTACCGGATGAATCGATTGCGAAGGTGGATCGTATCACTCCCATGTACTTGCGTCCGTAGTTGGTCTTCTCACCCCAGGCTCGGAACGCCTCCATCAATTCCGCATCAGCGTCGACGATGAGGTCGAATGGCAGGGCGTTCGCCTCGATAAATTGGCGATGACTTTCTTCACCGTCCCTTGATACTCCGATGACCTTCCAACCGTTCTGCTGTAGGTCCTGCCAATGGTCCCGGAAGTCGCCCGCTTGGGTGGTGCAACCAGGTGTGGAATCCTTCGGATAGAAATAGAGTAGAAGGCCGCTCTCTGCCGTCTCCAGTATTTGTTCGAGGGAGACAGTGCTACCATCCTGAATCAGCGCCGAGAAGTTTGGTGCTCTATCTCCGACCTGCAACCTCGCCATGAGGCCGCGTCGCACTCGCCCCTCTCAAGAGTGCCGGCAGCAATTGACTCTCCTGTTGTGTGGTCAGTTACGCTATCGGTTACCCTCTGCAGACGCCATCCTATCTCTCGCCTCATCGGTAGCGGTGAGCGATACCGTCCGACCCGACCAGCGACGGATGATTAGTCCTAGTTCGACCATCCTACCTACGGTGGCAACTCTGCAGGCGCGAAGCGTCGACAGGCTCGCTCGCTCGTCCTTGAATGGCGATGCAGCAGCGATCGCCGATTCGACCTCATGATTTGAGGTGGGGCCATTTGCTGTTGCATCCAGGGTCGCAAGCATGACATTCCATTCAGATTCAAGTCTCGATGCAATCGCTTGAAGGATCGCCTCTCTCTCAGGACCACTCAGAGCGTGGTCTGGCCTTGCATCGAGTATCGGGTTTCTGCGTTGAACGAAGGATAGCCCCTTGGGGGTGAGTGCGCATCCCTCGGCCGACCATCGAATCCACCCGAGATCTTGGAGGCACCCGCTTTCTCGGCCGGCCGGGCCGACCATGGCGTTGACGAGGCGGGCACGCGAGCGAACATCGGATCCAAAGGAAGCCGAGAATCCATCTCTAAGCCGGCCTCGGGTTGAGTCGATGGATGCTAGCTCCACTCTTTTCGATGCTAGCGCCATCTCGATTGTGGAGCGCACGACCTCGTCCTCAGCCCACTCTCTTCTTCGCAGTGCCGTGCAGAGGGCGCGCATACCTATCTTCGCAGGGAGCATCCTGAGCATGGTGGGCGGGAGCATCGCTCCTTCACGGACTTCTGACGGACTCCCTCCTGCGACCGCCTTCCTCGCGGTTTCTCGATCGAGTTGCGGTTTTTCGATATCCAGTATTCTATCCCTCACGCTCAGTTCGCTGGAGGATTGCGGCGGAGATGGTGTTCTGAATCTCGCCCCCCCCATCGCAGCTGCGATCTCATCCGGCCCGGGCCGTCTGCGAGCTGCCCCTTCTCTTTCATGCGCTACTCTCACGGCTTCATTTGCCCTTTGAGTCACACCATCTGCGAGAGAGATCGCCAGCAGGTCCTCAAGTGGCAGACCGGCATCGACCGAGGCTCTCAGCCACTCAGCTAGAGCAGCATCCGGGATGTTGACTCCGACCCTCACCATCGACCATTCGCGGGCGGGCGTACCGTATCAATTCATCTGGATATCGTATCGAATAGAATGATATCAAATGAGAAAATAGTTATTGCAAGTCATGTTAAATCATATCCAAGTCATGCTGAAAAAAATTCAAACTAATCTAGTACAACAATGATCTCATCTAATCTCTTCCGAACCAGATCGGGCACTTTGGCATCAGGAGCGGGATGTCCAACTGGCATCAACAGCATCGGAGTCTCGTGGCCGGGCCTTCCTAGCAGTCGTCGTAGGAAACCCATTGGTGAGGGCGTATGGGTCAGGGTAGCGAGCCCCATGTTGTGCACCGCTGCGATGAACAACCCCGCTGCGATTCCACAGGATTCCTGTGAATAGTACGTCGGAGATAACTCTCCGGAATCTCTCCTCCTCTTGGTGTGCCTGAAGAGCACCACGACCCACGGCGCATCAGTGATGTGGCTCTTGATGTGATCCGTGCCGAGTGGTTCCAGAACCTCGCGCCACTCCTCAGGCAGACGCTCGGCGTAGAACCTCTCCTCCTCGATTTCGGCCGCCTCTCTCATTTGGCGCTTCAGGACTTGGTCTGCGACGGCTACGAAAGTCCACGGCTGCAGGTGGGCACCAGATGGAGCGGAACCAGCCGTACGCACTGCCGCTTCGATCAATTCACGTGGCACCGGCCGATCTGAGAAGTGTCTGGTAGTTCGCCGTGCCACCATCTCCGATTCGAAGATAGCTGCCCGCTTGACCATCTCCGTATCGCCGCGGACGATAAACTCGAGCGGGACGAATCCGTCATCGCTAGTGTTGGGCTCCGCGTCGGCACCCACCTCCTGAAGGGGGGCTGCACTGGTCCCTCCATCTGACTCGTCGTCGGCAACGCCCGGCCCAGAGGCCATCAACCGTCACTCCGAGGGGGCTACATCGAACTGGCAGACTTCAAGGGGCGGGTCGCGGTTTGAGATCGATCCTTGGAACTCACGATTGCCATCAGTAGTTCGAACGAGGATTCTGAAATGGGTTTCGTCGTCGCCGCCGTGCTTCTCGAAGTGTTCGACGAATACCCTGTATCGGCCGATTGGGGATTGGCCCCGAGGCCAAAACACATTCTCGATTGGCTCCGAACTGGTGTCGCTTTCGTTCATGTCGACGTCGAGGCGACCTCCGCACTGCGAGAATCGGTTGTCGAACGAAATCCGCTCCCCAGATGGGCAGATTACCGAGAGATCGAGGTCGTTGTGGTTGTCCCACATCAGGGAGACTTGGACATCGCCGGTTGCGGCACCCTCACGATCGAGCCGCTCTGCAAACTCGTCGACCTCCGCTTGGACCTCCTCGCCGATTGGCTCATGGGTCTCGACAGGAGGCTCCGGGGCTGGAGGCTCAGGAATCGGGGGCATCTCCGGCACCGGTTCCGGTTCTGTCTCGGGCAACGGCTCGGGTTCGTACATCGGCTCGGGTTCGGGTTCGTACATCGGCTCCGGTTCCGGCACCTGCTCGGGGACTTCGGGGATCACGATAGTCGGGCGTCGTCGTTGCCGCGACCGTCGTGGTCGACTCGACTTCGGTGGTTTGATGTCTGCACCGACTGGGGCTGGTAGCATAGTGCGGCTGCTGCCACCTAGAAGCGTCTTGCCGAATCCATACAGAACCGACAGTCCGAGGAGGGAGATGACACCGGTCGACAGGGGTTCCATGTGAGGCCGAAGGGGGGTGGGGCTCTTTTCCTTTGCACCTGACGTAAGAACGTTCGAAATCCAGAATTTTGGCCGATATAGGGTTCGCGAGAGCTCAGATTTGGGGTCGCGAGCGTGCGCGCGACGACCCGCTTCGATGACTCGACCTCACATCGCCCTCAATCGAGGTTCTTTGGAGTTGAAATCGTCACACTCAAAGGAGGTGAGGGCAATCAGAATTGCAAATTCGCTGGTCTTTGGATGGATGTATCCGCCGAGGCATTCATAGTCTTAGCACTCCCATCCAGTGCGGGGTGTGACAGTGGCGGGCGACCGACTCTCAAGAAGAGGGCGACGATTCCAGCGCCGCATCCTCAAGGCGACCACGATTGACGCCCTCCAAGACCTCGCGAACCAGATTCAAGTCGACCTCGACACCCGGCACTTGACATATGACGAGGCGAACAACCTCGGCAATAAGTTGCAGGTCCGCGTCGATCAGATCGACAATAACCGGATTGTCTACGCGATTAGCGATCGCGACACCTACAGGAGGACCCTTGAGATCTACCTCAAGGACGGCCTCCTCACCAGGACGGAGCAACTGCTGCTCTGGGACGAACGCCGCAAGCTCGGCATCAGTCAGGAAGAGCATGAACACATGCTCGAACTGCTCGTCGCGGAGTACATCCGGCAGGGGCGCACCGTCCGGATTCAAACCAAGGAGAGTGCGACTGGATGAAGAGGATAACGATCGTCATCACGATACTGATGCTGCTCATGCCGCTGGCGGCCCTCGCGCCGTCGGCCGAGGATACTTCTCCCGATCCGTATTCGCTCAGTGTCAATCCGACGCCGATGTTCTCCACAGTGCCAGTACTTGCTCCCCCAATTAACCGCAGTCTAGAGACCGGCACCGCAGCGACCCTGACTTGGATGATTAACAACCCTACCACAAGCTCGGTCGCTTACAATTTGGCTCTCATCAACGACCCGGTCAACGCTTGGTTCAGCGACGCCGCCGGAGCGAGCGGGCTCTCAGCCTTGACTCCGCTCAGCGTCGGAGCGCAGAGCAGCGCTTCGTTCGACATATCAGTCACCGTTCCCGGAGCGACTCCGCGCGGTACCGCTGCCACCGCGATCGTTACGGCGACTCCGAACGGCGGTGGCGATGTCCTGACAGAATCGGTCACCGTCATGGCTCGTGACACGTACAACGGGACCATCGACGACAACAACACGGCGCACACCGTGCTCCCCGGTGAGAACGGAACGGTACGTTACACCATCACCAACACCGGAACCGCCCCCTCCGAGTACCTCCTCACATCGGGAATAATCCAAGCACCGGAGGGCTGGTTGATCTCAATCGAAGGCGAGACCGAGCAACCATACCGAACCGGCATTATCCAAGCCGGCGCTCAGGAATTGGTCACCGTCACTGTCCGGCCCGCGTCCCTGACGATGCCATTGAATCCTCTCGCGATGCTCACTCAGGGTCTGCAGGTATCTCTCAGGACGACTTCGACGCCCGTCGGAGGTGGTGGCGCCGCATCCGACACGACGGTGCTTGAGGTCGGGGGGGCCATCGCTGCCGCCGTGACTCCCGATGTCGAGGAGTTCAGTCTCGATGAGTCGGAGTTGCTCGCGCATTCAATCTCAAAGTTCGTCGGAGTGACTGTTCAACTCCAGCACAACCTGCCGGCGCTACCGAGCGGAGCCACCGCCACAGTCAACCTGACCGTGGACTCGCCTCTAATCCACCCTTCCACCAACGGCGCTGGTGCGAGCGAGCAATTGCGCTGGAATGGCACAGTATCTCCTCCTTACCATGAGTCGCTCTCGATTCAAGAGGAGGTCAGGGCCACCGCAGGGGTTCTTGGTCCAATCGACGACTATCCTGTGGCAGGAGACTTGGAGTTCACCGTGCGTGCGACCATCACAAATCTCAGCGGCATCGGTGTCGCAGTCAATACCCCGCCCGGCCTCGCCAACTTCACTATCAAGGTGCCAGAGATTGTCGAAGGTTCGGTCTCGGCCGATGTCAATGGGACTGGTCAGCCAGGACTCGCTTCATCCATGAGCGTCAACATCAGCAATCTCGGCAATGACGCACATAACTTCACCGTCAGCGCTTCCGGTCCGGAGGGCTGGACCGTCAGCATCTCCCAGCCGAACGTCACGGATTTGGAAGCGCGGCCCGCGGACTGGCCTAACCACGATGGTAGCGAGAATCGTAGCGTAACGATTGTCGTCACACCCCATCCAGATGCCCTCGCCGAGACCGCACACCCAATCGGAGTCGTACTGCGTTCGGCTATCACTGGCCGAGTCCTCGATGGGACAACGGCCTACTTCGAGGTGGGCGAGGTCTTCGGTGCTGCCATTGAGCCAGCTGAGGTCACCACATCAATGCAGAAGGGACAGGTCGGCTCCCTAGTCCTCGGACTGAACAACACGGGCAATTCGAATCAGACTTTCGATCTCGCCTTGTCCTCCGCGACCCCTGACCTGCAGGTTTCACTACTCGATGGCAACTCGCTCAGCGTCGGACCTCGTTCGGTCGGGCCGGTACGGGTCCAAGTGGTTGTGTCCGCCGATGCCAGAGCCGACGAAGCACACGGCTTCCAAGTCATCCTCTCGAAGGGTGGAGCGGAGGTCGGCCGATCCGCGGTGACCATCTCGGTCGGAGCGGAACATAATCTCATCTTCGTCCACAACGCAACCTTTGCAGGGACTCCCGGGACGCCGCTGTCGATTCCGTTCACGGTCGCCAACGACGGCAACCAGAGGGAGTCACTATCATTCCAAATCGATAGCGATGAGAACTGGACCTCGGAATACTCGCCACAGAACCTGTTCATCGAGCCGAAGGCGCCACCGGGACTGGTCATCGCCAACCTGCACATCCCACCATTGGACACGTCCAATTTCCTCGCCGCCGGAGAGGTGCACAACATCACGCTGAAGGCGATAGAGACGGCTACGGGGGATGTCATCGGGACCAGCACCTTCACGGTCGAGATTCAGCCATTCTTCATCCTCAGAACGATTGAGAAGCCGGATCGAATTGCCGTCCTCCCAGGAGAGTCGAAGACTGTCGATTACGTGATTGCGAATGAAGGCAATCAGGATGTCACGGTCAACATCGACTGCGGAGTGGACTCCTCCCGATTCACCTACTCGACCACGAGTTGCCCGACCGCTCCGATGTTCTTGCCGATGGGCCAATCAGTGACAATCTCACCAACTTTCGGTGCCAACGCAAACGACCACTTCGACGGGGAGAGCGGATGGTTCACCATGACCTTCACTCCGACCTCCGGCATCGGCGGCGGAATGAGTCAGGAGCAGACCAAGATAGAGGTCGTCAGGATTCTAGCCGATGACGAAATCCTAGTCCGCAGCACCAATGGGAGGACCCAAATATTCCAGATTCCTTGGATGCATGTCCCCGGGCAAGGACACACTTCTGATACCGGGCAGAAGTACTACCAGTTGACGCCGAACCAGCAGGAGCGAATCATCGATCCTGCGAATTATGGCAATGAGAGCGTATGGGATCTTGAGATGGCGCTCTCAAACGGGTCGTCGCAATCGGTCTCTCAGAGCATGATTCTCGGGCCTATCTCACCCTATGGATCGGACAAAATCGACCTCAAGGTCACACTCCCACCGTTGGGCAAGGTTCCACCAGGTGATGGATGGAACCTCTCATTCATATTGACCAATATCGCCGAGTCGACCTTGACTCACTTCACAATCAAGCTCCGGGTGGACGAGTACACGGATCCGATGGTCGCTGCCGTTGATTGGTCTAACGACACCCTGCTGGAATCCCAACCCGGGACCCTCGTTGCGACCATATTGAACGACGGAACTGCAGTCTTCCCGGTCACTGCGATGGCCCATCTATCTTGCAGCAACGACGACCTGAAGGTGCTCTCGGCGACTAGCCAGATGATTCCCGGACTCGCACCTGGAGAGTCGGCCGAGGTGACTTGGAACGTCACCGCACCCGCCTTAGGATGGTGGTCGCCGACCGAGCCAGTCGGTTGCGAGGTCTCCATCCTCCTACCGGGTCAATTGGCTGGGAACGATGTCGAGAACGATGTGTACTCATCTGAGTTGGTCGTCACGTCTTGGGCGCCACCTGGTGGCATCTGGACCGCGGCACCAATCACCATCCTGCTTCTTGCGGGGACCGTCATGCTACGCCGCCGAGGTAAGGAGGATGAACGTATGATGCACCTTTCGGCTTACACCGCAGCTGCGATGTTCGCAGCCATCACCTACCTCGCGACAGACCCGATGGTCGCGCCTTACTTGCAGTCCGATCCGGCTCTCACCGGAGTTTTGGCCTACGCTGGCGCGGGCCTGACCATCCTGTTCACTCTCTGGATTGCCTGGCGCAGCAGCAGTGAATTGCAGGCGATCCACGACGACCGCCGCAAGGCGGCGACCGGAGGCCGACCAGAGATTTCAGGTCACGAGCAGGAACTCGCGAACACACGGCGACAACTCCGCGCGATCTTGTCGATGCCGCCATTGCTATTCCTCTTCCTGATGATCGCCACTCCCGACATGTCTATCTCGTTTTCACCGATTAATTTGGGAACCATCGCCGCCTATGCTTTGCTCGCCCCGATGATAATCGCGTTTATGCTTTCGAGGATGGACAAAGCGTATGGCCGAGTGAACACCGCACTGGGAGAACTAGAGATGAGGACCCTTAGAATCAAGGAGATCGTCAACGCCAGCGACTCACCGAGGACCCGTCTGTTCGCCGATGACGCCCCACCACCTCCTCCTGATATTCCTCCGATGGACGAGATCGATCTCGATGAGGGAATGGAGGAGTTCGATGACTATGAGGAAGGCGACTACAACGAGTTCGGCGACCTCCCAGCGATGGACGAGGAGGTGAATTCATGATTGGCCGCGAGGCGATGGAGCGCTTCTTCAGCGACAACGACGCAACGAGCCAGTTCCTCGAACACCTCGACAATTCAATCCTTCGGGTGAGATATTCTCTATGGAGGAACCGCCCAGGTCGAGCGGCGAAGGAGTTGCGTCAGGCAAGTCAGGACGCAGAGTTCCTCGAGAGTCAGGTTCTCCGGCTGCACCGGAGCTTGAGAGCTTTGGAGAATCACTTCTTCATGGACGGTGGTGGTGATGACCCCGATTCAGTCGTCGCTAGAGCCATGATTGACGGTGGTTTGCAGGATCTAGCGGGTGGAGATTGGGATGCTGCTGCTGAAAGGTTTGAGAATGCCATCGACCAACTTTCCGGTGAGGGAATGCGAGTCAATCCGTTCCTTATCCACCGCTTCTGGATGGCGATTGACGCGCGTTGGCCGACCGGTTCGCCGACTGGTATGCTGATGCTCAGCATGGAGAACCTCGACGATCGCCCCATCCAGCAGTTGAGGCTCGTCACGCCCACTCCTGATGGATGGGTTTCTCGACCGAAGATGACGCGAGTTCCGATGCTTCCTCCAGGTGGTTATGTCGACCTCGGAATCGAGATTGATCCACTGGGGGAGGCGTCCAACCAACTGAATCGCAGACTTTCGATTACGAGCGGCTACCTCGTTGACCGTGGCGATATCCAATTGATGGTGCGGGTAGAGAACCGGACCATGCAGACCGTGAGCGGCTGCTTAGTCGATCCTTGGGTCCCTCCCGGGTTTCAGAAGCCTAGGCTCCCCATCTTCGGAGAGTTGGGTCCCGGCGAAGTGCTCCATGCTCCGGTAGGCGTCGAACCCATCGGCATGGTCGGATACCGTTCGTGACCCTCTTCCCTACCTCGGAGATTCATAATCGCCAGAGGTGGATTTCGATCTTGGGCGCAGGCTATGGTCAAGGGAATTCTCTCGTCCGCCTACGGCGGACGATGACTCAGGGGAAGAATCACCAAATTGCCGTTTTCGATTCGAAATCGAAGTTTCCAATCGATGCACTCGCGCGCGTACGGGGACACCCTCATAAACCAGTGATAGAGGTGGGGGGCTTACGGTGAGATCCCCATGAGAGACCGAACGAAGCCCTACGAAGAGAACGAAGACAGCCTTGCCGCAATCGGCATCGGCGCGATGATTGTGTTCATCGCGTTGATTCTCGTTGCAGCAGTAGCCTCCACGATTATCATCAAGACCGCGGAAGAGCTGCAGCAGAGAGCCGAAGCGACCGGTGACGACACCCGAGAATCGATTTCGGGTAAGCTCGAGATTATATCCGCGTTCGTCAATGGCAACACAGGTGGTAACGTCGACAATATCCTCGTATTCGCTCAGGTCTCATCCGGGTCTGATTCAATCTTAACGAACCAGATTCGATGGGTCATCGTCTGTGACGGTGGCGCAACCGCTGGTGTGGATTCCAGTCTCGTCAGCGCTTCGACTGTCACTCAGATTGGCGGTACTGCTCTCGTGAGCACCACGCTGAACGCAGGCGACAGCATCCAGTTCTTCATCGACACATCAGCCGGCAACTGCGCCGCTGCAGTCAACCAACACTTGGAGCTGCACATCATCGTCAACGGTGGTGGCGAGACCTACGCCCAACTAGAAGTGAACAGCATCACTGAAGGCGATCCACTCGTCTGATTCGAGGGGAGGGGCGCAGAGCCATTCGCTCGGGGTCGCTTCGGCGGCCCCGAGTGGGTGGTTTGCAATCCTACTTGGAGGCTTGAAGACATGGGACTGTTCGACAAGGAGCCGCAGAGCGTCGACGAGGCGCAAGCCGAGGCGATGATGGATCGTCTGGACGGCTTCGCAAAGACACGTGTGGATCAGGTCGATATCCCGGAGGAAGTTCGGCCTACCGACCTTGAAGCTTGGATTCTTTCGCCAGAAGGCGCGAGGGCCCGCTTCGCCGGCAGCGGCATGGGGGGGGCCGGTAGACCGACCGCAGCCGGGGGCGGCGGTTCAGGAGATGGTGGGGGCTTGACTCCCGATGTCGAACGGATGATAACCGAGAAGTTCGATAGATTGGAAGCCGCCCTAGGAATGATGGAGGCCTCCCTAGTGATGGCTTCCTCGAGTGGTGGCGGCAACCAGTTGCACCAAGTCGGAGAGGATGGAGAGGTGATTACCGTCGACCCCGAATCTTCTGAGGGCTCGGACTCCGATGGATTCGTAGGCGGCTCCAAAGGGGGTGCAGGTCTGATGGACCTTTACGAAGCACAGGCGGTCAAGGTCAATCCATTCCTCAAGCATGAGGGAGTGGCGGTGGGGGCCGACGATGGTTCAGTCGACGCCGCCAGCCTCGTAGCAGTGCTGCTCGACAATCTCAATGGAGCAGACGCGGTAGCCTTCATCGACAACGCGGCCACCGCCAACCTCCTGAACGCGAACGAGGCAGGTATGCTGCGCGCCATTGCCGCTCTCGCCGCTTCTGGCGATCCATCTCCGGTGGGGCCGGTGCTACCAGACCGCGCTTTACTCACCTTCGTCGCGATGGTATCTGCCTGGCGAGCGGCGAATGGAGCCGCTTCGCAGGGGGCCTGAGATGTGGGTGGCTCCGTCGGCGTGAGCGCGCTCGTCGTCGGAACGACCTTGCTGGCGCTGCTCGCTGCTGGCACGGTATCGATGTTGGAATCCTCGCGTTCGGCGGCCGACATTGCATCCCTCACCCTTCCCAGTGCTGAGATTGATGTCGTCAATGCCAGCCACAATGGAACCGCGCTTCACATCAACATCACCAACTCGGGTGATGAGGCCGTGGAACTCAGTCACGCCTACTTAGCCTTGGATGGTGAACGGGTTCGGAAACTATCGGGCTTCATCAGTGGCAGTGAATGGATTTTCCCCGGTGAGACCATCCACATCAATGCCGCAACCGCATCCGCACCTTCAAGGATCTCTGTGAGTTCTTGGGGATACACATCAGTTATGACGGTCACTTGATTGGAGAGAGCGAATCGAAAGCAAATCAGACTATTACACAGGGGGGTGAATGAGGATGGCAGATGGAGGAGCATCAGAGATGATTTTGATGGTGGCAGGTCTGCTGGTGGCAGGTATCGTCTCGGGAGTGCTCCTGAGCAGTTTCGATGTATACAGCGACTCTATTCACGAATCTCACGCCGGAGCGAAGGTGGATGCCAGGACCCGGATAGCCTTGGTTGGTGATCCCATGATTATGCATTGGTATCCGGCGACAACAAACATGACGGTGAAGGTCCAGAACACTGGAGAGGTGGTTCTCGATATTTCCTCAGCTGAATTGATGATCGGCACCACTTCGATGACGACCACCTCCTCGTCGACTGATGGGATCGGGAGTATCTGGGGCTCCGGTTCGCTCGCGACATTCGAGGTCTCGGCAGCTACCCTGACTCTGAACAGCGGCGACGAGGTCATGCTTACAATCTTCGTCCAATCCGATTTCTACGATGGAGCCCGAGGTTCCACCACAATCACGGAGGTGATTCGCATTGACTGAGAACAATGACGGGTTCGAATACGACCTCGAGACCGACAGCCTAGCGGGCAGTTTGGGACAGGCACTTCCGCATCGCTCCCTCTGCTTGGTCTGCGGCGACGAAGGTAAGGGAAAGAGCCTGATGACACAGCGTTTTGCCTTCGGCGTGGCACACCACGGGACCAAGGTTTGCGTGGTGACGACCGAGTTGACAACACGCGGCTGGCTTGAGCAGGTGGCTAGCATTGGATACTGGATGGAGGAGCCACTGAAGAGCGGCCAATTCCTGCTACTGTCTAGATTTGGAGTCATTGCGGAGGAAAATGAGGAACAGGTTGGAATCATCGATTTACTGGATTCTCCAGGCCTACAGGCGGCTGACTTCGTCATAATCGATCGCGCTTCTTCGATAATGACCGGGGAAGGAACAGGTATTCTCTCCGCCATCAGGAGGTTCTGTGCTGCTGGTAGGAGCCTGATGTTGACGCTCGACCAAAATGAGATGCAGTCATCCCTTCTACGGGACCTGAGAGGTAGCGCAGAGGTAGTTCTCGACATGACGACCAGCACCGAAGGTGGTTTCTCTCGCTCGATTAACGTCACCAGATACCTGCGCGCTGCAGGTCCGGTCCAACCCAAGCTGGGATGGAGGGTCGAGCCCGGCATGGGATTCATCGTCGACATCACGGCGGTCAGTTGAGGTGAGGTAGTATGCTGTCTGAGGAAGAGGGTGGTGGAGTCGGGGTCGAACCTGGCGACCTCGATGGTCTGATGGGCCGCTACCCACATGTCCGTGACTGGGTCCACGACTTTGAGGCTCAGTACGGATCCCGGCCTGTTTACTACGGTCCGCTTGACCGGGATGCTAGGAAGTTGGAACCTCGCAATCTCATCTACGATCTGAAGCCGCCGCTCTTCGCCCACGCGTATTCTCCCCCATCGGGTGAGGAGGGAGCCGGCAGCACTCTTTGGTTCGGTCTGGAACCATCCTTGAACGAGGAGGAGGAGCAGATCCGTCAGGTGATTGTTGAACGCCTGCTGCGGGACGCCCCGAACTCCCCGACTTTCGCCACCGACAGCGAGTTTGAAGGGCTGCTCGACCGTCTGATTGAGAAACACACCACTACGAAGTCGCTCAACCTGTCTGGATCGGTACCAATGCGCGACTTCCTTGGCTTCTCGGAGGCCCCTCTAGAGGTCAACGAGGAGCAGTTGCAGCGGCTGAAGTACATCATCATCCGAGATCTCGTGAAATCCGGTCCTTTGGAGCCGTTGCTCTCTGATGAGATGCTGGAGGACATCCACTCAATTGGCCTGAAGCACATCAACATGGATCACAAGGTGTTCGGGGTGGTGGCGAGCAACATCAGGTTCAGAGACGCCGAGAAGCTCGGTCGTTACCTGAGGGCCATGTCAGAAAGAATAGGCCGGCCTGTATCGGACAGCAAGCCGATTATCGATGGCGCTCTTCTCGACGGCTCCAGAATCAACATCATCTATTCAGACGATGTCTCGATGCTGGGGCCGTCGTTCACGATTAGGAAGTTCGCCGAGGAGACCATATCGATTACCCAACTGATCAAGTGGGGAACATTGTCCTCACAGTTGGCCGCCTACATCTGGCTAGGATTGGAGAACGGTATGTCGATGCTGGTGTCCGGAGAGACGGCGTCAGGGAAGACCACGACACTGAATGCCATCTTGCCATTCATCGACCATAAAGTGAAGATTTACTCTGCCGAAGACACCCCGGAAGTGAAGGTTCGGCACCGAATTTGGCAACGTCTGGTCACTCGTGACGCGAAGAGCGAGGACTCGAGCGTAGAGATGTTCGACCTTCTCAAGGCTGCTCTTCGATCGAGGCCTCGTTACATCATCATCGGTGAGATTCGTGGCGTTGAGGGAGCGACGGCATTCCAAGCGATGCAGACCGGACACCCTGTCATTGCTACATTCCACGCCTCCAGCATCACCAAGATGATCCAGAGGTTCACCGGTGATCCAATCAACGTCCCGATGAGATTCTTCGACAACCTGAATTTCGCCATCTTCCAAGAGGTCGTCGAAGCACCTGGTGGCGGAATCGCTAGGAGAATCACCGGTGTTGACGAGGTCATCGGTTACAACAAGTTCCACGATGGCGTGATGACCCGCGGCATGTTCGAATGGGACCCTGTCCGTGACGTCCACTACTTCCGAGGCATGTTCCAGTCAGCTCTGATGGAGAACAAGATGGCACCGATGATGGGATTCGCCGACAAGCGCGAGATCTACGAGGAGATGAAGAGAAGGACCAATGCGTTGGATAGGATGTGCGAGCGAAACATCACCCACTACGACGACGTTTTCGACCTGCTCGATATCTACTATCTGCAGGACTATGAGACCTTTGATCGGGCGATCGACACTTGGGTGCCGATCGGATCGGATTGAGAGTTAACGGTGATCGAGCATGGAAAGGATGCCGGTTTGGCAGATTGCCATCCGGCGACTGGAGATGTCTCCTTTCGAATACGGACTCCGATATGTCCTGCCAGCGGCAGGTGTAGGTTTCGTCGCCGGCATCATACTATGGATCTCATTGAACAGTATCTTCACCGGCGCATCTGGAATCGTTCTCCTGTTTATGTGTCCGATGCTCGCCGTTATTGGAGCAGTGATGTATCCCCTCATCGAGACGCAGTCTTTCGCCGTCGCCATCGAGAAAGAGATGCACATGTTCATCACTCGGATGGGGATTCTCTCACTCGGTGAAGACGGAGCCCGATCGATGTTCGACATCCTCCGGCAGATGGGTGACTACGGCGCCCTAGCAGAAGAGGTCTCATCAATCGAGGTGCTGGTCGACAAGTGGCACACTAGTCTTCCCGAAGCGGCCCGCATAGTCGGTAGACAAAGCCCCTCTCCAATTTGGGGCGATTTCCTAGATCGGATGGCTTTCTCGGTTGAGGCTGGCCAACCGATTGACGACTACATGCGATCCGAGCAGGAGACCTTCCAAGCGGAGTTTGAGACGCTCTACGATACCCGTTTGGAGGCGGTCGACATGCTGCGCGAGATCTACATCTCGTTGACGACCACTGGCATGTTCATGCTCGTCATAGCGGGAATCCACCTAGTCCTGTTCATGACCGGGGTGCCCGAGTCGGACTTCTGGACGACCATGGTCCGTCTGCGATGGGTCGTCCTCGCAGCGCTCGCTTATGTCGTCATGCAAATGATTGGCTTCATCGCATTCTTAGTTCTCCTACCACACGATGCTCTGTTCGCCAGACACGAATTCGAGACTCCAATCAAGGTCGGCCTTCGCCGCGCTTGGATGTTTGGGATAGGTCTGTCACTGATTGTCCTCACGGTCCTCGGGATAACAGGCTTGGTCTACGACTTAGGTTGGATCTTCCAACAATGGGACAAGTATGGAATGCTGGTGATAGCGACGGTGTTCACACCCCTTTGGGCGCCTGCGTTCATCGTCAATCGGGAGGAGAGTAGGGTGATTCGACGCGATGAGTCCTATCCGGGGTTCATGCGAGCGCTTGGAGGAACCGCTCAAGCGAGGGCTTCAGAGCCTGTGGCAACCATCCGAGCACTGCGTGGAATTGATTTCGGTGCCCTGAACAGCTGTATCGAACAACTGGAGAAGCGGCTTGCACTTCGTATCGATAGCGACCGATCTTGGGATTGGTTCACCGCCGATGTGAACTCGATGATGGTGTCGCGATTCACTCGCATCTACTTGGAGGGCGCCCAGAAGAGTGGCCAGCCGGCAGGTGTCGCGGAACTGGTCAGTACCAACACGACGAACATGATTTCACTACGACAGAGGCGCGCCCTCTCAGCCGGGACGATGCGTGGCGTGGCTTACGGCGTTCTGATTGCCATGATCGTCTGTCTGAATGTCACGATCGGGGTCGTCAGCAGCCTAGGTGGCTCCGTGGCGGGAGTGGCTGATGGACTGGCCGAGGGTGCAGCTGCGAGTCTCCCCACTCAAGCGGGAGGGTTTGGGGTGCCGGTCATGGATGATGCCTCCACCGTTGGCGAGAACATCTTCCTGTTCAAAATCATAGTCAGTATTCTAGTCCTATTCATGATAGTCATCCTCGGTCTGATCTCAGCACGGATACGCGGTGGCGGTTGGACTATCTCCACCGGCCAGTTCATCGCGATGCTTTGGGTGGCAGGGGTCACCAGTTACCTGACGACCTCAATGCTTGAGTCGACGATGACCTTCTTCGTCCCCCCATGACGAAGACTACCCTGATTCTAATTCGGAATCCCGATTCGACGAGGAGGGAGATTGTTTCAGCGATGCATTTCTTCTCGAATCCGCATTTTCGTCGCTGCCCATGAGCAGATAGGACAGACGGTCAGATCGTGTCCTCTAGCGGGGCAGTGCTCCCGTCCGAAGAGGATAATCTGCAGATGGCGGCGTATCCATTCCGATTCAGGGAAGGACCGCTTCAGGTCGCGCTCGGTCTGAACGACATTACTGCCATCGCTCAACCCCCAGCGTGCAGCGAGGCGATGTATGTGAGTATCGACAGGGAAGGCGGGGATGCCGAACCATTGCCCCATGACGACGCTCGCGGTCTTGTGTCCAACACCTGCTAGGCTCTCTAGTCCTTCGAAGTTATTGGGGACCTCGCCCCCGAATTCATCGACTAGTCGCTCAGCCATCCGCTTCAGATTCCTCGCCTTCGTAGGCGCGAGGCCGATTCGACTGATGAGTTGCTGAATCTTCTCCACTTGAAGCCCGTTCATCTGTTCCGGGGTCGAAGCACGAGCGAAGAGGTCGGGCGTGACCCTGTTCACCATCGCATCGGTGGTCTGTGCGCTGAGCATGACTGCAACTAGGAGTGTGTAGGCGTCTTGGTGATGCAGCGGTGGGTCTGTCTCGGGATGTAGGTCATCGAGTATCTTTCCTATCCTCAGCGACTTCTCGACCCTCGGCATCCTGCTCAATATGATCCCCCCAACATCTCCTCGATATCTTCGCCAGACTTGCAGTTGAGGAGATCGTCGGCTTCGATCCATCCCTTGCGAGCCATCTGGACGCCAAACCAGACATCACGAAGGCCTCGAGGTGAGTGCGCATCCGGGTTAATGACAATCGGAACGCCCTGTTCCTTGGCGAACCGGCAATAGCGCCAATCTAGGTCGAGCCGATATGGACTAGCGTTGATTTCGACGGCCTTCAGTGCTCCCTCTTCGTTCAACTCGCCCATCCTTCTCAGGACGCCGTGCATGTCGATGGGAAAACCGTCTCGACCGCCGAGGATTCTTCCAGTGGGATGACCGAGAACCGTGAATGTCGGATCCTCGATCGCCCTGATCATCGCCTCGGTGTTCTCGATTTCATCGCGTCCACGCCACGATCCAATCGCGTGGACTGATCCGACAACGTGGCTAAGAGATGCCCGTATGTCATCGTCGTAGTCGAGGCTGCCGTCGGTTAGGATGTCGCATTCAGCGCCATGTAGCAGCCTGAAATCGACTCCGTCGTCACGCCACGAATCGTTCAGAGAATCGATCCGTCGTCCTTGTTCTGCGACATCGTTTGCAGCCACGCCGATGCTGCGTCCACCTATGTTGAGAATCTCGGAGTGGTCCGCGATGCCGAGGAATTCCCAGCCGAGCGCGAGAGCGGCGCTCGCCATCTCCTCGAGCGTCGCGGTCCCATCGCTGGCAATCGTGTGGTTGTGGAGTGCTCCTCGGATATCGTTGGGCTCCACCAATCTCGGTAGCGCAGCGGATTCAGCCGCCTCGACCTCTCCGGTGTCCTCCCTCAATTCTGGAGGGACCCAATCGAGTTCGAGGTGGCGGTAGATGTCGCCTTCGTCTTCGGCAGGCAGTGAATGTTCAGCCGCCTCGATGCCGGTCGACTCGCCGATCTTGTCGATCGGTGACAGACCCCACTCCGAAAGCCTGAGGCCTCGATCGAGTGCGCGCTGTCGGAGTCTGACATTGTGCTCCTTGCTGCCGGTAAAGTAGGCCAAGGTATACGGGAATGATCGTGGTGGCACCAGCCGAACTTGGGCATCGATGGTGGTCGATTCCGACATCTCCTCCCACGCTTCGCCCCCTAGAGCCGCCAATACTCCACTATCCAAACCGTCGACTGGCGACTTTACATCTCGCTCTCCCTCGAAAAACTCGATGCCTAGGATGACGCTCACCTTTGATTCGCCTGACCCCTTAACATCCGCTATCCCGGGTAACCCGACGATCCTCTCAATCACGGCATCGACATTGGCTGGAGCGACCGCTGCCACGATGTCTAGATCGCCGATCGTCTCCCGCCTTCGCCGTGCTGAACCAGAGAGGCTCGCCCTCTCGACACCATCCATCGCAGCGATTCGAGATTCGAGCGATTCCCCGTAGAGAAGACCAACATCCAAGCGCCGCCTTCCGGCGACCCTGGCCAGCAGTTCAATCCCGTCGATGATTCGCTGTTCGCTCTTCGCCCCCATTCCTAGTAGCGGGGCAAGCGCACCAGCCTCGGCTGCCTCTCGCAACGACTGGACGGTATCGATTCCCAATTCGTCATGGAACTGTTTGATTCGCTTCGGCCCGAGTCCAGGAATGGCCAGCATGGAAATCAATCCATCAGGGGTTCTCTCATAGAGGTCCGGAAGATCACCCCAACTGCCTTCCATCACCGCTTCCGTGATCAGCCCACCGATCCCCTTTCCGATGCCCTTGACATCGAAGATCGTCCCGCCGCTGGCCAAATCGAGCAGATTGCGTTCCTCACTCGCTAGGATTCGACTGGCGTTCTCGTAGGCGCGGACTCGGAAGACATTCGCCCCATCCAGCAATAGCAGAGTGCCGACCTGTTCGAGTACATTGACGACCTGCGACTTGGAGAAATGCGGTGGTTCCCGCCGCCGCGAGGAAGGGAGTTTCCAAGTCGCGGTCGAGACCAACTCGCACCCTCCATGGCGACAGCCCCAGCGACGCCTATTGAACCATCAGGGCCGCCACCCTGATGGCTTTGACAGCGCTCGCCGGAGTGTGGACCTGTCGAGCGTCGAGACTCTGCTCGGGTACGGCTGCGGCATCGCCCTCTTGATCTGGATGTCAATCGGGACCTTGGCGAGGTCTGAGCGCGTCGAGAAGCTCGGTCACGACATCATGACCCTGATTTGCTTCGTCACGGCCGTCGGTCTGTTCTGGTTCCACTCGGCTGGAGGAGCTTTCTGGGGGTCCCCCATTCTCGCGCGCCCCCTCGCCATCGTGCTAATCTTGTTCGGTATCGCAAGCAGATTTCCGATGAAGGGTGTGGAGATCCAAGGCGAGCCAAATCCACACCAAATCATGCGGATGCGCCGAGGGGAGCTAACAGCGGCGGAGGAGGAGTGAGGATAATCAGCCAGCACCCTCTGCCTTTAGCTTCTCATCGATGAACTCGCGCATGTAGGCCGGCAACTCGCCATTGACGAATATGACATCCTGCACCTCGTCGAGTTTCATCAGAGAGTAGAAGATTTGCATCGCGGTCATCGGTGTTGCGCTGCAACCAGTGCAGCCACCTTCTAGGGAGATCATGATCACCCCATCTGTAGTGTCGATGACATTGACGACTCCATCGTGAGCGTCGAGGATGGCTTGCACCGGACCGACCGAGTCCAGAATCAACTGTTCGTCGACCATCGACCATCGGTCAACGGCGTGGTTCTTCAACCATCGTCCGTGTGTGACAATCCGCCGCAAGAATCCTACATCACCCCATCTCCTGCCGTTCACATGGGTCGGACGCTTCCACTGGTGGTAATCCTCGACCTCCTCGTAGAACGGTCGGAATTCGGGCATGGTGGGAATCTCGAGGTGCTCAGACCGTTCGTCGATATACGCGGCGGCGCCGAGGCGCTGCTGCTCACCCCCCAGTGCCAGTCTGAGACGAGCCGCGACGAGGCCTCCGCCGTCGCGACCAGCAAGGATGATGCGGATTCTTCGGAATCGGTGCTGATCGATCTAGATGAGCGAGCGGTGCCCGCTTGGGACCATGCGACTCCATTCATCGCCGATCGGACGGTCGAACTAGGATCGGGATGGGTCAGGTTGAGGCGGGTCGCACTCCCAACCGGGAAGTCCGCTATCGGCTCATGGCTGGAATCAATCAGCCCTGATGCAGTCGTCTGCAGTGGCAGTCGACGCAATGTCAGCCAGTGGGAGAGTTGGATGGGAGATGCAGCAGACCTCCTGAGTATAGCCGTCGAAATTGCTGTTCCGACCTTGGGAATCTGTTTCGGACACCAACTGCTCTGCTCTGCCCATGGCGGTGTTGTGGAACGGGCGGAGGAGGGCACTCACTCGATCGAGGAGATTGCGTTGACTAGAGATGGGGAGCCGGATCCACTGATCTCCTCGGTTGCGTCCTGTGGAGGATTGCGAGGTCTCTTCACCCATCAGGAGCATGTCACATCACTAGGTTCCGGAACCACGATCCTCGCCTCGGCTCAGCATAGCGAGATCACAGCCGTGCGATTCGACGTCGCAGGAGATCCAAGGCCTGCTTGGGGGGTGCAGTTCCACCCCGAGGCGACTGAGGCGAGAATAGAGAGAGCCCTACTCCTTGGCCACATCACGAAGGAGGAGGCGCATTCATTCGCAGGTGATCACGACGGTGCAGCCCTTCTCGCGTCGTTCGCCACCATCTCGCTGATGTGAACGATCTGGGCGATGTGATTGGTAGAGCAATCGAAATCTCACCATTGACTTTGAGCACCTGAAAGGTGTGTCCTTGGTTTTTCACACTCCCTTCTAGGAGTAGGATCGTCCCATCGCTCCGCGCATCGCCATTATAAACGGGTCTCGGGTCGCCGGGCTCCAAGGTGAAACAAATGGAAGCAACCACCATCGGACAGATCGCTGCGGCAACGGCCGTCGTTGGATTGTTAATCGCATTCCTGCTCTACCGCAAAGTGCAATCAATCGAGATCGCGAACGCAACAGTCGCGGACATCACGAAGCAGATCCAAGACGGGGCGATGGCGTTCCTGTACGCCGAGTACCGTTACTTGGCCGTGTTCGTCGCCGTCGTGGCAGGCCTGCTAATCGCCGGCGGTCAGGTGAACGACGATCTAGGATGGCAGACAGCCGTCGCATTCCTCTTCGGCGCCCTCGCAAGCGTTCTCGCAGGCTATTCTGGAATGCGATCGGCGACCAGCGCCAATGGTCGAACCGCTATGGCAGCGAAAGAAGGTGGCCAAGCCGCCGCCCTCGAAACATCGTACAACGGCGGGGCGGTCATGGGACTAGCCGTCGGTGGTCTCGGCCTGCTCGGCGTCACAGCGATGTACCTCTGGCTTGGTCAGGACCTCTCGACTGTCGGTTACATCGCAGGATTCGGGATGGGCGCTTCTAGCATCGCGTTGTTCGCCCGCGTCGGCGGTGGTATTTACACGAAGGCGGCTGATGTCGGTGCTGACCTGGTAGGCAAGGTCGAAGCGGGTATCCCCGAGGATGACCCGCGAAATCCCGGAGTCATCGCAGACAATGTAGGGGACAACGTCGGTGACGTCGCCGGCATGGGAGCGGACATCTTTGAGTCGTTCGTCGGCTCAATCATCGCCGCCATGGTCATCGCCGCAGCGGACTCCAGTCTTGGTGCTCCGTATATCCTGCTTCCAATCATGCTCGCTCTAGTCGGTTACATCGCTTCGATAATCGGCGTCTTCTCGATGCAGGTGCTGAAGAACGGAGAGGCGGCCGCGGCGCTCCGCAACACTACGATAATCGGAGCCGTCCTCTTCTGGGCTGGCTCCTATGTCGCGATGACCCAGTTGCTCGACATGACCGATCTCGGTGCGCTCTGGGCAGTCGTCGTTGGCAGCATCGTCGGGCTACTGATCGGCTTCGCTACTGAGTACTACACCGGAATCGAGCCGGTGTTCGGACTCAAGGTGAAGGCGGTTCCACATATCGGTGACATGTCGAAGACCGGACCGGCCACCAACGCCATTGCCGGTTTATCGGTCGGAATGCAGTCCGTCTTCGTTCCGATTGTCTTCATGGCGGCTGGCATTTACCTCGCCAACGACTTCGCAGGGCTATACGGCATTGCGATGGCGGCGATGGGTATGCTCGCGACCGTCGGGGTCACGATGACCGTTGACGCGTACGGGCCGGTCGCAGACAATGCCGGTGGTATCGCCGAGATGGGCGAGTTGGGCAGCGATGTTCGGGAGATCACCGACAGCCTCGACTCGATTGGAAACACTACCGCGGCCATCGGCAAGGGATTCGCCATCGGCAGCGCTGCCCTCACTGCGCTGGCACTCTTCGCCGCCTACAACAGCGCCGTCTCCGCGCGAGTGACAGACTTCGAGATGGCCCTGACCGACCCGCTGGTCGTGATTGGGCTACTGATTGGCGGTTCGCTACCATTCCTCGTCGCAGCTATGACGATGACCAGCGTCGGCAAGGCTGCTGGCGAGATGGTGACCGAGATCCGTCGCCAGTTCCGCGAGATAGACGGCCTTCTGGAGGGCAAGCCAGGCGCGAAGCCGGACAGCGCTCGTTGCGTCGACATCAGCACCAAGGCGGCGCTACGAGAGATGATCGCGCCTGGCGTACTCGCAATCTCCTCACCCGTAATTGTCGGCATACTGCTCGGCCCGAAGTCGCTCGGCGGTCTACTGGCTGGTGCCACCGTCACAGGGGTTCTGATGGCACTGTTCATGGCGAACTCAGGAGGAGCCTGGGACAACGCGAAGAAGGCGATTGAGCAAGGTCACATCGAGGGTGAGAAGAAGGGCGGAGATGCTCACTCCGCCGCGGTAATCGGTGACACCATCGGAGATCCGTTCAAGGACACCTCGGGACCTTCTCTGAACATCCTGATCAAACTAATGAGCATCGTCAGCCTCGTCATCGTGCCGCTCATCGCAACGCTCTGAGACACCCAATCGTCTCTTTCGATGCGGCCGGATAGGATGTTTGTTCGCTCGGGAGCCACTGCGAAGGCTTGAGAGGAGTAGTGCGGACGGTGGCACTATGCGCTTGGCGCCGTTCTGCCTCGCACTGCTGCTCTTCAGTAGTCTCACAGGTTGTCTCGCCGACGGCGATGGAGATGAGGCCGCCGACCTTGCATCGGTCGAGGTGATAGCGGATTGGCGAGTTGGTCAATGGTGGCTCTACACGTTCACCACTCCGGAATGGGAAGACGATTCAGCACGTCTCGTCGTCACCGAAGTCGATGCGGAGGGAAACACGACCCATATGCTCGGGATATCCAGCCATCGCGAGGCGCGAAGACACGCGGTGCTCAACCACAATCCGTTCCTCGGCAGGATTTCGCACGGCAATCTGTCTCCATTCGAGAATGGAGAGCCACAGAGGTTGTTCTCCTTTCCACCAAACATAGGGGAGGAGTGGTCATCAACCCTGTTCGGCGTCTCTTGGAACATAACGACGAGCGACATCCAAGGGACTGTAGTGACATACCGCGCTCAAGGAGGAAGCGGTGAGGATCTGGTCTACTCCTACGACGCTTCGATTGGCTTCCTAATTAGCCTAGCACGCATCTCTTCGGATGGGACGATTCTACTGAGGATGTCGTTGGTGGCCAGTGGATTGGATCACGAGGGAGATGTCTGGTTCATTCGCGCCGGCGACCTCTATTCCGCGGAATGGAACCATGACGGTGGGCTGCCAGACGCCGAGATCAGAGACACCTTCCTCGTCTCGGGACACCCGGACCAAGGCGACTGGGACGAGATGATCTACTGGCTCGACGCGAGGATGGGGGGTGGAGCTTCTACCTCATCGCTGACCTTACGCGATCACGCTTCGGTGACAGCTCTTGCTCGCACCTGGGGCCCCGGTGCCCAAGAGGAAGGGCAGTTGGGAACCATCCCATATCCGAGCGGCGAGTACACGCTGACACTGACCCAATCAGGAGAATCCTATGTCCGTTTAATCGTCGCCGGAGGAATCACCTCTCACTGGACCGTCTGAGTTGTAGTCATGACATCTCCAGGAGCTGTTCTAGTGATGATGCACGGCTTGACCGGCAGTGCTGACCTGATGCGACCTCTAGCCGATTTACTTCAGCCGAAAGGATGGGGATTACTGATTCCAGAAGGGCCGGTCTCCCATCCCAAGCGAGGTCTAGCGTGGTGGTTGAGGGATGCGGAGCCGAGCGACCCCATCGACGTACCGATTATGGAGGGCATCAGATCTACTGCTGAGGACCTAGCGACATCCATCACCAGCAGCAGTCCAGCCAATGCACCACTGGTAGTAGGTGGGTTCTCCCAAGGGGCGGCGATGGCCTTGGAACTCCTGCACACCGACATAGAACCGCGAATCCGAGCTGTGCTAGTTCTCGGGGGCAAGTCGGCCGATCCAGATCGCTTGGCGAATCGTCTCGCCACGATCGAGCCACGCCGCGCCCTCTGGATGCATGGTGAAAGGGATCTCATCGTCCCGATTTCGCAGGCTGAGGAAATGTACTACCTGCTCATCAACGCTGGCTGGGAGGTCGAGCAGATGGTTCACCATAAGGGTCACATGGTCGACCCATCGCGAGTCGATGAGATTCGACGATGGATATCGGATGTCATCTGAGTGGAGAATTCCTCTGACTTCACAACCAGATCGAAAGGTCGTCAGAGCCGCCGACGAACTCAGGAATCTCCTCACGTAGGTCCCAGATTGCGGGAACCGTCCTATGACCCGTTCTCTCCACCACTTGCCTCTGAAGATCAGGTGTGGAGCTAACCGAGTGCTCTTCGTAGGATAGCCCCTTCGCATCTAGCATGTTCTTCGCTCGCACGCAGTAGGGACAGACATTCGTGGTGAACAGGACGAAGTCTGATTGGGAAGCGGCTAGGATGACATCGAGGTCGCTCATGTCTGCATGATTGGGACGACCACTATTCAAGGCACGCACTGATGGGTATGGATTAGAATTCGTCGACCACCGACTCCAGTTCCGCATCTAGTTCGGTCATGGTTTGATTCTCTGTATCCATCGAATCGCCGTAATCATCCCCTGTTTCTCGTGGAACTTCATCTTCGAGGCTTCGTCGACGCTGTACGGCGAGCACAGTGACCCCGACCGCGGCCGCGGCCATTCCGAGCATGAAGGCGATTCGCAGCAGGTCCACGAGCGAGTCGACGAATCCCGACGCCACTGCAGAAGTCTCACTCCCACCACCTGACAGACTCTCATTCCGGTCCCACCAAGCCAGCATCGCGACCACATCGAGACCACTCTGTAGCCCAGACTCGACATTGCTTCTACCCCCTGCCAAGGTGTTCAGAGTCGTGACCGAGTCGCTCTGGGCGTGCTTCGGCGTCTGTTCGCAACTGTCCCCCTCCTCAAGGATGTACTGATGCTGGCCGCGAAGCCAAGTCGCTGCATGGCCGGCCATGATGAAGTTGTAATGATCGGAGTTGCCTTTCGTATCGTCAATCACCCGAACCCATTCCTCCGGGAGAGTGAGGTTGGCGTTGACTTCCTTCAGACGGCTCTGCAGCCATTCAGCATTCATCTGCATGAGCTCGTTGACTTCGAGCCCCTCGTTCTCGTAGTAGGACCAGTCATCGATAGGAGACGTGAACATGTAGAGGGTCCAGTAGTCCTCGTCGCATCCGCTCGCTTGGGAAGCGGCTTGGGTGGGAACCGGCCAGTTCAGTCCGAACATGTCGAGGTTGACGTAGGTGACATTCACATCTTCCGGGATGTTCTCCACGAAGTGCAGACTGCCTTTCCCCCCTCCTTCGGATGATCCACTACCCTGCCACTCCTCGTAGTCCCACCACCCTAGCTTCCATGTGTGGGTCGGCGTGATGTTCCACTCGGCAAAGGTCCGTGCCAGTTCCAGCAGCGCACCGGAGCCGGTGCCATCATCGTAGGCTCCGGCAGAGGTGCATCCAGGATAGGTCGCGCCGACGAGTGGCGGTGGCGAGTAACAGATAGCGTCGTGATGGGCGCCGACCACCATCCATGAATCGCTGATTAGACCGGGGATGGTGACGACGATGTTCTCGCAGTTTGAGCACTCTTCGGTGGTGAAGGGTTGCCGTTCGATTTCGTAGCCGACATCCGTCAACTGGTCCGCGATCCAATTCCTCGCCTCTTCGTTGGCGGAGGTGTCTATCCGTCGATATCCAAATTGGGTCAGCGACACCATGTCATCGTAGGCGTCCGATCCTTCTGGCCATGTCGGGGGGACATGGTTGACCTCCGTATCGTTGCTGTGGGCGATGCTCCCCGTTAGAGTCGAGGCGAGCATCAGGATCGCCAGCAGCGACGCGAGACGGGTGGTCCGTCGCATTAGTCGCACCAGCGACAGGGCCCGTTTGAGAGTTCGCACCTCGCGCGGACGGCCCTACGGCCGTCCTTCGCGGTTCGGAGGGGATATGATGCGTAGACTATGGGCCATCACCGGTTCGAAGGGGCAACCATCAAGCGGCCACCAGTCGAGCATCCAGCATGGAGTGGCCGGTGCCCGATAGCAGGACGAAACCGGTTCTCTCCGGAAGTGCCCTCCGGGAGGCCATCGAGTCGTTCGTGGTACCCGATGGATGCGTGACGACGTGGTGGTTGACACAAGCGTCTTGGATTGCGAAGTTCCCGAACGATTTGTTGGTACTCATCGACCCTTGGTGGCGCGACCTTGACGCTGGAGACCGATGGGGTAAGTTGCTAGGCGAGTTCCCCCTGACGCCCGAGGAGCACCCCGAACCCGACGTCATCCTATGCACGCACTGGCACGATGACCACATCTGCCCAGTCAGCCTGCCTAGATTCGCCGCGACCTTCAAAGATGTTCCATTCGTTGTGCCGAACCGCTCCTTAGGCATGCTTGTCGAGATGGGCATAGATGAAGAGCGGCTCATCGGGATGTGGGGCGACGATATGATTGAGGACGAGGATCCCGACCTAGGCCACGCCATCGCTGCCATCCCAGCCGCCCACGAGGATCTCGATGTCGACGAAGATGGCTTCCTCTATCTCGGGTACATGATCGAATCGGCCGGGGTCACGCTCTTCCACATGGGGGATTCCAGACCGCATCCTGAATGGCAGGGGATGGTCCATCAGACCGCGATGGAACTGACCGGCAGGGTAGATTTAGCACTGCTCTGCATAAACGGCAACGACAATCTCCGCCACGACGAAGCGGTAGATCTCGTCGACTTCCTAGGGGATTCACTTGGAGCAGTAATGCCGATGCACTATGGAATGGACCCAGGGAACACGGTCGATCCCGACATCTTTGTACAGGAGATGGATTCGAGGGGAATTCTCACCCCGCATAGGGTTCCAAAGGTGGGCGAGGCGATCACCATAGGTCGTGATGGATTCCACTGATGCTCCAATCTCACCATCACGCTGCTGAATCAAATGCAGGTGCAATTAGGTTTGTTAATCATGCATCGTCGTCATGTCATGCAGCTTATCCCTAGCATGAGCGAGTCCTGAGGGAATGCCGACGTCGATGTAGGATGCATCTATGGGGACGGCGACAAGATCACCCGAATCGACCAGCCGGCGTAGCACGGCGGCGTCACTGCGCTCCCCCTCGTCCCAACCCCCGTCCCTCTCGACTTTTTCCCGAGCCGTCCAGAAGGAGTTCGTCCATAATGAGCGTCCGCAGATCCTCCATGCACCTACTCCTAGCGGAAATGGCTCCCCCTTCCTCTTGTTGGAAATGCCTTTGATTCTAAGGCCGCCATCGATCTCCTTGATAGACTCCGAATCGACGCGACCGACATCGCTCAGAAGATCGCCCCACGGTGATTCGGGTCGAACTACGACGACTCCATCCGCCTCGGTTCGCGTCTCTTCCAGCAGAGCAGCTGAGGGATTCGGATGACCGACGAATAGCACATCTGGTAGCGCTACCAAGGTGGCGTCATATTGACGACCATTGCAGGCGATTGCTACCGCATCTACCAACCCGTTCGGGACTTCTTGGACGGCTATTTCGACATCCCCGCGTTCGAGGTCGCCGAACATCTCCAGATGATTGGCCATCGCGGGTTTGGATGGCGATGTGACCACCACTATGCAGGCGACGTCCGCAGCTCGCAATTCATCGATGGTCCGCAGGAGCATCGAACGCCCGGCCACCGTGATCAACTCCTTGCATCCATCGACCCAGTGTTCCTCCATCCGCAGGCCGAGGCCGGCAGCAGGGATGACTCCGAGGACGCCGAGACCCGACAAGCGCTGCACCGCCAAGCCACCGCTCGTCCTCGTGGTTCATATCGCAGCCGGTCCAGCCACGTCCATGGCGCTTCCCTCCTCAGCCACAGTGCCTGCCCGCATAGGGGTGCTCGGGAATCCATCCGACGGCTATTTCGGTTCCTGTATCTCCATGCCGTTGAGGTCGAGGGCTGCGACGGTGACCCTGCACCCATCAGCGACCATCGTCTGGCCCGAGGACGAAGGGCTTCGCCGAATTCTGATCCCAACCCTCGATGAGTTTGAGGATTATAGGAAAGCACACTCGATGAGAGGTTCCGTGGATTCCCTATCCATGGCTGAGAACCCCGTACTTCCTTTCAGGTGCGAGGTCGTCACGACGATTCCGAGACAGGTCGGCCTCGCCGGCTCCTCCGCGATCGAGATGGCCCTGTTCCTCGCACTTCTGGAACACTACGGCATCGGACGACGTGCGATTGAGCCTGATGATCTCGCAGATGCGATTCTGCGGGTCGAGCGCAATCGTCTGGGAATGGTCGCCGGATTACAGGACCGATTGCCACAGGCGCACGACCGGTTGCTGCACATGGACTTCGAAGAGGAGAGGATGGTCAGCACCGGAAGGGCGCTCTCCACTCCCATCGAAGAATCGCTCATGCCAGAACTATGGCTCGCGTTCGGGCCGCCTGGTAGAGACTCCGGCGAAGTCCATTCGTCCCTGCCTGAAAGGTGGGAGGAGCGTGAACCGGAGATGGTATCGATCATCGACGGTCTCAGGAGTTGCGCGGACGAGGGTCTAGTCGCACTCCGGACGCTTGATCGAGAATTCCTCGCTCGCCTCATCGATCGAAACCTCGATCTGAGATGCAGTCTCTTCGGCGAGGAGGCGTTGGGAGAATCCTTGCGAATCGCGAATCTCATACGAGCGCAGGGCAGTTGCGTGAAGCAGACAGGTTCAGGAGGAGCACTGTTCGGCATCATCCCGAGCGACGACCACGAATTCATCGAACGGCTCCGCCCATCACTCGCCTCCGAGGGGTGGACCATCGAGGAGGTGCCGACTTGACGGATCAGGCGACGCTGGGAGGTGCGATGCGCCTCGCCTACGTGCATGATGCCCCGGACCACCCTTCGATAGATACGAGATGGCGAGACCCTCGTCACCTCGCTGAGCGAGGCTTCACCGATGTGGTGGTCGCAGACCAAATGAGTGGCGCCCTAGGCCTCGTACTGCCACAATCGGACAATCGTCTTGTGGCCGACGAGATGGCCGCAATCACCGATCGCATCGAACAGGCTGGAGCGATGGATCTCGGCACTTGGATAATGGACGATCTCTGGACCTTGTCGATCGACGATTCGACTTGTCCAGCCAATCAGGAACCTTGGGATAGGTCCGCAGCTGCATTCCATCAACTAGCCTCTTCATTCCCGGAAGTAACCGGATTCATCGTCCGGATCGGCGAGCGATTCTCCTCTCCAAGAACGTGGGTACGCAGAGCCGATCCGCTTTCCTGCTCTTGTCCATCCTGCGCCGACATCGACATCGACGAGCGTCGTCGTCTTATCGTACGATTTGTCGAGCGAGTCGTCTGTTCGGAACTAGGTCTACGATGCATCTTGAGGCTCTGGGATTTAGGTCCGGATGGTGTCCACGCAGACCCGAAGAGAGCTGCAGCGATGCTCGAAGCTTGGGAAGGGGACGAACGCCTGATTTTCTCAATCAAGCATACCCAGACCGATTATTGGCGCTACCAACCGTGGAATCCGACTCTATCCACTATCGAGGCACCCTGTCTCATCGAACTCCAGTGCGAGCGGGAGTACGAGTGCATCGGAATGGTTGCGAACTGGTTGGGCGATTTATGGGCCAATGGTCCATCTGAGTGTGGAGAACAAGGAGTGGCCGGGATCGCGAACATCCGACCGAAGGATTGGCTCGGCACCTACATCCTACCACGGGGTGGCGGCTGGTCGGCACCACACGCGTCGGACGATCTTTGGGCCGACTTGAATGTCTCCGCAGCGATCGCGCTGACTCTCAATCCGATGCGTGACCCCGATTCAATCCTAATCGAATGGTTGCGAGAGAAAGCGCTTCCTGAGCGGTTGGCGGAGCCATTGCGCATCAGCGGTGAGCGGATGCTCCAATTGCGGTATCCCTCGACTTGGCGGCTGATTTCCGATTCGGTATGGATGCCAGCAGAGAATTGGATGCGAGACGATTGCTTCGTGCCGGGCGCTCTCGCTAGGATGGCCACATCGATCGTCGATTCGGGCCTCGTCTCCCGATTCCTCTCGGAGAGGTCGGAAGTAACCTCGGCGACCGCCGCGGACCTCTCTCTGGTTTCCTCTATTCTTGAAGGGAATGTCCACGGTCGACGACGGCACATCGAGGGTTCGTTCGCTCTGATGAATGACATCGCAGCATGGACTGAATCCCTCTGGGTGAATCTGCTCGGCCGGGCCCCTTTAGACCGGAGTCAGGCGGCGGATACAGTCGCCATGCTTCTGGCCGAACGCCCTCTTCTACCGTTCAAGGTCCTCGCTTGAGTGGCCATCCGTCGCCATGAAATGCCGATGTCTCACCACATGGTCGGGGCCCGTGAAAGATGGAAGGAGAGAATGGCCCGGTTGAGAGTCCAATCGATCACCCAGATTTCGCGGTCGCACTGTTCTCAAGGCTGTGGGAGGAACTGGACTTCGATGACCATCCTCTGCACGGAGGTCACAGCCCTGAACCAGAGGGGAAAGCAGCCCTCACGGTGCAGCCGAATCGAATCTCGGTGAGCGACGCGCGGGCCAGATTCTACCTGTATGCGGATATCAATGAGGCTCTCGCCGACCACCAAGACGGCGTCCTCCACATCGAGCCCGATGTAGAGGGCCGAATCGCTTCGGTACATCTGCTCTCCGACCGCCCCGCGTCGATTCGCGAAGGACCAGGCCGTCTCGGACTGCATCGATGGACACTCACGCCCAGCGACCTCTCTCGATGTGGAGCGTCAGAAGAGATATCGAGAGTCCTCCCCTTCGCATCCATCGACAATTCGACAATGGATACACGGGAGGCCGATGTGCTGGTTTCCAGACCTGACCTATCGGCACATCCTGATCTACGACCGGATCTCGATGTCTCGGTCTGGCGCCTGCTGCTAGAATCGATACGCAATGCGTTGGAGATGCACCTTCCGGATTGGACATGGCACCTAGAGATCGACAACAAGCGAGATCGTACTGGATGGTATGTCAGAGCCCCAGCCGCATTGAACAGTCTGTTCACGATCTTCGCAGGCCTCGGGTGGCATCCGGACGCGGATCCCTTCGAAGTCAGAGCGCATGGATTCCTTCTCTTTGAGCGCGCTCCACCGGGTGAACTGGATCGACCTGACGAGGCGGTACCGAACCGTGCCGATGAGCGTCGCGTCGAGCGTCTATGCGCATCCAACGGACCTCTCGCGGGACTCGTGAGTGAGCCGGATTGGGCTGAGAGGACAGAGGATGGTCGCAGCGTTCCAACCACAGTCCTGATTCCAGGATTGAGCGGTAAGATGGAACTATGGCCACCGGCTATGGGCAGGTGGCCTCTGATGATCGCGAGGGCGAAGGTCGGGCAGCCGGATCTCGAATCCTGGTTCCGATCGCTGCTATCCGCTTTGGGGCCTTCCTTAGCAGAACTGTCCGCCATAGATTGAATGGCGCCGATTCCCCGAGATGCCTCGCTCCGTCGCGGCCTAATCATTCGAACGAGAGAACGAGTCCGTTCTCGTCCGGCGACCAATCAAAGGTGTCCCATCCCGCCGCCTCGCAAGCTTGCTGTACAGTCTCCCTGCCGGTCGGCGTGCAGAGAAGCGCAGCTACTCCTCCACCGCCTGCTCCGAGTGCCTTCCAGCCAGCAATCGCTCCAGCCGCTGACAGTTGATCGGTTACGGATCTGAATGGATCGTGCAGTTCCGGAGCCATCAGGTCGATCGCTGTGCAAACCTCGGAGAACGCTTCCACGACTCGATCTCGGCGATCCTGCTGCAATCCGTCCGCCATCGTCCGTGCAGCCCGACGAATCTTGATCAGCGCCTTCTCGACTTCATCATCGCCAGCCTCGAATCGATCCCAGATGCGATTGTGGAGGTCACCTGAAACATGCGCCTCTCCGCAGTCTGCCAGCACCAGATGCCGCTGCAGCCAAGCGCAAGCGGATCGCCGCGGCTCAAAGGGCAGGGTCTCGACTTCGTCGCCGACGAACATCAGATGGTTCCAGCCACCTAGGGACGCGGCCCACTGGTCCTGTCGTCCGCCCTTGTTGCCGAGTGCCGCTTCGATCTCGAATGCGCGCTCCGCGATGTCGACCCGATCGTCGTGGTCCGGCCAACTGGGCCTAAGGTCAGAATCTATCCCAGCTGCTCTAATCACCGCGGCTAGAGCGACGTTGATCGCTCCGGTCGTGCCCAGACCGGAACCAACTGGAGCAGCACAGGAGTAAGATGTGGAGAGCAGACCATCACCATCAATGGTCAGAGTGGCAGTCGCATGCATCGATATGGCGAGATTGACCACCTCACCTCCATATCTCTCGGTGAACGGATGGACATCGGTCCAACCACCGGCGAGATCGATTCGGACGGGAGCCTTCGCTACTATCCTCATCTGTCTCACTCCTCAGCGAAATCGAGCAGTATCCGTTTGGGTCCGTCGGCCTTGCGCACAATCACAGGCAGGCCGGTTCCTCGTCGATAGACGCTCTGTAGGTTCTCGAAGCCGATGGGGGGCATGGAGCGCATCGGCAGTAGTCCATTCACCTTCGGCAACACCTCGACGAACATGCCGTGCTTCTCGTGCCAACCATCCACGGTTCCCTCGTACATCTGCCCCACTTCGACCTCACGCCACCTCTCACCGGTTGCCTTGCGCCTCCGACCACGTTCTGTACTTTGATCGGGAGCGGTCTCCGTATCGGGTGTCGATGGATCTCCGAACGACTCGTCTGCCTTCACTTCCCAAAGGAGACTCTGGTTCGGTTGATCGAACCCAGCTAGTCGTCGTGGATCCTCTCTTGAACTCCGGCCGAAGACGATTCGCTTCAGTTCGTAGAGAGGCAGACCGTCCTCAATCCGTCCCTCGCCGGGTTGCATCCAAGGAATGCGCTGCTCCGGGTCGATCTCGACGCTGTGTTTGCTGCCATCGCGAAATGTAGCCATCACACTCATCGAAGGCGGTCGAAAGAGCGCTCTCCACCATGAAGTACGTAGAGTGAAATCGGCATCGGAAATCCGCTCCCTGTCCAGCAGATCGACTCCTTCGATCGCCGGGCCCTCAGCACCCTCTGGAACCATGCCCCATCTATGCAGTCCGGAGCCGGAAGGACCGCGATGGATCGCATGGTCCCAGGTGCCGAAAGCCTTCAGCATCGAATCGACTGCCTCGCGATCCTCATCCATCATCGGAGGCACCGATGCCAACACTTCGGGAAGCCTTTCGAGATCGTCCAAAGTCCGAACGTCTGGCCTTGCGAGGAGTGCCTCGTCTGGCTTTCCTCCGGGATGGACGAGCAGGAGAACCGCTCGGACCTCAGGTGGGGAGCGTTGATGCATTGTCCTGAACAACCGCTCAAACGAGCGCACCCTCTTTTCCTGCAGTTCGAACAGATGGCTAGCTCGCCGACCAGCTTGTTTGACCTGCCCATCCTGAGTAATCGTGATTCGACCTCTCCAGAACTTCACCTCGATTAGGATGATTCCGTTCGGAGGGATTCCGATGATGTCGACCTCGTATCGCCCAGTCTCCCGATTCGGATCGGGCATCAGGGGCTGTGCATGGAACCTCCAACCCTTGGGGCCGAACGCCCTCTGAAGCGCGGCCAAGGCTCGCCGCTCCCCCTCCAGCCCAGCCTCATGACCCCCATCGCGAGGCCGTACCGCCGCGCTCATCTTGCGATGCTTCCTGAGTCGGGCTCGCAGACCTGAGTCTCGTGTCATCTTCCCATCCTCCGAAACGAGGCTACTTGAGGGCGGGAGTGCGCCTTAGTTTCCTCTTTCAATCCCGTGGATCGAAGGGTGCCTGCCACGGCCGGCACCTCAGGCTATCCGCCACTGTTTGATCGATCCGGCTGGTACTGTGGCATCCCATGCGCCCCGATCGACCTTCAGCTTCTTTTTCTGTGGTTCCTCGAGCATGTCGCACTCGTGTATATGCTCGCATGGTAGGTCGGTGTGGATGTTGCCGACCCAATCCTCTCTTGTGGGATTCCATAGCCTGATGATGACCGCCCCTCCATCCTCACTCGGTTTGCAAGCGGCCAGGATCGGCAATGGAGATGGCCCATTCAAGCGGACCGGCTGTACCCTAGCGCCGAGGTTCCCGGTCGAGAGGGGGTCGTCAAAGAATCCGTTGAGGTGCGGTTTCCCGAGCACGCTGATCAGTGATACTTGGGCTGCGAACCGCTCCGCCTCCTGATGGATTCCTTCATCCGCCCATTCACCATCGTAGGGCCTCAGACCCCATCGCATGAACGATGGTCCGAGACATTGCGCACCGGGGGACGGGAAGCAGGGCCCAGCGCGGTTCTGTCGATGGGCAAAGCCATCGCGGCTGAGCCAACCTGTGGAGCGGACCAAAGTTAGACAGAGGTCGTAACCGCCGGGATCAACATCATCGGCTAGCGGTGCTTCGTACTCGTTGGATCCGGGGACCAACAGGGCGATGCCCCCGTCATTCGTACCATCCTCACCGCCTTCCAAGGCAGCGAACTGATGGCAGTGCTGGGTAGGCACCATCGGTTGCTCCCAAGATGGGTCGTGCGGCCAGAGAGTTGGTCTTTTCACGACATCAAAGATGCTGCCCGCAATCGACTCGGTAGTGTGCATCCCGGTTGGTACGATTAATCTCAGACGATGGTCCTCGCAACCGTTGTCGAGCCAAGTTTCCACCTCCAAAGTTCGGCTGCCGACCCTAAGAGTCAGGAAGTGGTCCACGCCGACGACCGCGGTCTCGCTGCTCCGGCGCTGAGTGCTATCGTCGAATCGCGCCGGCAAGGTCCAGTTCAGATTAATCCTGACCGTTGCCGACCACTCGTCTGAGTGCTGGAGTGCTATGGCAGCAGTGACACCATCTCGGTCATGCAGCCTGCGGTCGATTGGCTGGGCTCGGAAGTCGAGTTTCTCCTCCGCTTTGCCGTTAGTCTCGACCGGGTGGCCGCCGGGGCTCCAATCGTAGGAATCGCCGGCGTCTTCCGAATCCTCAAGTCGGCCGACGCCGGGGAAGGTCCTGCCCGTGGCGATGTCGATCAGGTCGAACCTGCCATCGGCACCGAACTCAACCCGCAGATGCCCGTTCTCCATCGCCAGCACGCGATCCGCAGCAGTCTCTACCTCGACCGGTCGATCCGGTAGGGTCGACGGCTTCGCTCCCGGCAGGGCGTGCAGTACATGGACCCCAGGCGGTAGGTCGTGGAACTGCAACCGTCCGCGGATTCTCGGCAACTCGACGTTCACCGCACGGTCGTTGTGCAAGTGCATCTCCCATTCCGGTGCGAAGAGAGTGACATCGGCGTGCAACTGGCAGCCTTCCATCGGACGCGCCATCTCGACGCCGACGGGCATGCCGGCGTCGAGCCAGCATCGATAGGCCGGAACGGCTTCATCGATAGGCAGGGTTCCTGACCAATTCACCGCGAGTGGATTGTGTACGATCATAGGCACAGCGTCTCGATCGATGTGGTGGAGGTTCAGTCCCTCGCGCAACTCCGCCGATATTGAATCGACGAGCATCGATGACACCTCCTGCGAATGCCGGAATCGGTCTTCCATGTCCATGTGGACCTCGTCGACGCTGCAGCCACAGATGTCGTCGTGTGGATGGTTCCTGAGTACCTCACGCCATGCGAGGTCGAGCATCGGCATCCTCGACCTGCCCTCATTTCTCCATGAGATCGAGGCGAGTGGTTCGACCTGCTGGGTTAGCAGGCGCATCGTGTGATCGTTCATTCGCTTCAGGTACATTCGAGACGAGAAAACCCCGGAGAGGATGTTCCGATCCCAGCCGTGGTGCAGTTCGCCCTCGTGGAGGTATATCTTCTTGCGACCGAGCCACGCCCTCAGTTCGGATACGAACGTCGAGAAGGAGGAATGCTTGAACGAGATCTCCCCTCGATGCCTGTCGTTCGCCTCAGAGATAAGCATCGGAAGCGTCGGTTGAGCCTTGGTGTGGTCGCTACCGTTGCCGAAGAGCATGTGCGGCGGCTTCCACCAGTACTTGGTCTCGTGCAAGGTCAGCAGCCGGTCCAACCGCTCCATCGCCGTCCGGACATCGACCTGCATTGAGTCCTTCGAATCGAGTGGTCGCTCCTCAAATCCCCAAGCCATCAGATTCGGGTAGTCTGGTGCCTGCTTGATGGCTAGGACGGAGGATTCCCCGTCCGATGCCGTCCACTTGAAGATCCCACGTGCGTCTTGAATCCAGGGTCCCGCACCTCGGGTGAAGATGAACGAATCGAGGCCGCAGCCACGCAGGATTGCAGGTAACTGACTGACATGGCCGAACGGATCAGGCACGTATCCGACATCGGAGCAGCCACCATGCGCGTCGGCGATTCTCCGGCCTCGCATCAGATTTCGTATCATTCCCTCGCCACCTGCTAGGTATTCATCCGGGAGGACATACCACGGGCCTATCGAGAGGCGTCCCTCTTCGACCAAGGAGACTATGCGTTCGCGATTCTCAGACCGAATCTCCAGATAGTCCTCCAGCACGATGGTCTGTCCATCTAGTTCGAAGGAGGGATAGGATTCGGGATTCTGCTCCAATAGATCGAGCAGGTCATCCATCATCTCGACGAGTCGATAGCGGAACTTCTGGAACGGCAGGTACCAAGCGCGGTCCCAGTGGGTGTGAGGAACTATGTGACCGATTCGTTCGGTGTCTGGGAGGTCATCGTGAATCGTGCCGGCGGGTGCTTCGACGGTGCGCGTACGCTCGATAATCTCCGGCGGTGCCTCATCAGGAGCGCTCTCCCGCAATGGGGTTCGACTAACCATCGGACCGATCTCCTCCAGCGTTACCTCCATCGGCTTCCGATCGTCGGTGCCGAAGGAGTCGATTACCAGCGACTTTTCGATCTCTCCTCCATCATCCGCCTCCATATCACCGGCCTGATCCTCATCCACTCCGTTCTCGTATGGCTCATCTGGTGGGCTGGATGGTGGTTGCCCCGGTGGTCCTGCTCCGGGGGGCCCCGATTCAGGAGGTCCTCTGCCAACTGGCCCCGCTCTAGGCGGTCCGCTTCCAGGTGGTCCGCTTCCAGGCGGTCCGCTTCCAGGTGGTCTGCTTCCAGGTGGTCCGCTTCCAGGAGGTCCTCTTCCAGGTGGACCTGAACCAGATGGACTCCCTCCCGGTGGTCCGGAACTAGGTGGTCCATCCTGAGGCGGCGGCGCCGAGCTAGGTTTTCCGG
>CAZPCY010000006.1:0-93569 GCA_964585295.1 uncultured Candidatus Poseidoniales archaeon | reverse complement strand
AGTCGGTGCCCATCCGCTGCTCGTCGGTGTCGGCCCAGCCGTCGTTGTCGTCGTCTGGATCCTCCGCATCGCCGATTCCGTCGCCGTCGCTGTCCCTGCATTCCCTCGCGTTGTCCGGGAATGTGTCGTTCTCGTCCATGCAGCCGTCCGCATCGAGGTCGCCGGGGCTCGCGAACTTCGGCAGGATGTCGATGGAATCGTTGTAGCCGTCATTGTCGAAGTCATTCAGGTACGGATCTGCATCAGTGCCGGACTGGTTGTCTCCGAGACCGTCGCCGTCCTCGTCTATCCACTGGGTCGGGTTCTCCGGGAACCGGTCGTACTGCCTGCCGGCTGGATTGTCTCCGTATCCATCGCCGTCGATGTCGGACCACTGCGTGGCATCGGTCGGGAAGGCGTCGGGGTCGTTTCCACTCTGGTTGTCTCCGTAGCCATCGCCATCGATATCATTCCATTGGGTCGCATCCTCTGGGAACGCATCGGCTCCAATGCCCATCGGATTATCGCCCATTCCATCCCCATCCGCATCCTGCCATTGGGTTGGGTCATAGGGGAACGCGTCAACGCTGTCGTCGACATCGTCCCGGTCTGAATCTGCGTATCTGCTTGAATCAAAGGGGAAAGCATCTCCTCTGTTTCCGTCACGGTTGTCACCATACCCATCCCCGTCGAAATCGGCCTGCTGGGTTGGGTCATATGGGAAATCGTCATTGGAGTCGGGAATTCCGTCTCCATCCGAATCCATATGCTCATCCGGGTCGTTAGGGAAGTCATCTCCTTCATCGCTCCAACCATCGCCATCCGTGTCGGTGCACCCTCTCCTGTCGATGGTCGAGTTGCCAGGAGTTGATGGGCAAGAATCGCCGCCATTGCCATACTCTTGGTCGCCGAATCCATCGCCATCAGTGTCGTATTGCTGGGTGGCATCCGAGGGAAAAGCGTCGCTGTTGTCGCCAACGCCGTCGCCATCGACGTCCCCCCATTCCGCCCCATCTTGTGGGAATGGATCGAGGATGTCGGGGCGCCCGTCACCATCGGTATCAGGACAACCCATCTCTAACTCCATCGTGGAATTGCCGGGAATTCTTGAGCAGTAGTCCTCGTAGTCGTCGAATCCATCGTTGTCGTCGTCATAGTCCTCAAGGGCATCCATGCAACCGTCGTCATCCATATCAGACGAGTTCGTTCGCAGCCATCCCGTCATTCCCTTGGGACAACTGTCGAGGAGATCATTCAGTTGGTCGTTGTCATCATCATCATCTTCGATTTCATCATGGCAACCATCTGAATCGTGATCAAGGCTACCTGTTGATTTGAATCCTAATGGTGAATAATGACAAGAATCCAATGGATCGTGAATGAAATCACCATCATCATCCACATCATTAACATCAGGTATGTCATCACCATCATAATCTTTCGACATTCTTGCAACAAAAATATCATCCTCTCCTACAGAAGATGAAGGACTTGTTACACTATTCCCACCAAATGACGAAATCCCCGAAAAATACCCCCCAACATATAGTTCACCACGATTATCAACGGTCACGGCATTTGAGTAATCATTACCTGAACCTCCAATCGATTTTGCCCATTGCGCTTGATTCTCGTCAAATTTAGCAACAAAACCATCAATGTTGGAACCTGCATTCCCATGATTTACTCCATTTCCATAACTTATCGTTCCAGTTGATGCCCATCCAGTTGCATATAAATTGCCACTTCTATCAATGACCAAGGATTTAGGAGAAACTGAGCATGCACAATCAATCTCAATAGCCCACTGCCATGCACCACTTGAATTCAATTTAGCTAACAATCCATTGGAACTCCCTCCAGCACTCAAATTGCTTGGACCCAATGATAAATCGGCATAAAAATTACCAATAATGTAAATTTCATCATCACCATATAATGCAATTTCTGATGACATGCTTGAACTCGTTGAAACTGAAGGAGTTGAAAGCCACAATAATGTGCCATTAGCATCTAATTTCCCTGTAATTAATACATTTCCGACATTTCCGGATGGAGTTGGAAAATTTTGATTTACACCATTAACTGTGGCACTAAAGGCCGTGTTATATGTACCTGTGAAATACACATTGCCTAATGAATCTGCATCCATGCTTCTAAGAAGAATATTGCCCTGTGAAGTGAAAGTATGATCGGTAATGATTTCTTGACCAGTCGATGAATTATACTTGTAAAATCGAGGGTGATTAGGCGAAACACTTTGTTTCGTAGTCCAAATATCATCTGAAGAGTCAAGCGTCAATCCACAATCACAAAAATAGTTTGAATGATACTTAAGCCATTGAAATGAACCACTTGAATTTAGTTTTGCGAGAAATACTCCGTTATTGATAACGTGCAAAGATTCATTTCCAATTTCTATATAACCAGTGCCCATCAGACCATGAACAATATACACATTTTCATTTGAATCTATAACCATATTTCCGCCGGCAGTGTAAATATTTACGCTTTCTATACCTTGAAGCCATATACAATTTCCATTTGGCGAGAATTTTGCTACAAAAAGTTGGCCGAGGTTTGTGTTTACTGAAAATCCACTTATGTTGTGGTATGCTGTACAATTGTTGCCTAATGATAAATCACCATAATATTCACCAAGAACATAGATATTTCCGGAAGGAGCGACTACAATATCTTGTAATTTATCATTAGTTACATATCCGAGTTTTGAACTTCCAAAAGAAAATGCCATATCCCACGCAAGTGATTGATTTGCAGGTATAGTAATTGAAGAATTTTGATTTCCTTGACCTCCTCCCGAATTAGTTTGCCAAATGTAGGAAATGTGTGAAGTCTCATTGAACACCGTCGCAGAAGCAGCCTGCTGCAGTTCGAGCACCACTGAATTAGACAGACTAGTTGAGTGAGCAATCCCCACCGGGTCATCGCCAGTGATCGTGGCATACAATACGCAAGCGGTAAGATACGAACCAGCCAAAGATGGATGGCTTCCATCTCCCGAGTATAGGTCGTAGAACAGATTTCCAGAGTTGGTTGGGCTGCCACCCTCGGCTACAACCCTGTCATGGATGTGCTCGAACGCAAGCCCGACGGGAGCGATCCAAGCGGTGCCTCCATTCGTGCTGATGTTGTCTAGATAGTCGAGGTAGCCGCTCTCCAATTCGTCCTGCATGGTCGAGAAGTCTGGGAACCTCCAAGCGTTGCCGCTGTCACCGTCCCTCCTCCCCCAAGTCATCATCAGGACGGCCTCTCCGCCATTGTCCTCGATGACCTCGACCAACTCGACGGCACCATCCCTGCTGTTGATCCACTCCTGTTGAGTGCGCGGCAAACCTGGAATCTGGCTCTGATCCTGCAAGACAACCCAATCCCAATTCGCGTTGTTGACGGTGTTGTTCCACTGGTGGCCGGAGGTTGCGACATTGGTTGCATGCTGGGAGAGGCGCATACCTCCTCCATTGAGACTGGAAACGTTGGCTGGGGTTGATGCTGTGTGCATCACAGAAGCCAACAGGGAGTGGAGTGAGTTGGATGAGACGTAGCTGTTACCCATTAACAGGATGTGGTCTGGACCTGGGCCGAATCCAACCACCTTTGGCTCTGCTTCTAGGTGTTGGTAGCCCGACTGGTGCAGCGGCAGCAGGCAGAACATTGCCGCGATGGCGATAGTTGACCAAACTCTTGCATGCACGAGATTACTAAGCGACCTGAGATGATAACGATTAGCGTTGCAATCGTGCGAGAAAACTCTCAGATCTGAATCGGATACTTGGGACGGGGCGGAACACCCCGATTACGAGATTATCTCTTGCAGACGGCCAGCCTCTGCGGCGCGCTTGACGCAGCGCGCGATCCTCCGGCCGGTGTACATCCCCCGCTCATTGATGTCGGAGTAAGGCGAGCCACCGAACGACGCGTTAGAGCCGGCGACGATGCGGGCGCTCACCTCAAAGATCCTGAACTCCAGTTTGTCGGTGACGATGCACTCCAAGCAGAACGGCCCGATCATCCCGCGCGCGCCATCCTCCAATTCGAAGGACGCTGCCACCGCCCCCTCACCGAGCCGAAAGGCCTCGGGGAGCAGGCTCTCGCGGAGCACCACCTGTGCGTTTCCGGTGACGACGAAGGATGGTTCCAGCCCGAGTTCTCGGATGTCCCTCAGACTTCCGAGTTTGTAGAATTCGTCGACGTTGGCCTCGTCCCTACGATCGATGCTGAGGAGCTCCAACCTCCCCATCCTCTCACCCTCGTGGCTGGCCATGCCATCGACTTGGTAGCCGTCATCGTGAATCGGGTCGAAGAAGAACTGGAGGTAGTAGCGGGTTCCGAGCACGTATTCCTGAATCGTGAACTCCAGCTCGACATCGACGTTGCGGCGGAAGTCGCGATAGTCCCTCGCGATGAAGTAGCCGCGACCTCCCTTGGCGCCGGCGTACTTGACGATGACAGGGCCGTCGATGTCGTGTGGGTCGCTGATCAGTTTCGGCATCGAAGCGCCACCCATCTCCAGCCAGTCGCGCTGCAATTCGCGGCTCCCCTCCCATCGCAGTATGCCTCGGTTGCCGAAGGTCGGAACCTCTAGCCGCTGGAAGTTGGCTGGCTTCAGATACTCGACGAGAGAGCCATGTGGGACGATGATGACATTGCGCTCCCGGAGGTATTCGGCGTGGTCGAGCATCTGCATGTAATCATCTAGCATCAACCACTCATCGGGGTCAGCGCCTGGGAACGCGTCGTATATCTTGCGTCGACCCTCGCCGACGCAGATTCCGAGCGTTCGGAAGCCCTCGGCTCGCGCACCGTGGAGAATCTGAAGCGACGAATGGGAAGCGACCGTGGCGATGGTCAGAGACGATTGATCGTAGTCCGCGAGCCAGCGCGCCACATCCGATTCGCTGGTCGCCATTAGGGACGGCTGATGGGGTCGGTAATTAACCGCTACGGACGTCGTCTCACTGCCTATCTCCGAGAACCGCCATGGCGCATCTAGAAGTGGACGAGAATACGACCTGATGCCCAAGTGGATTTGCTATGTAGCGATATTCCGATCCTTGAGTTCGGAGGAACGACATCGAGGCTGAGGCAGGACCTTTACCTCCCTATCAAAATTCGTAGGGGCTGCTGTCGGACGCACTTACCTCTTCGGTCTGGTCGACCCCTGCATCCCTCGCATCCTGATAGATCGATCCGCGTGTGAAGAAGGAGAGATAGAGGAACACGACGAACAGGAAGGTGCAGACGTTCCGCACATGCGGCATCAGTTCAGCCACCACCGCCGGAGTAGTGAAGGTGACCCCTATCACCTCGAAGACGATGTACTGAACCAAGCCTTCGAGCGTGATAACGTCGTTAATCCCGTAGCCGACCAACTCATCCTTCAGGCGCTCGAACGCTATCTCGTCCCACGCCCAGGCGAGAGGGCCGAGGATGAAGGCGATCGAGCGGGAGCCGAGAACCACCTTGAGAGCACGCAGGCGGGCGTGGAACGTGGTGGTGTCCGTCAGACCCTTGATGGTGGCCATCATCCGCTTCTTCTCGCTCCTCTTCGGTCGCAGGAAGATGACATACAGTGCGACGCCGCCGGTCGCTGCGGTTGCCGTGACGGCGGATTCCGGATCCTCGGTGAAGAACTCGAGGACGCTGTCGATTGCGTCACCGATGGCTGAGAGCGAAGGCGGTGCGTCGTCCGAGGTGTCGTTCGTCTCGAACGGCGGCGGCTGGAAGATGTTGGTCAGGTTGGCGCCAATCGCCCAGTACATCTCCTGCGACTCCGGCTCGTGCAGGACGACGATCAACCCCGAGCCTGCGGTGGCTTTCGGCGCAGCACCGCCATCCGACCCGCGCGCCGTGCCGCTCAGATAGTCCGGGTCATCGGCTGCTGGGGCGCTCTCGTTGACGCCGGTCTGGTGCTGGAAGTCGGTCACATTGACCGCGTCGTACCACGAAGATCCGCCACCACCTCCCGCAGTGTATCCCGGCTGGCTCGCCGGCCCGAAGCAGCCGCTCGCGCCACCCCCATACCAGCCAGCTCCACCAGCGCCGCCACCATACCATGTATTGCCACTGATGTGGGAGACACCGCCGGCGAAGGCGCTGCCATCGCCGCCACTGTTGCGACTCGACGTGCTGCCATTGCCACCAGCGTCGGGTCCACCACCCTCACCACCGGCCGACTCTGGACCGCCGCTGCCGTTCAGTCCTCGTGGCCAAGCGGCAGCGCCGCCGTTCATCCACAGTCCATCGTCTAGATACTGCTGGCTGATGACACCCCCACCACCGCCACCCCCGGCGATTATGGTCGCGTTCTGTTGCGTCACTTCGCCGCGGAAGATCCCCGATAGTCCACCGCCACCACCCACATGCCGAATCGCTGTCGACGAGTAGTAGGCATTCTCGCCCGCCCAGCCGCCGCCGGAGTAAACCGGCGTCTGGGATGTGACCGAACCAGCCCTGCCGACCATCATGGTCAGCACCTCTCCTGCGGTCACGGACAGGTTGCCGCTGACGAAGCCACCGGCGCCTCCGGATTGGTAGTAGCCATTGCCTTCGGGGCCACCCACCTTGATGCCGACATCACCGGTCCCTCCACCAGCGCCCCACAATTTCAGGGTCACTTCGGTCACGTTCTCCGGCACCGTCCAGTTCTGGTCGGCACCGGTCGAATCGAAATACGGGATGTGGCGGAGTTGATCGACCTGCCAAAAGAAGCGGCCGTCATGCAGAACAATCGCGATTGAGTGGTTGCCGTAAGGCATCACCGGAGAGATGACGCTGAGCTTGCCCGGTTGCGGTTCAGTGACATCGGATCCGGATTGGTTGCCGAAGAATACGCGCACATTCGGACGTTGCTCGCTAATCGCCATGCTGACGTTGACGGGAGTGACGCTCGACAGGTCGCCAGTAGTCTCCGTGTGGTTCGCATCCCCGTAGGCGACCCAAATGCTCTGACTCCCATTCGTCAGAGTCGGCATCGCTACGCGGACAACGCTGCCGTTCAGGCGCTGATGAGTGAGGATCTCCGTATTGTCATTCACGAATCCCAGAGGACCATTGGCGATGCCTAGGCTGCCGTTACCGGTTCCGTTGTCTGCGTCGGTCCCATTCCCCCCTCCATCGTCTCCTCGAGTACCGTTCTGGTCGTCTTCGCCATTCCCTTCGATGCCCAAGAGATTGATGTCGATGGTGGCGTCTGTTAGATTGGATCCCTCGTGGATGATGACGATCTCCCTACGGTGCGTCCAAGTGATGTTCTCGGTGTTCAGGGTGATGACGGTGCCGCCAAAGGCGTTGGCGACCTTTGGTGAGACGCCAAACCGCGGAATCGGTGGCCCTTGGTCCACTATGCCATCCGTGCTGTTCCCGGTCTCGTTCCCAGTACCATTCGCGGTTCCATTCCCGGTGCCATTGCCATTCTCTTCCGACCACCTATATTGGCTGGATCCGCTATCCAGCGTCGCTGATCCAGAATGTGAGGTGAGGGCTAGTGCCACTTGCATCGTGACGAGCAGCAGAGCCAACGAGGCCGTCCGGAACCACGCGCCGCCACCGGTTGGCATGTGATGAGCGGAGGTGGCTGCTGCTTCATCACGCTTAGGCTGCGGATGCGCCGCTACCGCCGGTGTGTCGAACGGGTGCATGCGGCGCGGGAATGATTGAGCGCCGAACCGCAGTAGGCGTGCCATGGCTGACGCGGCAGGTGCCTTGGATGGAATCCGTGTACTCGATCTGAGCCGGGTGCTTGCCGGTCCTTTCGCCACGCAGATGCTGGCCGACCTCGGGGCCGACGTGGTCAAGGTCGAAGCACCGTGGGGCGACGACACCCGTGGCTGGGGGCCGCCGTTCGTCGATCTCGGTGGCGAGCAGGCAGCAGCCTACTACGCGTCGTGCAATCGCGGCAAGCGGAGCATCGCCATCGATGCGCGAGATGATGCCGGTCGAGTGGAAATCGAACGGCTGATCGCAGCCGCCGATGTCGTGGTCGAGAACTTTCGCGTCGGAACGCTTGCCCGTTGGGGCATGGCTCCGGCCGATCTTGTCGAGCGCCATCCACGCCTGATTATCTGCTCGATCACGGGCTTCGGTCAGACTGGTCCTCGCGCTGCGGAACCCGGCTACGATGTCGCGCTGCAGGCAATCTCAGGCTTGATGTCAATCACAGGAGAGGAGGACGGCGCTCCGGTCAAGGTCGGCGTAGCCTGGATAGACGTGATGACTGGGTTCGCCGCTTCAAATGCGATTCTCGCCGCCCTGTTCCATCGCGAACGGAGCGGCGAGGGGCAGACAATCGACCTCGCCCTCTACGATGTGGCGCTGATGGGAATGGTCAACCAAGCCCAGAACTGGCTCGCCTCCGGAATCGCACCCGGGAGGATGGGGCACGCGCACCCGAACATCGTTCCGTACCAAGCCTTCGAGGCGGCCGACGGATGGTTCGTTCTCGCTTGCGGCAACGATGCACAGTACGAAGCGGTCTGTGGAGTCGCAGACCGCCCCAATCTCTTGGAAGATGATCTGCGCAACAACTCCGGCCGCCTCGAACAGAGACAACTCGTGGTCGATGCCCTGTCGGAAGCCTTCGCGCAGCGAACCGTCTCCGAATGGATCTCTGCCTTCTCTGACGCTCGCGTGCCCGCCGCTCCGATACAAGATCTGGCAGAGGCGTTCACCGATACGCAGGCGGACGCGCGCGGAGCCATCTGGTCGCTACCGGGTGGCATTCCGTCGGTCGCCAATGCGCTTCGACACATGTCCGAGACACCCGCGCGCCCCGGCGTATCGCCCCCAAGGCTCGACGGCGATGCCGATTCCATCCGTCGCGATTGGCTCGGCGATGCTCGCTGACCTCACCACCAGACGACCTCACAACAACGCTTGATGGCACGTGTATCGCGCCTCGCAAACGCTTCAAGCCCGCGCTCCGGTGAAGGGGCATGGCCGGCGATGCGCCCGACGATGGCCCCCGGGTTGGAGAGGAGAAGAAAGGTCCGGTAAGCAGGTCGAAGACCTACGGGGATTACCTCCGACTCGACGAGCTCCTCTCGCTACAGAATGAGGCGGAATCACCGGATGAACTCCACTTCGTAATCGTCCACCAGACCTTCGAACTGTGGTTCAAGCAGGTCATTACGGAACTGGAGGCGGCTCGCGACATCCTCGCCCAGTCTCCGGTGCCGGAGAGCGATGTGCCGCAGGCGGTCGCACACCTTGGCCGCGTCACGGAGATCTTCCGCCTCATGGCCAACCAATGGTCGGTCCTAGAGACTTTGACACCTCAAGGATTCCTAGCCTTCCGAGACGGATTAGGGAGCGCCAGCGGCTTCGAATCTTTCCAGATGCGAGAAATGGAGATTCTGCTCGGTCTCCGAATGCAGCATCGCGTCGGAGAGATGGACGTGCTTGCGCACTTCCGCCGGATGGCCGGGGATGGTGAGGCGGGGCGGCGCTCCTTGGCTCGGCTAGAGCGGCGGATGGGGGAGTCGAGCCTCGTTGATGTGGTGATGGCGTGGCTGGAAAGGACTCCAATCATGGGCTCGATGCCCGGGGTGGAGGACGACGAAGAAGCCGTAGCAGCATACATCGATGCTCATCTCGCAGCGCACCGCGCGTTGGGGGAGGCTGCTCTCTCCCGGATGACCGGTTGGGGGATGGGCGATCCTGATGCGCTGCGAGCGAGGATCGAAGCATCGCAGCGCGGCGCTGAGACGTTCCTGCGCCCGCCTGCGGAAGGCAGTGACGAATTGGGTTCGCCACACCGTGGCCGCGCCGGATTGCTGTTCATCGAGTCGTATCGGGAGTTGCCACTGCTCACTTGGCCACGAACCCTGATCGACGCCGTCGTTGAACTGGAGGAATCAATGGTCAAGTGGAGGCACAGCCATGCTAGGATGGTCGAGCGGATCATCGGCCGCCGGATGGGGACCGGCGGCTCCTCCGGAGTCGACTATCTAGATGCAACCGCCACCTATCGAGTGTTCACCGACCTCTGGGCGGTTCGGACGATCCTTGTCAAGCCGGAGGCGCGACCGCCTTTGGTCAACGCCGAATTCTACGGCTACAACGTAGACGCATGACAATCTCCCAACTCCAAGTCCAGCGATTTCGATGCGCGGTTCGTCCACTAGGATGGTGAGAGATTAGGATGAGTGGAAGAAAGTCCATTTGTTTCCCACCTGTACCACCGAAGGTGGTACGAGAACCCGGAACCGTCTAATGTTAAAGCCGTCTTCGATGAATTGGGTACAGCCATGCCTACCAGAGACCGAACCCGCGCCTTGTTGATGACCGCCGCCATGCTACTCGCCTCCCTAGCTGGCTGCTTGGAAGATGGAACGCCTATCGATGATGATGGCATCATGCCAGTTGATCCACCCGAACCTGCCGACCCGGTCACCAACCAAACCGACGACGGAGGGGAAGATGATGAGGGCTCAGTAACAGTAGCAGAGAATGAGACCAACACGACAACCCCTGACCCACTATCGGTCACATTGACCGTGGGGAGCGGTGAATCATGGGATTCTATCCAAGCACATGTCAACATCTCCGGCGGCGCACCGGGACAGATTACGGTCAACTGGACGGTTGATGGGGTTGCTCTCTCGACACATGGACTCTCGATCATGCTAGAAAATCAGAGCGCTGGTGCCCATCAGGTGAACGTCAGCGTCAGCGATTCAGAAGGCACTTCGATCGAACGGGGCTTCGAACTGACTCTGGTCCGAAACAACACCGCACCGACAATCTTCATCTCGCTGTCAAGCGATGCTATCTCCGGCGACAGCGTCGCCTGGAGCGTCGTCGCGAGCGACCCCGAGGGCGATCCGATCACGACCGTGATGGACTTCGGTGACGGGGCCTACGCGAACGACACGATCGAGGGACATCATGTCTGGTCGGCCGCCGGGCTGTACAACATCACCGCGACGGTCAGGGACTCATACGGCCTGATGCAGACGCACACGGTAGGGATACAGATCGTCGGCAACGACGCTCCGTCACTAGTCGTGGAGGCATCACCCTCATCCGAAGGAATGGCTTTCCTACTGACCGAGACCAATGATCGCAACGGCGATCCTATCTCCATCACCGCAACAGCGACCGACCCCAACGGCCAAGCGTTGAACCTGACCGTGGATTGGGGCGACGGGGCGACAGAGCCACTAGTTTCCGGAGTCACCGAGACGCACCTCTACGAGACGGCTGGCGCCTTCGAGGTCGTCGTCCTCGCAACTGATTCCGCTGGCCTCTCGACTGCTTGGAAGATGGATGTCGAAGCGCTCGACAGTCTCGATGAATCGATGGTCTTCACCCTACAGGAGGAGAGTCTTCCCGATGGCGACGAAGCGGCGCTCGAACTCGATGCAGATGGCGACGGTGTCGTGGATGAAGCGGCCGACGCCGAGAACGAGAGCGGCTACGATTGGGAGACCGTATTCGATCCTGATGGCGACGGTGATGCCGACCATGACAACGAGCGCGACTCCTGGCAGCAGCGTGGCCAAGGAGATATCCGGAGCGTTGCCGAGAGCGACGACACCAGTGCACGATCAGAGCATGAAGAAGGAGAAGGGCATGACTCGCTCATCTCCTACACGGAACACATCACCGATGAGGAGACGGAATCGGAACGCGAAGAGAATCTGACCGATGTGGAGGGTGTCATGGACGACTTGTTCGAGGACGAGCAACCGCTCGTTGATGAGATGCTGGAGGACGATAGACTCGATGAGCAGCGCTTCCAACTTCTCGCCAACTCGGTCCACTCTTTCTGGTGGAACGAAACCTACACCGCCGACTTCAACTCCGACGGCACCGCTGAGAGCGCCTGCAACCAACTCACAATCCTCTACTGGCTCGATGTGGACAGGGATGCTAACCCCGAGCGTGCGGCTCTCCTGCGAGTCCGACAATGCCAGGGGGATTTCGATGGCGACGGCAAGACAGACGCTCAGATGGAGGAGATGTGGGGCCTCAACTACACCGACTTCAACAGCGATGGCGATGCGGAGATACTGCACGCCATCCACGCGTCGACCATTATCTGGGACAACGAAACGGTCGACCCAGCCACTGGGATGAAGTATCCTATGGCTGACACCAATCAGGAAATCGCTTGGGTCATCATCGAGGACATGGACGATGACGGCAATGCGGAGGAGTTGCGAATCGCCACCGCCCACACCCGCAGCATCGACATCGGCAAGGACCATATTATCGAGGCGGAATGGATTGAGGTCGGAGGCATCGCATTAGATGATGACGACGATGACGGGAACGCCGACTCGTTCGCCGCGATAGAGATTGAGGGATTCGATATCGATCTCGATGGTGATGGGAACGCCAATCAATCGATGCACGTTGTCCGACTCTTCCGCGTCGATGACACCGATCACGATGGGAACGCCAATGTGATCGTCGCCGTAGAACACGGTGGCTGGGAATTCGACAACAACAGCGATGGCCGCGCCGACACCGTCCACAATTCATGGCTCGGAGTCCGGATGGACGACCGCAACGCCGACGGCACCATAGACAAGGTGGCGACTCTTCACGGCTACGAGGAAAGGACCGATGACGATGCGAACGGCGTTCCAGAGGTCCGTGCACACTGGATTCTCGCCTCGGTGGTAAAGGACCTAGATGCGGATGGCAACCCGGAACACGCCTGGGTAATCGCAATCCATGAACACAACATCGACTCGGATCAGGACGGCTTATGGGACTGGAAGAACGGCTCCTTTGCTGGTGCGGTTGCCCGCGACGCCGATAGCGACGGACACGCCGAGAGTTATGTCGGGATGGTAATCCACGGTACCGAGAATAACGAGCAAGCCATCGGATACGAGTCATCGGGCTCAAGGATGTGGTTGCTATCATGGCAGGATAAGAACGATGACGGCACCTCTGATCACATCCACGCACTTCAGGTGCAGACTAGGACTTGGGACAACGACACCGATGGCGATGATGACACGGTGCACATTTCTGTCCAGGGAATCGACATCCTCGACCGTGATTACGACGGTCAGGAAGACCGCGTCGTCTGGTGGAATACGGCCAATGTTGTGACCGACGACGATGCAGATGACGAGGTCGAGTACTCATTGGCGACCCAGACCTTCCACGCTCGGAACTACACCTCCACCGGTGCAGTGGAGGCGGAGTACCTCTACCATGTGCAATTCTTACGGGCCAACATATCGGCCAACGATGTCGCTCAATACGAGAACACGACGATCTTCGCTTACCAGACGGTGGATGACAGTCAGGACTCGTACACACACGCCTTCTACTTGGTCACTGACTCGATAGACATCGATCGAGATGGTACGAAGGAGACCGAGACGGTGCATGTTCACGAGGACAACCGTTCCTGACGACAAAACTCGACCACTCCGATTACGAGCGCGGGGCGAAGACATCGGGCGCAATCGAATGGAAGTGTCGTGTAGCTCGACGCAATCGGATGGTTGCGCCTCGTCGAGCGATGGTTGAAGGGCGGCTGACCCACCGCAGTAGCATGGGCAAGCCGGTCATCTCCGCTGTCGCAAGGACACCGGTCGGCCGCTTCCGTGGCGCTCTTCGAAGCTACTCAGCGATCGATCTCGGAGCGCTAGCCGCGGCAGAAGCGATGCGACGAATCAATCTCGACCCGGCGAACGGCGACATCGATGAGGTGCTTTTCGGTCAGGTTCTGCAGGCCGGGGCCGGCCAAGCACCTGCGAGGCAGGTTGCGCTCGCCGCAGGTCTTCCCCATGCGACGCCCTGCACGACGATCAACAAGGTGTGCGGATCAGGATTGAAGACGGTAATGATTGCAGCTAGCGCTATCCGAGCTGACGAGTACAATGTGGTGCTGTGTGGCGGAATGGAGTCGATGACCAACGCACCTCAATTCATCCGCAGCCCTGCGAAGGGCGAACCGGTTCCCTTCGATGATCTCGTCTCGACGATGATCCACGACGGGCTTTGGGACCCACACGAGGGCGAGCATATGGGAAACACCGGTGAGACGGTCGCTGTCGATCACGATGTCTCACGGGATGATGCAGATGCCTTCTCTGCCCGCTCGCACCAGCGGGCCGACGTCGCATGGTCTGACGGCACCCTCGAATGGGAATCATTCCCGGTCGACGGCTTGGACCGCGAAGGCACATCGATTGTTCTCGACCGTGATGAGGGAATCAGGCCCGGCACCTCAGTCGAGAGCCTCTCGGAACTGCGCGCTGTGTTCTCCGAGAATGGCTCGGTGACGGCGGGAAACGCCAGTCAACTGAGCGATGGTGCCGCGGCGATTATCGTCGCCTCGGAAGAAATCGCCGCGGCGAACGGCTGGCCCATCCTCGCTCGAATAGTCGACCAGACCACTTCCGGTCGTCCGCCGTCGAAGGTGATGGAAGCACCGATACCAGCCGTCGAGACGCTGTTGGATCGCAACGGCATCGGAATCGACGACCTAGCGGTATTGGAGCACAACGAGGCATTCGCCGCCGCTTCCTGCGCAGTCGGAAAGGCGCTCGGCGTCGATGAGAAGCGCTTCAATCCGCACGGTGGCGCGGTTGCGATTGGCCACCCGCTCGGCGCCACTGGAGCGCGCTGCCTTGCGACGACGATCAACGCACTCCGCTTTGCCGATGCGCGCGAGGAAGGTGGGCCGCCGATTGGCATCGCGACGCTCTGCCTAGGCGGAGGCAACGCAGTCGCGATGCTCGTCGAGGCAGGACCGGATCTCGCCTGATCGAAGTCACTGCAGGAAGGTCTGGGACTCCCCTCGATCGAGATCCAAGGTTCGGAACCGTGGGCGGTGGCCTTATGACGGGGCCTCAGGTCGCCGCGACACGGAAGTGAAGCGCATGGTCAAGCCCGCCCGCCCCCACACCCGCTTCGAGAAGGCACGAATCATCGGCGCTCGCGCCCTGCAGATCAGCATGGGCGCTCCAATCTACGTCACCGAGGAGGATCTGCGCCTCTCTTTCAGCGAAGAACTGGAGCAGTTGTACGGCGTTGAGGAAGCGAAGATTCGATTCGTCCTAGACCCGCAGAAGATTGCCAGCCTCGAGTATGATCGCGATCTGATTCCAATCGATGTTGACCCGCACGAGTGAACCACGCCAAGAGGCCGCGTCACTCTTCGGATGAGGCTGGTTCTTGGTCGAGTACTGGACCATCTCTCTCCCGTTCATCCGAATCGTCCATTGTGTGCTGATTCTTCCTCGAATCGGGAAGCAATATGGGCACCGTATGACGGAGTGCTGGTAACATCAACAGGACGCCTGTGACGAGTGCTATCCATGGCAGCATCGGATAGCGATCGACCACCCCGTTCTGCACTACCGGTTGCGGTGGTGCGGACTGCTGGCCATCGAGTGGGGTCATCGATCCGGATCGCAGTTGCACCCCAGGGGCGCGGAGCAGGAGCACAATACGCTGGCCGCCGTATCCATTCCTAGACGTCGCGTTGGCGACATCGACCACGGCAGTCCCTTCGCTGGTGGGATGAAGGCCGTCTGATGAGTCGTTGGAAAGCGTCATTTCGGCGCCCGCGACGACGACGTCCGGCAGGAATCCGAGCGAACCGCCATCGATACCATCGCGGATGAGCCACGTCTCGAGCGAGGCGCCGGCGAGATTCGGATGGTCCGTCGCGTTCGCACCGGCTAGTGACCAAGAGACCGAGAGGCGCTCCTCGCTCGCATTCCACGACCAGCCGGAAGCGGCGAGAGCAATGGAGTCAATTCGAGCCGGAGCATTCAGTAGACCACCGCTGGCGGTAACGTTGCCGACCAGAGATGAGAGATCGGCCGACTGTCGCGAGCCGTTCAGAGCCCAGACCCCATTCAGCAACACGGTCGGGAACCCATCAATCCCCGCTCCAACTCTCGCCTCGCGACTGGCGGCGACCGATAACGAATCGATGGCTGCATCCGAAGAATGGTGCGCTAGGACTGTGACTGTCGGCCACATGGCGCTGAGATTGGCCACCTCCCTCTCGGCGGCGCGGCATGGTTGGCACCAGGTCGCTGTGTGCAACTCCACCACGAGTGGCGGCGCGCGCCCGGCATCCGGAGCATCCTCGGAATCGTCGGCGCTGTCGGTCAGAGCACGCGGCAACTCGATTACGAGCGCCGCAATCACCGCGCCGGGCGCCCGCATCGCTTCCTGCGCATCGTCACCGGGCCCATCGATACCGCGACCGGAACTAGGTCCGGCCGCACTGCGATCTACACCTAGATCCATAACCCCATCCGTGACGACGCCGAGGTGATCTTGATGCAAATCCTCGAAGGGTGCAATCGAACCAGAGAGCAAGGCGGTGACGATGGTGATCTGGAAGAGCAGCAAGGTGAGGATGGAAAGTGTTCCGAGAGGGGAATCATCCGAACATGCGCGAACGCATCTCGAAGGTCGTCGGTAGCGCACGGCGGTTGCAAGCGGTGAGCGTTGAAAGACTCCCCTGCGGTGGCCGTGGCGATGACGGAGCGGTGGAAGCCGGATTGGCACCATCTGCCTCTGGCCCTCTTCCTTCTCACGATAGTGGTGATAGCAGTCGGTGGCACGATTCGAATCCACGACGCCGGAGAGTCGTGTCCCGACTGGCCCACCTGCTTCGGCACTTGGGGGTTCGATGTCTCCGAGGATGAGCAGGGCGCTTGGTACGCCGCCAATCCGGACGAGGTCGATTCGCGTGGCTCAGACCACACCTACACGACGTTCCAGATATTCACCGAATGGTTCCACAGGCTAATCGCCGGCACCCTGCTGGGCCCACTCGTCCTGTTGCAGTGGTACATCGTCCACCGGCGCCGAGCGCCTAGCGTCGATGCCGGCGAGCCGACGGGCGAGGGGCTCTCGCCAACGGCGTGGAGGCTAGCGATGCTCGCCGCTTTACTCGTCGCGCTGCAAGGCGCCATCGGCGCCGTGACGGTATGGATGGACAACGAGCATTGGAGCGTCGCGCTGCATCTGATGATGGCGTTGGCTTTCGCCGCCACCCTGTTGCGGCTCTGGATCGTCTGGTTACGAGACGTGGAGGCTGGTCCTTGCTGCCTCGATGTGGCATCCGGCGCCGATGGGGATGCACAGCGATTCGCGAAGCAGCGCCTCTTTGAGGCGGCGATGACCACGATGGCCGTAGTGCTGCTCGGCGCTTTCGTATCGACGACCTCCGGCGCCAATACGGGATGTGGAGTCGGCGGCGGCCATCTGAACTGGCCGCTGTGCAACGGTCGCATCGCGCAGGCGATTGTGGACTTCGAGGCGCAGTCGCAGATGATTCACCGTTGGCTGGTGGTCGCTGTCCTCGTCCATCTGACCATTCTGGAGCGATCCCTACCTTCCCGACTTAGCGACATGGGTGCGAGTGATGCATCCGCCCTATCTGCCAAGAGATGGGTGCAGATCGGATCGGGAATCTACTGGACGAACCTCTTCATCGGCATGGCCTACATCTTCTCCTGGACGGAGATGGATGGCTTCTCCGAAGGCCTGAGCCTCATCCACCTGATGCTGGGGTCGCTCTCGGTGCTTGCGCTACTGCTCGGCTCCTTCCTAGCACAGGACCATCGCTTGTCGATTGGAGATGCAACCAACCAAGGTTCGATGGATGGGGATGTCGAGGCGGAGTGAGGCGTGGTGGGCGCTGGATTGAATGGCGAATGCGCCGGCGCATAGGCATGGCGGGGGACGTCGCGGCGGTTCCGGCCGGCGAATCGTCATCCATCAGCGCTCCAATCTCTCCGCGATCATTCATCGATCTGATGAAGCCGGGTGTGATTTCGCTACTGCAGGTGACGGCGATGTGCGCGATTCTCGCGCACGACCTAATCGAATGGCGGGCCGGCCGCGGCTTCGACGCTGCGGTGTCTGCGACGACCTGCGCGATCGTGTTCGTCGGCGGTCTCCTGACCGCCGGCGGTGCGAACGCGATCAACATGTGGTACGACCGCGACATCGATCCGATCATGCGCCGCACCGCATCACGTCCAATCCCATCCGGAGCCGTCAGTGCTTCAGCCGCTCTCTCGTTCGGAATCGCGATTTCGATCATCGGAGTCGTCTGGTTCGCCATCATGACGAACGCCGTCGCCGCCGTCTGGGCCGCGGTATCGATTCTCTTCTATGTCTTCGTCTACACAATTTGGTTGAAACGCACCAGCACCCAGAACATCGTCATCGGAGGTGCCGCCGGCGCGACACCTCCAGTCATCGGCTGGGCGGCAGCCATGCCTGCGGGCTCAGTCTCCCTAGCGAATCCTCTCGCCCTAGCATCGCCTCTCCCTTGGCTGCTGTTCCTCCTCGTATTCCTCTGGACACCGCCGCACTTCTGGGCGTTGGCGCTCTACAAGTCGGACGAATATGCGAAGGTTGGTGTTCCGATGATGCCGTCAGTGAAGGGGGTGGACAGAACATTGGTCGAGATGAAGGTCTACTCTCTGCTGTTGGTAGGTCTCGCTGCCATGCCTTGGCTTGACCCCTCCGTGGTTGGGGGTGAGGTGGCAATCCTCTGGACAGTCGTGGCTTTGGGTCTCGGCATCTGGTACAACCTGTCGGTGATGGCGATCGACCCACGAGAGGCGAAGGACAAGGATGGTCGGATCCCGAGCGCCTTCTCGTCGTTCATGATCTCGATGGCCTACCTCGCCTTGATGTTCCTCGGCTTGGTGCTGGTGCTGATGCCCACCATGTTGGCGATGTGCTGTGCCGCCGCTGGCGGACTACTAATCATGGAGCGGCGGGTTGGGCGGCTGCGAGCAGGATGAGAACCCTGATCAATCCCTATCAGTCAATGACCGAGATTCTCAAGCAGCATGGCTTCCTCATCTAGAATAACTACTCTCAATCGCAAAGGATTGAATCCAAAGACTCGACTCCCCAATCCAGATGCGTAGGTGCGCTTCAGTGCTAGTCATTTTTTCGATGCTCTTGGCTGGCTGCATATCACCACCTGAACAACCTACACTCAACCCTGTGGACGATGAAGACAGCGACGGTCTATCGAACGGCTTCGAGGAAGACAACGGTCTCGACCCGCGCAATGGCTCCGATGCGCCGTCGTGCATGGGGAAAGTCGAATACTGCATGCGTACATACGACAATTTTACCTTCGCTGAGACTCACAACTCCTTCGCCACAGGCGATGATGGTGTCTATTATCCAGCATCCAACCACGACACCGGATTACCTGCTCAATGGAACGGCGGGATTCGTGCCTTTATGCTCGACACCCATCACCGATCGAACTCAGAAACTGAAGCCGATGATGTCGTTTTCTGTCATGGTGATCACGATGGCATCATCCATCCATGCAGCTATAGCGAAGTCGATGCCTATGCATGGCTCAACATGCTTAGAGGATTCATGGATGACAATCCATCCGAGATAGTTACTCTGTTGTTGGAGAACTATGTCCCCTCAAACCATCTAGATATCTTGTTCAACCAAACCGGATTGCGCAATCGGACCTATGTGCATGCGGTGGGTGAACCATGGCCTACTTTGGGAGAAATGGTTCTCAATAACCGCACGCTCGTAATCTTCTGGGATGAGCCTGACGAAGCCGAGCATCCATGGCTGCACGACGCGTGGACTCATAGTTGGGACACCCCTTATGGCGAGAACGAAGAAGAGGAGATGTCCTGTGATATTGGCAGAGGCGATGGTGCTCAACCGGTCTGGCATTTGAACAACTGGCTGTCGAACGCCATCGGGTTGTCAGACCCTATGCGCTCCGAGGAGGTGAACGACTACGACAAACTGTTACAGAGAGCCCTGAGTTGTTGGGAGGAGATTGGAAACAGACCAACTTTCATCGCAGTTGACTGGTGGGAGGATGGAGATGTCGTTGGCGTCGTCAACACAATGAACGAGATGGATGAGTGGAATTCGACCGCATCCATCTGACATGGGCCTTATGAGAGGATGATACCATGGAGAGAATCAACCTGAGGGACAAACTGGCGAAATTCTCGGATCACTGGTCACCAAAGGTGATCGCCGAGATGAACGACTATCAGTTCAAGCTGGTCAAAATCCAAGGCGAATTCGTCTGGCACGAACACGAAGACACCGATGAGGCGTTCATCGTCATCGAGGGTGAGATGAGGATCGAGTTCGAGGATGAGGTCGTCGATCTGAGGGAAGGAGAGATGTGCGTCGTCCCGAAGGGTGTCAGGCACAGACCGATTGCCGACTCCGAGTGCAAGGTGATGCTCGTCGAACCGCGCGGGGTCGTGAACACTGGCGATGCTGAAAGCGATCTGACCGCACCGAACGATGAATGGGTATAGGATCGAGGCGCGCGGATTCGAAGCAGGATGGAAATCGATGCCCAGATGATCATGGAATTGATGGTCGAACATCGTTGGTTTCAAACCGAGCGTCCGCCCATCCCCCTGCGCACGGCTGCGGGTCAGCGGCTAGGAAAGTGGTCCGGATGCAGGAGAGCGACCTGATCTACGATTGGAACACCGTCGATTTCTCGTTCGAGCGCGACCCCGCGAACCACCCGCACGACATCTGGTTCGATGACGAGACCCTACGCGACGGATTGCAGTCGCCGTCGGCGCGCAATCCAACTATCGAGGAGAAGATCGAACTCCTCTCCTACATGGAGCGACTCGGCGTCCAGAAGGTCGATCTCGGCCTTCCAGGAGCCGGTCCGTATCACGTCGACCACATCGACCAGATGCTATCCCACATGGGGGAGAACAACTACCAGATCCGGCCAGGAGCGGCGGTTCGTACCGTCGTCGGTGACATCGAGCCGCTCGTCGATCTGCAGGCGAAGCACGAACGGCAAATTCAGGCCAGCGCCTTCCTCGGAACCAGTCCGATACGGCAGTACGCCGAGAACTGGACGATGGAGAGAATCCTATCGACCGCTGAGGAGGCGGTATCGTTCGCCATCGACAACGACATCCCAGTGATGTTCGTCACCGAGGACACGACTCGATCGAAGCCCGAGGAAATCAAGGCGGTTTACACACGCGCCATCGAATTGGGCGCCGATCGAATCTGCGTCTGCGACACCTGCGGCCATGTGACACCAGCCGGCGTCACCTCCCTGCTCCGATTCATCCAGGACGAGGTGATCCCTGACGCCGGAGTCAAGCGGCGCGACATAGAGGTCAACTGGCACGGTCATCAGGACCGCGGTCTCGGCGTCGCGAACAATCTGGCAGCGGCCGAGGCTGGCGCCGATGTGATCCACGGCACCGCACTCGGCGTGGGCGAGCGAGCGGGCAACGCCCCGCTCGATCAGACACTAGTGAACCTCAGTCTGATGGGTGTCATCGAAAACGACCTGACGCTGCTCAGCGAATACATGCGGAAGGCGCACGAGTACGTCGAGGTCGCCCTGCCGAGGAACTATCCCGTGTTTGGTGAGGACGCCTTTGAGACCGGCACCGGGGTGCATGCAAGCGCCGTCATTAAGGCGATGCGGAAGGGCGACCACTGGCTCGCAGACCGCGTCTATTCCGGGGTTCCGGCCAATGACTTCGGGATGGAACAGCGAATCAGAATCGGCCACATGAGTGGCCGCTCGAACATCGTTCACTGGCTGGAGCAGAACGGCTACGAGACGAGCGACGAGTTGGTCGCCCACATGTTTGAGGTCGCCAAGTCGAAGCGTCGACTTATGGAGGACAAGGATGTCGCGGCCGAGGTCGAGGCGTTCCTCTCCTCGTGAGCGAGGAGGGCGTGACCGGCGGAGGTTGTCGCCGAGGCTTTGGTCGGACCCCGCTATCATTGAATCTGATGGAGGAGGCTCGGATGCCGGCTGAGTGGGTGGCGGAATCCACTGACCCGCGCGTCGAGAGGATTCGGTTCAACGGCACCCTTCGCCCGAGTCAGGTCGATGCGAACGCCGCCATCGTCCGCGATCTCGCGAAGGGGAGTCGGCATCTGCACATCGTCGCACCACCTGGGTCGGGCAAGACCATCCTCGGTCTGCACACATGGGCGAATGTAATCCAGAGACCTGCCCTGGTGCTGTCTCCCAACTCGGCGATTCAAGCACAGTGGGCTGCACGCACCTCTCTCTTCGACCTCGCAGGCCAAGACGACCAAATCAGCATCGACCCGAAACAGCCCGGTCTTCTCACCTCACTCACATACCAATCAGTGACGCTGCCGAAACAGCGTGACGAGGATCTCGATGGCATGGCGCTGGAACTCTGGACTGCGAAGCTGATTGCGGACGGCGAGGCGGCCGACCCGGTCGAAGCGAAGGCTTGGCAGAAGGATCTGGCGCAGAGGAACCCGAACTACCACGAGAGCCGCCTCTCCACCTATCGGAAGCAAGCGAGGGACGCGCATGCGATGCATGGCAACGCTCTTTGGACGCTGCATGATTCAGCGCAGCGTAACTTGGAGCGATTGAAGGACGCTGAGGTAGGACTCATCATCCTCGACGAATGCCACCATCTTCTCGGTCACTGGGGGAGAGTGCTATCAGAGGTCCGCGACTACTTCGGTGACCCAATCGTGTTGGGGCTGACGGCGACGCCGCCGGACCGGCAGGGGAAACCGCGGGAGGATGTGGAGCGATACGACGAATTCTTCGGCGGCATCGACTACGAGGTACCGGTACCTGCTTTGGTTCGTGAAGGGAACCTCTCGCCGTATCAGGACCTAGCTTGGTTCGTGCGACCGACACCTTCCGAACTGGAATACATTGCCGGCGTCGATGATGAGTTCGAAGCGGTCCTGCTCGAACTGCGTGACGATCCGGAAGTGGATCCGCCGGAACCGAAATCCAATGGCGATTCTCAGGGATCTTCCGAGAAGCGAGCGCGAGGACTCGACCGCTGGGTGCGGGAGACCCTAGGGGCCTTACGGCTCCCGATCGGAGAGTTGGATTCGTGGCGCAAGTTCGTGCAGCGTGACGAGCGCTTCGCCAATGCTGGGCGCCTCTACCTAGCCTCTCTTGGTGAGGCTATGCCCTCTGGAGTACCACCGATTGAGGAGGCTCTCCGAGAGGAGGAATGGCCGAGGATGGCGATTCTGATGCCGGTCCTAGACCGGTACATCAGGCACGGCCTGCGACGTTCCGATTCGACAGACGATCACGCCTTGGCGGAGGATGCAATCGCTAAACTTAGGATGCTCGGCGTCCAAATAACCGAGACCGGCGCGCGCGCCTGTGCGTCGCCGGTAGGTCGGGTGATGGCATATGCAGAAGCGAAGATGGAGGCGCTGACGAGTATCCTCTCAGCGGAGATGCAGTCACTCGGATCCGACATCCGAGCGGTCGTGGTCACCGACTTTGAGAAGACGTCAGCGACAGCGGCGGTGGAAGGTGTCCTCGATGATGAGGCAGGAGGGGCCGTCGCTGCGTTCCGAGTTCTGGTCGCCGACGAAGCCTGCGACCGTCTCGACCCGGTTCTCGCGACCGGATCTACAGTGCTCATCGACGACGACATCGTCGAGACTTTCCTCACATTTGCGCGAGGTTGGCTCGAACAACGAGGCTACGATGTCAAGCTGACCGACACTCCGCGCGACCGCTACCACCACATCCGCGGTCGCGGTGGCGACTGGTGCCCCCGGGTCTACATCGAACTAATCACTGAGATGTTGCAGACCGGCATGACCCGATGCCTCGTCGGAACTCGCGGCCTTCTCGGGGAGGGATGGGACGCATCGAAGGTGAACGTGCTGGTCGACCTGACCACCGTCACGACGAGTATGAGCGTGAACCAACTGCGTGGTCGCTCTATGCGGCTCGACCGAGACCGGCCGGAGAAGATTGCGAACAACTGGGATATCGTCTGCCTTGCAGAGGAATTCACCAAGGGATTCGATGACTATCACCGATTCCGTTCACGACATGACACCCTGTACGGCGTCTGCGACGATGGTGCCATCGAGAAGGGAGTCGGACATGTTCACGCTGCGTTCACCGAAGCACGCCCGGAAGGTATCAGCGAGGCTATGGAGGTGTTCAATGCGGACATGATCCGACGAGCCCGGAACAGGCAGCGGGCGCGCGAGTTGTGGAAGATTGGCGAGCCGTTCCACCTTGAGCCGCAGGCGGCCATCGAGGTTAGTTACGGAGGTTCCGGCATGGGTATGTCGTTCTCGCCCCTGATTCCGCGCAACGTCGAATGGAACGATTCGTCGCTCACGCTGGCGATCGGGCGCTCGGTCCTCGGAGCACTGCGCGAATGCGGTGTGATCGAGGCGAACACCGACGTCGATGTCGGAACGAGGGACGGCGGCTGGGTACGTGCCCATCTGAAGGAGGCGAGCGAGGAGGACTCGCGGCTCTTCGCCACCGCGCTGCAAGACGTTCTCGGGCCGCTTCGCAAACCTCGCTATGTGATTCCACGAAGCGTCAGGAAATTGAACGACACGTGGTTGTCTTCGATGCTTCCAGAGGTGCTTGCGCAGTACCTTCGAAAGGCGGATGTCGAGACGGTGATGCTGCACATGGTGCCGATTGAACTTGCCCGCAACAAGGAGCGTGCAGAAGTGTTCGAACGGCATTGGAACCTGCATGTCAGCCCTGGCTCCGCAGTCTACGCTCGGAACGAGGAAGGTGAGGCATTGGTGCGCGAGATGGAAGCGACCGGGATGACGCCGGACACATCGATGCACAGGAAGGATGTCTTCCTATGATCCGAGCCTTTGGATGCTCAACCGGACTGACAGAGTAGGCAATCGATGCTGCTACCCTTGTGCGAGACGCAGAATCGCTTACGGCAGGAGAAGCATCGGAAATCGAAGTGCGAAACAGAGGTGGGGCAGGCTGGATACCCGCAAGACTCCGCGCCGGCCGCACCACTGGAATGGCCCGTTTCGGCGCCGCCGAAGATCGAGGTAAGGGACGACTCTGGCTCTGAACTACTGGCGGCAGGTGGTTGGAACGGATCCAGAGCAATGGGTGCCACGGAAGGGGTCGGAGCGGGAGCCGGCACCCATTCGCTACCGTTCCAAGCCCATTGGCCATCCTCGCTCAACGTCATGCCCGCCGCCGAAGGAGATGTCACGGCTGTGGCCTGAGAGGCCGGCTGAGCATGAGCAGGTTCAGTGGCTTGAGCGGCTTGAGCTGCGACGGCGGTGGCCGAGAACCCAGAGAAGATCGCATCATCCGGAGAGAGAGAGAGAATCTCCCGAACCATCGGTTGGCACAGAATCGCCTTGGAATTCTCCTCTGAGATCCCGGCGTACGCTAACTGCACCCGAGCCTCCAGCTCGGATGGGGCTGCCATGCGAGCCTGGATCCAACGTGCTATCCTGCCGTATGATTCCCTGCGCGCCTTCTCTCGAGCAGCTTTGCGCTCTTCATCCGATACTGATTGCCGGACCTGCTGCTGAGGATTAGCAGCAGCGGTGGAGAAGGACGAGAAGGCATTGTCAGACGGAGAGAGAGCGAGAATTTCCCGAACGGCCTGTTGGCGCAGAATCACCTTCGCAGGGTACTCTTGAACTCCAGCGTACGCCAAGTGGACGCGCGCCTCTTGCTCGGTGGGACTGGCCATCCGAATCTGGACCCAGCGTGCTATCCTACCGTACGAATCCTGTCGGTTTCTGTCGCGTGACGCGCGCCGCTGCCGCTCCCATCTTGCCTGCTGCGCTTGCCGCTCGGCGGCAGACACCTGATGCATCTGATGCGGAACTGGGTTAGACTTCTTGCGCCGGAAGAAGTCGAACAGCCCCATACTCTCGCCTCTCCCGGCAAGGTGGGGTAATGGACATCAAGGTTGACCCTGATCATGGGTGGCCGCGGCGCGCGCCCCCGCGCCGCGGCCTGTGAAGGACTGGGTAACTGCGATTCCGAGGAATCGCGCGGTCATCGTCTCTCGACTCGGTGGGGCAATCGGTGGAGGAGGGGCGCAGCGCTTGAACGCAGCGGTCAGTGGACAACGACGAAACGGAGCGCTGGATCAGTCTTACCCGAGAGTTCCGCATCGTCAGGTGGTCGAATCGGAATCCCGAGACGGGAACAGAGTTCGAGGTGGGGACGTGACCAAGGGAGAGTACAACGGAGACCCTGATCGTGTGCCGCATGGGTGATGGAGGAGAGGATGAGATCCAACGAATCGTCATTCCAGACCCTCGGCGAGACATCCACCCAAGCATGACCTTGTGCATCCAACTCGTACGACAGTCTTCCCAATCCTGCTGGACGCATCCGGCGCGCCAGCATTCGCTTCGGGATGGCGCGGGGCACAATCATCAGAATCCGATCGTCCTCAGCCACCCAAAAGGCGGCTGGACCAAGGTCTAGTGCATCGAGCATCTCCTCCGCCTTGCTGACCGTCTCTCTGGCATCTCCCCAATCCATCGGCAGCCACCACATCAGTGCGGATCGATCCTTGGTGCCGACGACATGGCTGCTCGCCTGCAGGCCGATTCCGTGCACTTCCGGTAGGCGGCGGTCACCGTGGACCGCGCGCGCTTCCGCTCCTTCATCAGCCGCCTCTATCGCTCTCTTCGCTTCGCGGCCCGCCTTGCCACGGGATTGCCGGCGCCGCCTCCACCGAATCCGTGCGGATCGAATCGCGCGACGAGCCTCCGACAGCCAGCGCCTCGGTGGATAGGCAAACCACGAGGGTTCGATGGCGAGCGGGTGCCGCGGCAGATCACCCATCCATGTGTGGAAAGGCGTTCGCAATCGCTCTTCGGAGACAATAGTGCAGATCCAGCCAGTCGTGCCGTGCACGCTTCCGGGGACGCGGATGATTCGACGCGTATCGGCCGTGACCGTGGAATCGACGGGGTGCCCGTCGTCGATGACCCGGTTCAGCAGCGCCAATCGCTGCTCCCTGACGACCCTCTCTCGCTGCCTTGGGTCGGGAGTTGCAAAAGCAGACCTGTCAGGATCACGCAACACGAGGTGGAAGCCCTTCCCACCGGTGAAGGTAGCGTGGACCAACTCAAGTTCCGTGTTCCCACGAAGCCAATCGAGAAGGCAGACCGTCGCCTTGCGAGCGCGCTCAATCCTGCTGACGCTGAAGGGGCGCATGTCGATGTCGAATACGACAAGGTGGTCGAGCAGGATGGGCGCCGGCCGCCGCTTGTCCCTAATCCGCGGTAGATCGACCGGATCAAGCCATGACGCGGTGCCGACATAGAGGTCTCGAGGTGGGCGGCGCGCCGTCATTCGATGCAGTTTCGCGCCATTGGACAGGCGGCGACCTGATGTCACCCAGCGACCTCCAACCTCGCGCCATCGGAACTGATGTCGATTCGGTTTGTCGAGCCAGGAGATTTCGCATGGATGCTCGGCGTAGTGCCAACGGAGGTCGGCCGGCTCCCACTCCACCGAGTCGCGCGACACAACCGTCGAACTAACCGGCCTCGGCAAGGAGATTGCGGCGTGATGTCGCTCTTCAGGGCATAATCCTCCAACTTTCGATTCCTATGAGTCGCACCTTGGGTGCGAACCACTATGATACATCGAGAATCGGGGCATACCGATGCGAGTCGCGCTGCTAGTCATGCTGCTGGTGGCCGCCCCTTTCCTTGCAGCTTCGCCAGCCATCGCCGAGGTCGCACCTCTGGCTTGGTCTGAAACTCCGACCTCGGAGGACGCGATGGGATCCTACACAGAGCCGGTCCGGCACGCTTTCCATCGCGCATCGGCACTCCATCTCCAATCGGCGGAGGATCTCTCAAACACCCCAATCTGGTTGATCGTCTCCACGCTTCCGGAGGAGGTGCAAGCACGGCTGCCCGGCTCGCCGGAAGGAATCCGAGCCGCGCCACTGTTGGAACATGCGTGGCTCTGGACCTACGAAGATCCATCTCGGGCCCTCGCCGCCAGTCGTGCCGCTCTCGACCACGGTGCCATCGAGCACGCCTCACCTCAGATCGAGCGGCAGCATGAGCCTCGCTATGTGGTCAACGATCCCGAACTAGGAGCGCAATGGCATCTAGTTAACAGCGGCCAGACGAGTGGTGGCGTGGTTGGAGAAGACGCCAACGTGACCGCCGCTTGGGACTCGGTGAACGGTTCCGGAGTGACGATCTCAATCGTCGATGACGGTGTCTCCTTCTCCAATTCGGATCTATCACCCACCCACATCAGCAGTCTCTCCTGGGATTGGTGCGGCGACGACGGCGATCCCACTCCCTCCAGCAACGACGGCCACGGCACCTCGGCAGCGGGAGTCGCTGGGGCACGGGGCGACGACTCAAACGGCGTTGCTGGCGTCGCATACATGGCTAACCTGAGCGGCCAGCGGTTGATCGCCTGCTCCTCTCCCGACTGGAAGGAGGCAGGTGCACTATCTTTCCAGAACCATTCGAACGACATATACTCCAATTCTTGGGGACCGTCTGACGATGCTCAAAGGCTTGAGGCGCCCGGTCCTCTGATGGTCGCTGCCTTCGAATCCGGTGTCTGGACCGGACGCGGTGGATTGGGCAACATCATCACTTGGGCCGCCGGCAACGGTCTTGGAGACGGCGACGACTCGAACTACGATGGGTATGCAAATCATCGCACCACCATCGCCGTCACCGCAATCACCCACGCCGGTGAGCAATCCTACTACGCCGAGCCGGGCGCGAACATCCTCGTCGCAGCGCATTCGAACGGCGATGGGGAATCAATCACCACCGCCGACATCCCGGGCTCGGGTGGCTACAACAGCAGCGGCGATGTCACTCACACATTCGGAGGGACATCGTCAGCCACCCCTCTCGTATCCGGCGTCGTCGCCCTCATGCTGCACGCCAATCCTAACCTGACTTGGCGGGACGTGCAGCATGTCCTCGTCGAGAGTGCCCGGAAGAACGACGACGCGGATTCGGGCTGGGGAATCAACGGCGCCGGCCACGATGTCTCTCACAAGTACGGATTCGGCGCCGCTGACGCGCACGCCGCCGTCACCCTCGCGAGGAACTGGACGACCGTCGGACCCGAGACGAACCTCACCTCGTCGATATCCTCGGTATCGACCTCTATCCCGGACTTCGGTGGCAATTCCGTCACCGACACGATACAGGTGCCTCAGGACATCGTGCTGGAGACGGTAGAGGTGATCCTGAACGCGAGCCACACGCGACGTGGCGACCTCGCGATCTCCCTCACTTCACCCTCTGGCACCACATCCATCCTCGCCGAACAACACGCCGACACCAAAGACGACTACGATTCGTGGCGATTCTCCACGGTCCACTCCTGGGGCGAGGACTCCTTCGGCAACTGGACTCTCACAATCTCCGATGACAGGTCTGGAACCGCTGGTACCTTCGACGACTGGCAACTGCTGCTGCACGGCGTCGATATCGACCGAGACAGCGATGGCGATGGGCTCACCGATGCGAACGAGACGACAATCCACGGCACCAATCCGGCTGTCGCCGACAGCGACTCCGATGGGCTCTCCGATGGCGACGAGGTGCTCAACGAGTCGACCGATCCGCTCAACCCCGACAGCGATGGAGACGGTCTGCTGGACGGCACCGAGGTCAACATCAACGGCACCGATCCATTGGACGACGACAGCGATGACGACGGTCTGAGCGATGGGGCTGAGGTTAATGTTCACCAGAGCGACCCATTGGTGGCCGATCCCGATGCTGATTCCGACCTCTACTACTGGTTCGACGATTGCGATGACAACGATTCCGACATCCACCCCGGTGCCCTCGAACTGCTGAACGGGCTCGACGACGATTGCGATGACCTGACCGACGAAGGATACTCCGGTCTCGACAGCGATCAGGACGGTCTGAACGACTACGATGAGTTCCACAACCACTCGACCAATGTGACGAATGGCGATACGGACGGCGACGGCCTAGGAGATGGCGAGGAGATTAACGTGCACGGTACAAATCCGCTGGTGGCGGATCCCGACGCCGATGGCGACGGCTGGCACGCCTTCCTCGAATGCGATGACAACGACTCAATGATCAATCCCGACGCAATCGAACTGCTGAACGGTGAGGATGACGACTGCGATGAGGAGATTGATGAGACGTTCCACGATGTAGACAGCGACGGCGATGGGCTGACCGATTACGACGAATACCACAACCGCTCGACCGATCCCTATGGAAACGACACCGACGGTGACGGGCTGCTGGATGGCGATGAGGTGGTGGTGCACGGAACCGACCCGACCGTGCACGAGGTGGATGCTGACGCAGATGGTTCAATCTGGCTCTTCGACTGCAACGATTCGGTCCCGTCTATACATCCGGGAGCGAACGAGACTTGGAACCACATAGATGACGACTGTGATGGCGATATAGACGATGGCGTCGTCCGAGGTCCATTCTTCGAGCGACATCCGAATGGTTCCACCACAGTACATCACCTGACCAGCGAGCCATATGTCCTCAACTGGTCCGTTCCCAACGACCTCCCCCTCAACGCCACATGGTATCGAGCCGGACAGGAGATGCCGCACACGAGCGAGGACGGGAGAACCTACATCGAGCCGGCGATTGACTGCAACGCCCCGACCGATGAATTCCAGACCACTCTCTGCACACATCTCTCCCGGCTGGTCACCTACACCGTGACCATCGAGGATGGCAACGAATCCGTCAGCTTCGGATGGTCCGTCCGATTCACCGTCGACCCCCCGATGCCGGATTCTGAACCGGAGACGAACGATAGCGATGGCAACGAGGATCCTGCAGAGAAGGGCGATGAATCGGACGATGGGCCAACGATGGAGACGCTCGACCCACCTGCCGAAAATGGTGATTCCGAAGATGGATCATCGACTACAGATGGACTCGCTTCAAAGGCATTTGAGGGCAACATGTCCATTTTGCTGTTCGCCGCCCTGCCTCTTATCCTCGGATTGCTTTGGGTCGCACGATTCGCCTTCGAGAAGAGGTACGACGACCCACTGTCCCCGAGCCGCCAGCAGATGATCGACAAGCAGCGGGCACACCAGATCCCTCGCGCTCCCGATGTTCCGAGGGCGCCCGAATTCGGACGCCGGCGCCGCTGACCAATCCGGTCTTGGATTATCGATGGCGAGGAACAGAAGTGGAACTACGCCTCGTCGGCCTCTTCCTCGGCGGTCGCACCCACCGCTGCGTGCGACGGTGCCGCGCCGGCGCTCTGCCACTCCGCGTCGACGTGGCCACCGGACCAGAATCCATCTACGGTGATCTCGTCGACATCCGACTCCTCGCGCCAGATTGGCTCACCATCGGTGCCGCTGACGACCAGACGGTTGCTTGCATCGAGGCGGTTCACGACCGTCTTCACGCCACGACTAATGGGCAGCAGATGACCAACCGGTGAGCCGGCGTTGACATACGGGTTGGTCGCCGTGCAAATCAGGAGACCGCGCTCTGGTGACCTAATCTGCGCTATCGCGCCAGGCTTCTCCGGATCGGTAATCTTCGCCACGACCTCTCCTTGTTCGATGAATCGACCGGCCGGCGCAATGACATCGAGCAGGCCTCCCTCGTCGGCGCGAATCCAAAGCGAGCCGGCAGCCAACAGCCGGAAGCGCGGCCTAGACGGATTGCCGGCGATAACATGCAGGTTCCTGAGCGTGTTCAGAATGCCGTGAATGGCGACCTGCACCGCTTCCGAATCCGCGGTGTTGGCGCCACCCCCCTCGTAGGTAAGGTATCCGATGTCATCGCGATTGGCTGCACGCCGGAGAGAACCCCTAGGTCCGCGGCTGTCGAGGATGACCTCGATTCCGAACGAGCGCGCCAACACATTGCTGCGCGGATGGGCGAGATCGGCTCGCACCTGAGGCAGATTGGTTCGACCGCGAGCAGCGCTGTGCAGGTCGATCACGTAATCCGAACCGGAGACGAGCTCCGACCAGACGCGATGCGCGACTCGAGCGGTCGTGTTACCCATCTCGTTGCCCGGGAATTCACGATTCAGGTCGCGGCCATCTGGTAGGTAGCGGGAGTGCATGCGATAGCCGGGGAGATTGACCACCGGGACTATCCGGAGCGTGCCGGCCATCGCGGCCGGATCGAGTGGCTTGCCTTCGCCGACGAAGCCGCTTCCGAGCAGATGTGTCAACGCCAGTGGCCCGACCAACTCGTCGCCGTGGACTGCCCCTAGGATTGTCACCACTGGTCCAGGTCTAGCACCGTGGATGACGGTGAGGCGGGTCGGCCAATCATCGCCCATCTTCGATGCAAGAAGAGGGAACGAGATAGTGCGCAGTGTCCCCGGTCGAACCCGCTTGCGGATAATCCGGTGTTGCTTGACGCCGGCGGTCCTAGACCAGCCACGAGGCGAACCCCCTTGGTCCTCCAATGCCCTCTCGATTTCCTTACGGCGACTCTTGGTGAGTTGGTTGGAGACCTTCAGCGGATTCTTGCCACCCTTCTTCCGGCCTTTGTCGGCGTCCTTCGACTTGCTCTTCGAACCACCCTTGGCAGTGGCCTTCGACTTCGATTTGCTGGTGGCTTTCGTCTTTCTCTTCGATTTCGAAGACTTCCTACCCGACTTTGAGTTTCCCTTGGTGTCCTTCGACGATGGCGAACCCGCAGCCGATGAAACCTCCTCCGGATGCCGGGCGTTGGTCGTATCCTCCGGCTGATTAGCAGCCGGCGTGGAATCGCCGGTCAAGAGTGCACCCGGTATCGCTGTCGTTGGGGGGGGATTTGAACCCAAGGGGTTCACGCCGGCAGTGGATGGCGATTCTTCGACAGGCACATCGACCGCGAAGGTCATGCACCAAGGCGAGGGTGAGCACACATGGACGGACCATCGGTACAGGAGAGGCACGCCCCGAACAGCATATGCTTCGGCTGTGGTCCTGCGAACCGGGAAGGACTTCGGATTCGCTCATTCCCCTCCAACGATGGCCTGACCATGACCTTCCATCCAGAGGATTCCCACCAAGCATTCCCCGGCATAATCAACGGCGGAATTATCGGGACGTTGCTAGACTGTCACGGCAACTGGACTGCGGCGATGGCCATCATGGCCGATCGAGGCGAATCTGAGCCACCGTGCACGGTTACCGCTCGCTACTCCGTGCGACTGCGTCGGCCGACCCCACACGGAGTACCCATCACCGTGGACAGTAGGGTCGTCGAGGTGGAGGGGAATCGGGCGACGATAGAGATGGAACTGCACGCTGAAGGCGAACTCTGTGCGATGGGCGACGGACTGTTCGTCGCGGTCACTGAAGGGCACCCTGCGTACCATCGATGGCACTGACCTCAGCGTATGCGAACGACCCATTTCGCTCGCCGGGCGAGAGATTGGGGCGCAGAAGAGGGGTTCTATGTCGATTAGGGAAGCAGCGTTGAAGTCTGAGACGCAGCGCCCGCAGGGCGCATGACCGTGCAGACCACGCTGCTCGACTGGCCGTCCTCGAAGCGGATATCGGGGGTGCTGGAAGTGCCAAACACGGATGAATCGATGAGGATTGGGGAGGTGGATGAGGTTCTGGAATCCGAGGGACCATCGACCATCGAGGAGCATCGGGACATCGTACTAGCGACCATGTACGACTTGGAGGTCGCTGATCATGCGGCGATAGATTCCCTCACGGCCGTGCCGCTCGGTCGGCTCCGGCGTAATGCAACGCGACTCCACGCGGTCTGTAGATATCGCCGCAAGCTGAAGTCGAGCGGTCCGCTAGGCACTTCGGATGTGCGCGAGGTGGCATTGCATCCGGTTGCCCTTGAGGAGGGTTGGGCGCGCTACGCCCGATTCCTGCTCTATCATGAGTTCCTGCACGCCCTCGGCAATGTCGGACACGATGCGAGATTTCGTGAATTGGAAGCGCGCTGGCCGGACGAGGAGGCTCGCCATATGGGTCCCGCCTTCGGAGCGCAACTACGTCAGCGCGCCAATCGATGGATCTGGACCTGTCCTGATTGTGGTCGTTCCCATTCGCGTTCACGCCGGTCGAACGGACGCTATCTCTGCCGCGCCTGCCGCATCCCACTGACGGATGTGGACACTAGGAGAGAAGAGCCATGAATCCAAGCCGTGCTCCGCCAACGATGAGTGGCGCTATCTCGAAGCGACGATTCGCGCGTCGGATGCATTCCGCGCTGCCACTCTCCGCCTTGCTCCTCGCTACCTCCGTTCTGCTACTCGCACCCTCAGCAAGCGCCGATCTTACAATCGGTAGCGAGCGAGTCTACCCAGTCTGTACGAACTCCGATCTCTGCCAACTCTCCACCGATCCTATTGGGGAGGCGACCCTCTCAGGCAGCACCCAATCTGCCACCCCATTAGACCCGGTGACTATCCGGAAGGAGTTCCGCCTCTTGCCGGTGCAGCATCATCTCGCTCTGCTTCCGACGATGATGGAGGAAATGCGAATCGACCTCCGCATACAGGAGGATCCGACATCGTGGAGCCAACCGGATCTGGTGGTCGAACTAAGGCTCGGGGATTCGTGGAACCAATGGACGATTGAGGGGGGTGGCTTCGGACTGCCAGAGCAGCAGCAGCCATATCTGCTCACGGATGCCACTCTCGCCTTGGACAACGGTCGCATATTGCAATCCGGTGACCCGGTCATCCTCACCCTCTCCTTCTCCGTCGACCGACCGGTGACTTGGGAGCTGCACCTCGCAGGGGAATCTTGGTTCGACCTGCCGATCGACTGGAGTCTCGATCCCGATTCGGTGAACATCGACGAACCAAGCAGCATAACAGATCCCGCCGAGGTCGATCCCTCCCGCCATCAGTATGGCGCCCTGATCGGCGCCGATGTCGATTGCTTCGCGTTCAATCTCCCAGAGGACCTCGCCCTGTTCACGATTAGCATGAGGTGGGATGATGCCCCCGTTGAGGTGGAGCAATCGATGGTCGAGCCGACGATGAGGACGGCTAATGGTCGAGACAACCCTGCCCCGGTGGTCAGGACGACGATCGAATCCGGAGAGACGCACAGCGAGGTGAAGTGGGCCGAACCTCGTGGTGGTGAGCAACACCTCTGTTGGAAGGGCGAGCCGGAGCGCTACCAGTCATACCGATGGATAGGCCAGATGACCCGATCAGGACTCGGAGCGACTTCGCCGTCCGACTTCTCTGGCATCGCAGCTTGGCCGACTGGTGAAGGATGGGCTGGTAGCACCTCAGAGACCAGAGAGCCCGACTCGCAAGGCTTCGCCCTGCTTCTCTTCGGCGGCTTCTTCAGCGGTCTAGCCGGAATCGCGTTGGCGCTGCCGAGCGGCGCTTGGTGGACGAGACGCATCGCGATTCCGTTCGCCCTAGTCCTCATTCTGGCCGGTGGCGTCGCTTCCCCTGCATGGGCGCTCACCTCCTCAATGCCCAAGTCGGGGGAGGATAGTCTCGACGAGTTGCTAGCTGAGCATGTCCGCTTGGTCGGCGACTCGGTCGCCAGCGAAGACCCCCTCCGTTCGGCAGGATTCCTCGGCACATCAGCAGGTGACCGAGTCAAGTTGCGCCTGCACATCGATGGCGCACATCCAACTGCTGACGGTCGCTGGCAACTTCATGCGATGGAAATCGACGGCCTTCGCATCGACGATCTCGTCTATGCCGAGGCGTCGCGGCGCTCTCTCGGTGAACACGATGAGGTAGCGTTCATGCTGCAAGCGGGACGTCAGATTGCATTCGATCTCCTCATGCTGGAGGCGCTTCTTGTCGTCGATGAAAGACCTGCGGCCGAAGTCCTCCACATCGACTGGACGATGGTCAGCGCACAGGCCGCTGGCAGCGAAACCAACCCCGTTTGGACGACGCGCCCATCGGAGGTCCCGGCCACGAAGTGGGATAAACTGGTGCGCGACCTCTATCCGGAACTACTCTCGATATCCTACTGCGACTGCGGCCTCGATTCGCTCGACATCAGTGTTCGAGGCAACAGCGCCTTCGATCAAGGCGATCTCGCGACGCCTTCCGGACTCCAGATGTCTCAGGGACTGATTCCCTACGCCACCTACCTGATGATGCTAGGAGTACTGATTCTTGTGGCTACCCAGATGCATGGGCGGGTCTCGTCGAACGAGGCTCGTCGTGTGGCTGAAGAGTTGGGTGGACTTCTCGCGGAGAAAGAGGCGAGGCGGCGTAAGGAGGAAGAAACTGCGATTATGGAGTTGCCTAAGGTCGCAGTCCAGAGTGGCCGTGAGTCCTCAGTTAGCCCACCATCAAATGATGGGCAGAGCAAGGTAGTACACGAGGCGAAGATTGCTCCGGGGCTGCTTTCGGCCGACGATCGTGATTTGATCGAATTGATTGAGGAGGAATCTCCAATCGATGTCATCGAGGGTGACTCCTGAACACGGAGTCAGTCGGCCCCTAGAGAAGTGGCTTATCGATGTCGAAGGCGGTTCCACCTCGGACTGGAAACCGACGGGGCTCCTAGCCCCTTTTCCCAAATCCATTCTTGGCGGCGCTCACTCTTCTTCTTCGCCGAGTGCCTCGAGCATGCTGGTGAGCATCTCTCGCTCCTCCTCGGTCAGAACGTGATCCTCAAGCGCGTCCTCGATCTTGGCTAGGTTCTCGTCACTCAGGCCGAGTGGCGCTGCTGCGCCACGAATCAACTCCATCTCCGCCTCGCTGACATGGCCGTCCGCGATGGCGCTGTTGATCGCCGCCCGAGTCGCGATGCTCGCGACCTCAGGCGTCGAGAGATCGAGCACAGCAGCAATCTGCCGCAACTCTTCGTGTTCATCCTCGGTGAGAATCCCATCCTCAAACGCCGCCTCGTAGGCGTACATCAGGAACTCCTTGTACTCGTTCGGGTGCAGCAGGACATCTCGGATGAGGCCGTAATCGACCTTCTTAGTCGGCGAACCGGTCTCCTGCAACATCGCCATGCTGGTCCGCATCTCCTTGACCACCATATCCTTCAGACCGTGGCCAATCCAAGCCATACCGAGTGCGACGACGGCGCCGGCGATGAAAATCATCGCACCGGGGTCGAGAAGCGTTCCCGGCTCGAACAGTCGGTGCAAGCCGATGGCAACTAGGAAGCAACCCCAGAATATCTCTACCCAATCGTTCACATCGGCCTCGTCGGCGAACACCGCCAACCTCTCTTCGACCGAATCGCCACCACTCATGCGGCGGCGTACCGGGTGCTGGGCTATTGAATGTCCGCCTGACAAATGGAACTCGATTCGCGGAGAATTGAAGGACGGTGGAGTTTCGATGACCAGCCGTGACCGGCACACCTCCACCTAGTGCCGAGGTCGCTGACCTCCCTCTCCCGAGGCCGGTCTTGGATCTGCTCACAGATGAGTGGGGGATAGAATCACTCTACCCCCCACAGATCAAGGCGATGGGCCCTGCACTCGAAGGGAGGAACCTGTTGCTCACGGTGCCGACGGCGAGTGGCAAGTCGCTGGTCGCACACCTCTCGATCGTGCATCGCCTCTGCGTCGCGGAACCTGGCTCGCGCGCCATCTACATCGTTCCTCTGAAGGCATTGGCGAGCGAGAAGCTGGAGGAACTGCGAGCCATCGGGGATGCTGCGGGTTTGACGGTCGGTCTGGCGATAGGAGATCGCGATGGTGAAGTAATTGGGATAGAGGATGCGGATGTCGTGGTATGCACGACCGAGAAACTCGACTCACTGATGCGCAACCAACCGGCAATCATGGAGAGGATAGGCATCGTCGTGGCAGACGAACTGCACCTCTTGAACGACATCTCCCGAGGCCCCACGCTGGAGGTGGTTCTCGCACGCCTCCGTCACGCGAGACCGGACGCGCAGAGGATTGGATTGTCAGCGACGATCGGGAACGCCGATGAGATCGCGGCGTGGCTCGATGCGGTGCTAGTCGAATCAGATTGGCGGCCGGTGACCCTTCATCTGGCCACTCTGGCAGGACTCGATCTGGAGACGCATTGCTCAATCGGTGCAGAAGCATCGGATGGGAAGCCTCGACCACGGACGCTCGACGGCAGCGTTCGCATGCGGACTCGTGCCGTTCTGCAGGACACCGTCGATACCGGAGGTCAATTGCTAATCTTCGTCAACGCTCGCGCCTCGGCAGAGAAGGAAGCTCGCGAACTCGGCGCACATCGGCGCAAGAGACTCGATGCGGACGGCGATGAGTCGGGAGACGAGTGCGCCGCGCTCGACGCACTCTCCGACCGCATCTCTCGCGGCGGAGATGAGATGACCCGATTGTCGGATCGGTTGGCTGCAGTGGTCCAGGGTGGTGTCGCATTCCATCACGCCGGTTTGACGGCGGCACAGCGGCGACTCATCGAGACCGCTTTCCGAGATGGCACCCTGCGCTGCATCGTCGCGACTCCAACCCTAGCATCGGGCGTCAATCTTCCAGCCCGTCGAGTACTTGTCCGCGACATAATGCGATACGAGGGAAGGGTAGGCACGATGATGCCGCTCTCGGTCATGGAGGTGCATCAGATGCTCGGGCGGGCCGGAAGGCCGAGATACGACCCTGTCGGAGAAGCTTGGATCCTAGTCAAGGACGAGGATGCCAGAGCTCAAGCGAAGGAGAGATATGTGGATGGAACGATTGAGTCGGTGACCTCGAAACTGGCAAATCGGACGACGAGGGAGGTAGTATCCGATCCCGCCCTACTCACCCATGTGCTGGCGGCGATTGCCACGGGAGGACTCCTAGACCGTGATTCAATCGGCCGTTTCTTCGACGAGACGCTGCTCGCACGGCAGATGGATCGAGAGGAGATGCAGAACCGCATCGACGGCATCATCTGTTGGCTCGTCGATCACGGGATGATCGAGCGCGGAGATCCATCGGAGGCGGTGCGGGAACGAATCGCAGCGAGAGCGGAGAGGGATGGGGGTCCTTCTGACGATGGTAAGGGCGAGAAGTGGGACGACTCGTTGCCGGCGTGGGCTAGCGCCGCTGCCAATGTCGACGGCATAGGGTTCGATGGCATTCCGGTTGAGCCGCTGCGCCGGCCCGATCTCTCTCCACGTCGGGGTCCGGCGGTCTTCGGATTCTCGACCGCTAGGGAGCTCCAGAAGGCGAGCGAGCCGATGGTACCAGAGCGAGAGAATGCCACCTACGATGCGACACCGTTCGGCGTGACAATCGCCCGTCTCTATCTCAATCCGGTCTCTGGGTATTCGATACGCGAGGGGATACGACGCGGCGCGAGCATCCTCAGCGGCGAGGATGAAGTGGGTCAACTCACGCCGCATTCGATTCTCCATCTCGTCGTCAGCACCCCTGACTTCCTGCCCCTCTACCCAAGGAGAAACGAGACCGAACATCTCGACGCTAGGCGAGAGGCGACCGTCCGTGAGCGACTCGTCGACGACGACGATGACCTCGGACGAACGAAGTCGATCTGCGTTTTGGAGGACTGGATAGATGAGAAGGGGGTGCGCGATATCGAGGACGAGAGAGGGGTCCAACCAGGTGATCTCAGACAGCGACTCGATCTCTGTGACTGGCTTCTCTATGCGACGCGGCGTATGATCGAAAACGATGGAGACCTGTCCGAGAGCGCACCCCCTGGCACCGTCGAGGAACTTACTAGTCTCGTACGGGAAATCGGGATTCGAGTCCGTCACGGCTGCCGTCCCGATCTGCTGCCTCTAGTCGTGTTGCCACGAGTTGGCAGAGTGCGTGCGCGAGAGATGCATCGGCACGGAATCGAGACGCCGAACGATCTCGTAGCGGCGCCGACCGAGACCCTCCAACGCCTTGCCGACCAGCGTGGTTGGTCCGAGGAACTCGTCAGTCGATTCGTGAAAGGCGCTGAAGCACGCATCCAGAGAACCTCCTGAAGCCGGCCCATAGAGGACATCGAGAAGCCGCGCCGTTGAAGTCGGGGCGGTGCAAGCGGCGGCTAGGTGAGCAGCTTGTCCATCGGAGAACTCCCGTGGTTTCCGGCGTGGGGCGTCACATTCGAAGAACCGGTCGAGGACCCCGGCGAAGTCATCGAATCGTGGATGCGCGAGCGACGTGATGAGCGCTGGTTGCTCCTCGCTGGGTCTGCCGCAGCCAGCGAACGCCACCTCTGGACCATCTGGCTCACCCTTGCTGGGCGCGTGCGCGCAGGCACTACGATTGCCCGCTCGGTCGATGCCGAGTTCCTTCGAATCCTCTCCGGAACCCACCAAATCCGTATCGCGTTCGAGCGCGCGGGCATCCAGTCAGGAGATGTGACGGCGTGGATCATCCATCTTCCAGATCCATCCCGAGCGGATACGGAGAACAACACGGATGCCGCTGCAGACGCCATGAACGAAGCCGGGCGTAGCACCTCATCGCGCTTCGAGGCGAATGACCATCATCTCCCCGCCTACGATTTCCACGCCGACGCGCTCGAGGCGGATCGCCTGATGACCTGGATCGGCGCCGACCTCCTCCCTGAACGTCCGATACCGACGCTCGCCGGCCTCCAGCGTATCGGCGCCATCGAGGAAGAAGAGATACTGACAAATCAAAGGGGCGAGGGCGATGCATCCCTCTTGAATCTAGAAGAACGCTTCATCTCCCACGCCGTGACCTGCGACTTGAATTGATGCGGGTGCAACCTTTGGTCGCATCTAGACATGGGTGAAGTTGATGGCTAATCGCCGGCACGACTGCACCATGTCGAAGTTCCACGGCTTCCGCGAATGCGTCACCTGCGACATCGCCTGCACCCCGATGAACTTCGTTGATGTCGAGGGGAAGCGCCATTGCATCGCCTGCTGGACCGAGGCCCACAATCCCGATCATCCCGATCTCAACGCCCTGCGGGAGAAGTGCATCGAGGACGCCGAGACTTGGAAGTGCATCAAGTGGACCCGCGAGGAGGGGCCACTCCCCAACGGACCCCAACCGAGCCGTCGCGACTGATTCATGGGGAGGGGGGCGCTGGGACTCCTATGGCCTCGCGACCGGGGGCACCCATCCTTGTCGCGCTGCTCCTGATGTCGAGTCTATCGGGATGCTTCGGCGAAGGTGATTCGGATTCCAGTCCCGAGGACTATGGTTATTCGAGCATCTGGGATCGACACACCCTCGAATGGAACACTAGCCACACCCATAGTTTCCTGCTGGAACTAGGGCCACATCATGCACTCGATGTTCAGGAGGCCAACATCGATGTGGATACGACCGGAGTTTGGGAAGGAGGTCCCGATTCCGCCACCGTCCATCTTTCGTACTGGTTACCATCGAATACCCTGGAGGGCGAGCGGGTGCCCGTCATCGCCATCGTCAGCCCGTACTTCTCGTACGGCCAGCCCGGCGAAGAATCATCACCGACGAACGTAGTCGGCGGAGGTCGTGGGGAATTCATCTATGACAATTTCATACCACACGGATATGCGTTGGCTCAGGTCGCTGTCTTCGCTACCGAGGAGAGCACTGGATGCTTCGACTATCGAGGTGATGGCGAGGGCCTGAGCATCCATACCGCGGTCGAATGGCTCGGCCAGCAGGAGTGGAGCAATGGCAATGTCGCCATCTACGGCAAGTCGTACGAGGGAGCGACGGCGTGGGAGGCTGCGGCTCAAGGGAGTCCACATCTGAAGACAATCGTCCCGATCTCCGGCACCACGGCGCTCGGCCCCCTCCTCTACAAGAACGGCAGTGCCGAGGCGAGAAGCCAAGTGATGCATTCCAACTACGGCGGCAGCATCCTCGATTACGATGATGACGACCTCGACAACATGTGTGCCGATGTGATTGAGGGCTTCCTCGCAGGTCCGACCAGATACGGGCTCGGAGAGGCCGACCCATACATGGACAACTACTACGATGAGCGCAGCCATATCGACAAGGCTTTGGGGACTTACAACGGCAGTATCTACTGGGTTCAGGGCCTGCAGGATTGGAACGTTGATCCACACCAGGTGTTTGGTGGTCCCCCCGACATCAACTGGTATCAGGAATACATCGACAACGGTTACGATGTCGCCGGGATGATTGGTCAATGGGAGCACAACTATCCCGACCAATGGACCAAACACAACAATCAGGAATCGGGATACGGGGGAGAAGCCATCCACAACATGACCAGGTGGGATTGGGCACAGGACCTCTTTGAATGGATGGAATACTACCTGAAGGGAATCGGGCCCGCGCCGGCTCTCCACGCACAGGTCCAACGCAACGATGGTGAATGGAGGATTGAGGAGTCCTGGCCACCTTTGGATGTTGAGCACCTCGCCTTGGACATGGGGGAATGCAGCCACGATGGATCATTCCTCGGAGGTGGAGCTCCTGTGGTCGGCGGCGGTCAGGTAGTCACGGTGGAATGCCCTGCGATGAGCGATTCAGACCTCCACATAGCTGGTTTGGCGACACTCCACCTGCAGGCGGTCCCAACCTTCGATGGAGGACAGGTGTTCATCGAGATGCAAGACGCGGAGACCGACCTGAGACTCGGTCATGCCACGATGGACATCCGGTATCACGCCGGCGGATACGATGCACAAACGGTGATCCCCGGTGTCACCGTCACGATGATGATGGAGTTCCAGGCTATCGATGCCATAATCCCCGCCGGCCACGGATTGCGTTTCATCATGTCCGATCAGGGAGAAGACTACCTCGCTCCGGCTTGCGGCAGCGCATGCACGGTGCATGTCATCCCATCCGCTTCGACTTTCGAACTGCCGTTCATCGACCGCGATGGCAGCAACGTTCTGATTACTCCACAACCGGTTGAGTGAGAATCGCCTAGAGCAAAGATGCCGTTTGGAGGGTGTAAACGATTCCAACTGACTGCGTGGCCACTCCGGCAATCGGAAGAGCGATGTTGAAAGCCCGGCTTGACCGGGGGAAGTAGCAATGAGCGAGATTCCTGATGGCTTCGATGCGCGCTCGCGCAGTGACTTGGAGCCAATCATGCGCGAGCTGTTGGACCGGCCCTTGCTGGATCCGGAAGCGCTCGAGTCGTGGTTGCTTGACCAAAGCCGCTTCGCCGAGCATGTCTCGGAGGCGGGGAGTCGGCTCTATGTTGACATGACTTGCAGGACCGATGACGAGGGGGCGAAGCGGGCGTACCTCGACTTCGTGGAGAACATCGAGCCCTGGTTGGCTGAGACCGGGCATGAACTGAATGTCCGGTTGGTAGAGAGTCCGCACAGCGACGCCTTGGAGGAGTCCGCCTACGGGGTCATGCTGCGAGATGCGAAAGCGGATGTCGAACTGTTTCGGGAGGAGAATATCCCGCTGCAGACCGAGAACACGAAACTGGCGCAGCAGTACAGCGAGATTACCGGCGCGATGACCGTCGATTTCGACGGCGAGGAGCGAACCATGCAGCAGATGGCGAAGATCCTCGAGGAGACCAATCGAAATCGGCGGGAGGAAGCTTGGAGAGCAGCGGCCGAGCGACGCTTGGTCGATGCCGATGCGATTGACTCAATCTACGAGTCTCTGTTGGAAAGACGCCACAGGATTGCCCTCAACGCGGGCTTTGAGAACTACCGAGACTACATCTTCGTAGCCAAGCATCGCTTCGACTACGGGCCGGCTGACTGCGAGGCGTTCCACGACGCTGCCGCTCATTGCTGCGTTCCAGTAGGACATGCACTCGACTTTGAGAGGAGGGAACTGCTCGCTCTAGACGACCTTCGGCCTTGGGACCTTGGCGTCGATGTGCACGGTCGGGAACCTCTGCGCCCATTCGAGGACGTCGAACAGATGGTCGCGGGAACCTCTAGGATGTTCCATCGGATGGCGCCACGCTTCGGTGAGATGTTCGACACTCTACGCGATGGAAAGTCGCTAGATCTGGACAGTCGCAAAGGCAAAGCACCCGGCGGCTATCAAATCCAGTTCGACCTAGTTCGAAGGCCGTTCATCTTCATGAATGCAACCGGGATGCAGAGGGATCTTGAGACGATGGTCCACGAGGCGGGCCACGCGTTCCATTCGATGCTCTGCTCCGACCTGCCGATGATCGACCACCGAGATCCTCCAATCGAGTTTGCCGAGGTAGCGTCGATGTCGATGGAGCTTCTCACCCATCCCCACCTCGATGAGTTCTACGACGAGGCAGAGGCAGATCGCGCACGACGAGAGCATCTGCAAGGAGTGATTGGACTCCTCCCCTGGGTCGCCACCATCGATGCTTTCCAGCATTGGGTGCACACCCATCCCGGCCACTCCCGAGAGGAGCGGACCATCGCTTGGCGTGCGATTAGGAATCGATTCGGGGCGGATGTTGATTGGACCGGCCTGTCTGACCACTTCGATATCGGTTGGCAGCGACAACTGCACCTCTTCTCTTATCCATTCTACTATATCGAATACGGAATCGCACAACTCGGTTCGTTGCAACTCTGGCTCCAATCGCTTGAATCGACCAAAGAGGCTCTGGAAGCGTACGATCGGGCGATGTCCCTGGGCGGTATGTCCCCACTGCCCGATCTCTTCGCGGCGGCAGGGCTCGAGTTCGATTTCGGGCCCGGCACTGTGCAGCGACTCATCGACGCCGTCCAGGATCGACTCAGCATCCTTCCCGTCTGAGAATCAGTCTCGAATCCCTTCGGCCAGGACCGAGAACACCGCCTCGCCTTCCGGCAGGTTCGGGCTGTCGATCAGGCGCGCTATCCTGCGTCCGCCCTTCGATTTCCTCAGGTAGAGACGGAAGGTGGATGCGTGCCCGACGATGTGGCCACCAACCGGCTTTGTGGGATCACCCCACATCGCATCTGGTCGCGAGTGCACCTGATTGGTGACTAGGATTAGAGCGTTGTTCACATCGGCGAGCTGCTTCAGTTCCTTCAGGTGGCGATTCAACTTCTGCTGTCGCTCCGCGAGCATGCCCCTACCGACATACTCTGCTCGGAAATGGCCCGTCAGCGAATCGACGATGATCAACTTCACCTCGATGTTTCGGGACACCCGCTTGATCTCGTCGACCAACAACATCTGATGAGCTGAGTTGTAGGCGCGGGCGACATGAATTCTGTCGAGAGCACCGACGGGATCGATGCCGACACCTTCGGCCATCTGGGCGATGCGCTCCGGGCGGAAGGTGTCTTCCGTATCGATGTAGAACACCTCTCCCGCAAGGCCCCCAACCTCCATCTCCAGCAGCGTGTTGACGGCGAGTTGATGACCAATCTGGGTCTTGCCGCTCCCGAACTCTCCAAACACCTCGACGATCGCTTGCGTCTCAAATCCCCCTCCGAGCAGTTCGTCCAAAGATGCGGCGCCGCTCGTCAGTTTCAGCACCTGCTTGCGTCGGTCGAGCAGCGCGCTGCCGCTCACGAATCCACCGATGTTCGCCAGCTTCTTCGCGCCGGCGATAATCTTCGATGACACTGCTTCGCCCAACTCCGCCTGCTCGGCCAACTCGGCCGGCGCCATCACGGCAATTGCCAACAGGTCGTCGAAGCCCGCTTCGCGTAACTTCTCGGCTGTCGCGGGTCCGACGCCTGGCAAATCCTCGATCGTCGCCTCATCCTCCACATCGATCACTACCTCGTCCGTCTCCGGATCCAACTTCTCACTCGCACTATTCTCGCTCATCACATCTCCCTCTCGCGGTCTGCCCCCAACCCTGTCTCGGCGGTATATCAACGAACGAAGGAGGGGGAATCGCCGGTTCCTCGTCCTTTCGACCCCCGATTGCTCGCAGCACACTGTTCTTTCAGTTTCAATTCCACTTCAATCACTTTCAACCGAGATTACCGCTGATGACATTTAACCAATCCACCACTTCCTATCCCCGCGCGAATTTACACGCGGGCGAAAGCGTCCCATCATATCCAATCGATGACTGCTAATCCCAACCATGTTGACGATGTGGCGGGATTGAAATATCGAGGTCCGTTCGCCCACCTCAGCGGGTTGGAGTAGCCAGGTTATCTCGTCGGGCTCATAACCCGGAGACCGATCGTTCAAATCGATCACCCGCTACCACTGAATACCGCAAATGGGACAAGGATCGCACGGATTCGAACGGGCCACGCTTCGATCAATCAATCCAATCTTCGATTCCCGCCCAAGGCAAAGTTGCATACCTCAAATCTCCATTCAATACAAGTTACCGGCTGAGCCGTGGCCTTTTTCCGGAGTGAGCACAAGCAGCCACCGTGCGACGCGCGCGTAGGCTCATCGGAACCATTCTGCTCGCCCTGATGATTTCCATACCTGGTTGTCTTGGTGGGGAGGAGGAGCAGGGCCCGATTACCCTGAAGGTGAGCGCAGACCAGACCGATGGTCATGTCCAGATCGTCAAGGGGCAGAACAACCAGACAATCTCCAATGAACCAGTTACCGTCGTATTCGACTTCACGGATACCTTCTCCGGCGACGGGGCGGTGCAGACCTACTGGTTGGAACCTGGAGATGGTGGCGCTCGACAGGAGGTAAACGCCGCCGACAGCAACACCATCAGGCATGATTACCAATCGCACGGCGCGTTCGATGCGATTGTCGGCGCCAACGACAGCGGCGGCAACAGCGGTAGCAAGACGATTCGCATCACCGCCCACCTGCAGTTGATGCTGAACGAGTCGAGCGCCACGGGCACCGACGATCCAATCGATGTCTGGTGGGCAACCGAGAGCGAGCATTCGAAGGAGGCGCCGGCGGTAACCAGCCTCTCATCGAGGATCGTCAACATCGACAACATTGTCGTCTTCGACTCCGAGACGGTCGATGTCACATGGACCGCGCGCGACCCGTCGGGTGGCGCCGCTGGCACCATGAACCACCTAATCGCAGAAGGCGATGAGTACACTTGGGAATTCGAGCAGAATGGCCCCGGACTAGGCAGTTGGGTACTGGAGATAGAGGTGGAAGCAGACGATGAGAACGTGCAAGCCTATACAGAAATCCACGTCATGTACCCGATGGCCTCCTGAAGCAATCTGACCACTCTCGTTGAGATGTATATCGTCACCGATACCGCTCACTTCGCTCCAAGATCTCGGTATCGGCGCTCGCGGAGATCGTTCCGGTAGCGCTTTCCTAGATGCTTCCCATGCTCCGCTATCCAGTCGGAGAATCGCAGTTCCCCAAGCGGCTCCTCATCGGAGGCCATCAAGCCGCGCATCAGCCCTCTGATCTCCGCTCGGGTGATGACCAAGTCTCGCAGCATCACGCCGAGCATCCGACCGAACATCCACGCGGCGAGCGGAGGCATCGGCACAATCAGTCGTCGCAATCCCATCGACCGGGCAAGCGACCGGATGTATTCGCGATAGGTGAAAGTCTCAGGTCCGGTGACATCTATGGTGACCCTGTCACGCGATACCGACTGCTCTACTGCGACCCTCGCAACGTCCTTCACATGCACAGGTTGGATAGGATATCGACCCATTCCGAAAACCCCGAACACCGGAAATCTGCGCAGCATCCAAGCGATGTTGTTGATCAGCACATTCCGTTCGCCACCGAACAGGACTGTCGGACGCAGGATAGCGAACGATTGGTCGGATTCGTTCAGCATTTCCTCCACCTCGACCTTGCCGCGAAAGTAGGACCAGTCGGGCGCGTCATGTGGATGCGCGACCGATAGATGGATGATCCTCTCGACTCCAGCCTCAGCGGCTGCTTCGAACAGGCGGCGACTGTTCTCCACCGCAACAGAGTGCTCAAAGTCGCGGTTCGGATCGTTGTACCGCACCCAGTACGTGTTGTGCAGGACGCTGGCACCGCGCATTGACTCGATCAGGGCCTCGCGATTGTCGAAGTCGAGGGGGTGGACCTCGACCCTGCCATCGAACGGATCGTCACGGCCGATCGCGTTGGTCAGCGTCCGAACGCGAATACCTTCGTCGAGCAGGCGGTGGGATATCCAGCGGCCGGTGTAACCAAACGCGCCAGTCACTACATGCATCTCGCCGATCACGCAGTATCCTCGATGGACCTGCGTAAAGCGATGTTGCCGGCGGCTGAGGTTGCCCTTTCCAAGGCCGTGAGGAGGCGGTTTCAGTCGCTGCCGACGAGCTTGTAATCATCCGAGAGCGGGGTCGCTCCGGTCTCCATCAGCAATATCTTGCCATCCTTGAATCGGAGGAATGAGAGCACCGCCTCGGAGGTCGAACCGTTGGAGAAATGTACGATGGAGTGAGCCACACCGACTTCGTTGTTCTCGAAGAGGATCCTATCGTTCTCTGAGGTTGGGGCGTTGCTGCCCGCGAAACTCAAGACGTCTTGCTTGCCCATTGTGATGCCGCCCACATGTGGGTTGAAGACGAAATCATCGTGGAGGATTTCGGCAAGTGCTTCGACATTCCCTGTGGCCCAGGCTTCGTTGTATGCTGCTATGATGGACATGGAATCCAACCTATCCATACGATGTATAAACTAGCCGAATGGAAAACCGACCTGGGCAGACTGAAATCAATTGCAGCGTCATTGAGTATGTTGCGGATTGGAAGATAACGATTGACTGAATGGTTGAGCAGCCGGTACCCCCTGAGTCAAAGAATGGATCCTACATTGAGTCCAACGAACAGGATGAGGCTCGCCGTGATTACGATCAGGACATTGTCATCGATTGGTCCGAATTCGTAGCGCTCGACGATCGAAGCAGCAATCGCGGAGAACAAACCCCATTCCGGTATTGAGGGTGAGACGGTGCTACCAACATACCAACCGAGAGGCAGGCAGACGATGGCCATGCCTAGGTTGCCCCATGCGCTCTTGCTTCGCTTGGCGAACATCTTGTTCCGAATTATTCCCGTGACCCCATCTCCGAACGCCATGTAGAGGGCAGGGAGTATCGCCAACCAAGGCTCATCGGAATATTCCCAAATCGCGAAGACCGAGAGGCCCAACATCAGAGCGAACGTGGCATCGTTCATGTTCTCTTCAGTCTGCATCCACCACAGCCTTCGATCGGTGAGGTGGGTCGCCGCCAGTATCGCAGCTCCTCCCAACCCTCCCAGCAACGGCCAGAGTGGATCGGAGAACAACAAGGGCGACAAGATGAGCGGCACTCCACCAGCGAACATGTGAGCTATCTTGCGATTGTAGTACACGGCTACCATGTGCTCGCACCCGAGACCGACCATGTATCCATGAAGAGGCTTGATCGCGAGCACTACTGCGCCTGCCCAGATTCCGAGAATGAGGAACCAAGCCGATTCAGGAACCATGGAACACGCTCGCCGTCAGTCGGTGAAGCGGATAGTGGTTGGTGTGATCGAAGCGCGCTGTCTGGACCAGACCGGGGCGCTCTCGCCGTCTCTCCGACTCGAGATGCCGCTGGGTGAAGTTCAATGGCTTCGCGGCGCGGCGCTCGCATCGGAGGATGGCGATGCGGGGCGGCGACCTATTGGTCCGGGGTGCGACGATGGTCCTGCCATCCGGCTCGGTCATCGGCGACCTGCGAATCGCAGCCGGTCGAATCGAGGAGATCGCTCCTGGCGGTGGCCTCGAACCAGCGGTCGACTCCTCTGGCAGAAAGGTCGAGACCGTCGTCGATGGCGAGGGGTTGCATCTGCTACCCGGTGCCATCGACCCGCAGGTGCACTTCCGCGAGCCTGGTCAGCCCGAGAAGGAGGACATCGGCAGCGGCAGTAGAGCCGCTGCTGCAGGCGGGGTGACCGCGTTCCTCGACATGCCGAACAACGCGCCGTCGGCTACCAGCATCCCCGCTATGGAGGCGAAGCTGGCCAGTGCGGCCAGAACGGCGGTCACCCATCACGGATTCTTCATCGGTGCGACACCCAGCAACATCGATTCGCTTCAGGCAGCGGTCGGCACACCCGAAGCCCCTCGCAGCCTGCCAGGAATCTGTGGAATCAAGGTGTTCATGGGCAGCAGCACCGGGGATCTGCTGGTCAACGAACAAGAGCACCTCGAACGGATCTTCGCCAACACTGGCGGCATCATTGCAGTCCATGCAGAGGATGAGAAGCGCTTGGAACAACGGTGGCCGACGCATTCCAATCGATCCGACATCGCCGCCCACGCGGAGTGGCGTGATGACGAGTGTGCTCTCATAGCGACCCAGCGCGCTGTGGCACTGTCCGACAAGCACGAACACCGATTACACATCCTGCATCTGACCAGCGGTCTGGAGGCGGATTGGCTGGCGGACAATGCGAGCGAACGGGTGACGATCGAGACCTGCCCGCAGCACCTGACCTTCGACGAGAACGATGTAGAGAAAGCGGGGACGAGGCTGAAGATGAACCCGGCGGCCCATTTCGCCGACGACCGTGAGACCCTCTGGCGCAGGCTCCACGACGGCACCATCCACTGCATCGCCACTGACCACGCCCCCCACACCCTCGAAGACAAGGAAAGAGGATGGCCGGCCGCGTCGTCGGGCATGCCCGGAGTTGAGACATCCCTGCCATTGATGCTGACGCACGCGGCTGATGGACGATGCACGGTGGACGATGTCACGAGATGGATGTGCAGTGGCCCAGCCGATGTCTATGGCATGGTCGGGAAGGGGCGCTTGGAAGTCGGCTTGGACGGTGATCTAGCCCTCGTCGACATGGAGACGAGGCGCACGATTGAGGACTCGGACACGTGGACGCGGGTTGGGTGGACTCCAGTCGCAGGCCGCTCCCTGACTGGATGGCCATGGCTCACCGTCGTCGATGGCACCCCCGTACACAGCCGCGATGCAGATTCTCCGCTCCGTGGACGCCCTCTCGCTGAACCGGGGGCAGCGGGTAGGGCGCTCGCCTTCCGTTCCCAATGAGCACAAGTCGGGATTCGATCGAAGATAGCGAGATTCCACGATTTTTCGGCGGGCAAGGCTTGATGTCCCCGAACGCCGTGTCAGAGACCGCGCATAGCGCTACGAGGAGAGTGGATGGCTGCCAATCCTAGTCAAGAAGAGGTCGGACGCCTCGACAGGCTGCAGATCACTCTGCAGAGGCTGCAGGAGGCCAACGACAACGAGAAGGTCCGAGAGGAGGCGCTCGAGAACGAGATGGATTCGATCGTCTCGCGCCGCGAGGCGCGAGCGGGAGAGGAAGAGGCGCGAGAGGCGAAATTGCGGGAATGCCTAGCCCACTGCGCCCGAATCAAGAACCTGCAGACGATTCTGCAGGAGACAGTCAACCACGACATCGAAGGAGGTCTGTTCGACCTCGACGAACAGCGGCTCGTGCTGCGCGAATCCGAACTACGTAAGCAGCACTTCGAGTTGCGAGAGCGCTGGATCGGGCACGAGATGGAGATGAAGCGGCTGCGAGAGGCGGAGGAATTGGCCATCGCCGTCAGAGAGGAGGCGAGAGAGCGCCGTCGAGCGAATCGCGAGCGTGAGCGGGCGCTCCATCTCATGCGAGAAGAGGAAGCGGTGTTCCGTTCCATCGAGCGGGCGCGCAGCATCGAAGAGCTGGAGCGCATCGATCTAGACGACGTTGGCATCGAAGCGAGCGACGACATGCGCGATCTGCATCGACGGCGACTCGAGATGTTCAAGGAGCATCGCAGGGCGATGGAGCGAGCGAGGCGCTTCCGCGCCTGCATGGAGATGCTCAACGAAGCAGCGACCCTAGAAGAGGTCGATGCGGTCGATCCCGGAGATCTCGCTGATGAGCACGGGAAGGTTCTCGAGGACCTTCGGGAACGACGGCGGGAGGCGATCAAGGATCAAAACCGACGAGAATACCAGCGGCAGCGGAAGGACGAGGTCAACGAGGCTATCCAACAATCTAGATCGACGACTGAGATCGATGCCATCGACTACGAGGGCGTAGAGGACAAGATCGCTTGGGACCTTCGGAAACTCGCTGCGATCAAGCGACAGACCCTCATGGCAGCTGAGATTTCTACCGCTATCCTCGGATGTGACCAAGTGCCGATTCTCGACGAAATCGTCTTTGAGGGAGTCACCGAAGAAGCGAAGGCGCGACTTCTGGAGGCTCAGAATAGGAGACGTGAGGAACTCGTCGACCAACTACGGCAGGTCGCAAGGTTGGAGCGATTTAACGAATCGAGGACCGCCATCGTATCGTGCGAAGACATTGAGGAACTGCTCGCCATCTCCCTCTACAACGTCGGTGAGACGCAGCATGAGCATCTGGAGAGCCTCCGGGCTAAGCGGCTCGACGAACTAGAAGAGGAAGAGCGCCGTCGTATCGAGGCCGAACAGCGGGCGAAGTATGAGGAGATTCTCCGAGAGATTCACCTAGCGGAATCCAGCGATGAGGTGGCAGCCATCTCCATCGATGGAGTCAACGAAGAGCAGGATCTCGAACTTCAGGAAACCCGCGCCTCGATTCAAGAGATTCTCTTGGAGAACGAGAACGTCGCCGAACTTGTTGCCGAGGCGTTGCAGAAGTCGCCTCTGGAATCATCAGAGATGGACAGCGCGACGGAGTTCGGCATAATCCGTCGTCTGGAGGATAACAACGGACACCACGGAGATGTTCAGTTCACCCTCGTTTGGGACGATGAGAACGATCTCGACATGGTGGTCCGCACCCCATCTGGAGCGATTATCCATCGCGCTGACCGCGAGGGCGAAGGGGGCATCTACGACATCGAGATGAACTTTGAACCCGAGAGCGACAAGGCGGTCGAGAACGTCGTTTGGACCGAGCGGCGCGCCGTTGCGGGTTCCTACGATGTGTTCGTTTGGTTCCGCGGCCGCCACGGTCGCCGGCTCTCTTCGCGCTCCACCGAGTTCACTCTGCGAACCCGGGTCGGCTGTGATGTCAGAGTGGTTGGTGGGGAACTGAAGCGAGGAGACCCCCTAACGCTCGCGGCGACCGTGGAAGCGCCGGAGCCGAACGCTCGTGCTGCGGCTGAGGAAGCGGCGGAGGCGAGTCTTGACGCGGCGATGGAATCTCTCACCAGAATTGACGATGTGACCCAATTGCCGGATGCGAACGCATTCAGCATGCGAACCCTCGACCGCGAGCGGCTCGCTGCGGCAATCGAGGATCGCCGCCAGCACATCGTCGATGCCGAGGCGGCGGCACTCCGCCGAGAGCAGGAAACGAAATTCCGAGAACTCCGAGACATGATCGAGGTGATGCCGCTAGGGGATCTTCGAGAGTTCGAGTTCGACGGCGTCGCGGCCGATCACAAGATGGAACTCGACGATCTTCGAGCGCGGCGGATTGCGATCTTGGAAAGAGCGCTTGAGAAGCAGCGAGCCGAGGAGGAGCGAGCCGCCCTTGAAGCGCGGCTGGTTGTCGTCGATGAGATTCTCGACGGCAACGACGTCGATGAATTGCAGGCGCTTGATCTCTCCTCTCTGCCTCCGCAGGAAAAGAGGCCTCGTGAGAAGCAGCGCGTGCGGAGAATCCAGGAAATCGAGCGTGCGCATTCGAACGAACGCGCGGAGGCAGCCGCAGCGGCGGAACTGCGTGAGGTGCTGGACGGTGCTGCGAGGCGCCTACCTCTAGAACCCGGTGGAGAGAACCGAAGACGAGAATTCGAAGCGCGCAAGGAGCAGCACGGCTGCGAGAACGGAGAGGTTGCGATCTCGTTGATATGGGACGATCGCAATGACCTGAACCTCATCGTCCAAGCACCGTCAGGCGAGATCATCCACCCTCGCAAGCGGAGCAGCACTGACGGTGGCGTCATGGATGTCGACATGAATACGCGGCCGCAGAGCCAGGAGCCAATCGAGCACATCCGATGGACACATGCCACACCCGGCGAATACAGGGTGTTCGTCCACCACTTCGCAGTCCATCGACGATTCCGTTCCAAGGAGCCGAGCCCATACTCGGTTCTAGTGCACGAATCGGATCGATCGACCCAATACTGTGGCATCCTCCACCCCGGGGATCCGGTCCAATTCGTGACCGGATTCTCCGTCTCATCTAGAACTGCGCCGCCGGAGAACGAGGAAGCTGGTAACGAAGAGGCCGAGAGCGAGCCGGAAGCGAGCGCTTACTCCGAGAATTGAGACCCCAGAGACGGACGTGGGGCGCATTCAAGCCGAGAGACGACACGCCCGGTCAGGTCAGGACTTTCTGTCCTCGTCTCCAGTAGCGGTCGAACTGCCTGAATCAGCGGGACGATCCTCCGTAGAAGCGGATTCGTACGCGTGGGGTTCAACGCGGTCGTAGCCTGGCAGGTCGATAGTTGCGCGCAGAGCGAGGTCATTCACGGAATGAACCGTCACACCGGCGGTTGAGAAAGCGTAGACGAAGTCGCCCATGAAGATGGAACGGCGGATTGAGGTGGATCCTGACCACCAACCACCATAGCCATCTCCACCATTGTAGAATCCTGAATGGTTCAACTCACCATGAGCCGATAGAGTCTGGTTCTCAGCATCGACCGAGATCAACTTCAGCATCGACACGAATTCGTATCCCGAATAGGAGTAGGTCCTACCGTCGATAGTCACCGTGTCGTACACGTATCGGTGCGTCGACATCGGAACCGCCAGCAGTTCCTTCGCCGACCAGTAGGTGAATGCCTTGTGTTCGTAGGTCGCCTCCGACCACGACCATGACCAGCCGCAATTGCGGACATTCTGGCAGTCAGCATCGGTGTAGCCGGGCGACAGCGGCATCGCTGCCGCGAGGCGGGGAGTCGACGGATCGCTGACATCAAAGAGGCTGATCTGAGTGGTCGACCAGTCGAGGCCAAGTCCGTCTTCACCGGGACCTATCCCAATAGTCATCAGGGTGTTTTCATCCACCGGATGGATGTAGGTCGAGACCCCTGGTACCTCCAACTCTCCAAGGATTGTCGGCTCAGTTGGGTCGGATAGATCGAGGACCCACAGTGGGTCGATGTTTCGGAATGTGACGAGATAGCCGCGGTCGCCGACGAAGCGAGCACTCCAGATCGTCTCGCCACAGGCTATTCCCTCGACCTTCCCGCTCTCTTCAAGGGAGCCGTTGTCGGCTGCCCGCAGTATGGTGACCCGGTTCTCCGTTCCCTCGCATTCGGGTGCCGGAGCGGGCTCTATCCTCCGTTCGTCAGCCGCTTGCCGTGACTCGGTGGACACCGCGGTCTCGGCCACTGCGATGTCTTCCTCCATGTCGATTGCGATGCCAACACCACCCATCCACCAACGACCCCAATCCGACGAGGTCGATGCGATTCTGATCGAACCGTTGTGCTCCGACATCGAGAACTGGTCTTGCACCGTGCCATCCACTCGACCAGACCCTAGGTAGGTGGTCGAAGATGGGTTTGAGATGTCGAATGCATGGATGTTCGTCTCATCTCGGAAATCGCTGTTTCGCCAGTACCACCACCAGTCGTTCGCCGGCTCCGCGAGTATCATCATGTCCTGAGAGGCATACACCTGCGCCCAAGTCGAAGTGATGTGGTCGGTCTCAACCTGCACGATCTCGGATAGCAGACCGATCGTCGTGATGGTGGTGAACCCACGGCCTGAGGACCCGGCAGTCGCAGCGAATTCTGAGCAATCCTGCGAGGACATCGGGTGCGACACTACGCCTGCTGCGGTCCGCTCGTGCAGGCGAGGCGCGAAGTCGTCGAGCGTCAGGGCGTCTACTATCTGGCGGTTCCGTGTCAATACATCCTGCACGCTGCGGTTCCAGATTCCCATCGCCTCCTCTCGATCCTCGACCCTCCAGTAGTCGTCTGGAAGGTCAGGGTAGGTCCGCAGGCCGTCAATCCAAGTTGATATGTGGCTGACGGCGCGGACGGTACCGTTCACCATGCGAGCGCTAATCTGATTACCCTCTAGGTAGATCTGGCGCTCAATCTGCGGGTCGCTCCGGTTCGTGATATCAATCACAGTGAACTTGACCAGACTCTGCCAGCGATACTGGTAGGTGCTGTCATCGACCAGCATGCCCGATCGGATGGGGTCGGTCGATTCCAATTGGTAGGCATAGACATTGGAGATAATCACGAGACGGTCGTTGCTCAGCATCATCTCGGTCGGCTGCCCCTCGATGGTCATATTGGAGGTGAGATTCAGTTCGCCGAACTCGGGCACGCCGAGAACGACGAGGCGATCGTTGTTGAGAAGATAGATCCAATCGCCATCAGTCTTCAGGAAGTCTGCTTCTTCCACTCCACCTTCCTGATTGTTGGTCCCTGAGTAGTCCTCGCCCTCGATCCGCTCACCGTCATTCGCTCCTGAACGGTCGTCGCCAGGGGAAGATGAATCCTGTGAGGCGGTCGGGGGCACTGATCCATCGCCCGCGGAGTCGGCTTCCGCCATCTCCGCGGACCCTTCATCCGTCGCACCCACGGCAATCCCATCCTCGGCCCAATAGTAGCGATTGCCGAAGTAGAGGAACTCCCAGTAGGCAGCCTGCTCCAATGCGACCAGCGCTTCGTCGAACACCGACTCACGTAGATCATCCAAGAGGTCGTCACAGGCGGAATACGACACGAGCGCGGGGGCCCCCCTCGCTCTCGGAGCCATTTGCAACTTCGGATAGTCGTCGGGATCGATGGGCTCTCTATCTATGACGGGCTCGGGCATAAGCCCCCTATTGTCATCGGGATTGATGATTTCCTTCACCGGTTCTATGCAGCCAGCGAAACTTGCTGAAAGCAGGGTTGCAAGCGCAAACAGCACCAAGTTCTGGGTCTTTCCCATACCGATTCGGGGGGTGCCGACCTCTATTAGTGAAATTGGTTCGATGTTCGTACGGAAATCATGGAAATGCCGGCCCGGTTGGTAGAGGAGTGGGGCGAATGCATTAGGAATACACTTCGATAGTCGCAGCAGGCGAGCGGTTGCTTCATTCACCCATCGGAACCCCGTTCGGCGCGCGCCTTGAAGAGGAGGGCGGCATTCTCAGTCAAAGAGGTGGAGCCGTGCCGGACGACGAGCCCGAGTCCGAAGCGGCCGACGATCCAAACATGGTCATCGAGGGAGAGAAGAGAAACGACTCCGATACCGGACCTGAGCAAATCGCGAGGGAGAAGGACGGGCCGAGTGAGGATCAGGGCGAGGAGGAGTTGGCCAGGTCGGCCGAGACGGTCATTCGGACCTGCATGCAGATAAGACCACATGAGAAGGTTCTGATTATCACCGATCCGAGGACCTCGGTCATCGGTCAGGCTCTCTACGAAGCGGCGGCGAGGATCGCAGATCGGGTCCTCCTCGTCATGATGCCACCGTCGCACCGACATGGGATGGAGCCACCGGGTGCGGTCGCCGACCTGATGCGCAGGCAGAGCGTAGTCTTGGTACCAACTCGGTACTCCCTGACTCACACCAGAGCGCGTCGGATAGCAACAAAGGATGGCGCCCGGATCGCGACGATGCCGGGCGTCACCCTCGACATGTTCACTCGCGGCGGTATGACCGCCGACTTCGATGCCCTGCAGCGATCGATCGCATCGATGGCACGCCATTTGAAGAGAAAACGAGCGGTACGCGTCTCATCCGCCAACGGAACCGACGTGGAGTTTGAGATCTACCGTCGATGGGTGTTCGAGGACAACGGCATCTGCAATCGGCCTCAGCAGGTCACCAATCTGCCAGCAGGCAAGGTGTTCGGTCTGCCGAAGGACGGTTCGATGAATGGTAGGATAGTCATCGATGGTTCGTTCGACGCCGAGGTCTTGGAGGAGCCCATCGAACTCACCGTCGTCGATGGTAGGATTACCAAGGTCGAAGGCGGCGAAGCCGCCGACCGTATGAAAAGAACCGTTCAGGAAGCCGCGTCAGGCCTACGGAGCAGGGAACGGGAACTGGTTTGGACGGTCGCGGAATTCGGATTCGGGATGAATCCGCAGGCGAGGCTGATGGGCAATGTGCTAGAGGACGAGAAGGTCCTCGGAGCTTGTTACTTCGGCATCGGTGACAACGGCGCCCTCGGAGGCAGTGCCCATGTCGGATTCCATGTCACTGGAGTGATCACCGAACCCGAAGTGAGGATCGAGGGCGAAGTGCTAATCTCCGACGGATTGCTTCGCGCATGATTGCCACCAGCCGAGTAATCGAGGTCTACCTCGTTGAGTCAGACATTTGAGGCGAGGGGCGATTCTATCCTTGCTTGAGAACGAGCAGGCACGGTTCCTCAGATGAGGCGATGTGCGCAGATCGGGCAGTGCCTCCAGTGATGCTCGACCCCAATGCCGCATGAGAAGCAATGAACGCCGGTCTGGATGACATGCCGGACGCCGTGTACGGAGGCGCCTCTCACCTTCCCCGAAGCGCTGCCGCGGAGCGGTTGGCGTACCGGCACCACCGCTGGCGGTGTCCCGAACGAAGCAGGTTGTCCAGATCCCTGCGAAGCAGGCCCCTCAGATGCATGTGGATCCGTAGATAGGACGCCGAAGGAAGGCATGTTGGGGGCGGCTGCAGGTGGCGGATTGGAGGTAGGAGTCCCCAATCCTTGCTGGGCGCCTCCTGCCGCTTGAATAAAGGCGTCAGCGAATTGGCTGGAGGAGGAATCCTGTTGGATAGAGGTCCCCGTTGCTGGGTTAGCGGTTGGCTGCTGGCCGTGATGAGGGGCGGAGCCGGGTTCTGCCTGGAAGGCGGCACTGAAAGCGTCATTCGTGGCGTGAGCTCCCGGTTGAATCTGAGCAGCGGGAGCTGGCTGGGGTTGGGCAGCGTGGCCGTGATGAGGCTGCTGCACGGGTTGCTGATGGATCCCAGGTTGCTCAGTATGGGGCTGTGGGATGACCCCCGTCGCCGGTTGGTGCGGTGCCACACCGCCCATGGGCATCGATTGTGATGGGTCATGGAACGCTGCAGCGACTGGATCTGGATGGTTGCTCTGAGGCTGGACTTGATGCTGGTGTGCGGCTTCGCCTGCCTGCAACGGTTCACCTGTCGGCATCCCATCTTCGGAGGCCACTACCGGAGGCCCCTGTGCCGCCTGTGCCGCCTCCGCAGCCGCCGCCTCCGCTGCCGCAGCCTCCGCAGCCGCGGCCTCCGCAGCCGCAGCCTCAGGCGTCTGAGTAGGCTGCGGAATTGTCGCTCGGACCTGCACGCCGCCGCTCAGCACCGACAGACTAGACGCCTCGCCATGCAGGCGGCTGGACTCCAACACCTGCTCGATTTGCTGGGCGAGGGCCATCAACCGCATCCTGCTCCCCTCGACATCAATCAGCCACTCCTCGAAGTTGGCGAGATAGAGATCGAGCTCCTGCAGGCCTCCGCATGTGTGTCCGATCGCGAACATTCGCAGCAGGTGGAAAGGGTCGTTGAAGGAATCTAGGATCGCGAATTCCTCGTCGCTGATGTTGGGTCTTGGCCTCGTCTCGCCGGTGGTGTTCTCCAAGCCTAGATAGAGGCGCAATGGATCGGAGAGGCTCAGCAGGCCGAACGGGCCGGAGAGCAGGTAGTAAATCTCCCCGCCCTCGCAACCGAGGCGCGCACTTATCGCGTCGGTGTCGAAGTCGCTGGTGAGGATTAGATCGGCTGTGACGGAGAAGAACTCGCCAAGCGCATTCAGACGATCAGCCTCGTTCAGACGATCGATGACGGCGCTCGATCTTGTGTGGCCGAAATAGGCAGCAGTCTCATCGACTAGGATGCCATCCGGTAACATCGCGCCCGTCGGCTCGTCTGCGCTAGCAGTCATCTTACATCCCCCCTCTAGGACTCCGCCCTTCGGGCGGCAGCGTCATGCAGTCAGCCATGAACATGACGCCGGCCAGTCGAAGCGGAAACCCCTGACTGCGATTCGAATCGATGATTCTTCTGCTTGGCATCATCGGCGCGCTTCCTCTAGTATGTGGCGCGACTGACGGGCTGTCCACCCATCCTGTCTCTGCAGTCGTCGCATGATGGTCCTCTCCTCCTCTCGGGATGCCAGCGCTTCCTTCGTCGCGGTCACGGAATCGTCGTAGGAGCGACGCTGCATCGGATCGAACAGAGCATCCCAAGAAGCGGACTTACGCGGGCTGGACCCACCACCTGACTTCCCGCCACCCGGGTCCTCCTTGGTCGTTCGAGTCCGTCGGACCGGGCGTGAAGGAGCGGCATCGGCTGATTCTGGAACGATGCCGGCACGCTCGCGGTAACGAGCGGCGTGCGCCTCGGCATCGGCCATCGAGTAACCCTGGTCGAGGAACTGCTGCACGTATGGATCGGAGGAGGTGGGGGTGGCCTTGGTGCGACGTACGCGTCGCGCTGGCGCATCGTCCGATGGTGCGACCGCAGCAGTCCTCCTAACCTTCTTCGCCTCACCGCCTCCTTCGGCAGAATCACCTGGCATCGTCCGCCGAGAGCGCCGTCGAGGAGGCCCTCCACTCGATGCCGCCGGTGCGGCAGCTTCTGGAGTACGGCGGGGCGGACCTCTGCGGCTCGGTGGGCCGCTAGGACCAACATCCCGACTCGGGGGGCCACCGGGTCCCGGTCCCGCAACACCTCCACCGCCGCTGATGCCACCTCGTTCCGAACTATCCTTCGCCATCATGACTGGCGGTGCCGAACCGCCACCGATGCCGAGGGCCGAGAAGGAATCTTCCTCATCATCGTAGTCATCGTAATCGTCGTAGTCATCGTCATCATCGTCATCGAGGGAGAACTCACGGTTCGAGAGGCGGCTGATGATCAGTCCTAGGAGACCAATGACAAGTAGTACTCCGAAGATGCCTCCGCACATCATTGGCGAGATAGCACTGGTTGATTCGACGGGACCAGTCAGCGCTTGGTCCTCGGTGCAACCCTGGGGATCAACATAGACACCGGATGGAGATCCGGGACAGAGGTCATCGGTGTCATAGACACCATCACCATCGGTGTCGGTAGTGTCGAACCAAGGACATCCGACACCGGCGTTGCCATTAATCGAACCACGCTGGTCTGGACATTCGTCCGTCTGGAATGCGCCTTCCGAAGCATTGTCGCCGAAGCCATCGCCGTCCCTATCTCGCCATTGAGTAGGCTCCTCTGGGAATGCGTCCGCGAGGCCTAGCGGTGGAGGTGGCCAATCGACATCAGAGTCCGACCATCCATCTCCATCGGTGTCGGGGCATCCGAGCCGGTCCTCAGTCGAATTCCCGGCGGCTATGTTGCAGTCATCAGATTGATTCCCGGACTTGTTGTCACCGAATCCATCGGCGTCGCTGTCGAGCCACTGCGAAGAATCTCCCGGGAACGCATCGTTCGTGTCCTCGAATCCATCTCCATCTGAGTCCCATCCAGATATGTAGCAGCCGTCCTCCTCCACATCGGCACCAGCCGCGGTATCTGGGCACTGATCGATGTCATCGGTCACCCCGTCCCCATCGCTGTCCAGCTGATTGGGGGCGCATCCATTCTCATCCACCGTGAGTCCTAGGTCCGTCTCCGGACAGAGGTCGTAGACATCTCCGACCCCGTCGTCGTCCTCGTCGACACTCCTCTGGGCAGCGCTGCACCCATTCTGGTCGACGCTGTCGTTGGCAGTCGTGTTCTGACAGAGGTCATCCGGGTTCATCACCGAGTCGCCATCATCGTCTCTCTGATCCCAAGCGCAGCCATCGGCATCCACCACAGCTCCCTGAGGGGTGTCGTCGCAGAGGTCGTCCTCGTCGGCGACCAAGTCGGCGTCAGCATCGTCCATCGGCGCTGGGCAGCCAGCGCCGCCAATGCCGTTGGCGACGCCCCTCTGGGAGGGGCACTGATCACCTTCGCTGCTGTGCGGGATATCGCCGAAGCCGTCGCCGTCCTTGTCACGCCACTGTTCGGGATTGTCCGGTAGGGCGTCGCCTGACTCATCGTCTCGCAGCCCATCCTCACCAACCACGTACTCGTAGATGTTCGAGTGGCCATCGCCATCGGAATCGAGGCATCCCAGTTTGTCGATAGTCGAATTGCCGTTCGTCAGGGGGCAGGCGTCGAAGTCCGATGCATTCTCGTGATAGACGCCAATCAGCCTCTCTCCGGTCAGGTTCGCGTCGTCGAAGTTGTCACCGAAGCCGTCGTGGTCGGTGTCATTCCACTGCGATGGGTCGGCCGGGAAGGCATCCCTACGCCAAGCTCCAGGGGTGCTGTTGTCCCCCCAACCATCACCGTCACTGTCCGCCCACTGCTCTCCACATCTGCTCCCACAGATGTTCGCTGCCGATGTGTCATCGGGCCCCCAAGGCCATGCATCAGCGCCATCTTCGATGTACCATCCATCGTCAGCCCAGCTGCTGCTTCTATCCTGCGGGTCGCTGTAACCATCACCGTCGCTGTCTAGACATCCGCCTCGATCATGGAGGCTTGTACCAACGAAGTCAGGGCACTTGTCGCCATCGAACGCCGTTTCATTGTCTCCGAATCCATCACCATCGCTGTCCGCCCACTGACGTGGATTGAGAGGGAAGAGGTCGGGTGGATCCATGTCTCCGCAGCAGTCAGGACCGTGGTTGTCGCCGAGTCCGTCACCATCGCTGTCCTTGGATTGCATCCAATTTACCGTGTAGCGATCGCCATCGATCCAGTCGTTGTCGTTGGTAGACCAACCATCAGCATCGTGATCCGGACACCCGATACGGTCCCAATAGGAGAATCCCTTGTCGAAGCATCGGTCGATCGAGTTCGCATATCCGTCATCATCAAGGTCGGGGCAGCCAATCGTATCGAAGCGACTCTGTTCCGAATCATCGTCGCAATCGTCGCTCAACGGTCCATCTGTGTGATCTCCCCAGCCGTCGCCATCGGCGTCGTTCCACTGTCCACCGAGGTGCTGGAGCGCATCGATCGCGTCGGGCACCTGGTCTCGATCCGAATCGGGAAGCATGCGGACCAGGGTTACATCGGAGGTCGCGCCGACTCCCATTAGCGCAACATGCAGGGTACCATCGGAGCCAAGGGCCAAGGCGGGCCGGATGTGTTGGGAAAATTCGTATGGTAGGGTGAACGACTCTCTCGATGAAATCGAGAGATGGCAGTCTTCTAATCCACCTACCACTGGAACGCAAGCCGTCATCGCTCGCAACAAGCCACCGTCGGCCATCCGGATTGCCGCCGTCCTCGAAGAGGCAGAGGGTGGCGGGGTGGCCTCTAGAATCGTGCAGTCAGCGAGATCCATTGCGGTCGGACAAGAACGAAGCGCGCCCGCGGGTAGAGTTGCTTGGCCATCACTCCCATTCCCTCCAGATCCAATGCTCAAATCAATGATGGAACCGGCAATCATCAGGTCGGTACCGATGAAGGTCGCCGGCTGGTCGCTCCCATTCCACATCCAACGGTTATCGAAGCCGCCGCTCTCATTGGCTACGAACAGCCGTCCGACCCCGTTAGCATCCATGGTTGCCACGAGCCAATCATCCCTAGCCACCTCGATGGCGGACAGGTTCCCGTCGAGATAGGGTGAGCTGACATTGGCCATCGCGGTCCCGTTCTCGCCGATTTCAGCCGAGGACACGACATGGATCGATCCGTTCCAGTGAACTGCACGGGTCTCGTTGCCATTCAGGAGCGTCGCTCCCCACGAGCAGTTCGCGCCGCAGGTCGCCTCACCCGCCATCGACAGATTCCTGATCTTCCAATCCACCCCTTCGCGAACCGCATGTCGTAGGGTCTCATCACCCGGATCGCGCCAGATGACCACCGGCCGGTCGTCTTCGTCATGCCTCAGCATGGGTGCTTCACTGAGGGCAGCCGAGGCGGTGGTGAACGCATCCCGGTAGGATCCAGATGCCGTCGTGGTGGTCAGTACAATCTTGGAGCCGTTCTCGACCGAGAGCATCTCGATGGCTCCTGTCGAATTGATTGCGAGAGACGGCGGGATTCCGTCGCTGGCAGCGGTCGCCACTACGCGGTCGCTCCAGACAAAGGAAGAGCGGTGGATTGCCTGAACGGAGGATAGGCCCGTCAGGTCCGTGGAGACGACGAGCGTCACGGCACCGGTCTGGCCGATTACCATCATCCCTCGAACACCATCGAAGGAGGTAGTGCGCCATGGCGAGGCGGCGTTCACCAATTCGTCAGGCCGTTCCATGTGGGTGGTGATTACGCCTGAGATTGAGGGATCAGCAGATGACTGCTCGGTGAGAAGTACATGGGTACGGCCACGCAGGTCGGCCGCCAGATCAAGCCCTATGAGGTCGCCTGTGGATCTGAGAATCGTCGGCAAGAGCATTGCCTCGAAGTCGCGCTGCTCGTGAACCGACAGTGATGAACCGCTCGAATTCCACCCTCCAAGGACCCACTCCGGTTGTCCGTCTGCGTCAGTGTCCCCGATAGGTGCGATGATAGTTCCTTGTCGTGTTCCGTTTGCGGTCCCAGGCCAAATGTTCGGTTGCGTCTCCAGTAGTTCGGTTCCACTGCCGAACTGCAGCTGGATCTCTCCCCTACCACCGTTTCCGCCCGGCTTTGCTATGAATAGGTCGCCGTAGCCGTCGCCATCTATGTCTCCGGCCGATGCGAACGCGGTGCCGAACCTCTGGTTCGGAGTCCCTCCATCGATGGTCAAGTCGGGATTGGCAGCCGTGCCGTTCTCCCCGCCTCGGAACAGCCACACCTTGCCCTCTCCTAGGCTCTGGCTGCTGTTCAACGGTTCACCAATTGCAAGATCGTCATATCCGTCGCCGTCAAGGTCCCCTGCCCCAGCGACTGCGTAACCGAACAGGGTCCCCTGCTGGTTCATCTCGTAGGTTCGGGCGTGCCCCAGTCCGGCTAAACCACCGTGATAGACATCGACGCGTCCGTAACCGACCAGATCGGTGAGTTCTCCCGCCGACCCTATAGCGACATCAATCGAACTGTCGTTGTCGAGATCGCCGACGGCGGCAATCGAATATCCAAAACGGAGATTTTCGCCGCTACCGGTTCGGGTCCAGTTCGATGCGTTCGGCAGCGGATGGCTGCCATGATAGACATCGACCTGCCCTCTACCACCTGAGGAACCGCTGGGCCGTTCGGCGGATAGTACCGCCCAGTCGTCGATGCCGTCGAGATTGACATCACCTAGAGATGTAATCGAGGATCCGTACTCATCTCCATCGGCGAGTCCGTACCAGATCTCATCGGCCACGTCCGGCAGTGGCCGGTCACCGAGGTGAATCTGGACGATTCCGGTTTCCACACCGCTCTGATTAAGCGCACCCGGGGCACCGATTAAGAGTTCATCATCCCCATCACCATCGAGGTCCTTGACCGCTGCTAATCCGGATCCGAAGGCATCCCCTTCAGCGCCTCCCAAGAGTGATTGATGGGGTACCGAGGATAGACCGCTCAGCCGACCCATGTGGATGTCGACTGCCCCCTTGCCGTTCCCCCTGCCCGGATCGGCTATTGCGACATCCTCAAGCCCATCACCGTCGAAATCGCCGTGCACGATTGTCCTGCCATGTTCCGAATCTCCGTCGAGCCAGAGGCTGGCCGTGGGGTCGAGACGCCCCTCACGTCGATCCTCAAGACTCCTTACCAAGCGCACCGAATCTCCGCCATCGGCTCCGTAAGCCAACTGTTCGGTACCATCCGCGGAAATCGCGACGGCGAAAGGTGCACCTACGCCATTCGACGCATCGACCACCTTGGTCGTCATCGCCGGCCAGATGAGGTCGGCGACTATACCGTTCGCTTCGTGGAGGACATGCAGCGATCCTTGTGCATCGGTCCTCACGACGAAGTCCTCGCTGACTCCAGAATCGATTAGTGTTTCGTGGACCCAGTAGGTGGTGGTGAACCAAGAGAGGTTTAGCCCGCCGCTTCCACCATCACGCCAGACGATTGCCTCGCTACCGTTCTCAAAGAGGACCAGATCAGGTGTTCCCGAAACCGGTGTGTCCGAGTTGATGCGGCGGATCAACCAATCCGGGGATGCCGATGATGGTGCCGCCTCCCGCGCCACCTTAATCGCACCACTCGTCTCATCGATGTATGAAATCCGGGCCCTTCCACGAGGATCGATCTCGATGTCGCAACCCGATCCCAGCAGATCGCCATTCTCATCGCCGGAGTCGACCCAGATAGGAGATTGTCCGGTGCGTAGGTAGACCAACGAAGTGCCACCGGTCCCATTGTCGCTCTTGGCACAGACATGGACGATGGAGTCATTCCACATGTCCATGGCCGCATTCACGTCGCTGAATCCTCCTAGGTCGATTCTCTCCCAGTCTGCGAACCCTCGACCCTGATTGACGGTCCAAGCAGAGCCATCGAGATCTATCGTCGAACCTGCCAACGCCTCGCCCCATCCGCTGGTAGGTCCTAGCGAGGTGGAGGTCGGAGTGGGTGGCGCATCGAGGAGAGTTTCCTCGGCGACTTCGGACCAGAAACCACCACTGCTCGCGATGGCGAGTGGGGAGAGCACCATCAGGAGCGCGAGGAGGACGCTTCTCGTGTGCATGCGGGTCACCTGTGCGGCGAAGCCGCACCGTACCTGCCGGGCGCATGGGTCCGCGTAAAGGGTTCGCGCCTCATGCGAGCGAGCGCAGCATCAAGGCACGCGGGCCCCTCCCGCCGGACGATGGTCACTCTCCTGGTCTGCGCCGGCAAAGGTTCCGACCCGAGTCCGGCGCTCGGGCCCAATGAGGTCATAGAACGGATCATTGGTGTCGATGCGGGCGGTGACCTAGCCCGATCAGCTGGCTACGATGTCGATCTGGTCGTCGGTGACCTAGACTCGATTTCGGATGGATGGCCGGCCGACCGAGCGCATCGAATCGAGAGCCAAATGGAGAGCGATCTGTCGAAGGCGCTCTCGCTCTCCGCCGATCGCGGCTGGAACGACATCGTGATTGTGGGGGTCGAAGGTGGGCGAAGTGACCACGCCCTCGCAGCTTGGGGGGCGCTCGCTGAAGCGCCGATAGATCTCCACATCAGGATGGTGGTGGGAGGTGATGTCGCGCATCGCGCAACACCCATCCAACCGATTAATCTTGAACTTCATGCCGGGACGACATTCTCTCTGTTCGCGCTCCAATCACCACCCGATAGTTCGACCACAAAGGTGTCCCTTGAAGGATGCAAATGGCCATTGGTCGAGGAGAACCTCTCCTTCTCGACGCGCGGCCTCTCGAACGTAGCGCTAGGCGGGTTAATCTCCCTGACCGTCGATGGCATCGCGGTCTTGGTCGTCCCGGCTCCGTAATCACGCTTCGTAGCGTATCCAGTTCCCGGTACCTTCGTCGTACCAATCCATGCTCCCATCCGGATGCTGTCGCCAGACGATTCCTTCGGGATCGGTGTAGGTGGACAGACCACCATCTAAGCTCCCACCTTCCTCCATACCCAAAGCGTCACCGTAGGTCTCGTCGTAGGAAGACGACTTCCTTCGAGTCACCACCAGACCGGCGAACAAGCCGAGCAGAACTGCTAGTACGACGCCGCTTCCCCCGACGACCGCTGTCGATGCCGCGGCGTTGTACATCATCGGCTCAGGCTGGAAGTCCTCGCCTTCGGAGTGTGAGGGCCAGTTCGCCGATTCGGTCTCGTTGAAGAGGTTGATATCGGCGCTGCTCGGCGGCACCCGGATGACATTGAGCCCCTGTGTGGTCTCCTGTCCCTGTGGGCTGGTCAGGGTAATCCTGACCTTGTGCAGACCGGGCGCCCACATCGTGCAGTTCAGAGACGGATCGACAGGCATCGACACCGGGTCGTTGCGCGCATCGATCACATCCCATTCTATCGTCGTCCCAATCAGATTGGTATCGCCAAGCGGAACCACATCGATGGTGCACGCCTCGCCGAGCCGACCGTTGCTGCCGTTCGACACTAGATCGAATTGCGGTGCAGGATGGTTCTCAATCGCGAACGAGATGCTCTCCTCGATGTGGAAACCCAGACCGTTCTGGTAGCGCTCCACGACCCGGTATTCGCCAGCAGGCCAACCGGAACAGTCGATTCCCTCGACATCGCTCGGCACCAGCCATGGGACACCGCTCATCGAGATGGTGCCGAGAGCGTCGTAGTGCTCGCCGACCTCGTCCGAGAAGGTGCGATGGATCGTGCACGGCTCGCCGGTCAGGAGGTTCGGTGGCGCCTCTAGAGCGAGCGTAATCAACGGTGGTGAGAGAGAGGCTACGAGATCAAACGCTCCGAGCAACTCCTCGTGGCGTAGTACCTCCATCTCGTTGTCCCAGACTCGCACCGTCAGATCGTACTCGCCGTCCGACCACGCTGAGACATCAATCGAGCCTAGATGCGGAACGGAGCTATTGACGGTGAAATTCTCCCAGAACGACAGAGACAAATCGTCGTGGGTGGCGATCACCTCAACCCCGACCGAAGCCCAAGTCTCGGAGGTGTTTACGAGATGAACTATCCTGAGCAAATCCGAGTCGCCGTCGTTGTCGAGGTCGAGACGGTCCGCTCGCACCGAATCCAACGTCACCTCTGCAACGGTGCCAGCGGCAACGGTCGGCATGGCGCTGCACGCCAGCGAGAATGCCAGCAGAAGGGGGAGAAGTCGGGCGGTGAGGGAAGCAGACGACCGAGACATCATTCAAACTCCACCTCCTCGTCATCATCGTCGCCACTGCGCCTGCTCATAATCGTCAGAGATAGCGTCGTCAGGAACACCAGCAGTGGGATGGCGTAGGTGAACATGGAACTGGTCGGGTTCGAGGACATCAACGCCAATTGCGACTCCATGAATCCGAAGGAATCAGAGTAGCCGTCTCCATTCTCGTCCGGACATCCTTGCAGGTCTACGGTGGAGGTCCCGGCCGCCAACGGGCAGTCGTCACGTAGACTGCCGATCGCATTGTCCCCGTACCCGTCGGAGTCGCTATCGGCCCATTGCATCTTGATTCGAGGGAATGCATCCGCAGTCCCCTTCGGGCTCGCCTCGTGATCGGCGTCGGCATCACTGTACCCATCACCATCGAGGTCGGGGCAACCAAGCCGGTCTAGCAGACTAATCCCCTTCGACAACTCGGCGTATGGACAAGCGTCCGCTTGATGGCCATTGGGATTGTCACCGAATCCATCGCCGTCACTGTCCATCCATTGCGTTGCATCGTGCTTGAATCGATCACCGTTGTCCGACCATCCGTCGCCATCCGTGTCGGGGCATCCGAACCTGTCGTTGACACTCGTTCCCGGCTGTTCGCGGCAGCCGGGTGCATCCGGTTGGAATCCATCAGCGTTGTCGCCGAATCCATCGCCATCGAGGTCATGCCACTGCGTCGACTCATCGACGAACGCGTCGGCGTCACCTACTGGATGGGCGAGCCAACCGATCTCTGGTTGCGGGTCGCTCGACCCGTCGCCATCGCTGTCCAGACAACCCCATCGATCTCGCGTCGAATTACCCCATGAAGCGGGACAACTGTCGGATTGCCAAGCACCCTCACTTCGATTGTCGCCATAGCCGTCGCCATCGGTGTCCCACCACTGGCTCGGCTGGTCGTCGAACGCGTCGCCGAAGCCGTCGGGATGGGCCGGCCAATCGATGTCAGGGAGGGAGTACCCATCTCCATCTCGATCGATGCATCCGTGTCGATCGAGGAACGATGTACCTGGCATCCTAGGACACGCGTCGGGTTGGAAGCCACTGGCGTTGTCCCCGAATCCGTCCCCATCGAGGTCGGCCCACTGGCTCGCTTCGTTCGGGAACCTATCAATCTGGGTCGCGCCCTCCGACTGGTTGTCCCCCCAACCATCTCCATCCCCGTCCGACCACTGCGTCGGATTGTCCGGGAATCGGTCCGGCTCGAAGCCGAGAGGATTGTCGCCGTGACCATCCCGGTCCCGGTCGTACCACTGCGAGCCCTCGTTCGGGAAGGCATCCGCGCCATCGTCCATCGTCCAGTTCCCGTCCGGATCGGAGACACCGTCGGAATCTAGGTCGGGACAGCCGAGGCGGTCTTCAAACGACTCTCCGGCGCGCAATGGGCAGGCATCGGGTTCGGTAGCGTTTGCGTAGTAGGTCCCGAGGGTCTCCCATACCATGCCGCCATCGAGGGTCTCGTTGAGTCTGGTGGCGTTCCACTTCGGGTCATCCCAATTGTCGCCGTATCCATCGCCGTCGTAGTCAGACCACTGGCTCGGATCCAGACGGAAGGCGTCAGCGCCATCCTCGGCGGTCCATACAGGACCCCAATCACCCCAGGCATCCTCATCGGACCAGCCGTCGTTGTCCTGATCGGGACAGCCGTATCGATCCTGGGTGGAATCCCCCCTCCTCTGTGTGCATGCATCCGGGAAGATGCCGTTGGATTCGTCGCCGTAGCCGTCGTCGTCCGCGTCGTACCACTGGGTCGGCTCTTGCGGGAAGTAGTCGATGGCGTCGGCGTAGCCGTCATCATCGCCATCTGGGCAGCCGCGAACCGGTTGTTGGAATGGATGCCCCTCCGTCGAAGTCCCTGACTCCGTGGCGCAATCATCCTCCGAATCGATGAAGCCATCCGTATCGCGGTCGCGCTGGTTGGTGTCGAGTCCGATGTTCAGCGTGTAGTCGTGACCGTCATCGCCGGTTGTATCGATGTCCCTGACTCGAATATACACCCATTGCGTCCCAGTCGTCACTATGCCAGTCTTCGGGTCACCCGTGTTGGCGGCAGCGACGGTCACAGATGTCGACTCGTGCCCGTTCCCGTCCCCATCGTAGAGATTGGCAGAGAATATCTCGTTCTGGTTCTGGTCGTACAACTTGATCTGACCCTCACAGGTGTCGATCGCTGGCCACCATGTGGTGCAACTCACATCATAGTCGATCGTAATCCGGTCACCGTGGTACGCCTCCGCCTTGTACCATGTCTCAGCGGTTTCAAGTGAGCCCGATTTCGTCACCGGAAGATCGACATTGTCAATCGCCTCGGCCGCCGAGAAAGAGCCGCCTCCGGCCGCCGCAGCGGGAATCGAAATGGCGATCGCGGAAGCGATCAACAGCCCGATCAACGGACGTCGGACCGCATCGGCCGAGGCTCCGCCCATGAGGACGCCAGTCGCTGAGAGCATCAAATCCGTTTCGCTCCGTCCAGCGCTCCGCGGACATAGTCCGCGGCGCCCTCGCACTCGCTCAAGATAATCTTGAGATTCGGTTCTCCCAGTAGAACCGCCGCCCGGACGTCACCAATCATAATCGCTAATCGAAATCGACTCTGGCTAAGATATCAGTGACTTCCGTAGCATTTGAGGTAGCGCTCGGCATTGTGCTCGTAGGTGTACTCATTCACGACTCGAAGCCGGCCGGCTCTAGCCATCTCGATTCGCTGTTCGGGATTCACGATCAACCCAGCGATTGCATCGCCCAGTGCCGTTGCATCACCTAGCGGGAACAGCGCACCCACCTCAGTATCGACCATCTCAGGCAACGGCCCATCATCCACCGTGACAACCGGCGTTCCGGAAGCCATTGCCTCCAACGGGATCAATCCCTGACCTTCATAGTAAGAAGGATAGGCGACGAGATCGGCGCTGCGGAACAGTTGCGCCAGATCCGCGAACGGCAAACCCGGCTCGAAAGTGACTGATCGTTCGATACCGAGTCTGCGTGCCTGACGCCTCAAGGTTCGATGCATGTGACCTCGTCCGACGCAGACGAGATGCGTCTCTGGATGCGCCTCGATGACCTTCGGCATCGCCTTGAGCAAGGTCCGGAATCCCTTACGACCGACGAGGCGTCCAACTGCGAGTAGCAGCGGGGTCGAGGTCGCCGCATCGCCGCGGAGCGCCGCGTCGTCAGGATTCCCGTACCTCGACCGCAGACGCTCATGCCTCAGCATCGACTCCTCATGATCGGCACGAAGGGGATGGAACATCTCGATGTCAACTCCCCAGCGGACGACCTCGCACCGCCAATCATCTGGCGGGTCATATCTAGCTCTGAAGTCGGCCGCGGTCGCCTCGCTGTTCGCGACGCAAACCGTGCTCTCCCGAATCGCGGCGCGCTCGTACCTCGCGTAATGACCTCCGGTCAGGAGGATCGCTACGTCGTTCGGATTGGCCCACGCTGCCGACTCGCCGTATCGCGCTGCACGGCGCATGCCATCGCGCTCGCCTAGCCATGAACCATGCAAACTCGTCGTCACCGGTGCGATGCTCTCCCGAACCGATGCGTATTGTGCCGCCGTCCACGACAGCATCGGAGCATGCACATGGACGGCGTCGACCGGGGCGCGATTGTGTAGCTTCCGCAGCGCCCTGAGGGCCGTTCTGCCATACGATCTCGTGAAAGCCATAGGGATGGGGAGCCATCCTACTTCGATAACTGAAACACCCGCTATTCGTGGTATGGAACTCCCCGCCTTTCGGCCGAAACCGCGATTGCGGGTGATTACCGTGACCCGATGTCCCGCACTAGCAAGAGCTCCCGATAGATGGTGAACGGTCGACCCCATCCCCCCCCATCTCGGAGGATACTCAGCCGATAGCATCGCAATATGGAGCCCTTCGCCGTTGGCGATACCCTCTTCTCGATCTTCCATCGACCTTGACCCCCCAACCTCGGCGCTGCGATTCCAAAGGGCCGGTTCCGCCGTCTCCTATTGAAGCGATGTGCGAGAGGTCGAGCCGCCATCTGATTGAAAGCGGAGGTACGGTCCCCCCACAGAGGACCATGACCGAAACGCTGCCAGTCCACGTCACTGTGGTCATCCCAACGCGGAACGAGGAGGCCGCAATTGTCGACACGATTCGAAGCGTTCCGGACGACGGTTGGTGTGAGAAACTCGACTTTCTGGTGATTGACGGCAACTCTACCGATCGAACGCGCGAACTCGCCGAGTCGGTCGGTGCGACAGTCCATCTCGAGCCACGCCGCGGCTACGGCCGAGCCTACCGAACCGGTTTCGCTATGGCGCCGGGTGATCTCATCGTCACGATGGATGCCGATTGCACCTACCCGGGCGAAGAGGTTCCCGGACTGGTTCGGAAGCTGTTGGAGGAGGATTTGCAGTTCATCACCTGCGACCGACTAAGGAAAGCGGAGTCAGGGTCGATGTCTGGATTGCACGGCTTCGGGAATTGGGTCCTGTCGTTCAATGCGAGGATGCTGTTCTGGTATGGGGTCCACGACTCACAGAGCGGGATGTGGGTGTTCAGGAAATCGATCTTCGACGACGAGCGGATGAAGCCCACCAACGACGGCATGCCACTCTCGGAGGAGATGAAGATACGCGCCCGGCGCTATCTGGGCAAGAAGAAGGCAATCGAGGTCAGCGTTCCTTACAGACCACGCGTCGGAGAGGCAGAGATTAACACCTGGGGAGATGGTTGGAAGAACCTTCGATTCCTCTACATGATGCGCCTCGGTTTGGTCCGCGCCCGAACACCTTGGGGTCCCGAGTGACCGCCTCACGCCCTCGCCTAGGACAGGGTGCACAAGTTCTCAGTGTAATTTCGTACACTTAGTGCATATGTGGCCCCTAAGGGTCCATCATCTCACTTGCACCTTGATGACCCTCCAAGACAAAGCAGTCTCCTGAGGGGTGGGCTTTGGGAAGAGAGATGGTTGCCGCGGATGAGGGGCCGAGCCCCTGTGTCAGGATCGGTGGGGCCGGAGGATTCTGGGGCGATCGCGTCGAGGCGCCGATCGACCTGCTCCGAGAAGAGCCGATCGACTACCTGATGCTCGATTACCTCGCCGAGCTGACGATGTCAATCATGGCGAAACAACGCGCGCGCGATCCTGACGCAGGCTGGGCTACGGATCTCGCCGACTGGCTACGCGTAGGTGGCTTGGCAGCTCTTCACGAGAGAGGGGTACGCCTGGTGACCAATGCCGGAGGCGCCAATCCATCCGCTTGCGCCGCTGCGGTTCTCGACATCGCTGCTGGCATCGGCTGGGAGGACTGCCGCGTCGCTGTGATCTCAGGCGATGATGTGCTTCCGAGAGTCGAAGAGTTCGTCGACGCGGGGGAAACCTTCGCTCACTTTGAGACGGGAGCACCTCTAGCCGAATGCGCACGACCGCTACTGTCCGCGAACGCCTACCTAGGCGCTGGCCCGATAGGTGCCGCCCTCGGCGCCGGTGCCGATGTCGTCATCACAGGCCGCGTTGCCGACCCAAGCCTCCTCGTCGGTTGCATGCTGCACGCCGCTGGCTGGGTCGAGAACGCGAACTCGCTCTCCTTGGACCGCTCCGTCCCGATTTATGGATGGGCGCCGAACAGTGTCGAAGCCCCGCTCGATGTGCTTGCGCAATGGACAATTGCTGGACACTTGATCGAATGCGGAGCACAGGTTTGCGGCGGAAATTCCACCGATTGGGAGTCCATCGACCGCTTGGACGAGTTGTCCTTGCCAATCGCGGAGGTGACGGTCGATGGAGCGGTCACGATTACTCGCGCGCTGTACGGAGGGGGACGGGTCGATCGCAGGACCGTCGCCGAGCAACTGGTGTACGAGATATCCGATCCTACGGCCTACGCGACCCCCGATTTAGTGGTAGATCTCTCCCAAGTCACCCTCACCGAAGAGGAGGTCGACAGAGTCGTCGTGGCCGGCTCCCGAGGCGAGCCTCGACCGGATCGGATGAAGGTCAGTGCGGCGCTGGAGGACGGTTGGTTCGCCTCTGGCATCCTGATGGTTCCCGGCCCCAACGCAATCGCGCGGGCAGAAGCCACCGATCGAACTCTCAGGGGTCGGCTGGACGGCACCTCCCTCAAGATTACGTCCGAGGTGATTGGCGGAGGCGTCACAATCCCGCCTGGAGTCGATCCATCGTGGCATATCGACGATCCGAGCGAGGTTGTCCTGCGCTGGGCTGCCGTAGGCGACGATCGAGACGAGGTGGTCCGGTTCACTCGCGGGATTGCGCCGCTCGTTCTCACCGGCCCCGGTGGGGTCTCTGGATACTCCGCCCGCGCCCGACCAAGGAGACAGTTGCGTCATTGGCCGACGATGCTGCCACGCGAACCGATCGAGCAGACCGTCCGCTGCGATGTACTCGGAATCAGTGACCTTTCGGTGGCTCGCGATCGTGTCCGCACCGCGGGTCGAGCTCGTCGCGCCCTGCGGGGCAGCACAATCAGGCTGCTCGGCCGTCTACACGACGGCCTAGAGCACCGCGAATGGGCGAAACCCATCGCCAAGAGAATCGCGACCCGGGTTCCCGCGGTGCTACAGAAGGAGGATGGCGCATGACCGATATCTGGTTGCCTTTGAACGCCATCGCGCATGGCCGTTCCGGCGACAAGGGAGATCACCTCAATATCGGACTGATTGCGCACCGGCCCGAATGGGCTGATCTGTTGGCGGCAGCGGTAACCCCGGCGAGGCTGCACGCATGGTTCGGCCCGATGCTTCGCGGAGATGCCGTCGTCCACATGATGCCTGGTATCGGTGCGATCAACTGCATGCTCCATCACGCTTTGGAGGGAGGGGGGACGACCTCGTTACGCCTTGATGCGCAGGGCAAGTCATGGGGCCAAGCGGTGCTGCGGCTCCGCGTTCCCGTCAATCGGATCGAAGCGGAGAATGCGGGCCTCTCGCTGTGCGGAGCGACAACTGACGAAGCGGGTCGGATTCCAATCGCCGCCTGAATCATCGGCCTAGGAACAAATTGGATTACAGCACTTGTCTTGGGGCGGCATGGCACCATGGACTAATGCCGTTTACTGGATCGCTCTCGGAATCAGAGGTCATCCATCCGAGGAGGTCCCTCGTCATCGCCAGCGAGTGGATCATCCCAGTCCATCTGGTCAGTGGCCCGAAGACCTGCTGAGGATGGATCGTCCGATGATGCTCCCTCGATTCCTTCGAATCCGACACCGCTCCACGACTCGATCAGAGCGAGGTCTCGCTTCAGGCTCACTCGCCTCTGGATCATCAGGCCGGCGCCGGCGAGCAACAGCAAGCCGGCGAGAACGAGGAAGATACCGAAGCCGCCGCCGACGAGACCGCTGGCGAACGAGAAGGCATCCTCGCCTCCCTTCACCTCGAGATCCACCTTGACGGTGGGCGATACCATCTCGCCGTCCTCCGCCCACGCTTCGACGCGCGCCCAGCCGGCTCCGTTGGCGGTGTATCTGATTCGGCCGGTCCAAACGCCATCACCCGCCTCTTCATCCCCGTTTGAACCATCATCGAAGAGATCGATATGCTCGATCTCCCCGGAGTGTGACACTCGACCGCGAACGTTCTGCGTCGTGCCATCCGCATCCTCTAGGATGACGGTCACCGTCAACAGTTCCGCCACTCCAGAGACGAGGGAGTTCGGATGGACCTGAAGACTCCTGAGGGTGGGATTCGACATCCCGATGGTGACATTGATCGATGTGATCGATTCGTCACCTCGCGAGTCGACTACCCTGAGGTTGATCCGTTGCGAGCCGGGCTGCAAGGTAATGGTCCAGTTCACTGTGCTCGCTGCCACGGTGGCGATTCCTGGCTCGCCGATTGACCATTCATACAGAACGATATCATCATCGTAGTCGGTCGATTCCGATCCCACTAGAGAGAGGTTCACACCAGGCCCGACGTACTGCCCCTCAACCGCTCCTTGAATCACCGACTGAGGCCCCGTCGGAAGGATTGTGAGGGCCTGCGTCACCTCGCGCATGGCTCCGGTCGAATCGGTGAGGCGGAAGGTTAGGAGATGCGAACCGGCTGGAAGCCAGTCGTTGTACCAGAATTCGGTCGTCCCATTGGCTACGATTGGTCCATCGACTCCGATGTGATCGCTGGTCACGTTCACTTCGAAGGCGTCGCCGTCCGGGTCCCAAGATCTTCGGAAGTCGAACAGCACTGGTCCATCGCTGTGTACCTCAACGCCGGCAATCGGCGAATCGAGGACAAGCAGCGGCGCTGATGTCGCGACGCTCACGTTCACCGTCGCCGAAGCCGGTGAGCCCTGACCATCATCGACCGTCAGTGTAATCGCGTGATCGCCAGCCGACAGCCGGGCGCCTATGCTCCAACCAGAACCGATCGGCGCCGTCATCAGATTGCTGGTCCAAACCGCCGATACCAAATCATCCTCGCCGAGAGGCGTCGGATTGCACCAAAGAGTGATGGATGAATTCTCAACGCATCCCACATCCCAATCTCCCGACCCCGCCCCTGCGGTGAATTCGACCAACTCCGATGAATCGGTTGCAAGGCCGCCGGTAGGAGAGGAGATTACCGCGTTGGGCGGGGTGTTCTCCACGTCAATCACTACGCTGCTCGCAATCCAATTGAATGCGTGCTCCGGTCTATCGTCGCTGACTTCGAGCGTCACGACATGACGACCGGGGGGCAACTGCCCCTCCCAAACCAGCGGAGTGGATGGATCTGGAAGCGCGCCGATCATATTACTGCTCCAACGAGCGCGAATCGAATCTCCCTCCGGATCCATCGTGGCCGAGGCGTCGAGGGTGATTGTGTCCCGCGAGAGGTTGCCCGTGCGGGTTAGGGTAATCGAAGGGGACGGTAGGGCGTTGTGCAACTCAATCGCCCAAACGAGGTCGATGACCGGGTTGACCCCATCTGAGAATGTGATGTTCAAGTCGAACGAGGTGATATCCTCGTCGAGAGAGGCAAAGGATAGATTCCACTCAAGCGGACAGTTCGGAGGTGTGCAGGCCGGTGGTTGCTCGGTCCAAGAAGCACCTAGGCTGCTGAACACCGATGTGAGCAGAGGATCACCCTCCGGATCGGTGGTTCCGCTGGCGTTGACATGCATAGTCTCGGTGCGACCAAGATGCACGTATCCTAGAGCATCGGGGGCTGGGTCGAGGTTGATGTCGATGGATGGTGGAAGGTTGCGAAGCTCAATCTGCCTCGTCTCGTTTGAGCAGAGTGATGGGGCGGATGAATCGCAGATGTCCAATGTGATCGTGTGCACACCATCCGAAAGCGGGCAGAACCAACCACCCCCTTGCTGCTCGGTCGAGTCGTTGCCGTTGGTGACCAGATATCCGTATGAGAGCCCGGATCCATTTCCACTGGGCCATCCTTGGCCACCATAGCAGGCGGCGCGAAGGTCGCCGTCGATGTCGCTGGACCAGTTGGCAATCATCATATCCTCGTCTAGATCCCAAGAATCCGTTGCGTTGAACACGACCGTGCCACCACTAGGGAATACCTCACCATCGAGTGGCGTTGTCCAGTTGATGAACGGAGCTTGGTTCTGCAGGTCGAGCCAGCAGATAACCGTGAGATCGCCATCGAGCGTGATCGCTTCTGTGTCGTTATGGACGCCATCGTAGTCGCAACCTGCCCACATCAACGTCTCTGCGCTGGTTCCAGATAGAGTCCAGCGCTTGCCAATGAAGGGTCCGAGCAGTGCGTTTCCGTCATACGGCAACGTCAAGGAGACATCGGTTTGAAACTGATCGAATGAGAGGTTCGCGAGCGAGTACGGAAGGCCGTTCCCACGCTGATTCACGGCCCAGAGATCGACCATCCAAAGCAAATCGAAGCGGTCGTTCAGGCCGAGCGCATGAGCCGGTGGTGTACCGGAGGATATCCAGTTCACGACGCTGGTGGAGAGTCCCGCCTGATCGAGGGTGAGGTTGGCGGCACCGGTCACACCGGTCAAGTTGTACGTGCCGCTCTTCATCTCTATACTGCCGTTGCATCCCGAGAGATCGACAGAGGTCGCGATGAACTGCTGATGGTCAATCAGGGTAAGGCAATCGACTCCTTCAAGCGTCGCACCGTCAATCCTGCTCTCGACATTGCCAATGGCGTCCCACTGGACTCCAGCGTGGCTGCCATTGGTGGTCAGATTCGAGATGTGCGCATCAACCTCATCGAAGTACAGAACAGGCAACGCGGTTGCGTTCTGATGCAGTTCGAGATCCGTCAGGATGACATGGCCATTTTGAGTCAGGCCGCCGTTGCCGCCTTGTATTGCCGGACCGACTCCGGGTGCTCCTAGGAAGGTGAATCCATGGATCTGGAGGTCGATGCTGTCATCGATCCACAAGCCTCCACTGACATCCGATTCGGACCGACATGAGACGCATGAGACATTCTTGCCGTCGCTCATGAAATCGCTTGAACCTTGGAATCGGAAGCCGAAGCCTTGGCCAGTACCGGCGTTGGCTCCGTTGTTCCGGCTGGTCGCATTGGTCAGGAGGACATTGCTAGAATCGTGCACCCAAACTCCCTGTTTGCCATTAGATTCGACCAGGATGCCGTCCACTTCCGGATGTGACTCGCGAACGGCGAGGCCGATTCCCTGATTGTCGCTGCTCTCCCAATCGCTACCTCGCAGACTGCTCTTCCAGAGCAGAATTCCGTCACCGGATGATCCGGTGACGTTCAATCCGTCGAATGTAGGCCCCCAATTGACGCTGCGCAGGAACATCCCTGCCCTGTCATTGGTGGGCGCCGTCACATCATCATCGCCGGAATTGATCACGGTGACATCATTGACGATTGTGGTCGAGTCGATCATGTACGCCTTGAAGCCGTTGCAATCGTTGTCCTCCAACAGCGCTCCATCGACATCGACGGAGGAGGTGTTGACCCCGAAGGCAGTGAAGCAGACTCCCGGGGCCTGAGCGTTCGGACCTCCAGTGCCCCGAATTGTGATGTTCCTGAACACCCCGTTCAGTGGGAGGTTGCTGAACTGCGACTTGTTGTAACGTTCCACGAAGACTCCGTTGTACATACTGTCCTCAACCACTAGGTCTCGGAATGTTGGACGAGTGGTGCCGTTCTCCGTCACGTGGCTAACATACACCCCGTTGTCCGAGCGAGTGATGTTCGCATTGACGATCAACGGAATAGAGTCCTCGATCCAGATTCCTGCGGGAATCGTCCGCGTCGCTCCAGAGACGTTTGAGATTCGCAAATCTGAGAGCATACCTCCGGCGCCACCCCAGTAGTTGACTGCGCGGGTCATCACTCCATCGACGGAGAGATTCGTGACCAGTGGTGATGCTTGCGCACCGACGCTGAGGCCGATTCCGTAGCGCCAATGCGAAGAGCCGATGTGAACTCCCTCTCCACCATCCTGAATCCTGATATCGCGGAGCGTCGGGGAGCCGTCGAAGATGTCGATCGCGACATAGTCTGCATCGCCGATTGAGATGTTGGAGATTGATGGATCGCTGTCGAAGATCGTGATTCCGAACCACGCCTGCGAGATGTTCAGGTGTTGGATGGAAGATCCGCGTCCGGCTGAGGTCGAGTTGAACTGTATTCCCTCATGACGCTGGGTCGAGATGATCGACCGGAGGGTGACCGGATCGGTCCCAGTTCCCAATATCGTCAATCTGCCATCAACGATTATCCGGACCGAGGGACCCATCTCTACTATGGTCCCGGAGAGGATTCGGAGTTCGTCCGCAAACGCTACCGTGTAGTCGGAATTCAGCGTGACAACTCCAGTCCAGGTCGTCGTCGCCTTGACCGCATGAGATGGAGGGCGAGTGGATTCTTCCAGCGCGGATTGGTATCCTTCAGCAAGAGGATCAAAGAGATCTGTGATTCCATCCCACTGCATGGATGTCGTCAAACTCGCTGGACCGCCCGCCAGCAGCAATCCGACAATCAGTACGATTGCCAGTCGGAGCGATTCGCAGCGCGAGGTCGGCTCCATGCGAGCAGCGAGCCGGACGCGAGGTATAGAACGGCTCCGCTGCGACGATTCCATCCTGCATCTCATTCACAGACTGAAACGCGTGATTCGGGGTCAATGCGGAGGATTGATGAATCGACGGACCCGCGGCCTGAACAATCGGGGGCTCGTGATGAGGACCGCGTTCATCCTCTTGAAGACCGAACCAACGCGGGAGAGGGATGTCTACCTCAGTTTGCAGAACCTCCCGGAGGTCATTGAGACGCACGCGCTCTACGGCGCTTTCGACATGCTCGCTCGAGTCGAGGCGTCGAGCGCCAAGGAACTGACCCACATGCTCATCGGGACGATGCGAACGATCGATGGTGTCCGAGAGACGCAGACCCTGATTACAGTCGACTATTGAGGTGATGATATGCCGGTAGGATTCGTGCTGATAACCACCGAGACCGGAAAGGAGGCGCATGTCCGTGCCGCCCTCGAAGATATTCCCGAGGTAATCGAGAGATGGGGTGTGTTTGGCGATCACGACATGTTCGTCAAGGTGGTCGCAGAGGATCAGGCGGAACTCACCGCCTGCATAATCAATCGGATACGAACCATCGACGGCGTCACCGACACTCGCACGATGATGGGCGCCGAGATCTGAGCAGATCAGAGCAATTCGTGAATCCGCGCGAGGAGGGACGCCGCCGCATGCGCGCACTCCGCTCTCTTGTATCGTTCACAGGCCTCATGCCAAGAGGCGATGCGCTCAGCCTCTGATAGCACGCCACGCCAGTACCAGCGTTGCGCCAAGAGACGGCGGTCTGCTGCGACATCGTCTCTGAGCGCGGCGTGGACGTGTCGCTCAAAGCACGCACGCGCGGCGGGGGCGCCTCCCACGCTCTCGAGGAGCGCATGCACTGCTCCACAGCGGGCACGCGCGTCCTGCTCCGCATCGATTCGCGCGGTCAGATAGGCAAGTTCACCATCGTCCCGAGCCGATGCTATGTCGATTCTAAGCCGAAGCCTTCGGATGGTAGGGTCTCCCGAGGAGGTGAGGCTCGAGAGGTGCTCCAAAGCTTCGGTCGCCTTCTCCTCTCGGCCAATCCCCATTTGGATGCGGAGACGGCTCGTTGCAAGCGCCACCTCGGCTGCGCGCAGTCGTTCCCCCTCGAGAAAGGAGACATCGCATCGATCGATGCGCTTGAGCAGGTGCTTGGCTTTGTCATCCAACTCCTCTCCCGGCAGCCGATCGTCGATTGTTCGGATGATATCGGAAATCTCCTGCCGGACCTTCTCCTCGGGCGTGGCTAGTGCCGCCGCAGCCTCTTCGTGTGAGGAGGCGGCAGTGACATCGCCGCGCATCCTAGCAAGACGAGCCAGTCGAGTGTGTTTCGCAGCATCATCCGGCAGCGCGTCTAGATGCTCTGCCGCATATCCGGCCTCGCCTCGCTCCAGAGCGACATCGGTAGCGAGCCGACGCAAGTCGTGCGCCTCCGGCATCGCCTCCAAAGAATCCTCAAGCAGCGCCGCCGCCGCGGCGCTGGAATCCTTGCAGAAAGCGGCGATTAGGCGAGCCAATCCTTCCTGATCAGCATCGCCCGATCGTAGAGAGTGATGAGCCTCCATCCTCCGCGCTCGCGCACCCTCTATCTCCGACCACCAAATGGCCAGAATGGAATGTAGAGACGCGCGCTCGCCATCGGGCCATGATGCGAGCCTGACATTGCGAATCAAATGCTGCACTTCGGCCGAACTGGACAACCAGCGCAGGATTGCCCCGTCATCGAGATTTGCGATTCCATCAGACGATCGAACTTCCTCAACACCGAGAGCCGTCGGTGATATCGTCAACTCTTCGAGAGCCGCGTTCGCCTCGTCGTCGAGTCTGGCCAGAACGGTCTCTTGCACAAAATCCTGGACGGCGGTCGAAGCGGCAGGGACCGAATCCTCGGGCGTCCAGAGATGGAGTGCCAGTGGATGACCACCTAAGGCCGCAGAGACCGCGGCGGCCTGCTCAGAATCGATGGCACCGCCGAGGATCATGGCACCTGAATCATCGCTCAACCCTTCCAGGCGACATTCGGTAGCGCCGCTTCCTTCGACATCGAATGGAGGTGGTGCTCGAGTCGAGAGAATCACCGGACGAGAGAGGCCTAGTAACGTCTCGCATAGAGCCGTGACGGACCCGGCGTGCCTTGCATGGACTGCTTGGATCTCGTCGATTACGAGCAGCGTTCGCGCTGGGACTGAACCGATTCTGGCGATGATTGCATCGTGGGTGCTCATCCCATCGCTCTCAAACCAATCTGAGGCGACCAATGCGATGTCTCCATCGGCGTCGAGAGTCGACCAGCGAACGTTCCAACCGGTTTCGACTGCCCGCTCGACGACCTCTCGGACGAGCGCCGTCTTGCCGATCCCCGGCAATCCAGTGACCACCTGACTGTCCCGCGACTCGACCCCCAAGAGGAGTTTCTCGATTACCTCCTCTCGACCGTGTATTGACACCGGTGATGGCGCACCGCCGATGAGACGCCCACCCACCTTTGTATCCTCAGAATCACCCGATTCCTCAATCGATTCGCGGAGGTATTCCGACTCGATGCGACCCGATTCGGTCAAATGAATCACGCTCCTCTTCCTCGTGCCCCCTCCTATCACGTGTGCTTGGCGAACCTCGACCAAACCATCCTCAGCTAGGTCTTTGAGCGGATCGTGAAGGGCGGATCGGACCACCCCGAGACGCTCCGACAGGCCGGGCAGGCTCGCTTCCCGAGGCACATCCCACACGCTGGAGTAAGCCTCCGGCTGCTCGCCGAGGGCGATGAGCAGCCTCTCCCGTGTGGTCAGCCGCATGCGGCCGTCAGGGCGTGGCACCCCTCTTGACCGTGCAGGTCCCGTGTACGGTCAATCGTATGACAGAAGAGACAATCGAATGCTTCCGCTGTGCATCATCATAGTGGGACGATGGACCATTGGGTTCAACCGATGTCGGTCTAGTCGCCACACCTGAATCCGAGGTTTGGAGATGCCCGTCGACCAGTCCACGCTCGACCTCCCTCCATCGCCGGGGGTTTATCTATTCCAGCGGGTGGATGGCCAAATCCTCTATGTCGGGAAAGCGACGGTTCTGCGGGACAGGATCCGATCCTACTTCGCTGCGAGCCCCGATCGAGAGATGGTGCCACGTCTCGTCGCCGAGGCGGACGGCGTCGATTTCATCATAACCAGATCGCCGGCAGAGGCGCTTATCCTCGAAAGGCAACTGATACGGACTCACAAACCGCGATTCAACTCGATGCTGGTCGATGACCGATCTTACCCCTTCATCGCCATCACGGACGAGGAGACGCCGAGGATTATCTACACCCGCCATCCGCCGGATGATTCACACCGTTGGGGGCCGTTCCCGGACGCAGGTGCAGCGAAGCGGGTGATCCTACTCCTTCGTCGCCATTTTGGGATACGCGACTGCAAGGAACTGCTTCCTCAGGGCTGTCTTTCGATGCACATAGGTCTCTGCGCCGCACCGTGCATCGAGAATGGGGGCTACGGAGAGAGAGTCAGGGCAGCACGCGCAGTTCTGGATGGCGATGCCGAAATCCTGTTGGAGGCGCTTCGTGATGAGATGGATGGGCTATCCCAGAATCTTGAATACGAGCGCGCCGCGGACACTCGAGACCTAATCGCATCGGTGCGTAACACACTCGCACAACAGGTCATCCACAGCAGGTTCTATCAGGACATAGATGCGATTGGATTTTCCTCGCGAGGAGATCTGGCGACCGTCCTCGTGCTGCACGCCAAGGATGGCATCATCCAAGGTCAGGTGCACTACCCACTCGTCCATCGCGGAGATGTCTCGGAATCGGTGGCTCGCGTCCTAGTCGAACACTACCGGTCAACCAGACCCCCCCGGATGCTCTTGTTGCCCTCTCCACTGCGTGATTGGATGAAACGATGGTTGCGAGATCGCCGAGGTGGGGCGATCGAAATCAGGGTACCGATTCGAGGTGAAATGGCTAACCTTCGAAGTATGGCCGATGAAAATGCCAAGGCACATCTTGAGCGGAGCCGGAGGAAAAACTCCGGCAGCCTAGAGCAGGTAGCGGCGGAAGATGCGGCGAGGCTGCTTGGAGTCGAAGCGATTGACCGGCTAGTCTGCTTCGACATGGCTCAGTTGCAGGGTGACGAGCGAGTCGGAGCAGCGGTCACCTTCGAGCGCGGACGGCCGCGCAAGGACGAATACCGAACCTACACGGTCCGTGGCGATGCGAAGGACGACCTGCAGATGATGGCCGAGATCGTTGAGCGATGGTTGAAGCGACAGGAGTCTTGGCCGGATCTCTTGCTACTCGATGGTGGTGAGACGCACCTCGGGGCGATCGGTGAAGTCTTGGATCGCTTCGGACTAGCGGATCGGGTGCCTATCGCCGCGCTAGCGAAGCGCGAGGAGACGCTGCATCGCCCCGGTAACGCGCCAATCATCCTAGATAGGTCCGGTCGGCTCTTCATCCACGCCCGCGACGAGGCGCATCGATTCGTCAACAGGTTCCATCGGAAGCGTCGCGATCGTGGCGCCATCGCCGACCCGTTGGAAACGGTACCCGGTCTCGGTGCAAAGAAACTGCAGGCTCTGCTGCGTCACTTCGGAGGGAGGCGCGGCATTGAACACGCTGACGAAGCGGAACTCCGAAGCGCACCTGGTATCGGACGCGCTCTGGCCGAGCGCATCCACACGCATCTCCATCGCTGACTCAGCGAATGGGTTACGTCGATCTCAGCGCTGCTTCCGACTGTTCTGCCAGGGATCATCTCCCCAGCCGCCCTTCTCAATCCATTGATCTGCTCTGTCGTATCCGTCACTTCCAGCCGAACCGCCGTAGCCGTCCCAGCCACCGCGAGATTTGCCGCCGCCGCCGTAGGCGGCTGGATCGAATTTTGCGAACGCGGCCGCGGGTGGAGGTGGGGCTGCCGGTGGTGGCATGGCCGACATTCCTCTCGTCGCCTTGCCACGGCGACCGCTCCGGCCTTCCTTCTTGAGGCGTGCCTTCCGCTTCTTCTTACGGCGCACCTTGAAGACAATCAGCAGGGCGACGATTGCGCCCACTCCAGCGAGGTACATACCGACCTCGGCGATGACATACTGGAAGCCAATTGTGAACGAGAAAGTCACCTTATCGGTATCGTCGCTGCAGCCTTCGATGTAGGAGGACTTGCACAGTGGCATCCTGTAGACCAGCCGCTGTCTTCCATCATCCGTCTCGGTGATCTCCTGATTCCCGCTGGAACTCTCAAAATTGCCGAATCCGAGTCCAGGCGGGAACGATGCGCTGATGGTCACGGCTGGACGGACATCCATCCCCATCTGGTCTTTACCGAGACCGGGCGACGGGACCTCAAAGCTCTGCTCCGGAGTGGAGATGCCGCTGATGCTGGTCGCAGAACCACTCCCGACGATTCCTGTCGCTAACATCTCAGCGAGTCTGGCGGTCATCCTCGCAGCACTGGTGGTCAGGCCGACGCCGCCATCCTCCGTCATCGCGATTTTGATTACGGTCTTCTCAAGATTGGCTCCAATCGTGATTGGAGTAGCATCACTCAGTTTGTTGCCCGTCGTCGGTTTCTCTAGGTTGGTCAGAGATGTCGTGAGGCGTACACCGGTGAAATCAGCCGACAGCCCTTGCTCAACGATCTTGCCGTCGGATTGAATCTTCGCTGCTATCATATCGTTTATCTGGGCCGTCAGGGATTGTAACCCAGCATTGGAAATCTCCAATTCTAGGTTGTTCGATCCTACCGGGATGTCGATGGTGCTGTCATTAGTCGCCCCCAGCAAGCCTCCTGGCTGTTTGTCGCCCATCGCAGCAACCTGCCGGACGAGATCGGAGGGGAGAGCTTCGACCTTGAGTCCCATCGCTTCCAGCGACTCTCCAGGCAGTGCGATTCGGTAGATCTTCAGGGTGACACCAGCGTCAATCTCTATCTCGACCGACTGGCTCCACTCATCGAACTCAAGTCGGTGCAGGTTGACCTCGACCTCGACCTCGACGCAACTCGCCCATGACGAGAGGCAGACCACATCTTCGCTGGAGTCTATGCAAGGCGAGGTTTGCTCGCAAATCGCGTGGCCGTAGTCATAGGGATTCGGCCCAGTGATTCCAATCTTCGCGACACTGCTCACACCGGATCTAGCCACCAAATGTATCGCATCGACATCGCCGACCGATGAACGAATCCAACTCGGCAATCTAATCTTGAACACGACATCGGTCGCCGGAAGGTCGGTAGGAACGAAGGCACCCAAGAATGAGGCATCCATCTCCATCTCCAACGTCATAACATTCAACAGCGCTGCCAAGTCGTTGTCACTTACCGCAGCGGGATCGAATCCTCCCAAATCGGTGTCGTTGCCTAGGAATCCAAGGATCATGTCGATCAGGTCGAATTCGAACGGTGCGCTCTCCGAGTGCAGGTAGATTGGATAGGTTCCATCCATCGCGTTCGGCCCGTCGACGCACCAGTAGGTCGCTCCCGGATCGGTACAGGTGCTTCCTGAAGAGTGACTGAAGTTCAGTCCACCGGTAGCGTTCGGAGCTTGGAATGATAGGTTCGAGAGGGTTAGGTTCTGTCCAATCACGCCTGATATTGCCCCCGACATGGACTCCATCGGAACGAGTTCCAAGAAATCGTCCAAATCCCCAATCCCGCTGTGGTTTACCATGCGTAAACCGTCGGAGGTCATCCAAGGCAGCGAAATCGCATCAGGGAGCACCGAGTAGTTCCATTGGTCAAGGGTGTTCATGTCGATGTAAGATATGCCGAGATCGAAGTTGATTACTGCCTGAGCTTCGTTGCGGGCATCAATCTCAATCATCGCGACTAGACCGCTCTCGTTCGTTGTGTCGATGTCGACGGCGCGAGTGCTCGTGGGGCGGCGGGCGAAGGTGAACTCCGCATTCTGGTTGACGGCGGTCGTCCCCGAGAGGGCGTCTACCGTCCAGACGCCGGCGTTGTAGTCATAGATACCAGAGGTCCGAGGGGTCAGGATTCCCGGCGGACTGAGGGTTTTCATCGTGCCGTAGCCAGGCGGATTGATGTCGTATACGACTCGGTGGCCTGGCTGCGCATTGAGTGGCAAGGAGGTCGAAACCTCGCCGCCCATCGTCAACAGCCCTTGGAAGGTTCGTTCGACGTCGACGTCTGCGTCGCCAAGGGAGAACAGCGACGCATCAGTCTCGACAGAGGTGCTGATCTGGAGGCAGAGGGGAGGGTTGAACGCATCTGGAGGAACCGCCGCGTCCTCGTCCGCCGAGTCGATTCCGGCGCCCTCCGAATCGAGGCACTGTAAGGTCTCGGTACCGATAGTGATTGAGCCACTGCGCCAGTCGACGGTCGGCTCGGTCGAGTTGCCGAAGGTGTTGTTGATCGTGCTCCGGACGATTCCGGAGATGTTGTCCTTGAGAGCCGGTGCGACGTCTGGATCTAGTGAGATGAAGTTGCGAATGTAGTCGGCGGGAATCCCCTCATTCGCACCTAGACCAAGCAGGTCGATCACTGGGTTGGTGCTGTCGAGGCCGAGGGTATCGGGGGCCATCTCGTGGATCGAGAAGAGTAGATTAAGGTTGAAATGGGTCAGATCGACCATCTCGATTTCGTAGCTCGACTGCAGCCATTCGGCGGTATTTCCTGTCGAATCCATCGCTCGGTTGATGTCGTCGCAGATCGCGTCCGTCCAGAGGCGAGCTCCGGTCACCGGGTGGAATTCGGGCGCTCCGAGGTGCTTGGCTGGATCGCAGAAATCCTGAGTTCGCTCTTGGGCGCCTGGAGGAGGGTCCGCGGCCACGGCTGGGAGCATCGATGCGGAAAGCAGAATCATCAGTATCGGCAGGCAGCGTCGCATGGTTTTCACCGACGGAGTGGCATCCGTCGCTGCCCGATGCGTGGTCGCAGATATAACTCGGTTCCCCCGTATGGGGGAACATTCCACTCGTGGGTGACGGCTGATGGCGTTCGAAAGAGATCCGCACATCCGACTGCGCACAGCGGTCTCGGAATGGCTCAAATCCGAAGGTCTGCTCGACTATTCGGGTTTGGACTCCTACTTCGTCGAGGTTCTGCCGCTGCCCCGTCGTTGGGAGCGATTCGACGATGTAGCCCTCCTTCCCGCTGCCTCCTTCGCCGAAGACGCATGGATCGAGCCACCGCTCGCCGCGCTTCTTTCCAAGGCAGGTGAGGCGGCGGGACTCTGGAGTAGGGTCTCTTCTGCACTAGGAGTAGAGCGACTGGCGCGCAAGGGAGAGATAAGTGGGCAGGACCGGCGGCCTGCAGTCGAATTGCTGTTCGGTGACGACGACTCGGTGGTTCGAGTCGAGAACGGTATTCATTACCCCTACCGACTGACAAGGTCGATGTTCAGCATGGGGAACATGGAGGAGCGTCGGAGGATGGGAGCAATCGATGCGACCGGAGAGGAAATCCTCGACCTATACTGCGGAATCGGATACTACACTTTGCCCATACTCGTGCATGGCGGCGCTGCCCGAGTGATTGCCTGTGATTGGTGCGAGGACGCGCTCTCGGCCCTCGCCGACGGTCTCAGGCTGAATCGAGTCGATGAGCGCTGCACGATTCTGGCGGGAGACAACCGTCGACACGGCTCGACAATCATCGAGGTGGCGGACAGGGTGTTGCTAGGATTACTTCCGAATGCCTGGGATGGAGTGCCGATCGCTCTCGCTGCCCTGCGGACTGATGGTGGAATCATGCATCTGCACGGGACGGCGCCGACCGACGACCACGAAGGTTGGCTCTACGCTGCCTTGGAGCGCTGCAACGGCGAGGAAGAACGGCTAGCTGAGGTTGCTGGAAATAAGGCGAGAGAGATCGTCGCCATCGAGCAACCTAGCCAAGATTTGCCAGTCATCCGAGTGAAGAGCCACTCACCGCACTGGGACCATGTCGTCGTCGATCTCCATGTGGGCTAGAATGGTAGATTACCGGTGAGAATGGCTCCGTTTCCAAGTTGGACTCCTGTGCGTCATCCTCATGTCGAGGCGATGGGTCAGGCGTCGCGATGGCCGACGCTCTGGATGCTGTGTTGGCCTCCCCTAGCGAGGCATCGGCGCTTGAGGAGACGGTCGCCGCGGGCGAGGCTCGCGAGATTATGCATCTCAATCTCCTAGGCCTCGCGAGCGTCGGCGTCACTGCCCTCGTCGTACTCCTGTCGATGATCTGGGGAAGCGGCGTCCTGACCGGAGATGACGGTGACAACATGTACTCTTGGTGGCAGGTGCCGTTGCACCAGCGTCATTCGATGGACCTCAACATGACTGGCATGCGCAGCACCTTGCCGGAGGATGGTCCCTACAACTGGAGCGGGCCGACCGAGCACTTTGTCGAGGTCCAATTACCAGCCAGTGAACAGGACGCTGGCTATCCCGGACCGGCCCTGATGCACATCGCGCTCTGGATGCCGGATGTCGACAACGATACGAAGGTCCCGGTGATCGCCACCATCCACCCCTACTACGACTTCGGCGGCGAGGGCATCGCCGGGCCTGACTCCAATCCGAACACGATTCCGGATGCTGGTGTAGGTCAGTGGATCTTGGACGAGTTTGTCCCGCACGGCTACGCGTTGGCACAGGTCTCGACCTTCGGTACCGGTCAGTCTACCCACTGCCAGGACGTCAAGGGACTCGGCGAGCAGATTGGCATCCAAGCGGCGGTACAGTGGCTAGGAGAACAGGATTGGAGCAATGGAAACATCGGCCTGATGGGCAAGTCGTATGCTGGCACGACGAACTGGGAAGCGGCACAGAACCCATCCGAACACCTGCGGACGATTGTGCCGATCTCCGGAAGCATAGGAGTCCAGCAGATGTTCTACCGGAACGGAAGCAGCGAGTCGAGGGCAATGGTGTACGACGCCCTCTACGAAGGAGCGACCGCCGATGCTACCGAGGACGACATGCGGATGTGTAGCGACGACGCGATCGGTCCCTTGAGCCCATGGACGACCTGGGCGGCAGCTGGATTGGGTGGTGACCAGTGGAACGACTACTGGGACGAGCGATACCACTTGCAGGATGTGTTAGACAACTACGAGGGATCGGTTTACCTCGTATGGGGTATGCAGGACTGGAACGTCGATCCTTACCACGCATTCCCGACCTACCAGATGCTCCGCGATGCGGGAATCCACACGCGCGGGATAATGGGACAGTGGGCCCACAATTACCCTGACCAACCCGATAGGCACGGCGACCTTACCACTGGCTACGGCGCTGAGGCATATCCGAACACCTCTAGGATGGACTGGGCGATCGAGTTGTACAACTGGTTCGAGTTCTATCTTAAGGGAGTCGGGGTGGAGCCGGAGGCGCATGTCCAGATTCAGACGCACGACGGTAAGTGGCATGTCGAGGAGACTTGGCCACCGGCCGACCTCTCATGGTGGCGGAGCGACCTCGGCGCCATGCAATCCAATGGCGAATGGGTGTCGATTACCTCATCCGCTTCGATTACCGTCCCATCCTTCGAGGAGACGACCCACATCTCGGGAATGCCGACGATGCATCTCTCAGTATCGCCGGGTACATGCAACGGCGGCCAGGTGTTCGCCACAATGTTCGACGATGAGACCGGCGTTCGATTGGGACATGCTACGATGGATGTCCGCTACCGCGACGGCGGCTACGATGCGCAGACGGTGATTCCGTACCAGACCTACATGATGCGGATGGAGTTCAATCCTCTCGATGTGGTGCTTCCCGCTGGTCATGCGATTAGGATCGATCTCACCGAAACCGGTGAGGATTACCTGTCGAGCCCTTGCGCAGCGATAGGCATGGCGGTTCACCTCGATGACAGGAGCGAACTGGGCTTGCCGATAATCGACCGGCCGACGGGCGATGCGCGATGGTTCGATGTCCCACCCTGGTGGGAGCATCAGGAACCCGCTTGAGAGGCGTGGCGATGCGAGTCTTGGCTTTCGAGGACCGAGCCGACATCGAGGCGCTGCTCATCTCGGCCGAAGTCGACATGAGCGCCGTCGTGGTCGAGCAGCGCTGGAACACGGAGCACGCTGTGGATATCGTTCGCCGAGTCTCTCCCGATGTGTTGCTGCTCGACCACTACATTCCGCCAATCAGGGGTCTTGAGGTCCTTCGCATGATTCTAGACGCTGTGGAAGTGGGAGAACTCATCCGACCGGTAACGATCGTTGCGATGTCTTCAGCCGGTCACGCCAACAGGGCGATGCTCGGAGCGGGGGCCGATTATGGGATTCTGAAGCATGATCTGGGGACACTGCCGTTCTGGCCTAAGGAACTATCATCCGGTCCATGAGAACCAATCTTCGGACCCGGGAGGTTGGTACCAAATTCCTCCCTCCTCGGCCGACCCTCGTCCTCGATGTCGAAGTAGACATGGGTGGTTCGGAAATCACTCGCCGACACATGGTCGGGAGGTTCGTCTTCCTCGGGCATCTTTTCTCGGAGATAGTTCGATGAGTGAAAATATAGCACTATTGGATTGAATGAGGCAATACAGTTCGATCCTAGAATCACAGACGGGAATTCGGAGGTCATTCGTCCCAGACATACCAATCTTCTTCGCCGGGTGGTCTGTACCACCATTGGCCATCCTCGTCCTCCCACCATTCGACTCCGTCTTCATCAACCGAAACGCCCTCCGTCGCACCATCATCCTCCGGCTCCGGCTCGGCTCGCTGGACGTTCTCCAGACTGCGGGCGTTCAGGCGGCCGCCGGATGAGCGACGGCGAGGGCTGCCCTCCTCTTCTTCGACAATCTGCCGTTTGACCTCGTTAGCAGTGTCCTCGACATCGTGGAAGACTCGCCCACCACCTGGATCTTGTGCGGTCACCATCTGGTGGTCGCCTTGTGAGAGAGCTTCGTCCGACTCACGGAAGAACTCCTCAGACATCCGCTGCCGGTATTCCTCGTACTCGTCGCTGCCCCAGGATCCTTGGGAATCAGCCTTCGACTGCAGCAACTTGTCGAGGTCGACCGGGCCCCCCATGTTCAGTTCGGGCGCATCGGGCAGGTCGTCGCTGTCGTAGAAATCGTCGGCGTCGTCTCCAAGGCGAGAGAACATCTTCTCATCGGGGTGGATATCCTCGATCTCCTCCATCAACAGGTCATGCTCCTCCTCATCGATCCGTTCCTCATCGACCTGCTGGGCGACGATCTTCGCGAAGCGATTCAGTTCCTTCGACAGAGCGCGCCCATCGTGCTGCTTATGCAACTTCTCCAACTGGTTCAGAAGCCTATCATACGGGCTACCCGTCAAGCCGCCGACAATGCGACCAAATCCCTTCTTCTTGCGCGCCACGGAGACTCACCGGAGTCTACGGGATGACGGTGACTCATATGGCCTTCACCCCATCCGGAGCGCGTGGTCGAAGCGTGGTTGGAGCGCGCTGCCGCTGATTACAATCGCGTCTCGTTCGACCGCCGCGATGGATACCCTGCCACCATTCATCTGCCTCTACGCCATCTCCAGACAATCATAGAATGGGCCTTCCAATCGCTGCCGGACGAAATCTTGGTCGGATTCGACGCCGATGGCGAGAGGCCCCACCGCTCTGATATCGACGAGGCGTTTGAGGGCGACGATCGACGATTCGGGCTGTTCCAAGGAGAGGGGCTGGTCCTCGGCGAGCCGCATCTGGTCAACAGAGGGGATTCGTACACCGTCCATCATGTGCCGGAGGAGTGGGTGGACGAGTTGTTCGCCGTCGACCGTGGTTCTCGCGGTGGTCGGTTCACTCACTGGTTGCACACCCATCCGAACGCTGTGGCCATTCCATCCGAAGCGGATGCGGATGCCGCTCAATACACCGACGGCATCGACATGATTCTCGGCATCGAGTTCACCCCCGAGGGAGCTCTGCCGTGGTTCGAGGATGCCGAGGGGGTCAGACGTCGTCTAGAGCCGGCCGAAGTCGATCGGATGGCCACCGATCGACGTGGTTGGGGGAGCGGACGGACTCGTCGGTCGACACGGCCGATTCTCGGCCGCGCTCCGACCGGCCATCGGATCCACGGCTTGGAACTCATCTCGTTCCATCGCACCGGCGTTGGAATCAACGTCGTCTTGGTCGACGACGAGGGCTGGCCCGTCGGCTGGAATTCATGAGACTCGAGTCCACGAAGTGAAGGCAGTCGCGTCTGTAGCGTTCCGAAGGACGCAGTGAAAGCCCTTTGAAATTGCAAATCCGTTTCAATGGGTATTCGGATAGACCATTCCAACTTGTCCAAATTTGCCTGGTCGGCTGATTAAAATGAGTTCATAGGATGCATCGTTTGATGCGATTAAAGTTCACCCCCGAAGGACTCAAAGAAAGTTTGGGAAAATCGCGTGATCATCTCAAGGTCCGTGGGAACGAATACCATGACGAATGGTTTCCAATAACTGATAATGAGAAGGAATTCGAACCAATTTCTATTCGCGACTTACGCAATGATAGACGGGCGGGTATCTATCTGATTAAGCAGGAAGGTTTGAAACGAGCATATGTTGGCCTTGCATCGGATTTTTCCAGTCGGTTTTTCAACGGTAAGGATGACTGTAAGACCAATTGTCCTCGG
>CAZPCY010000005.1:0-120373 GCA_964585295.1 uncultured Candidatus Poseidoniales archaeon | reverse complement strand
ATGACTTACCTCATTTCAAATGCGGTTTTCACAATTAGAGTAAATCAACGCCTTCGGTAGGATATTTCGAAGGAAGAATTTGAACCAATTGGAACGCCACCTCAGTCTCGTAAATAGGCGTCACTTGCTGCATCGGCATCGATTCGGCGCAGTTCTGAGATTTGCTTGAGTGCTTCCATTGCCACCTCGCTGTCGGGGTTCGATGCTGCTCTTAGTATCAGCGATGGCGAAACGTCAGTCTGAATGGAATCGTCAGAAGAAAGAGGCGACATCGACCTCGGGCAAATCATGCCCGAACGAGCGGAAGCAATCGATCATCCGAGTGCACCCTTCGACCATCTCATCCCGAGTCGTCAGGCCCATCGTGCCAACCCGGAATATCCGACCTTTCACATGGTCCTGACCACCGATGACATGGGTCCCGTGCTCGGCGGCGAGCCGAGCGCGCCACTCCTCACCCCATACTGGATCCGGATATCGGATGGCGGTGACCGTGTCTGATCGGTGGCCTTCGGTCGCGTATAGTTCAAATCCGAGTTCCGAGAACAGGTTCCTGACCCCCCCGGCCAAGGATGCGTAACGCTCGTGACGAGCGCCGAGCCCATCTTCGGCGAGTTCGTTGAGTGCCGCTGACCAACCGAGTACCAGATTGATCGCCGGTGTCCACGGAGTCTGATCGTCTGCCGCTTTTCGGAGGGCGGGAGCGAGATCGAGGTAATAGAGGGGAGAGATACCACCTGCGGCGCGATTGAACAGCGCCTTCTCGACATAGTCCTCGCTTACGGCGATAGCCGCGATTCCCGAAGGTCCCGCGGTGCACTTCTGCGCTCCTAGGACGACCGCATCGGCGCCCCATTCCTCAGGTTTGACGGGGATGCCGCCGACGCTCGTGATACCATCGATGATGAACGACACACCATGCCGTTGGCAGATCGATCCCAAGGCCTCGGCATCCTGAACGATGCCGCTCGACGTCTCGTTGTGACAGACCGCCAAGGAGGCATGCTTTCCCTTGGATAGAATCCGCTCGATCTCCTCAAGGTCGATTGGCCTGCCCCAGTCCCCCTTCAGATGGGTGGCTTGGCAGTGGCGTGAACAGATCTCGGCAATTCGCTCGCCGAACTTCCCGTTTGAGGGGACGAGGACGAGTTCATCGTCGTGGAACCGGTTCGCGATCGCCATCTCAATCGCGGCCGTTCCAGATCCCGACACGACGACAACCGACCAACCGTCCTCTCCATCGTGGCTCTGGTCACCGATACTCCCGCTCGATGGGGTCAGGCCGAAGGCGAGCCGGAGTCGGCTGTGCAAGGTTGCCATCGCCAGCTTGAACTCCGGGGATCGATGGGTCATGACGGGTGTCGCCAGTGCGGACAAGGTAGCTTCGGACATCCTCGTCGGACCGGCGATGAACCAGCAGTCGCCCTGCCAACCCATGCAGCGGCCGCGTCGGGAGCGGTCCTTGAATTCGCCGTCTGCGACGGAGTCTTCGCTTCGCTCCTCAGCAAGCCTCTATGTGGTCGACCGGGAGCGGGGAGCATGGCCGATGGAGGAGCCTCGGCCCCCCCTCCTGAGGTTCGGACCATCGCTCTATGTATGCTTCAGGGCGCTAGGCATTCACACATCACAGCGCTAGATCGCGCCGCCGTAGAGGCTGGTATCTCGGTCGAGGTAGTCGAACTCCGAACCGAGGATGATCTCTCAAACACATCGTCCTGGATTGACGCAGTGGTGCTGCCCGGGGGCGAATCAACGACGATGCGCTTGACCGGAGGCCCTGTCGAAGCGGGTGGCAGCGGCCTTCTGCCAGCTCTGTTCGCATTTCTCCGCGAGCGACCGGCGCTACCGGTCCTTGCCACCTGCGCAGGAGCCATCCTGCTCAGCGATCCACAGGATGGAGGATCACCTCTGATCGATGCGACTATCGATCGCAACGCCTACGGCCGCCAGGTTGATTCCTTCCAAGCGCTTCTAGAAGCTCCAGCTCTTGGGCGCTCCTTTCCAGGTATCTTCATCCGCGCCCCGAGGTTTTCCTCCGTCGGCCCTGGTTCAAAGCCTGCCGCTCTGCATAACGGCGAGGTTGTTGGTGTGACTTCCGAATCACGCCTTGCCCTCGCGTTCCATCCTGAACTCACCGATGATGTCGGGTTCCACCGTCATCTGTTGTCAAACATAATCGCGTCGGCACCCGCAGCGGCGGATTGAAGCGGGCACGCCGTCGCATCCGACGCGTGGTCACCCACATTCACCTGCCGAGCGTGCCGGAACTGCATGAGCCACCGGAGGTAGGTGAGGCGGAGGGTTGCATACAGTGCATGCAGGGGAGCAAACTGGTCCTATTCGTCACCGGGAAGTGCCATTGGAAGTGCGATTACTGCCCATTGTCGGAGAATCGTCGAGAGAGTCGCTGGATGTTCGCCAACGAGCGGCAATGTGAGACTTTCGACGAGGTCATCGAGGAGGCGAAGGCGATGCGGGCCACCGGAGCCGGAATCACAGGAGGAGATCCGATGATGGACTTCGATCACACGCTGGAAGGAATCAGGAGTTTACGGCAGGAGTTCGGGCCTGAATTCCACATGCACATGTATACCTCAATCCCATTCACCCCATTCCGTGCGGATGACCTTGCTGATGCGGGCCTCGATGAGATTCGGTTCCATCTGCTCGACTTCGAACTGGAACCGTATCTAGAATCGATGCGCGCCTGCACCGCCGCTGGCCTTCACACGGGAGTCGAACTTCCGTGTCCTCCGGACATGCCGGAGAGGATGGCGGCTTTGCTTGAGGAGATGCGGGAGGCGCCGATGTCATTCCTAAATCTGAACGAGTTGGAGATCACTGTCGGCAATCACGACGAGATGGAATTGCGCGGCTTCAACCTCTCCGATGAGATTACCGCAGGGGCCGCCGGATCGGCTGATCTGGCATTGTTGCTGCGCGATCGGGTCCGTGCGGCCGAGGTGGGAGCACCCGATCCCGAGGATGGAGGGGTCCGAGAGCCGTACGGATTCCATCTGAAGTTCTGCACTGCTGTGTACAAGGATGCAGGGCAGTTGCGCCGCCGCTTCCTTAGACGTGGGGAGGCGACAATCTTGCCGCACGAGACGCTGACTGAGGATGGGACGTTGTTGTTCGGGGTGCTGCACTGTGCTGAGGAGGAAGCCGAGCCCCACATCGAGGAGATCTCAGAGGTATGCGATTTGCCACGATCTTTCCTGCATTGGGATGGAAGTCGAAGCAGAATCGAATTACCGCTCGCACTAGCCGAGGATCTAGCGGAGTCCGTAGATGCTCCTGTGGCGATGGTCGAGGTCCACCCTACGCACGAACGGCTCGAGATGACCGTCGTCTGGCTCAACGACAGGCGACCTGATGACATCGATGGTTGACCATGCGAATCCGCGCGAAGCGTTGATTCAGAAGCGCTCACGACATGCCTGTAATCGCCGCATGAATCCGTTTCTATCAATGACCCGGCGTCGGCTTCATGAGTGGCGCGCGAGTGGCCGCAGTCGATGACCAAGGATGATGATGCATCGGACCACTCAGAGGAGGAGGAGGACATCATCGTCTCGGCAGAGGAGATAGCCGAGGAAGAACCGAAGAGCGATGTGGAGAGGATCGCCGAGTTGGAAGCAGCACTGGTGGCAGCAGAGCGCGAGGTCGCCTACAAGCAAGCGGACGTCCGGAACGCGCAGCAGCGTGCTGCCAAGGAACGATCCGAGGCGCTTCGATATGGCGGTATGGGACTCGCTCGGCGGTTAATCGATGCAATGCAGAATCTCGATCGGGCCCTCGATGCGAGCGGCGCCGAGGACGCGTTCGTCGAAGGCGTTCGCATGGTGAGAGATAGCCTCGCCTCAGCGCTCGCAGCTGAGGGAGTTAGACCGATAGAGACAGACAGCGTCCCATTCGATCCGACCTCGATGGAGGCGATTGCCACGGTTCCGGCTCCCGATGGAGTCGAACCAGGTCACATCGTCGAGACGATCGAGGGTGGATGGAGAATGCATAATCGCATTCTCCGGGCCGCGAGAGTCGTCGTAGCCTCGGAGTGACCGGCATGTCATCTTCCGACAAAGAACTCATTGCCGATTCCGCATCGCAGACCACTCAATCGACATCGGTTCATCCGAATCGGGATATTCGGCTGCTGCTCACCGCTCCTCTCGCCCTGTACATCGTCAGCGTGCTCCTCGTGCAGATCCTTGGTTCTATCATCGGACCGCCTTCCGAATCGTTCCCTGTTCATTGCGACGAAGCGTCACGCAACTGCACTAGGCTAGCGGATCAACCGCACCGCGGAGATGGCTCCAGAGGCGTTCTGATTTATGCTGACTCGACCGAGGTTAGAGAGGAGTTCCTGTCATGGGTCGAGGAGACGCCACGCACCGAGGTCTCAACTGATTGGATCAGCGTGATGCATGTGGTTGTTCATACGAAATGGATGCGATATCCCGACGACCTGTTCGTGCGCATCACCTGCGAGGGCGATCTGACTAGATTGGAGATCCATTCGGAATCGAGGCTGGGGTCTGGGGATCTAGGGGTCAACGACGACCGGGCCCTTGCCTTGGCCTCCCATCTCAGGGGACACGAGTGGAGCACGGATGGAGTGGGTTGCATACTGCTCCACACCTCCTGATGTGGCTGTCTGACTAGGTGGTGAAGCCTTCCTAGTCAGCCGACCGGCTCCCCACCGCCACCGAGGAAGGCGAGGCGACGGATTGCCTCGGTGGCGATTAGATTCTCGATTACGGCAGAGGGTATCGTCGGTCCCAGAACCTCCATTATCGCTGCATCGTCACTGATTGTGGATAGCATCCTCATCGTCGCACGGATCCGCCACCCCTGCAGATTACCTCGAGCGGTCAACTCGACCCGTTCGACCGTCCATCCAGAAGCCTCGTAGAGGTCAGAGATCTCAGGCTCGCTGCTAACCAAGATTCCTGATCGTCCGTGGTACGATTCCGCATGGCTCACCCATCTTTTGGAGTCACCAAGGTCGGGAACACCGACGACCTCGAGATCAACTCCCTCGGCAGTGGACCAGGCGTCGATCATCGCTCGCCTTTCCTTGAATGTCCAAGGGTCGTCGATCGACTCTGGGCGATTGGTCGAACCAATCGCAATCCTCAGCACATGTCCGTGATTCGCTGCTACTTTGACTGCTTTGCAGATCAGATGTGCATGACCGAGATGGAAAGGCTGGAAGCGTCCGAGCACTACAGTCGCAGGTTTTGGCTCCACTTCCGGCGGGGGGTCGCTCTGCAGCAGATTATCGGCCAACTGCTCCTCGCTAGGCACTCCACTCAGGCAATCACCTCCGGCCAACCACCATCGACCATCCGTCCTAGGTTCCACACCCCGACTCCCCATCGATGTGCCTCAAGCCATTCACGTCCTAGGATGGGGAGCAGAGATTCTCTCCTGACTCTCTCCATCGTGTGATGCAGCGTTCGCGCCGCGCGCTCATGCGCGGTCATGGTTGGGAGGATACGTGGGTCCTCGGATTCATCAAGGGTACTCCCGAGCCCCTCCCGCCGCTGCATCCAATCAAGCACCACGCCTTCGGCGAAGCCAGATTCATCGGTCCTTGCCAGTGCCTCCCGTACCTCATTCCATACGCTCTCTTCGTACAATTCATCCGAGTGCGAGAACGAGCGCCCGATCAATGGCTCGACATATAGGAGGACCCTCCCTTCCCAAGCGCGCCATGTCCCGACGGACGACCAGCCGGCTAGGTGCAGTAGCGGCATCGCGGCGGCCGTCGAATCCAGATTCCCAGCCAATCGCGCGGAGGTGACGGCGTCGATGAGAGCCCCATCATGATCAAGGACCAATTCTCCGAATCGATCGAACCATTCGAGGAGGTCTCCCTCCAGATCGACTTCGAATTCCTCTTCTAGACGCGAATCCTGCTGGGGGCGCAAAGAACGCAGATCAGATCCCTCAAGAGCCGTAACGAGACTCGCAGGTGACCGCAGGCACAGTGCGTGCCAAGCGTCAGCATCGACGAGCCGCAGCAAGAGGTCGGGCATGCACCCTGCCGTGCCCGCCACGAGGCGATGAACCATTCCTCGCTCCTCGCCCCACCGTCAGCGGGTTGAAGAACCGGAGTCGGAAGGCTCGGCACACCCCAGTGCCGACATGGGGCGAGCGTTGAGAGAGAGTCGAGAGGTCACCGGCTGGAGTTTGTTAGCCAAACATGCAGGGGTGGTTCTATGGCGACGATCGAGGAACAGATCAAGGCCCTCGAGGAAGAGATCCACAAGACGAAGTACAACAAGGCGACGAGTGCGCACATCGGCAAGCTGAAGGCGCGCATCGCCGCTCTCAAGAAGCGGCGCGAGAAGGCTCAGGCACACGCCAAGTCGGGCGGTGGCGGCGATGGATTCGAGGTCCGAAAATCGGGAGATGCGACCGTCTCCTTGGTCGGCTTTCCGAGTGTCGGAAAATCCAGTTTGATCAGCCTTCTGACCGACGTCGAATCGGATGCCGCTGGCTTCGCGTTCACGACGCTGACCTGCATACCGGGTGTGTTGGTGCACAAAGGCGCCAAGATCCAGATTCTCGACCTCCCAGGTCTGATCAAGGGGGCGGCGGATGGCAAGGGTAGAGGCCGCGAGATCCTCAATGTGATTCGATCCTCCGACATGGTCCTCTATGTCCTCGATCCGTTCCAAGAATCTCACTTCGACATCCTTCACGCCGAGTTGGTGAAGGCGGGGATGAGGCTGAACGAGGAGAAGCCACAGTGCTTCATACGGCGAACCGGACGCGGGGGCATCATCGTTCGATCGACCTGCCCGCAACCGCATTTGGAGAAGGAGGAGATTCAGGGTATCGTACGGTCGTTCGGCATCGTCTCTGCCGAGGTAACTCTGCGGAGTGCAGTGATTGCCGATGATGTCGTCGATGCACTGGCTGAGAACTGTGTCTACAGCGACGCGGTCATGGTGATCAATAAGGTCGATCTGGCGACGGAGCAGGATTTAGACCGGACGCGTGCGATGGCCCCGGATGGCTGGCCTATTCTACCCGTATCGGCGAAGACCGGCGAGGGTATCGAGGTGATGAAGGACTTCATCTACGACAATCTTCGGTTCATCCGGGTCTACATGAAGCCGCAAGGACAGGAGGCGGACATGGAGGAGCCGATGATCATAAAGGACGGCAGCACAGTAGAGGATGTCTGCCGAACATTACACCGTGACTTCGTCCGCAACTTCCGATTCGCCCGAGTCTCTGGACCCTCAGCGAGATTCGATCAGCAGCGGGTCGGTCTAGAGCACGAATTAGCCGATGGCGATGTCCTATCCGTGATAATCAAGCGATAAGGGAACCTCGCTGGGATCCGGATTATGGCCGAAGTAGGTTGTCTACTTGAAACTCGGATGCGGGGCGACATTGAAAGCAGCCGCGTCCGTTCATCGGCACCCGGAGGGTGACTTGGTTGGAGCGCATGCACCCACGCCTCGGTTCCACCGGGCTGGCAGTTGCATCTCCATTCGCCTTCCTGTTGATCTTCAACACATGGCTCGGTGCCTTCCCAGCAATCATGGTCCGAACCCCATCTGGAGGCTGGGAGAAGTACCATCCAGTGACGAAACTGCTCTCCCTGTTTGGACTAGGTGGTGGCAAATCGTACTGGTCGGAAGCAGGTGTTATGACCGCACAGGACCATGTGCAACTGCTCCTGATGCTGATTGGTCTCGGTTGCGCATGGTACGGCCTACGCAAGAGACCCGAGATTAGCGGCCCGGCCGCTCGTGACCTCGCGGCCGAGCGAGAGGCGATGGAGGCGGGTGGCGGGTTCGAGTTGAGCGTGCTTCCTGATGGTATGGGTGGAGGTATCGGTAGCCCGTTCACCGCCGCGATTATCGCCGGGGTCATGGGCGAGGATCAGGAGTTGGACGAGACAGAGGTGTCTAGTGCACTTGGACAACTAGGTTCCATGGCCGAGGCCAACGCAGCCGCGGAGGCGGCCGCGGAGTCGTCTCGCGCAGAGCGTCAGGACGCCGGCCCCCGAGATGATCTCCCAAATATCGCATCGGTGGAATTCGATGATGTTGAGGTTCCCGGGATGGATGGCACCGGTTCCGATGCTGTACCTCATGGCATCACAAGCATCGGATTATCGAGACGAGCGGCTGAGGAGTTGGAGGTCGAGTCCAATGATGATGGGATTTCGGACCCCTCCTCGAACCTCCCCCCTCTGCCGGGAGATTCATCCGAGTTCGGCGCGACCTCTAAGACCCCCTCTTCCACAGAGAGTGGTAGGGGTCTGGAAGAAATGGTCGATGAGATGTTCGAAGATTCCAAGGAAGAATTGAAGACGGAGTTACCACCGGTTCCCGGAATGCCCAGCAGAGAGTTCAACATCGCAGAGTCCGTTCCGGTAGTAGAGCCTTCTACTCCTACTCGTTTGGCAGCACCGCCGACGACTTCCGGTAGGGTCGTTCGGTCCGATGGCTCGCCTCCTTCGGAGTCCTCATCCGATGTCGGCGAGATAGATGATGAAGGGGATTCGGATGGTTCGACGACCGTCAGTGGCTCGATGCCGATTCGACCTCACGAACTCCCAGCGAGCGCCGAGTACGATCCACGGACTGGTAGGTGGCTGCTGCATGGGGCACCGCTCGGCGACACCCTAGCCCCCCTCGATGAGTGAGAGGAAGCCGCGGCAACGCACATGACTCACCGCCACCTGCGTCGATCAGATGATTGACGATGCGGAGGCGTTGGAGGAGGCTGTGCGCGAGGCGCTCAACTCCGAGCGCGCACTCCTAATGCAAGACGCGGGGCGCCATCTTCGGAAGCGTGCCGGGATGCTCGCGACCTCCTTCTTCGCAGGTCTAGTAATCGGATATCCGATTGCCGGTTGGGCGATCGAGTGGCTGCTCCAAGCACCCGGGATGCGGCCGACAGGTGTCGAGGTCGTCGTCCTTCATCCTCTTGAGGTAGTCATCCTGCGGCTTCGTATCGCTGGCCAAGTCGGAATATTCCTCGCCGTCTCGATTCTAGTGGCCGATTTATCCCTGATGCTGGCTCGGAGACCCGACATCACTGCCAGATTGAGAGCCGAGGCGGAGATAATAGTCCGAGATGCGGCGATCACGGCAAGCCCCCGACAGATTGCGATCTCTATCATGTCACTTCTTTCCTCAGCCGCGCTCGCCCTCACCGGAGCGGTCTACGCGATGAGGATTCTCATCCCACTGCTTCTCGCCTATCTGACCGCAGATGCTCAGAGCGCTGGTCTTCAGGCGACTTGGCAGTTAGAGGCTTGGATAGGATTCGTAACCGGTATGGTGGCTGCAAGCGCCATCGGATTCCAAACTCCCTTGGTAACGATTCTTGCGCTTCGAAGCGGAATGGTCGACCGTCAATTGCTGACAACCCACCGCCGCCACCTCTGGTTCGCAGCAGTCGTCACCGCGGCACTTCTGAGTCCACCAGATCCACTCTCACTACTTCTGGTCGCAACCCCAATCATAGTGCTGTTCGAGGTTGCCGTTCTAATCGATCTGATCCTAGGTCCGAGCTCTGGCTCAGGAACTCCCGACTGAGATTCGAATTCTCGCTCGGTTGTCGTCGCCTCGCATCCGCACTTTCCGGCCGAAGGCCGGCGGCGGGACTAAAACAATCCCCGCTGGTCCCACATCATGGATGCACGGCTCATTGTGGTCATTCTTCTCGCCGCATCCTACTCCACTTCCATCATCACGGCCCCTACTCCCATGATGCAGGAATCAGAACGGCTTGAATCACCATCATCTTCCATTCCACCGATTGTAACCACCGTTCTACAGACTCAAGAACAGTGGAACATCTCGGTCAACGGACTGGCTTTCCTGCCCAGCGGTAGACTAGCCGCAACGGGCATGGCCTGCGCCATGACACCCACTGAGTACGAGGCTCGTTCTAGACCTGCGTGCAACATGACCGTAGGCAGTTCGGTGGCATCGATCAACACAATAACACCAGCCTACATCGGCGTCATCAGGAGCGATGGCGTCCTCGATTACACTTGGATGCTGGGAAGCGGCGCGAGCGATTCGATAGACGCGATCTTGCCGACAAGCAACAACAAGTCATTGATAGGTGGCTCTTTCTGTTGGCATTCTTCCTCTTGCAGTTGGGGTTTAAACCAGGTCTACGCAACGCCCCATCACGACGATGATGCGTTCATTGGGAGCCTAGCTTTGAATGGTTCATTGGATTGGATAGTGTCTCTCGGGTCATCGTATTGGGACAACGTCCACAGCCTCGCCGAAGGTCCGAACGGCGAGTTGTACGCCCTCGTCTCGTTCTGCATAGGATCTTCCACAGGCGGCGTCAATGGTTGCGGGATCTCGATAGATGGCTTGACTGGTAGCAATGTAACCTACGGTGGCTCCGACTTGCTCCTGATCAAGCTCTCGCCTGCGGGGACTCCACAATGGGCGCGGTCAATGGGCAGCCCACTTGATGACCATGCACCCGAGTCTAACTTCTACAGGTTAAGCAAGAAGGGGATTGTTGCCACCGATGACGGTGGTGTGATCATCGCCGGATCGGTATGTGAGCAAACCCCTGGGTGTGAATTCAAGATTAGTGGTACGAACATCTCAAACGGAAGTAGGGCGATGGTCGCCAAGTTCGACGGCAATGGTGATTTGCTTTGGGTTGAGGATGTTGGAGGGTCAGGCACCGACTACCTGCAGTCGATAACGGAACTCGATGCAAATCGTGTGGTTGTCGTCGGTAACTATTGGTCTTCCACCTTCAGCGTGCCAGGGTTCTCCGTGTCCAACAACGGCAACTCGGACGCTTGGTGGGGAATCCTCAATCATTCGTCGAGGACTTGGGAGGGCCTATGGGATTCGACGGAATCTGGCGACTCGTACATGCACAGCGTCGCGGTCGGTCCCCAAGGTGAGATCATCATGGGGGGTAGCGGCTGCTGGTCTATCCCGAACTGCTCCGTCGAACTAGCGGGATTGAACCATTCAGGATTGAATCGCACTGGATTTCTGATTAAGGTGGATGATGCCGGGAACGGTGATTGGATCTTCACCGTGAAGGGGGAGGGAGCGAGAACTCCGATCAACCTAGTGGTCGTCAACGACAATGGAGACATCGGAGCGGCGGCCCGGATGTGTGCCGATTCTGTACCGAATTGTGCTCCCGTGATTAACGGTGTCGTCGGATCGAGGACCATGGATTCAAGCGTCGTGCTTCGAATCCTGCAGGACGAGGATCGAGATGGCATATACTATGTGGATGACAATTGTCCGACAGGCACTGTCAATTGGACTTCCGACTCTACATCGGATTACGACGGCGATGGTTGTAGGGACTCTGATCAGGATCCAGATGACGATGGTGATTTGATCTTTGACAATATCGATGACTGCCCCCTGACAATCGGTTCATCGACTCAGGACCGGACCGGATGTCCAGACACGGATGGCGATGGATGGTCGGATCCATCGACCGATTGGGGTTCCTCAGAAGGAGCGGACGCGTTCATCAACGATGAGACCCAGTGGTCCGACGCCGACAGTGACGGAGTAGGTGACAACTACACCTACGACATCCATCCAAGCACGGGGATGCGGGTCAACCAGAGTGGCGATGCGCTTCCAGACGACCCCCTGCAATGGCAGGATATGGATGGAGATGGTTGGGGTGATAATACGACTGCTCCCACCGCCGATGACTGCCCCACTATTTTCGGCAACTCGACCGAAGGTGAACGGCTAGGCTGCCCTGACCGAGATGGTGACGGATGGTCGGATCAGGATGATGATCTTCCTGATGAGCCGACTCAATGGGTCGATTCGGATTCCGATGGCTTCGGTGAAGAGTCGACCGGCTTCCAGGCTGATCACTGCCCATCCGTATCAGGCCAGTCATGGCAGGGTGGGATTTTCGGATGTCCGGATCGCGATGGAGATGGCTGGCCGGATTCGAATGATTCGTTCCCCGACGATGCGGCCGAGCACTCCGATTTGGATAGTGATGGAATAGGTGATGTTGCGGACGCTTGCCCAGAGGAGCCGGGCACCTCGTCTCTCGGTTCTATGGTAGGTTGCACTGATTCCGATCTCGACGGCTTCGCCGATGAGATTGACGGTTGGCCGAGCGACCCATCCGAGTGGTCCGATTTAGATGGAGATGGTTTCAGCGATCAAGAGAACGGTACCCACTCTGACGACTGTCCAACCAAATCGGGTCTTTCGTCGATAGACAAGCGAGGTTGTCCCGACTACGATGTTGATGGCTGGTCGAATGATCGGGATTATTTCGATTGGGATCCGGACCAGTGGAATGACACCGATGAGGATGGATGGGGGGATGAGTCCGGGACGGACACATCGGACAACTGCCCCAGAACTGCGAACGCGGATCAAGAGGACCACGATTCGGACGGATTGGGCGACGCCTGCGATGACGACGACGACGGCGATGGCGTCGATGACGCAAATGATCTATGCCGCTTGGGTGAACTTGACTGGGAGAGCGGCGTCAACTCCGACTTCGATGCTGATGGATGCAGGGATCCGACCGAGGACGCCGACGATGACGGGGACGGCGTGATGGATGCCGATGACTTCTGCAAGAAGGAGAGCCTCGGTTGGTATTCCAACCCCCAGACTGACCATGACGCCGACGGATGCAGTGACGAGATGGAAGATGTCGATGACGACAACGACGGTGTCTCAGATGGATCCGATGCATGTGCCAAAGGGGTGGTCAACTGGACCTCCAGTCCGAGCAGCGACCACGATGCCGATGGCTGTGATGATATCCGGGAGGACAACGATGATGACAACGATATGGTGCCCGATGAAAGGGATAGTTGTCCTCGAGGATTCGTCAAATGGGTGTCGGGAATCCTCACCGACGCGGATGCTGACGGCTGCTACGATGGATTGGAAACCCCGGAGACACAAGGCTCTGGTGAGGTTACCGAAGAATTGCTTCCTACCGCGGAGGAGAAGAGTTTCGGTGACAAGTTGCGCACAGGTGACCTCGATGCCTTCGGCCTCCTCCTTGCTATCCTTCTACCCTTGACAGGTGTATTCGCATCCCTCGCCATCCGCAGTCGCCGCGAATCACATATCCGATCAATCCAGAAGAGAATCAGGACGAGTAGGAATCACGAAGAGTTGGAGGAACTGCAGCGTGAGATGAAGTACCTTGTTCGACGAGAACGTCTGTCTATGGTCAGATATGAACTTCTTCTGGAGGATGTGGGCAAGGTCCAGAAGAAAATCGGTCCGGAGATCTCAGGTCCGGGATCCGCACCGGGTAGCGCAATAGGCAATCCTCCAGCGAAGAGATCCTCACCGCCATCCAGACGGAGGAAGGATACTGTCGCCTCACCGAAGCCAGCGGAGGATGAGTCATTCCATTCCGAATCGGTCGAACAAGCGACGGCTGAGGGGTATGTCATCAGCGTCGATGACGACGGCTACGAATGGACCGAGGATGGAGATGGAGTGTGGTGGTATCGGGACCCGGATGTAGGCGAATGGATGGAGTGGGAGACCTGATTAATCTGCGAATGCGTAACGGACATCGGTGAACCGGCTCCGCAGGCGCTTGACATCATTATTGATCAGGGTTGGATCCTCGTTGAGCAGCAGCGTGCGGGCGTAGATCCTAGCTACCTCCTCCATCTCATCTCGACCCATGCCGTATCTCGTCAATTCCTGAACCCCGATGCGGAGGCCGGCGGGTGAGAGAGCCTTCGTATCTCCCGGAAGCATGTTCATGTTCGTGATGACCCCTGCCTCCTCCAACCTCTCCGCCGCTCTTCTACCGGCTCCAGAGTCAATCTCACCATGGCGGGTGAGAATCTGATGGCTGGCAGTGTATCCACGCGACTCGGCGAGGACGTCGAACCCTTCAGCCGCGAGAGCGGATGCTAGCGTCCTAGCGTTAGCGACGATGTCGCGCGCGTATTCTTTCCCGAATTGGGCGAATTCAGTGAGCGCGACGGCTTTACCGGCGACATGGTGTAGGTGGTAAGAAGAGCAGGTTCCAGGAAAGACTGCGGAATCCAGTCGCCGATGCATCGTCGTGTCCTCTGAATCGGAGAGGATGAAGCCACCCTGTGGTCCTGGGAATGTCTTGTGGGATGATCCGGTCATGACATCCGCGCCCTCTCGAAGAGGGTCTTGGAAAACTCCGCCAGCGATGAGTCCCAAAACATGTGCACCGTCATACATCACCGTCGCTCCCACTTCCCGTGCTGCTTCCGCGAGCGGTTCAAGTGGGGTAGGGAAGAGGAAGACGGATTGTCCGAACAGGGCGACGGTCGGTTCCACATCCCTGATCATACGAGCCGCCGCATCGACATCTGGCTCCATTCTCTCCTCGTCCCATGGATAGGTGTGCAAGTCGAGTCCTCTGACCCCCACGGCTCCCATTTGGGCGTGGCTGATATGGCCGCCATCCGCAGTGCTTACTGCGGTTATCCGATCTCCGGGTTTCGCCAACGCCTTCAGAGCCGCTAGGTTCGCCACCGTCCCACTCGTCGTTTGCACATTCGCGAAGCTGCAGGAGAACACATCGCGTGCCCTTTCGATGGCGATGGTCTCGATGTCGTCGAAATCATCGCAACCTTGGTAGTAGCGATTGCCCGGCAGGCCCTCAGCGTAACGTCCGTGCAGATCGCTGGAGCAAGCTTCGGCTACCAAGGAAGAGATTACATTCTCGCTGGCGATCATGGGCAGGCTGCTCCCGTATTGTTCTCCGCTTGCTTCGACCGCAGCGAGGATGGCAGAGACCTCGCCCCTCCGTTCGCCCATCGGACCCAACTCTCCATCGCCGCCCCTTGATGTTCACCATTGGACCAACTCATTTCGATCTGCCGCGCATCGTGGGCTCCACCCTGCTGCGGCAGACCTTTGAACCGCCTTCAGGTCGCCTATATCCATGGATGTCAGCATCATCCTTGGTTCGAAGTCAGATCTTCCCGTCGCCGAGAAGGCGACCGCCATCTTGGAGCGGTTCGGAGTGTCGCATGAACTGCGGATAGCGAGCGCTCACCGCGCACCCGGATATCTTGAGGGTGTAGTCGATGCTGCAATCGAAGATGGATGTGCAGTCTTCATCGGCATGGCCGGAGTCGCTGCAGCACTTCCAGGTGTCATCGCCTCGATGACCTCGAAGCCGGTGATTGGCGTCCCGGTGGGCGGAAGAGTCCCATACGACAGTCTCCTGTCGATCGTACAGATGCCTCCGGGGATGCCGGTCGCGACTGTTGGAGTAGACCGCGGCGAGAACGCCGCCGTTTTAGCAATTCAGATTCTAGCTGCTTCCGACGAGGAACTCGCTTCCTCTCTCGTGCAATACCGTGAGGAGATGACCTCCAGAGTGATCTCTGATGACGTCGAACTGCAGAATGACCGAGGCGCCTGAGTCGAGGTCTCTTGGATACGGGTTTTCGGGGTGATGATGACGTGGATGTCGACATACTGATCACCGAAGCAGTCGAGACATTACAGGGATCGATTGACGATACGGCGATTATCGCCTGCAGTGGCGGTATCGATTCCAGCGTCGCAGCCGTTCTCGCCAACAGGGCGGTAGGGAACATGCTGCATTGCGTCTATGTTGATACCGGATTCATGCGAAAGGGAGAGAGTGAGGAGGTCGCGTCTATGCTCTCCGAACTGGGACTCAATCTGAAGGTGGTCGAAGCGAGCGATCGCTTCTTCCATCATCTGACTGGAGTCATTGATCCAGAGCATAAGAGGAAGGTGATAGGAGAGCAGTTCATCCGGGTCTTCGAAGAGGAGCAGGAGGCGATTGGAGCGAAGTACCTCGTACAGGGGACGATCGCACCCGATTGGATAGAATCTGGTGGTGGAGAACGAGACGTCATCAAGTCGCATCACAATGTCGGGGGTCTACCAGATGATGTCGATCTGACCATAGTGGAGCCCCTCCGCGATTTCTACAAGGACGAGGTCAGAAGGATGGCCCGCAAACTCGACATCCCTTCTAGCGAGCGGCAGCCCTTCCCGGGCCCCGGTCTCGCGGTTCGGGTTCTGGGAGATTTGACCCCGGAGAGGGTAGCGGTATGTCGCACGGCGTGCGCAATCGTAGAAACGGGGATTGAGTCGGCAGCTGCTGCCGGTTTGTGTGATCTCCCTTGGCAGTATTTCGGTGCATTGTTGCCGGTCCGCAGCGTCGGAGTGCATGGAGATGCGAGAGTGCATGGAGAGACCGTGGTCATCCGGGCTGTGCAGAGCCTTGACGGAATGAGTGCCCGATACTCGGAGATTCCGCATAGCGTCCTCTCCTCAATCTCGACCGAGATTACGAACACTCTGAAGGGATCGGTCAACCGGGTCGTCTACGATGTGACGCACAAGCCTCCTGGTACCATAGAGTGGGAGTGAGCCTCGTTCTAAGCCTCTTCTTCAGGCTCCAGCCATGGATTCTTCGTGACTGGTTGTAATCCTTAGTTGAAGGCCAGTATGGACGGGTATCTGCACACCCGCGATTGCCGAGCGCGTTAGGCGCGCGGCAATCGCGCGCAAGGCGAACACGAGTCCGCGCAGGGTTCAAGCGGGCCTCTGAACCCCGCTTTGTTCGATGACCGGGCGACGAATGGTGCTCGTCGCGGTCTCGTTGCTGATGATAATCGCCTTCACTTCCAGCGGCGGCATGCTAGTTCAGACCGTGGGGGATAGGGGTGGTGAAGTGGATCATGATGGAGGCCGAATTGCGCTGCGGGCTGAACCCGACGCTATCGACCCTGCTCTCAGGGAGAGGATGAGACTTGGCCACCCCAAAGAGATGCTACGATTGATAGTCCAGTTCGATGGAGCGGCGTCGGGGGCTGCCGAGGAGTCAATCCTCGAAGCGCACGGATTCCTCCCATTGCACAAAACCTCCGTCGTTCCAGCCATTCTAGTGGATGGTCCATCCGAATCGGTTGCCTCCCTCGCTTCTGAGCCGGCGGTTCGATGGATCGAGTGGAATGCCCCCATACGCCTTCTGATGAACCAGACCAACGAGGTGATTGGTTCGGATTCGGTCTGGCAACGAACGATGCTCGATGCGAACGGGGTCGACACCGGCGGCGCGATAAACGGCGAAGGAGTGACCGTCGTCGTCCTCGATTCTGGAATAGATGCTAGTCATCCCGACCTCGATTATGACCCATTCAACACTCCACAATCGCCTTCGATTCCCGGCCCGGATGACAAGGTTCTCTACAACGCCAAGCTGGACCAAGGTTCAGGATCATCGACTCCGCAATTCGCTTGGATTCCGATGCAGAACACCGACACGACATCTGGACACGGGACCCATGTGGCTGGAACGGTTGCCGGGAATGGCGATGCAAGTGCTGGAGACAAGATGGGTGTTTCTCCGAAGGCGAAACTCGTCGGCCTCTCGATGGGTGAGGCGGCGTTCACAATCGATGAGTACAGCGCTCTCGAGTACGCCTATCAGTTCTCAGCGCCGGGTTCAGCATCTCAGGCGGCATGGAATGTCAGGGTTGTCACCAACTCATGGGGGCCTGGATTTCCCTTTGATTCCCTCGATCCGAACGATCTGACTGTACAGGTCATCGAGAAACTAACCTATGACAATGGAGTTGTCGTCATCTTCGCCAACGGCAACGATGGAGGTGATGGTTCGGACGATAGATCGAACATCTTCGCGAAGGTGCCGGTCGCGATAGGAGTCGCCGCCGCGATGCGTGACGGAGTGGGAATGAGCGATTTCTCCAGCCGTGGTGATGCGAATTCCAGAGAAACTTGGCCTGATGTCGCTGCCCCGGGAGTCGACATTTGGTCGGCGGCCGCTAGGGCGACTATGATCGGAGGAGGGACTGGCGCAGGGGATGTGGCCAGTGGCGATCTGGATTACCACTACCTATCTATCAGTGGCACCAGCATGGCGACTCCTCATGTGGCTGGACTCGTAGCCCTGCTCTGGCAGGCCGCACCGTCTATGACGATGAGCGATGTCGATGAGGATCTCGATTCGGCAAGTGGAGATGTGACATTGGTCGATCCTTCGGGAGTCGCTTCTCCGGCGACGGCGCAGCGACCGATACACGAGTCGGAATTGATCCTGAAACTCACATCTCAATACATGGAGGAAGGCGATAACCTAGCCGACAACCACAGTCTAGGAATCGATGACAGGAGGTTAGACTATGCCCAAGGATATGGGCTGGTCGATGCTGAGCGAGCGGTGGCAGTAGCGATGGCTCTGCAACAACTTCGCGACCCAGATCGAGACGGTATGGCCGATGCCGAAGTGACCGTTTGGGACGCAATGGAATTGGCTGAAGGGACCATAGTAGACGGGAATTCGACCAGCTCCGCGGAGGGAATCCGCACCGGATGGCAAGGTGACTTCGCAGTCCTTTCCTCGACCTCGTCCCTCCCGCCAGGTGGGCAGATGTCGCGTTCGGTATGGGTGCCAGCAGGCACGGCTGTGATATCGGCTGACCTGACATACGACCCTCTCGACGTTTCGACGCTTTGGTGTCCACAGGGGGCTAATCTGCGTCTCACCGCTGATAGCGATGGGGATGGCCAGCCTGATGAGATCGGCTCTCCCAGCATAGAGGTAGTAATCGATGGAGGGACGGGGGTCGGAGCCTGGTGGACATTCGATGTCGAGGGGAACGCTCTCGGCACCTGCCTGACTCCGAATCCCTCCACGGAGGGACCCGAGGCTCGCTACGAGGTTTCCGTGGTGATGAAACTCATGCCTGGACCCTATTTCCTCGATGAGGAACAGAGCCGAGGCGTCTCTACCTACGGTAGCGGTGCTGCCGAAGTCACACTCTCTCGTACCCACTACGCTGACATCCGATACGAGCCTCCGGCACCGGATCGGACGGCCTTGGAAAGCATCTTGTCTTGGATTCGTTCAAACTGGTGGGCTCCGACCCTAGCCGCTTTCTTTGTGACTCTTTTGTTAATCATCTCCAACGAAAGGGTACGAGATGCAATTGGTGATTTTAGGAGGCGCCGAGCTTTGAACAGGGTGGCATATTCGAATGTGGTAGATGAACCCGAGATCATGGAAGCTGATCTGGTCGAAGCGGAACTGATTCCTGATGCGCCACCCCATGCACCCCCACAAGGGTCACAGGCGACAGGCGGATTGCTTGGAAGGGCAGCGAACCTCGACGAACGAGAATAGATGGATGCCCAAGTAGGCTAGATCATCGTCTCACCCTCGATCGATGCCTCGGTTGGCTTCCCGATTGCTTCATCAATGGGGTGTTGCTGGACGGCCTCGTTGCCGCTGTAGCTTAGTGGTGGAGCGATGGACTGTTAATCCATAGGTCGCCGGTTCAAATCCGGTCAGCGGCGCCACACCAACCCGTCCAGCAGGTGCCAAGGCACCACCCCCTTCTAGTGAGCATCGATGCCGGAATTTCAGTACTGAGGGCTAGGCTGCATCTCGATTGTTCGAGATTCACAAGCTCTCAAGAGTAGTGCTCCCAATCGAAGCCATTCCAGCGAAGGATTGTACCGTCAGGTTGCTGTGTCCAGTGATTACCTTCGGCGTCCGTCCACTGTTGTGGTTCAACCAGAGAGGCGGTCTCTTCGTTCCTCTCCTTTGTGCCGGCATATGCCATGGAATCGAACGCTATGTCATCGGCGTATGGGTTCTCGTTGTCTTCCGACCCACCCTCTTCGCGTCCACGCATGACGAAGGTCCCTATCCCGGCCAGAAGGGCGAGTACGAACAATCCGATACCGACCTGCACGAGCATGTTCGAATCCAACTCACCAGCAACGCTCGCCTGAGCATCCTCCGGATAGGCGTCCGCGTTGTCACCGACGCCGTCGCCATCGCTGTCGAAACTCTCGTCCGCATCGTTCGGGAAAGCATCCTCGGAGTCTACAGTCCCATCATCGTCGCTGTCACGTTCGGAGGGGCCGCATCCAACAGCATCGACCAGGTTGCGTTCGGTTGCTGGAGTCGTTTCGCATAGATCGGCATCGTCCATGACTCGATCCTCGTCGCCGTCCAACTGGCTCTTGGAGCAGCCCACATCGTCGACTGATTCGTTGATCGGTGTCGCTCTGCACTGGTCGAGGGAATCTTCGATTCGATCGCCATCCTCATCGGGTGGACATCCAGTGTTCAGATCCACCTGAGATCCCGATGGTGAATTCCGGCACTGATCATCAGCATCGGATACACCATCGTCGTCGCTGTCCACCTGACTGGACGAGCAACCGTCTAGATCGATGCTCTCGTTCGCAGGAGTCCGCGGACAGCGGTCGTCCGCATCCGATACTGAGTCTGAATCGCTGTCCAACTGCGACTTCGCGCAACCGTCGGAGTCTATGCTCTCGTTCGTCGGCGTGAATGGGCAGATGTCGAGGTCATCTGTCAGACCGTCATCATCCATGTCTCGTTCCGATGCAGCACAGCCAACTGCGTCGACCTCCACTCCTGACGGTGTGCTGGTGCAGATGTCTTCTGCATCCGAGACTCCGTCCTCATCGACATCGCGCTGATCAGCACTGCATCCGTATCCGTCGACGACGGCCTGTGGAGCGGTGTCGTTGCATCTGTCCCTGTCATCATTGACCGAATCGCCGTCGGTGTCGCGCTGCCAAGTGGCGCAACCAGCCGAATTCACCGTGTCACCTAGAGCGGATCCGGGGCAGAGGTCGAAGGCATCCGCGACACCGTCTCGGTCCGAATCCTTCTGACTCGCCGAGCAGCCGGTGGCATCCACCGTCTCTCCCGCTGGCGTCTCTGGACAGGCGTCGACATCGTTCATGACCTGATCGAGATCGTCGTCCTTCTCGCTCTCAGCACACCCATTGGAGTCGACTTGAGCGCTGGTTGGAGTATCCGGACAGTGATCTGGCATCACTCCACTCGCATTGTCACCGTAGCCATCCCCATCGCGGTCTGACCACTGGCTTGGTTCGTCTGGGAACTCGTCGGGGTTGTTGCCGCTCGATTCGTCACCGTATCCCTCCCCATCGCGGTCTCTCCATTGGGTTGGATCGTCAGGGAAGGCGTCGGGGCTCACTCCGCTTTCGTTGTCCCCGTATCTGTCACCATCTCGGTCGCTCCATTGGGTTGGTTCGTCAGGGAAGGAGTCCGGATTGAACCCGGTGGGATTGTCACCGTAGCCATCTCCATCTCGATCGGTCCATTGGGTTGGATCTTGAGGGAAGGCGTCCGAGGTATTGTGCCCGGGTTCATCCCCCCAGCCATCATCATCCGCATCCGACCATTGGTTGGGGTCGTCTGGGAATGCATCAGCGGAATTGCCGCTCGCGTTGTCACCGTATCCGTCGCCATCTCGGTCCACCCACTGGGTGGAGTCCATCGGGAATGCATCACCGTTGGTGCCGCTCGAGTTGTCTCCGTAGCCGTCACCGTCGGTATCTGCCCATTGACTTGAATCGTTGCGGAACGCATCTACATCGTCGGTGTATCCATCCCCATCAGTGTCCCTTTGGCTGTCAGCGCATCCATTGATGTCGACTGTCGATCCAACAGGGGTGTTCGGACAGAGGTCGTTCTCGTCCCATATCCCGTCACCATCCTGATCATGGATGAGCGAGAAACAATCTGAGTCCATATCTAGGACATTGCCTTGTGAGTCCTCGAGGATGACTTGGACACAGTAGCCACCACTCGCGTTCGGCATCGACCAAGACCAATTGTGCCAAACGAATGTATGGACCGGGACGAAAGGTCTCGCTCCGCTCTGCGCATAGGATGTGTTGTTGTTCGCATAAACCAGTGCAGCAGACCAGTTGTAGGATCCTCCAACGGTGATGTTGTTTGCCCAGAAGTACACGGTCGTGTTCGTCAGGGTGGAGATGTTCAGTTCCGGTAGAGTAGGGGCGAAGCAATCGTAGTCAGATTCGACGACTGCACCTGTGGAGTTGGTAACGGTGGCGGAGAAACACCGTTGACCTGATGTAGTGGGCAGAGTCCAATTGATTGTCTGGAGGGATGCTCCACCGGTCGGAATGGTCAAGTTCATCATTCCGGAATCGGAGTAGGAGGGACCTGTACCATCCAATAGCCACCAGTGGATTTGGTATGAGGCACCGTCGGTCAGATTTGCGAGATCGACGGTCCCACCAGAATCACTGGTCACCGTGACATCGACGAACGACCTTTGCCAACAATCCATGTCGGAGTCGATAACGGTGCCGTTCGTCGAATGGTCGTCGTCCATCAGCCATCCGTTCAGACAGTATATGCCACCGAATTCGTACGCAGTCATCACGACGTTGAACTGATGAGTCGTCTGATTCGCTTGGAATGAATCAACGAGATTTCCGAGGACATTGTGCGCGGATCCGTTCCAGTAGCTGTATTCGGCAATGATACTGTAGTTTGTACCGATGGTCAGATTGTCAGCATCGTATACACCGGCTGTGTCGTTCAGTCTTGTCGCTGACAAATCCCCACTCGAAGGAGGGGTGACACCCGTCGTCCAGCATTCCCATACCCTCTCGATGATGATGTTGCTGGAGTTGATGATCTCCACGATGAAGCAGTGAACCAACCCCGGGCCACTGTTGTTGAACTGTATCGAGTGATTGGTCTGAACGCCGATACTGGTCAACGGAACGAAGGTGAAATTGCCCTGATCATGGATGGTCTGCCAAGTCGAATCGGTAACATACCAGTCCATCGTGTATGTCGACCCAATCGTCAGGTTCTCGGTCGTAATCCAGCCGGATGTGTCAGATGTGATGTTGACCCCACCAATCTTGTGGTAGAGGCATTCGCCATCCTCGGCGATATAGCTCCAATTCGTCACCTGCTGCTCCCAGAGGACAGCAAAGAAGCACCAGGTTCCTGCCCAAGCGGGTGGGTCATGTGTGACGTTGTTGCTGCCCGAGGTGCTCGACACGGCAACCGTGTTCGTCTGGCGAACGTTGTGTGCGGTCCCGTTCCAATACGTCCAATACCAATCGAACTCGTATGTTGAGGTGCTCGATAGGTTGCCGTAAATCCACGCTCCATGGGTCTCGCTCATGCTGCTGATGTTCACCCATTCTGTTCCAGTGCCCGTGCCATTGCCACCACCGCCACCTGTCGCCATTCCTGCGAAGGTGATTGAATAGGTGTTTGTGGCACCAGAATAGCCGAAGATTTGTGCGTAAAGCGTCTGGTTGGTCAATGGTGTGTAGGTCACGAATTCTGAATTGCCCGTCCCTGCCGACCAGTCAATTTGGTTCTGATTGGAGTCGTAGAGATCCATGTCCAAGTCGCCTTGCGTGTGCGTGAACGAGATGTTCACCCAATATGTGGTGCCAGCAATTGCACTGATGGCGAAGAAGTCGTCATCCGTCGTATTGTGAATCGATAGATTGCCCTGATTCGAAGGAGTGGAGGCCTGAGTCGCCGTGGCCCAGGTATCGTTCGGTTCGTTTGAATCCGATGTCATTCCGGATGTCCCGATTACGAAGTATTTCGTATCGCTGTCAAGCACAGACATGTTCTGCGCTCTAATCTCACCGACGACGGTGTAAGTCCCGTTTGGTCCACCCATCGCGACTGGATCCGTCCAATATGGGTAGTAGGTACCACCGCTTGAATTGGTGATTATTCGATATCCACTTGAGTACCAAGTTTGGGATCCGGTGCTGCTGTTGGGCCGATACACAAATGTCCACCAGTAGTAGGTGTTGTTCACATCGAGATTGGCGATGTCCAATGTTACCGAGGTGTTGGTCAGATTGGATAGAGTGGCGGTGGGATTTGATCCCGTACCACCTCCGCTGCCGCTCGAAGTCCAGCCGGCCCAGGTACCCGAAGTGGAGTTGCCTATCGATCCGCTGCTTCCCGCGGACCCGGCCGCCCCGGTCCCGTAGTGTGCTCCGCCACTCCCCCCACTCCCAGAGGCGGCTGAGATGGTCGCAGAACTAGAGATCAACAGGTTGCTACTACTGCTGGCTCGAATGTCGACACTCCCTCCGGAACCGCCTCCGCCGCCATGGCCTCCGTCGTACATGAACAGACAGGGGTTACCCGGCATGCAGTAGCCATCGGCACCATCGCCACCGTCTCCTCCGTCGGCTAGGACGGAACCGCCGGAACTACCTCCGATGGTGATATTGTTGGCTCGCATGATGATTGATCCTCCAGATCCTCCACCAGCCCCCGGACCTCCAGATCCGGATCCGTTGTTGTAGCGATATCCCGGGTCGCCATCGTACCCGGAAGCGCTGACCGTTCCGTAGATTTCGATCGTGTCTGCGTAGATGACGATGCGTCCACCACCTTCTCCGGCAGGTGAGACAAGTCCTCCACTGCTATCGAATATCGAGCCGCCATTCGACCCGGTCTCGTTTCCGATGCCGTATCCGGAGCCACCGTTGGAGCCAGATGAGACACCGCCACCTGATCCTCCGCTGCCGTAGTGGCCCGCACCTCCTGCTCCATCACCAGACCAACTGCTCGTCAGTTGGATGGATGTCCCGACGCCCTGAGAATTGGTCGCATAGTCTCGGGCGACGATTGACCCCCCGTTCGCGACGGTGAGGGTATTGACCGTCAGAACCAGATCTCCCGTGGCGATAATCGATCCACAAGGTGCCGTGATCCCGCAGCCGATGTAGAGGTCATCGTAGGATTGGTTCCCGCTCATCTGGGTCGTGTTCAGGACCGTCAGGTTCGTTGACCCCACACCGGGAGGAGGTGCGAATCCTGAGTCGGCAACGCCCTCGAGTTTGCCCGGAGCGGACTTTAGATGGGCCGACATCGGCATCAGGATGAGGATCGCGGTGACGATGAGGACCGTCAGAACCGATGGGCGCGTTGGATTGAGGTTCGACTGAACGATGTACGCCATGGAACCCTACGGTTCCATGGTCGGTCATAAACCTCATTCACATTTCAGTTCGGCATGATTCGCTGAGAATCTAGACGGTAATCAGTTGCCGGAATCTGCAACATCTAGAATTTCCTGCTGCGTCATTGAGATCCTTGTTCGCCGGATACCGGTGTCATTGAATGCAGGAGATGCTCTATGCTGAGTGTTGGAATCAATCGTCGATGAATGGATGAGAATGGCATCCAGATTGCGGTGTAGAGAATCACCATCATGGCCATCATTGAGATAGAAACGATTGGCGTTCCAGAAACTCGATGGAGTATCGCTAGAGGGAAGAAATGTAGTATGTAGACGGTCAGGGAGAGGCGTCCCAATGAGACGATAGATCGTCCGACGGAGTGACCCCAGATTGCAGTTCTCTCGCTCAATTCCATGCCAAGATGTAGTGAGAGACACGCCGTCGCTGCTACTGCGATGAATGGTGTGCTGGCGGGGAAGAACGTCAGACTTGCATCACCGATGGTCTCGACCCATGCACCTCCTTCCGGCCGGAGCATCGCTGCGACGACCAATGATGCCGGAATCATGACGAACAGAGCCTTCACCCTCTCAGAACTGTCTGTGTCGGAGATGATCGATCCGAGGATTGAGAACGACAACCAAGGTATTGCAGGATAAGCGCCATTCCACAACAGCCTCTCGATGGTGCCGAGTGCTCCCACCGCTGCCATCCGCTGATCCCAATTCCAATCAGGTCCAGTGACACCCCCCAGCATGAGGGGTGCTGTCGCGATGCCGACTGCGAGTAGCACCCTTGCGAACACCGGTAGGCCAGCGATGCATGGGGCGACGATGGCGGCGATGGCTAGCATTGTGAGGATTCCAGGTGTGGTGATGTCGAAGAGGTGCCCCATGGTGACATTGACCACGACTTGGGAGACCACGAGGATCGAGAGTCGAGGAGCGAGCCAACGGGCGATATCTTCCACCCCCCGATCGCTGCTGGCGATTCGCCTTTTGGCGCTGATGTGGAGACCCCAACCTGAGATAGTCACAAAGAGGGGTGCAGCGAGACCACCGAGAATCGCTGAAAACGCCAGGCCGATGGCAGGTGGTTGCGATTCGGGTCGGATAGCTACGGCACCGTGTGCCCAAATCATTGCTAGGATGGCCATTCCTCTGATGCCATCGATATGGTGCAACCTACCTCCGTTTAGCATAGTGGCTCGTGAAACAATGTCGGATGAATCATCGTTTGGCCTATCTAGTGACATCATAATCCCTCTGTGAGAGGATCGCATCAATCCTGCTGCTGGGTTCCACAGAATCCGCCGAGAGGACGAGAGCCGCCTCAACCTCGATTCGCGAACTCTCGCTCAGATTACCCCGATGTAGGACTGTGACCCAGGAATCTCCAGGATCAAGCCACTCTCCTACCTGCACATCGAGGATTAATCCCACCGCATGGTCGATACAATCGCCCAGCGTCCGACGCCCAGCCCCTAGATCCAATGCGACCTGAGCGAGTGCGAGTGCATCGATGTCAGCCACCCAGCCCGATTCATTGGTGGTAATCTCCGTCATCGCAAGGTCATCGTCCAGTAATCCGAGGGAGCGCAGCAGAGACGCCTCGCTTTCGAAATCGTCTGCATTCGCACCCTGAGCAACGGCCATCTCGACGAACCGGTTGAAGGCGGAGCCATCGGTCAAGGCGTCGAGTACCATCACGGACCCTGTCTCAGCATCGGGGGCCTTCCCACAAGCTTCCAGCAGGACTCCTCCCAAGGTGCAAACCACCTCTTCAAGGTCATCCGGACCAGTGCCACGAAGACACTCAACGCTCTCGACTATCTCGACCGCGTTGCCTATCGCACATCCCAATGGATGGTCCATCGTGGTCAGCACCGCTACGGTGGAAATCTCGCATCCTCCGGCCGCTGAGACCATGCTCTTTGCCAAGTCGAGAGCGTCCTCTCTCTCAGTCATGAACGCCGCTCGACCGTGTTTGACATCCAGCACCAAGGCGCTCGGTCGCTCGGCCGCCTTCTTGGAGACAATGCTAGCGGTAATCAGCGGGATGCTGGCAACCGTCCCGGTTACGTCCCGGATGGCATACATCCTCCTGTCAGCCGGAACCAGATTTGGTGTCTGTCCAACCATAGCGACCCCGATTCTGGTGACTTGTTCGACGATGCCTAACGAGTCTCTCTCGACGTTGAATCCTTGGATGCTCTCCAGTTTGTCGAGGGTTCCTCCCGTGTGCCCGAGCCCTCGACCCGATATCATCGGTACATGGACCCCACACGCAGCGAGAGCAGGGGCGAGTGGGATAGAGACCTTGTCGCCGACGCCTCCGGTGCTGTGCTTATCCACCACCGTCGGGCGAATCTCTTCCGGCCATTCGAGCATCTCCCCAGACCGCATCATGCAATCGGTGAGCGAAACGGTATCCTCCTCGCAGAGGTCGTTTTCGAAGACGGCGCGAAGGAATCCCTCGACCTCTGCATCCGATAGCGAACCGTCCACAACGCCTCGGACGATTACTTCGATTACTCCTCTGCCGAGCGTCTCGCCCGAAGCGATGGAGTCCAAGACCCCTCCGAGGTCCACCACATCACCCGCGCTGCTGCGCTTGATGCGCTTCGATCTGCTCGATGGTCCATCCTGCATCGAGCCATTGCTGTACGGTTTCTGAATCCATTCCTTCGACTGGTGGAGGAGAACTGGCCACTCCAGGTCTGCCATCGAGAGTCGGAGCCCCGAACATCCCGTCGTCTTTGGCTACGGTACGCTCTCGGGCTTCGTTCGTAGCTTCCGGTGCAACGCTGGTCCCATCGAGTATCACCGATCCTGATTTCCTAGAAGCGGCACTGTCGCTCTCCATACCGGCTTGGTTGATTTCAGATCCAGTGGGTGCCAGAGTCGGCAATACCGTCTCGCCAGAACCCGTCAGACCTGGCCCTGCATCGAAGATGTAGCCGACATCATCGATTAGCGTATCATCTACCGAACCACTGCGTCCTAGCAGGGTGACGAGGAGCGCCCCAACCAGCGCCAACCCGGCTAGGGTGACGACGGCGAGGAGCATCTTCGCCTGTGTTGTCGACAACGCGTCCTCGCGGATAATGCGATTGTCCTCACCGCCGGTTGCGTTCGCATCGTCACCTGCACCACCCTCTTCTCCGTCGGGGGATTCTGGTGTTACACATCCCCATGTCTCGCCGTCTGGAACTCCGTCCCCATCCGCATCCGAGTTCAGTATGGCGTGTGAGTGGTTCACTCCCTCGGTCAGGTCAGCGTAGGTTTGTTCGGCCTTGTCGCCAATGCAATCTCCATCGGTGTCGGCGGAGTTTGGATTGCCACCGAGCTCAAATTCCTCCAGATTGTTCAGACCATCACCGTCTGGGTCGTGAGATTGCTCGGAGATGCTTGATCCCGCCACCGAGGAGGAGGTGCGGTTGAGTCCGTTCGCAATCTCCCAATAATCTGGAAGAAGGTCGCCGTCCGTGTCGGTGGAGGAATCTACTCGGTTCCAGTCTTCCTCGAAGGAAGAGAGCACATGGCCGGCGAGCCCGGAATGGTCGATCGCAAGACCCATCTCGCGGTTTCGGAGCGCGCTGTTGCTGCCCCAGTTGATGCTGCCTATGAGAACGGTATCTGAATCGATAATCATCCCCTTGTTGTGGAGTTTCAGGATCCCTTCTTCGGTCGACATCAGGATGGCTGTCGCATCGAGTCCCATCGACCGGTTCCAGATATCGTTGACATGGTGGACCATCTCTCTGACATCGTTCCCATCCTCATCTGCATAGGCAGCGTTCTGCAGGATTCTGACCTTCACTCCTCTATCCACCATCGCCCGCTCTATCGCCGCGAGCAGTGGATTCTCACCCCACCCCCATGTCCAGTCCATGTCGAAGTACTGCACCGAGACGTCGATGGTGTCATTCGCGGAGTCGATTAGGTCGATTAGTCCCCCAATGCAATCGTCCGGGCAGGTGAGGAGACGACCGCTGAAGGAGCCATCGAAGGATACCGGATTCGCCGGTGCTGTGGCTCGGCTCGGCTCCGCCTGCTCTTGATCCCATGATGACGGTCTGCCCAAGGAAGGATGTGAGTCACTCCATTCGACGACATGCAGGTGCCCTGAGTCCTCGTCCCATGACATCCTTTGCAGCACATTGGTCGCCACCTCTACCGAGTCGATGTACAACGACCATTCACGGTTTCCCGGATCACCGTCTAGGGGTTGGCTGGTCCTCTTCCAGTTGCCTGATGAGATCCAGACCGAGTTGCCATCGCGAACGGCTACCTTGGAGTGGATGAACGCGTAGGGCGCGGCGGGCGAGGTGCCGGTCGGGGGGTCCGCCATCCAGAGAACCGTCCCGCCTGCGTCGGCGACAAGCGATGCATAGCCGCGCTGCCGCTTCTTCGTGGATTCGCTAGCGTATACCTCCCCTTCGAGCAACATCGTAACCTCGACTCCACTCTGTGCGAGATCGACGAGCGCCTCGGTCAGTTCCGGCGAAGCGAGTTCGTAGAGATGGACATGCAGACTAGATTCGGTCGCACCCAGCCAGTCTAGGAGTTGACCCAAGGTTTCCTCCGGGCCGATGGCGGGGGTCAGGGTTCCGCTGCTCGTGAAGGTAGGGTCCCCGCAGAAAAGACTCGAACCCATCCGCAGCCATCTGATCTCCCAGTCCGCTGCGGAGTCGGTGTCTGGCATCTCATCGCAGCCATCTCCTCTCATCATGATAAGACCCTCTCGCTCGGCATTCGGTGGATTGGATATAGAGGGCCCAGTCCAACCCTCAATCCCTGTCTCGCCGGTGCCATAGACCACCGCGTCAACGACGGTTCCATTGGGAGCGATGAGTTGCAGCGCCCCCCCTCCATCCGGCAGGAAGGGCATGTTATTCAGGGCGACATCTCCATCGGTAGCAGCGATTCGCGCATCCTCCCACAAAGCATCCGGGTCACCTGTCAGGATGAGCGTCTGTCCTGCGGGGATGGTCCATTCCCGGAAGATGCTAATCCACGGCTCGGCGGTTGATCGGTTTCGCGAGATCTTCCAACCGTCCATCTGGACGGGTGATTCGCCATGGTTGACCAGTTCGAGCCAGTCGTGATCGCGCTCATAGACCTCCTCGACCATCAATCGAGAGAATCGAACGCTGGTCTCGCCGTCCCACGGTACCGGTCTCGGATTCGATTCACCGGGTGTTGCCCAGTCGGTCTCCTCCATCCAGCCTTGATTGTTCGGCTCCAGAGAGTCGCAGTCATCGCTGCCAGACCATTGCAGTTGATCAGTGGCTATTCCATCGGGATCCAGCAGAGCGAGATTATCACCGCTGTTGTCGAGGAATGACTCGGGGATTATGGCTACCGCCCGATCGCCGGTGCCCAGCAAAAGGTCGGTCTGGTTCCAAAGCGCCCCGGGCTGGATGAGCAGTCCAGTGCCATCGCCGTCAAGAAGCGACCAGCGAGAGAGGTTCACCGTAGAATCGCCACTGTTGTTCAGTTCTACCCACTCGCCGGTCAATGGAGCGTCTTGATCCTCCGGCGAGCACTGAGGCATCACCTCAGTGATATGAACCGTCCTTGCGCCCGTGTAAGGGTCGTCGAAGGTTGGATTGGCGTTGCCCGGGGATGGGTGTGGAGAGTGCACCCAAGTGGCGTTCTCATCGTGCGGGTCGGCGACGAGAGAGGCGTTGGGGAGAGCGCCTGCATAGGTGATGGCGTGCACATCGGTCGAGGTCGGGTCCCGCAGTGTAACGGTCCCCTGTCGATTGGTCAGCCATGCGCTAGAGAGATTGACGTAGACGGTCAGATGTTCTCCACCTTCGAGGTTGAGGTCGGCGTCGATGATTGAGTCTGAATCAATCCGAATGGTCCCTCCTACGCGAATGGTCCAGCCGGTCAGGTCGATGGTGTCGTTTCCTTGGTTCACAACCTCGACCCATTCACCACCTGGTGCGGCCGTGGTGTCGTTGCCGTATGGATTAGGGAATATCTCACTTATCCTCACCTCAAAATCGTCGTTGACCACACCTCCGTCCTGACCGGGATTTGCGGCGCCAGGAGTCGCGCTCTCGGAAAGCAGCCATAATCCAGTCCACTGAAGAGAGGGGACCAGAGTTCGATTCTCCGGGATCCACGAACTCCAATCCATTGTCTGTACGATGACCCCATTCGGATTGACGAGTGAGAGCAGATCCCCGCTCCAGACCATCTCGGCGCCGGTTCCGTTCGTCGAGATGACGGCGAAGTCGCCAGCTGCCATTTCGACTGCGCCTCCAATTTGGCAGGTGCAGTTGGCCGGTTGGTTGGCTGGGATGGATCCACCAGTGGAGGTGCGAACGGTCCAACCGGAGAGCGGGACGGTGGAGGATGAGTTGAGGGCCATCCGCACCTCGATCCATTCTCCTTCGGGGAATGTCGCGTCGTGGTTCGTCGCATTCGCCATAACTTCGTTCAGGGAGAGGTCGCTGCTGCCGTTTACGATTAACGCGTCGACTTCCCCGGGAGTCGGCCAAAGTGCCGTCGTCCAACTCGAGTTGCCAGATGTGACGATCGACCTGCCGGAGGTGACCGAGCTGTACGCGACTCGATCGGCGATGGACCCGTTGGCGAGGTGCAAATCGATGGTGTCGCCGCCGTTGTTCAGGACTCCATAAGTGCCGTGTGAGCCAATCGATATCACCCTCCGTCCATCGGGCTCGATCGTCGTCCCATTCGAGTGTTCGATCAGATGTGTCTCGTTGAACGATATGTTGTTGCCGCTGCCGTCGACCGCATACCATCCGTTGAGGTCGACGGTTTCGTTGCCTTCGTTGTGGACCTCAAACCACTCCCCGCCCGGCCAGGTAGAGTTGTCGTTCGTCCACATTGGGTCGGCTAGGATCTCCCGAATTCTGACACCAGTGTCAACCGTGGGGATTGGCGTCGCGTTGCCACTGTTCGCTACACCTGGTGTGTTGGCTGCTGATGCCACCCAATCGGCAGTCGAGGATGAAGGGTCTCGGATAGCCGTCTTCCCTTCGCTGGGAGATGTCGTCCAGGTGGCGCTGTCTACGGCTGCTCCTGAGCCGTCCTTCAGGGTCACTTCGCCGTTGCTGTTCTTCAGGCAGAGCCCACAACCGCCGTCCACTCCGTTGCGAGCAATCACGATGTAGTCACCTGCCGCCAGCACGACATCGGTTGCCCCAGCCGGTAGATGGACGCGCGTCGTGTCGATGCTCAGTGATCGTTGGTAGTGGTCCTCCAAGTTCCAGGATGACAGGTCCACGGCCTGAGTACCAGAGTTGTGTATCTCGACCCATTCCCCCTGCTTGTGATCGCTGCCGGGAGCGTCCGTCTCACCTCCTACCGCATTGATGAGAATCTCCGACAAGCAGACTGTTCCACTGCATGCAGTCGATCGAGTCGAGGTTGCTCCATTGATATCCGGCTCATTGCTCTGCAATGCCACCTGACCATCATTTCGTGCGGTGTCTATTTCGTAAGTGGAGAACGGAGCCAAGGCGATGGAAAGGAGAAGTAAGCTCGTCAGCGCGAGGCAGAGGCGGAGGTTGGCCATCGGGTCACCCGGGAGGGACGGAGAGCCGCCGACCTTGAGTGCATCGACGACATCCGTTGGATGTCGTGCTCAGATGAAGCCGAATCCGTCCAACTGGGCCGCGAAGGTGTAGACCATAATCGGCACTAGGATGATTCCCATGCCGTGAGAGCGCCGAATTCCGATTCTAGGTGGCATCAAACCCATCAGTGTCCCAATCAGAAGGGTGCCCACTCCGATCCATCCGGTCGAGAACCAGACAAGAGCGGTCACGAACAGGATGACTGATCCGACCATGGCGCGAAGAGGGATTAATTCGTGCAGCTTCAGCATCCCTTTGCCAACCTTCATCATCAATGGGACTGCGATGAGTCCGGCTCCTATGGTAATCGCTAGGAGTCGAATGAAATCTGCCGGCGGCTCGTAGGTGTTCCAAATGTCGATTGGATACATCATGTTGAGTGCTAGGGCGGCACCTGATCGAGGTCTGCCGACCATGTAGAGGAAACCGAGGACCATCACGGTCACGGCGGTGTTGACGCTCGACAGGACCGCGATGACCTCTAGGTCCTGCTTCTGTGAATGTGCATCCAGATCGAGGTCGGGTGATGTCTCGGCTGCCTCCCTAGCTTCGCTCTTGGCCGCTTCGAACAGCGCCATATCGTCGTCTGAGAATGAGGTTGAGGAGACCTCCCGCATTTCTGTAGCAGCGACTGTCGAAGCGGATTCCAAGGGTGTTCTAGAGTTTCCAAATCTTCTAGCGAGGACGCCACCGAGGTCAAGCAGATGGGCGAGCAAGAGAGTCACTTGGATGAGTATCATCAGCACCGCTTGGAATTCCGCATCGAGTCCCAAGGAGGTTTCAACATATACCATTCCGCACACCTCTCGAGTTGGTTGAATCGTGACGCCTTCGATGGTGATTGGAGCACCGAAATCCTCCTCGCTGCATCGGTACTCCTGAGATACCAATGCGTCGGTCAGAAGAAGGGTCGCGAGAATCCCAATTGACCATGGGATCCACTTCCGCTGGGATCGCGATTCATCCTTCGATACCATCCCTTCGTTGTTGGGTGGGTCGGCGGCGTTCTTCTCCACCGTCGTGGGCACGTTGCTAGGCCTCTCTTTGACTGCGAGTGTTGTTGTAGACGATTGTGCCGGGAGCGCGGTGGCTGCGGCGGCTCCAGCGACTGCGATTGCTGCCTGTCTGCCGGGGTAATCCCGCATCCCCGGTCCATATTCAAAGTCGGCCGGGATGTAATTCGGATCTGTGAGACTGCCCCAGACGTTTCTCGCCGACATGACAACAACCGTCGCTTGCGCTGCGGTCATGCCGGGCAGAATGGCCATCACTGAGGATACCACCGCCGAAAGAAAGGTCGGGACCGCCAAGGGCTTCATGTCCGGCATTTCCCAGTTTGGCTCCTGAGGAGGCATCTCCGAGGTCGTGACGTAGATGTCGATCAGGTTGGCGATTCCGAAGAGTCCAGCCAACCCCGGCATGAGCAGGGTCGCCGACGGCATCCCGACAGGCGACCTGGCGGGAAGTTCGAAGACGGCCCAGCCATAGAATCCTGAGAGCAGGAAGAATCCCGTCGCGACCAGCATCCCGCAGGCGCGGCTCGCATTCCCGAATCGGAGGTCGAGTGCCTCCCATCGTCGATGCAATCTGACGCGACCGAATGGGATCGAGAACTCGATGGGCTTGGGCAACTCGAAGCGCAACTTCGATGTCGCTCGCTGCATCCATAGGGGCCATGGCAGCCTTGTGGTCTCGGTCATTATCAGGAATGTCGAGATGATGAGAAGCAACCAAGGAAGGACATCCCTGCTCGCCTCGTAGAGGCCGAGTCCAGGGTTGCTCCCGAATAGCAGCCGAGCGACGATTAGTAACGGGACGCTGAGCAGCATCCCCATCTGCGATCCTCTGGCTGAGTAAGCCACACCTTGCGCAGCCTGCCCGGAGATCAGCATCCTGTGTCCGGGTAGCAGTGCAAGCGCCGTATCCCCATCGGGAGCGCCGACCAAGGCACTGGGGATGTAGTTGAGGAATGTGTGGACGGTTCCGCATGCAACGATAATCCCCGCCACGGCGTTCAGTGGGATGCCAATCCCCACCGCTATAGGTGACATCGACAGCGCGATCAGTGCGACATTGTTGACGTGGAAGCCGGGAATCAGTCCGGTCATGCAACCTAGTGCGATACCAAAGAGGAACGATCCTATGAACCAAGCGAAGTCGACCAAGAATGGGTCCACCTTAATTCACCTCCGTTCTGAACCATCCTACGGCGAAGTCCCTCATCAGCGACGATCGAGGCAGAACATCGCCTCGTTGTCCTTCAGGTCGTCCGTGGTCACCAACCTACCGATCCATTCCATAGTCTGGTTCGTTCCCGCCAACTGGCTCGCTTCGGTTCCATCTCCGAGCAAGCAGACCCGCTCATCGCTGCCACTTCGCTCAATCCAGAGAGATCCGTCTGCGCTCTCGTTGACGATGCCATGGATCGAGACTCTCTTTCCGACATCCCATCGCCATGCATCGAAGCCTCCTCCCCATTCGAGCGCCGTGGGTGAAGGAGTCGATCCTGTCAGGTTCATCGAACGAGCCTCGATGATTACACGAGCGTCTGCCGTATCCCAAATCACGGTGGCATTGACTCGAACCTTCTGACCCGCTTCGATCCACCCGGTCCTCTCACCGATTAGGACCAAGCGGATCTTAGCAGAGCGGCTGAAGTAATCCGGCCCATCTGCCAAGTATCCTTTGTCGTAGTCAGGCGAGATGGGATCTGTGATGTATCCCTCGAATTCGTATGTTCCGTTGACATACCGGAACGGATCCAGAGCCACATTGCCTATTGGGGTCGCATCGCTTCCAGCTGTCGCGACGGGATTGAGAAGCAACGGGTCGTGTCCTGCATCTAGGCAGATGCTCTGCTCGATGTCATCCCAGACCAACCTTCCAGACCACGCCTTGGAGACCCCAACGATGTCGCTCGAAGTGGCGTTGGAGGATGGAAGGAGGCAGATCGAGTCGGTTTCGGTAGGGCCGTTGATAACCCACCCATCAGCATCTGCCGCGCCGGTTCCAAGGATGGTGACATGCTTCCCGATGTCGTATGTCCAAGTCTTCGAATCCGCTGCCCAGGAGAGCCCCTTCGATCCTGCGGCATTCAGGATCTGGACCTCACCTCCTTGCACGAACAGCTGCCATCGATATGACCGTTCGTCGAATTGTAGCCAACCACGTACGCGGACTTGGCTACCTGATTCGGACCAAGAATCAACGCGCCCTTCGACTCTCATCGAGAGTACATGATCGGCGTTGGAGTAGGATGGATTGTCCATAATCGAAAGGGTCTGACGAGTCAGGTTAGGTTGCAATACATCTCCGATGAATCCCTCGACTAGAACTGACGCTCCTTCGAATCCAGTGGCGTTGAGGGCGAGTTCGGTCAGGCTGACGCCAGTAGGGGGTGCGATCTCGCCGGGCTTGACGAACACCGATCCCAACCCACTCGCTTGCAACCAGAGCCGTCCGTTCCACTCGACTACCTCTCCTTCGACGATGATCTTCGATCCGATTGGCGGGACATCCTCGGTACGTCCGGTTTCGTACCATCTGACCTTGACCACCTTCCATCCATCTTGCACCTGAAGGTCAATCCTGTCATCCCCGGAATCATACGGATCTCGGACGTAACTCGTCAGCGTCCCTTCCACCTTCACAGTTTCTCGTGTGAAATTGGGCAGTTCGTCTATGCCGATGATGTCCGGTTCTCGAATCTCCGCGTAGAGGTTCATCATCGATACGAGCAGCAGCGAGGTGAGGAACATCACCCACATCTTCGTCATGGCCGCTTGACCGCTTGGCGTGCGAATGAACATTGGGGCCGCGACCGACACCGTAGGCTTCGTGCGCCCGACGGGCTGATGAATGCCCTACGCCGTCGCGGTGCCGTGGGTCGAGCGTCCGCCCTGTTCCTATGCGTCTGCATGATTTTGCTCGCGCCGCTCTCAGCCATCGCTCCAACCTCTGTGGTATCCCCCCCTTTACTGGTGACCAGTGGCGACTCGATCATGATGGCCGAGTCGATCGATGGGGGGGGGAATCAGAGCGATGATGCCAATGTCACGATACCTGCTGCGATTGCTATGGTCCCCTCGTGGCGCGTGGGCGACAGGTGGGTCTATGATGCCACATTGGACGCCACCAGCGTCGTCGCGGACACTCCCGATCTAGATGGTGCGACAATCGGGGCCATAACCGGCCAAGCGATGATGGAGGTCACCTCCATCGATATCGAGGATGTCGAAGGGGTACAGACACCGATGTACACCGTCGAGATTGTCGCTTCGGTCAGCGGACCGGGAACCTTCCCGGAGCCCAACACAGGATTCCTCGCCCCGGGTACGCTGTTAATCGACTTCTCCGAAACCCGAAAGCAGCGGGTCAGCGATCTCTCCTATGTCAGCGTCTTCCGATCACTCGATCTCGACTTTCGGTTCACTATACTGACGATTGACATCGCTGACTTCGACGACCATCGTACCTATGATCCGCCGCGTGAGCTCTACGATTTCCCCATGCGACCGGAGGATGTCTGGAGCATGGCGTACACCGAGACGAGCCAACTCAGTGGTGATGGTGGACCTATGGACCTCTCGCCCGAGCCCGAGATCAAGGAGCGGGACACGAGAAGCGAACTAGCCTCCCCTTCCACCCCACCCGTCAGCCATGCTGACTGTCCGGAGGTAGGGAATCTCACTACTACAGAAGGAGACGAAGTCCTTGAATCGCATTGGTGGTGCGACGCCATCGCTGCTGACCTCTACTGGTGGACAAACGAGATTGGAACCGAGGGGATAGTGGGTGAGTTCCGGCTGCACAGCGTCGAGCGAGCTGCCGTGACTGCATCGACCGTCGAAGTGGTGGTCACCCTGAATCAGACCACGACTGGGGTCCGTTCGGAATTCGTGGCCAATGTGATACTACTAGATGTTGCAAACCAATCGATTCTATCCGACGATCTTATCCTCTTCCACGAAGGTTCCAACGTGACCTTGGAGATAGAATCTCTCAACGGCGTGAATGTGACCCTAGATGCGGGAAATAAAATGGATTGGACTCCGACCGAGATAGATTGGGCGTCACACGGAGTTGTCGTATGCCACGGCAACGAAACTACCGGTCTCGACTATTGTGGGGTGGCGACAATAACCATTGAGGGCTCAGCCGTTGGCGAAATCATCAGACGGCAAGCTAGAGAGGGTCTCCTCATCCGGCTCGATTCGATTCTTGGCCATGGCGAGGATGCCACCCGAGTAATCCGTCTCTGATTCAGTATCGGAGGCATCTCCCCCTTCTGTTTCATCCCCTTTCCGAGCACCACGTAACTCCTCGTAGACTTCCCCTCCCACCGCACCAGCGATGGAGTCGAGGACATGTTTGGGCAATCCGCTTGACCCAATCCCGCTATCGGTCACCCTCTTGCTCACGCGAACCGTCGCGACAGCCAGTGCTGAGACGACCACGACTCCTAGCAGGATGGACAGCCAGCCCATCATTCCTAAGCCGCGTCCGGAGACCACCACATCAACCGATTGTTCGGTTCTGTAACTGTGATTCAGCAGGATGAGACTCGAGCTTGGCGCCCCTCCCTCATAGGTCGTGGTCGAAATCGGATAGCCCTCGGTGTGGAGGAGGAGTTCGGTCCATTCACCAGCTGAGACCGGCTCGATTCGAATCCTCATCGCTCGCATCTCGACACTAGAATCCCAGCCGGTGTGTACCATCGCTGTGCCATTCGATCGCCAAGTCGAGGTGCTGCTCTCGTTCAGATCTCGATCCGTCTCATTCCAAGGCCCACCATTCATTCTGCTACGCAGGATCGAATCCCGGTGTATGCTCTCTTCGATCACCCATACACTGTCCTCAACTATGTTCGGTGGCCAATCACCACTACGCTCCCAGATTTCCGATGAGGTCACCTCCAACTCTAGGAGGCTGTCCTCACCTCCAGCCTTGAACCACGCCTGGATGATTTGGTTCGATTCCCTGATTGACATGAAGGATCGTCGATCGGCCGGCTCCTGAATGGAGACCTCCAGAGTGACGTTGATCATCATCGTGTCATTCGCGTAACCACTGGTCCCAGAGGGCCAGCGTACCGTGGCGTTCAGACCGTGCGTCATGCGAGCGGATATACACTGGCCACTCCAGCCAACCGCTTCGCAGTCAGACCTCGCAAGATGCTCGATACGCAGAGGCGTCGACCAGTTCAGATCGACATCGATCGGAGTGGTGCCATTCGCGACGAATTCGGCCAATTCTGCGACCACGCTCTCGTCGTAGCCGGCGTACTCAAACCAGTCGCCCTCTGTGTAGATTGGCGTCGCCACCTCCATCGCCTCTGTCTCGGCGGCCAAAGCCATCGCTGGCAGAATCGAAATGCTCGTGATGACCGCCACCAGAAAGAAGGCGGGTCTGGACAGAGACGATCGTTCTAGACCGGAGAATCGCCCGAGCCCAGTCAGGCCATCGGCCCATTCCATACGCGATCGTGGTCACCCAATGCGCTTCACGCTGTCGGAAGCGAACGACCGCCGCTTTGAAAACGGAGCGATATGAGGGGCAATCATGACGGATCGCGAGCGAACCGGATTTCGGCTGCTCACTCCTTTGCTGGTGGTCGCCTTGCTTATGGTTCCACTGGCCAGTGCAGGATTCGATCCCAACCAAGTCGAAACACCCAATCCGGATGCTTGGTGGCTCGATACCGGGATGGATCGCGACGGCGATGGCATTCATGATGCAATCCACATCGCAGCCGCTGGAGGCGGAGGCGGAGGATGGGTCGACGAGGATGGCGCGATTTCTGTCATCGTCGACTTCGACCACACTCCGACCGAAGAAGACGAGCGACTGCTGGAGGAACAGGTCGGATTTTCCGTCCAATGGCGATACCACCTGATAGACTCTATTGCCGGCAGCGTTGAGGTCAACTACCTCGACGAGTTGGCGAACCTCCCAGGAGTAGTACTAGTGGAACTAGATGGGAGGCTGACGATCCAGATGGAGGAGGTCGTCGGCATCCATGGCGTTCCGGATGTATGGGAGGAGACCGGCTACACGGGAGCTGGTTCCGTGGTCGCCGTCATCGACACCGGAATCGATGGTGACCACGCCGGTCTGGACGATTTGGACGACGACAACTCGACCTTCGATCCGAAGGTCATCGCCTTCTACGATGCGGTCAACAACGCCTCACTGCGGAACGGCACCGAGGTCCATCCATACGATGACCAAGGTCATGGTACTCACTGCGCTGGCATCACCGCTGGTACTGGAGCACCCGAATTCGACCATGTCGGAGTCGCGCCACAAGCCCAACTCGTGGGCGTCAAGGTGCTGGATTCGGGAGGGTCAGGGTCGTTCGCCACCGTGATGGCTGGGATGGAGTGGACGGTCGAACGCAAGCACGACTTCAACATCCGAGCCGCGACCATGTCGCTCGGCGGCCCAGGACTGATCGAATGGACCTCGGAGGAGGAGGAGTCGGTAAACAGGATGGGCAACCGCATGATGGCCGAGGGAATAGCGCTCTTCATCGCCGCGGGCAACAGCGCTATCTCTGCCCAGATTGGAACTCCAGGAAGCGCGGAGGATGTGATCACCGTCGGTGCGCTCGACAAGGACACCGGTATTGCCGCATACTCAAGTCAAGGGCCTACCGAGGAGGGGAGAATCAAGCCGAATATCGCCTTCGTCGGATCGAATGTGATGGCGCCGGATTTCAACACCGAAACCGGCTACACCAGCAAGTCAGGTACGAGTATGGCGACACCTGGGGCTGCAGGCGTGGCGGCTCTGATGTACCAAGCTAATCCGGACCTGTCACCGTTCGACATCCGCAACATAATGCAGGAGAACTCAACCTACAGGCAATGCCACTACATGCTCAAGAACGAGCCATGCGCTGAGGACCTGATTCCGAAGAATCGGCAGAACAACGTCTACGGCCACGGCCATGTCAACTCGCTTCCTTCGGTGATGGAGGCCGCGAACAGAGTCTACGGCCTCGATACGTCTCTCAATGTCACTCTGGCCTCACAGCCGGGTGTCGACGACAAGGTCCATGTCGAGCCTGGGGGTGCCATCGACTTCGCCTTGCAAGGCTCACCGGTAGAGGTCCAATGGCGCACTTGGGACATGCGTGACACATGGATGGACCATCCAGACTTCTCTTCGGGGGATTCAGAGGTATCGGTCTCTCACACTATGCTCGTCGACCGTCTGAAAGAATTGCCAGAGGTCGAGGTCGAGGGAAATCACACTATCATCCTAAGGTCAATCAGCGGAGTCAATGCGTCCACCAATTCGGTTGTGCACATACATGTGATGGGATCTGAACCCCTAATCGAGGAGTTGGCCGTGAGAGCCATTTCACTGGTCAGCATCCTATCTCTCCTCTCGATGGTCTTGCTGCTGTTCGTCGTCGCTCTGCTGACGCTGCTCCATCGCTCTACCGACGACGGAATCAGAGGTGCTCTGGGTATGAATCGCGTCTCTCTCCAGACCGCAGCCGGAGATTCGGAATGGCCCTCTAGGCCGACATCCCTATCCGATCTGCAATCGACCGGCGGCCCGGAATCTGATCGTTCCAATATGACGGTCGCTGAACTGAAGTCGTCTCTGCGAGATCGAGGCCTTTCCACTGGCGGTCGGAAGGCCGACCTCATGGAGCGGCTAGAAGACTCCGATTGATTCGGATCCAAGGCATCCTCTACCATCGGCTTGGAAGCAGCAGTCTGCATCGACGACGGATTCATGCTCTGGAGTCATTACCGGGCTGCATGACTGGCAGGGAACCAATGGTTTGGGGGGCGGTGCCGAGCCGGCCCCTGCAACGAGTCATCCGGGACCCCATCCATGGTGACATCACTCTCACGGACGATGTCAAACGACTGGTCGACACCCGAACCTTCCAGCGTCTCCACAACATCCGGCAACTGTCCACCTGTCACTATGTCTTCCCATCCGCAACCCACTCCAGATTCTCACATTCCCTCGGCGCCTATGCCCTCTCGATAAGGCTGCTCGACCACATGGAGAGGCAGCACCCGGGCACTATATCCAGAGGAGACGCGAGGCTGGTGGGATACGCGTCGCTCCTACACGACATCGGACATCCCCCATTCAGCCACATCCTAGAGAGCCGCGATGTCTTCGCCCGTCACCACGGACATGAGAAGTGGGCCCGAATCATCATGGAGGATCCTGAGAACGACCTGCGAAAGGTGCTTCTCAGCCTGATTGGACCTTCTGGTCTGCAACGGCTGTTCGATTTGATCGATGGTCGTGCCGATCCATCGGTGCTACACGACATGGTCAGCAGCCAGATTGACATCGATCGTCTAGACTATCTGCTCCGTGACCAACTGTTCACCGGTGCCGCGATCGGGGTGTACGATGTCGATCGCCTCTTCCGGGCGATGCGAATTCATGCGGATGGCTCTCTCGTGCTCGCATCCAATGGCATCTCTGCAGTGGAGGCTTATCTGCTGACGCGTTGGCACATGTATCATCTCGTCTATTTCCACAAGTTGAACGTCCTTACGGCTGAGTACCAGAGGCGTGCGCTCGCGCGCGCGAGAGAACTGGCCATCGAGGGGGAATTGGAAATCGAGGGTCCTATCCGCTCAATGCTGTTGGATGATGAGTTGGCTCCTGCTGCCTATCTCGAACTAACCGATGCGACGGTGCTCGCTGCAGTGGAGTCGTGGCGCGATGCCAATGATAAGACTCTGAGCAATCTCTGCGCGATGCTAACCAGTCGATCTGGGTTCCACAAACGGCTCAGGGTTGATGGCATGGATGCTGACCTCGCCCAATCCATGATGACCCAACTCTCAGCCGAGATTAGCTCTTCGGGCGGCGAGCCAGAGCACGATTTGATAGTAGCGAAGGTCTCGAATCTTGGATACCGACCCTACGACGGCGGCATCAGATTAGAGGATGGTCGGGACATCGCCGACGCCTCTGCCGTCATCAGGGCCATCAGCCAACCTACCCAAGATGTGATGGTGTTTGTACCAGAGTCGGCGAGGGATGGATGCGAATCCTTGGTTCGCCAGAGGATGGGCATTTGAATCGATATTCGATCGAGGCTTTTGTTGATGGGCCCGGACGGATTTGAACCGACGACCACCTGGTTATGAGCCAGGCGCTCTGACCAGACTAAGCTACGGGCCCGTAACCATGCGCTGGCCGCTGGATTGGATGAATGTTGGCTCTCATCTTGACCCACTGAATCGGCGCAACGGTCTTGACGGTCGCTTGGTCACAGCAACTCTGATGGGACGCTTCGCGTGGTGGTGCGCGATGTCGATGCTCTTGCTTGCAGCGCCATCGGTGAGCGGTCAGATCGTCAATCCCTCCGCTACCATCGATTGCTCTCCCGATCAGATGAGAATCGATGTCGGGCCAGGCGCATCTCGGACCACGACGGCGACCTGCACTGTCGACAATCCGACGGTCTATACCGAGGAGGTGAGCATCGAGGTGACCGTTAATGGGTTGAGTTCGGCGGCACCAGAGAGCGTCAACGTCCCGCCCGGAAGTGATGCATCATTCGAGATTATCTTCGCAGCCGACCCTGGGACACCAATGGCCAACTTCGACGCCGAGGTGGTGGCCAGCGTCTCATCGTTCAACGGCGTTCCCTGCCAGTGGTGTGGAGAGGACAATGACTCCTTCGTGATTAGCGTTGAGCAGTACGCCGAGTGGTCAATGACGGTACAGACGCAGTTCGTGACTATTCCCGCAGAAGGCGACAGCACTGTCCTCATAGAAGTTGAGAATCGTGGCAATGGGCCTGATGGCTACTCGATCGAGATACTGAACAGGAGTGGATTAGAGGAGGCAGGTCTTACCTTCCAGCTTTCGGGTGGTTCGGGAGCGGCGCTGCAGACCGATGGTAGAGAGACGGTGTCTGTTGATGTGAACGCGTCTTCCAACATCGCCACTCGGGATTGGGAGATCCGCTTCCGAATCCAGAGTGATTTCGACTCGTCATACCGCATAGAGGAGGTGTTCAATCTCGACACCACCGAGAAGCCGCAGTCAGCGGTGGCGATTGAATCGCTTCCAGCGTGGGCCATTCCCGCAGCTGGGGTAGGTACGTCCCTCGTCTTGATAATGATCGTAGCCGTCATCCTCAGTCGTCGACTCGCCGGAGACGATGACTTCAGCGACTACGCATTGGATGACTTGGAAGATGACCTTCTAGGCGCTCTCTGAGCCCGTAGGGCTTTCCGGCCGTATCGCGCCAACGCTGAAATAGGGACGCTTACCACCTACGCTCCGAGTTGGACCGTATGCGAACGATCAGGATGGTGGGTCTCCTATGCATGGTATACTTCTGCAGCCTCATGGCTGGTAGCGGCTACGCTGCCGCACAAGGTGCATCGCCAAACCCCGACATCGGTATCGTCTGCTCCCCGAGCAACATCCCGATTGATGTCGCACCGGGCGACCCTCGGACCGGCACCACCTACTGCACCCTGACCAATCCGACCGCATACTCTGAGGTCGTCCGTATCACCGTGACCGCAGGTGGCCTCGCCGTTGCCGCACCTGGTTCGGCGACCGTCGGCCCTGGCGACCAGCAGACCTTCGAAGTCACGGTCAGAGGGGATCAGAGGATGGCCGAAGGGCAGCGGACGATTTCCATCACCGCCACCGTTGACAGCGCCAACGGCGTACCGGTTGGCACCGCTACCCCGAAGATCGTCAATGTGATGGTCGTCATCAAGCAGTTCAGTCGTCTCCGTGTTGAGGCCGAGGAGCCGTTCAAGCAGTTGCGACCTAAAGTCGACTACGTCTTCGTCTTCAAAGTCTACAACGACGGCAACGCGTTCGACCGATTCAACATTGATATCCAGAACCGCGAGCAGTTGGAGGAGGATGATTTCCAGATTAGCCTGCCGCAGGTCTCCACCGAGATTGACGCCCAAGCCCCACCGGACAGCGTCCGTGTTATGATGCGGACGCCGAAGAAGCAGGGCTGGTCAGACAAGTACCACCAACTCCAGTTCAAGGCGACATCGGAGTACTCGGTCCGAACGGAGGGCCTGCCTAACTATCAGGTCCAGATGATTACGATTTACATCCGAGGTGTCTACCTGCCCGGTTTTGAGGTCACACTGATGATGGCAGGCTTGGCCGCTGCGGCAATTGCCCGTAGCCGAAGCGAGTGGGAGGACGGTGCACCCCCCCTCGAAGCATCGCCTCCGCTGTTCTGACGGGACGCGCCAACGGGCGCCTCTAGCAACCTACTGGGCATTGGATTGATATGCTCGCCGAAGTCAGGTATCGTTCGCATATCCGGGTGTGAACATGGACGGTGGACTCCTTGAGAAGGCGAAGACGAGAGATCTAAGCGACGAAGCCGAGGATGTCGACAGCGACGTCCGAGAGGTCGCGGAAGAGGCGACGGCCGGCACAGGATTACTGGAGCGTGCGGTTGAGGATTCACCGGCCAGTGGCGGCGGAACTGATAGAATTCTCGCTATCGTCACCGGACTAATCGGCGTAGTGTCGATGATTTTCATGTCCGAATTGCCTGCATTCTCTGGAGTCGGCACTCTCGCAGCATATGGAGCTTCTTTCTGGTTCGCGAAGCGTCACACGGTCGCCACTTCTGACAGCGACATGCTGACCAGTCGCCAATGGGTAACGCTTGGAGTTGCATACCTCCTTCTCGCTGGCATCCCATACGTTGGGGGTATGGATTTCGGCGGATCGACATCGATTACGGATGCGACATATGCTGAGGATGGATCTACAGTATCACTCACAATCCGGCATTCGGTGGGACTGACTGGATCTGCCTTCACATCGGGAGATGTGCATGTCAATGTCCTTCAGAGCGGTTCCTCGGTGCACAGCCAGTCCCATTCCATGTCGATGGATGGAAGCGATATGCTAGGTGCGTACGGAATTCTGGCTCTAGCGGTGGAGGACTTCTACTCAGGAAACGCAGTCTCTGTGTCCGGTGGGACCACTACATACGCCAACTACACAGTCGAGGTACAGGTGCCTGGCTCGGATGCTGGCCGTATCCATCTAGATCCGTACAAGATGACCAGAACGGTGGACGACGTCGATGAGAAGATGACGGCGCTCTTCGATGAGAACTCCGATTGCGAGGCGGGCAAGAACCGATGTGTTCGTGGCGTCTATCTGGAAATCGCCGTCGGCCGTGCTCTCTCAAGCGACGACGCTGGATCGGCGCCACTGCCGATTAGTGCGAAGTATTGGATCAACGCTTCGATTTCCCACGCAGATTCGAGCGATCCGATCATAGCCTACCCGACGATTGCTGTGAGCGGGCATGCGGCGACTTGGGATTCGGCGGATGGAGCGTATGGCAACGGCAGTGGCACGATAGGGCAGTCTACCTCAGCGATGATTCTGGATGGATCGACCACGGATGACACACTGCAACTCCTCTACTTCCCTAAGGACGAATGGGACGAGCATGGATTCGGTTGTTACACCTTCACGGTGGAGGTCACCCAAAACCCACCTTGGTCAGGTGGCTCGGCAACTACCGTGAGCGAGAGCGGCACTTACCTCTGGGAGGATATCGAGGGAGAGCAGCACTCTGAACCCGGTGCCGAGGACGATCCCGACTACGAGGAGTTCCAGCGCGCAAGCTGCTGATAAGGCGCTATTCTCAAGGATTGAGTTGATTCTCAAACCTCTCGCCATCAACGGAATCTCACTCAGATAAATCCCGGTGCTTGTCGGCGTCATCAGCGATTTCTGTCAGCATCGTTTCCTCGGCCACATCGGATTTTGAATCCCCACCCTTCCTTCGTTGAGTTTGAATCAGCCATCCGGTGAGAAGGGCGACCCCGAATAGGGTTGCTAGCACGAATGCCAAGGCGCTAGATTCCTCTTCCACGGGCTCCACCCACGCCACGGGATCACTGACGATCGCATCGCCTCCCCAAGCGTTCTCGTCGATGAGTTGGGTAGGAGTCAGGACTCCGCATGAGAGCGCGGCCGAGCCGGTTTCTGCATACGACCATCGGAAAGTCGTGGTGGCGGTCCCGTCCGCCGGTACCAGAATCTCGGGGAATCCGCCGACATCAGCGACGTCATCCGTGCCATCGATTGTGCATTTCAATCCGACATGTGCGGCGGCGAGACCGCTGTTGCTCACCCGAACCTCGACTTCGATGGATTTACCAGAATTCCCGATGTTTGTCTCTGGTTCGATTGATGAGACTGTCAACATCGGCATCGAGCCGCCGTACTGGTGGATCTGGTCGAATGAGAGTGATTCGTCCCCACCGTAGTCTCCGACGGGTCCTCCATTCGGATTCCAGGCGGTACGGAACTCTTGGATCGTGATTGTAGCATCCTCTGTCCACAGGGTCCGATTCGCGTACAGAATCGAGATTGTCCGTTCGCCGCCGCTGTCGACCAACGACGTCCCATCCATATCGGGGACGGTCGGATTCGATGTCCGGTCGTCAGGACCGAGTCCTGTCACTATGTATCTGACGCCATAGGCTGGGAAGGAGATCCTCTGATCGACGATAATCCGTTCGTAGATGTCTATGTGTCCACCACTACTAGTGACGCTGGGATCTATCGTCACGGAACTGGAGACTCCTGCCCGAATGTCGTGATCAGTCCGGCTGCCGTCGATGATGCCCGCAGTAACATTCAGTGAACCGTCCTCCCCTATCGATATCGGTCCCGTCCTATTCATCACTCCGCCGCTCATCCTCATGCTTCCTTCCACAGAGACATCCGCTCCCATGATCCGGCCACCATTGACTAGCAAGTCACCATTGGCCTCAATCGAGAATCCAGGATCTCCCGCCAATCGCCAGTTCCGGTGATCGAGATCGGCCGCTGGCAATACCGTGTCCAGACCTACGGTCGGATCTATTGTCACGGTGTCGATTGCCAAGGTGCCGAACGAATATCCGGTGAAGGAGATCCAAGCTTCAGCGTTGCCAGCCGGAAAGGAGAAGGTATGGCTCGATCCGTTCAACTCCTCTTCACTACCATCAGATAGGTGGGCGGTGAATCCGAACATGCTCAATTCGTGCATGGAATGGATGGTGAGATCGAACGAGCCAGTGACATCCTCGGTGGGCACCCTGAAAGCGGATCTGTCAGCCTCCTCCGAGTAGCCGAGCCAGAGCAGTGCAGAGGGTGGGTCATCTGCGTTGAGTTCCCCGCCAGCTACAATGGATAGGCTACCACCTGGCTGTACCAATAGGTTTGAACCAAAACCCACTGCAATCCTCGCAGAGACTTCTAGTGAGCCTCCCGTGGTGATGGTGACGTTACCCATCAGATTGTCATCAGAATCCCATGTCTGCGCATCGGATATGGTTATGCTAGAGCCATCTTCGGGCGGCTCACTGGCGGAAGCGACTGGAATCGAGGTTGCCGTCCATAGCAACATGAGAAAAGCAATCGTGATTACCGGCAGGAATTCGCATCGTTGGTTCCGCACCATGCCAGTGTGACCCGGCAACCGCTCCATCAACCCAGCGCCCGTACGCGTGGTGCGAGGGGCATGGTTCATCCGCCCGTTGTGCGCCGCCAAGGGTGATGACGAGCGCCGAGGTGTTCCCTGGTGGGCTGGCAATCGTCAATGTCGTCGCGGTTTTGATGATCTACGGGCCAGCGTACTTGGCGAACACGGGTGCGATGCTGTTCGGAAAATGGATGCCAGATTTGATTGGAGTGCCTAGATTTCGGATAGATGGCGGGCGCGTCTGGAGGGACGGACACCGAGTCCTAGGTGATGGCAAGACTTGGAACGGCTTATTCGGCGGCGCTCTGGTGAGCGGCTTGCTGATGATGCTGGCACACTTGATTTGGATGGACAGGGATCTCGCTGCTCAACGTCCGTTCATCGATCCCCTCGCCTTCTCATCCACATCCGATTGGTTCTGGATTGGCGGCCAGTGGGGCGCTGCATTCACCATGGGTTTCGTCCTCGGACTTGCTTGCCTGACTGGCGACTCCCTAGGTTCCTTCGTCAAGCGCCGCCGCGGTCTCAAGCGTGAGGGAGAAATCTCATCGCGAGCTCCTCTCCTCGATACCTTGCCCTTCGCCGTACTGATTTTCCTCGCGGGCCTTCTGCTGTTTCCTAATCAGGTAATCAGCAGCCATTCTCTCATTCCATCGATGGTTGGGCTACTCGTGCTGACTCCGTTGATTCATCGCAGCGTGAATATGCTCGGGTACAAAATCGGATTGAAGTCAGTCCCTTACTGAATCTTCTTTGGCGTAGGAAACCAAAACACGTCTCCAATCTAATTGCGCAATGGTCTGTGATCGGTTCTGCGGAATTCATTATGTGACGGGAGGCAGCCCCGCACCTCATGTCGGATAGAACCGTGCTCTTGGTAGGCGGAGGAGGTAGGGAGCACGCACTCGCTATTGGGTTGGTCGAAAGTCCGTCGGTGGCCGCAGTCCATGTTGCACCAGGCAATGCCGGTACCGCTTCGATCGCGATTAACCAAGATGTCTCCTCTGGTGACGTCGATGGACTCGTGTCACTCGCGGAGTCGCTGCTGGTCGACCTCGTGGTCGTAGGACCCGAGGCACCCCTCGTCGCGGGACTGGCCGACCGACTTCGGGAAGTCGGCATCGATTGCTTCGGACCACATGCCGAGGGAGCTATGCTGGAAGGCTCGAAAGAGCACGCGAAGCGAGTGATGGCGAAAGTCGGAGTCCCGACTGCCGATGTGCTGCGAGTCGATTCGACAGATGATGTGGATGAAGCTCTGGATCGCATGGGTCCCATTTGGGTGGTCAAGCGTGATGTCCTAGCTGGCGGGAAGGGAGTAACAGTGACCGCCGATCGGCAGGAAGCTGAGAATGCAGTGCGATCTGCAATCGGGTCTGACGGTTTCGTTCTCCTTGAGGAACACATGGCAGGAGAGGAGGCAAGCATGCTCGTCATAATGGACGAGTCAGCCGTCGTCTGCCTACCGGCGAGTCAGGACCATAAACGGGTTTTCGATGATGACGAAGGACCCAACACGGGTGGCATGGGAGCATATGCGCCCGCTCCCGTCGTCACCGAAAGCGTTCGTGTGCGGGTGATGGAGGAGATCGTCCAGCCGATGCATCACTACCTTAGAGCCGATCCGAATCCGTACAGAGGGTGCCTGTATGTCGGCTTGATGATCGACGATGAAGGAGCACCGAGAGTAGTCGAGTTCAATGTCAGGTTTGGAGATCCTGAAACCCAAGTTACCGTGCCTCTGATCAAAAGTGATCTCGCAGAACTCCTACACTCGGCAGCCTCCGGAACCCTTGCCTCGGTGGAACCGAATTTCCGTGACGCTCATGCCGTGACGATCGTGCTCGCATCGGAGGGATATCCTGCGAGTTCGGTCACGGGATTGCCCATCGGTGGGGCTGACATCGTGCTAGAAGAGGGCACCAGTCGAGCGTTCGTCCACCAAGCTGGGACTCGACTTGCTGCCGATGGAACCCTGCTCTCCACGGGTGGTAGGGTTCTCGCAGCTACCGGCATTGCACCATCTCTCAGCGAGGCCGCGGAGATTGCCTACCAATTGATCGGTGTAATCGATCTAGAGGGGTCTCATCATCGAATGGATATTGGACATCGGGCTCTGTGATCTAGGGGTAGGGTGCGCCGCCCTTCCGTAGGAAGGGCAACGAACGGTTCATAACAAGCCGTCAGGTCGCCGCGACGCCGAAAGCAACGCGTATCGCTGGAGGCACAGTGATTGGAGAGGGAATAGATGACTGAAGAGATGGAAGAACCGGGCCGTAGCGGGCATGTCCTGCTGATGGTTCCTGTGGTCACCGCGGTGCTGATCGCGGTGTTCCTCGGGGCTACCGCTGGCTTGGCTGATTTCTCGGAAACGACATGGATGACTGCGATGCTTCTGCCGGTCGGCGGCGTTCTTGCCGCCGCTACGGTTGGACTGGCTGCTCGCCAACTGCTCTCCTCGACCCCCCTCTCGTCGAAGTCGCAGTCTGCGGTGACCCTCGGCTTTGCTGCGGTGGTCCTAACCGCTGGTACATACTTCGATCAGACGTTCGTGGCCGCTTTTGCAGCCTCGGTCATGCTCGTAATTCACTTCTTGGAGCGATCCAATCGATATGAGGAGGCTTCACTGACTATCTATGCAGTGCTAGGATTCGTTCTGGCATTCTTCTACACCGACCACGTCAGCCTCGCTGCTGGCTCTGGTTACAACCAGAGTTACAGCGGAATAGATGCCGAAAGAGCCGTCGCTGCGACCCATCTGTTTGCCTTTTGGTTCCTCGCTATTTCGGTGGGATGCCTTGCGACTATCCTCTGCCGGGGTGGACTGGTACCAGCCGGAAACGGACCTTGGTTCTCTGAACTGCCCGAGTCTTTCCGTAGTAAGAAGAACCTCGACCTTCCGGTAGCGCTCGGAGTCTGGGCCTTCGCTCATGTGTTGACTCTGGTTATGTTGAGGTCCCTTCCGGATAGCGATGCCTTCGAAGCGGGGATGTACCTTGGAAATTTCTGGGCCATCGCAACGCTCGTCGTTGTTATGCTCGTCGCTTATCTGCGATCAGAGCGCGCCCCAGTCCTTGCTGCTGTAATCGCGGTGAACTGGATCATCCACTCACTGGCTACCTTGCAGGACATAGGTCTGTTCGACGCATGGTTCTCCGACCAAATCATGGTTTGGCTCAACGACGAGCGCGGCCTCTTCACGTGGTTCTTCCTAACCTTCTGGGCAAATGTGGCCGCCCTGATTATCTCCTCCAAGGGTCGGTTTGGTGAGGTCGCACCGCTCCGTGAGCCCGGTCCGGCGAAGAGATGGTGGAAGACGCATTGGTACGGAATCACCATCGCTTCGGCAGTCGTCTCCGCTCTTGTCGTCCGGACGATATGGAATGTCTTGCCGGCGATGAACGCCGCAGGAACCGGCCTGTGGGACATGACAGGCGGTTCCGACCCTTGGTACATGAAGCGGGCCGTCGACTATGTCGTAGCCCAGCACAGTCATTTCATGATTGATCCCGACAGATCTTATCCAGTCGGATCAATCAATCCAAGGCCGCCACTGTTCACTTGGAGCCTTGCACTAGGCGGCCTACTGCTCGCCTCGGTTTTTGGCATAGCGACCTCGGATGCGGTTTGGTGGAGCGTTGCAGCGTTACCCGCCTTGTACGGAGCACTCACCGTACTGCCATTGGCAGCGATCGGTCGTCGCGTTCACTCGAAGGGTGCGGGTGCCGTCGTCGCATGGCTGATCGCCCTTATGCCTGGCCATGTCGGGCATTCGACCTTCGGTCTCGCCGACCACGACGCCTTCGTCCTGCTCTTCTTCAGCATGGCGTTCATGTTCTGGGTCCGGGCGATAGAATTGGTCGGTCACGATAGGATTCTACCCGAGGCGTCTGCCAATCCTATCTACATGCTGCGTGGTCTGCAAGCGACTTGGGATCGCCGGCCTGAAGCAATGGCTAACGCACTTCTGGCTGGAATTTCGTTCGCCACCGTGGGACTCGGTTGGAAGGGGTTCGTGTACGGGCCTGGGATCCTCTTCCTTGCCTACCTGATGCAGGTAACTCTCAACATGTTCCGCCGGCGCGACAACATGGCTCTGACCTCGGCTGCGTTGACCATGATGATCGCAGCATTCCTAATTCCACTGCCGTTCTACGCACACAGCGAACTCCAGTTGCTGTTCGACGCCAGTGGTTTCCAACCGATGTTCTACATCCTAGGATTCACCATTGCCGTCGGCTGGGTGACCGTGTCCTTCCGGGACAAGCCGTGGTTGTTGGTTCTCATCAGCGGCGGAATCCTCGCCGGAACGATAATCGCCACTCTCGCCATCCTGCAATTCGTCCTGCAGATATACAACGGGTGGGATGTACTGTTTACGGGTGGATACTACTTCTCAAAGAACAAGATCTTCGGTACCATCGCTGAGGCACAGGCTCCGAGCCGTGCGACACTGTTCGCCTCATACGGACCGGTTGTAGCGATAGCCGCAGTCGCCGCAGGCGTGCGGGGCCTTTGGCTCGGAGTACGCAAGGAAGACAGGGTCAACATCGTTCTCTCGATGTGGGTCTTGGTCGCCACATACATGGCTTGGACCGCTGGCAGATTCATCTTCAATGCAACTCCTGCGATGGCGGTGATGGGTGGTATCGCCCTTGTTGCCCTATGGGATCGTGCCGGGAGCAGTGAGTGGGTGAGGACGTGGCGACGGAGCGGCATCGCGACCCCGAAGTCGAGATTCCGAGCAACCCGCAAAGCTTCACGAGAACATCCGGCCGTTCCAGCGGTGCTGTTGGTGCTTCTCCTAGTTGTCTCCCAGCATGCGACATATGGTATCGATTCGGGCATACCCCGTGGTTCTGACGCCAAGGTCGACATCGACCAGACCTTCCACAACATGCCCCCCGATCTCCTACGCTATGACTTCCGGACGGGACTATCCTTGCTGGCCGGTGCAGACTATGCGCCGACCACCTACTGTGGCGGTTGCCAGTACATGGGGACATTCGGCCCCGGATTCAACGGCGGCGATTGGAACGCGGCCTACCAATGGCTGGAACAGCAGGACGCCGATGTGCCATTCGGCCAGCGCCCTGGTTTCGTATCATGGTGGGACTATGGATTCCAAGCACTCGCGCAGGGTCAGCACCCAACCGTTGCTGACAACTTCCAATCGGGAATACCTAGCGCAGGTAACATGCTTCTCGCCAGTGGTGAGCACGACACAATCGCACTGTTCGTGTTGACTCTCTCTGAAGGAGATTTACGTCACGGCTCTGGTTCTTTCACCCCGACTTTTGAATCGGTTCTCGAGAAGCATCTCGAGGACGATCAAATCGCGGAACTGCTGAGTATCTCGACACTTGGCGGTCAGGATGTGGACGCCGTGCTCGGCAGGTCACATACGGTTATCGCCACCGCAGGGGATGTTATGCTGCTGTCCGGCTATGACCTCGATGATCGTGGTCTGCCTTCACCGACCAAGACTTGGATGGTCTATGAGGATGGAAATCCGTCAGGTTCGCCCCACAGTCTGGAGAGCAATGGCTGGACCTTGTTCAACAGCACCAAGCGCGGCAGTGATGAGGTGAGCACGGAGACTTCACACTACCTAATCGGCGATTACTGGTACACGAAGGACATTGTTGATGACCTCGGAGACGTCTCGACCTCTCTGCACCGACAGAATGCCCGACTCGCTTTGGGCCGACATCTGCTTACTTCTGCGCTCTCACTCGATGGTATGGTCAGCCTGTACCACGATCTAACCACCGAGGTGACCTACACGGTCCCTGACTCCTCGGGTAAGCCGGGAGAGACTCTCACCCGCAACCATGACATCAGGTACTTCGCGGTCGACAGTAGACTCTATCCGGTCGCTGGCGCGTACTACGCGGACGCATCCTACCATAGCAGGAACCCAACTGGGATTTTCTACGCCCCGACAACTCTCGCAGGTTTGGATCCTGAGAGTTACATCAGCACGATGTACGAGACGAAGAGAGGAGACGGCCCGATCGTCATGAAGACCCAAACTGAGTACGAGAACGAGTATCTAGCCGACATCACCCGCCAGCAGAGTGGTGGTAGTGGGGACATAATCGAACTAATCGACATTCGCTACACCCATCAGCCCGAGTTCTTTGAGACGATGATCGCCAAAGTCTATGTCGGGTACGGATCGACCACCTTGGGGCTGCCCGGAGATGCTGCGCAGCCAGGTCAGCACTTCGGAGGGGCAAGAGCCCAGGGAACACCCGAGTCAGCCCTTGCCGGGGCTCGACCACTCCCGGGTGCGATGATGAATCACTTCACCATCGCGAACTGGTATGAATCGGGAGCCGCGCGTGACACCGTAGGAACTGCGAACACCGGAGTCAAGGTCCTGAAGTATCACAGTGGCGCGACTCTGAGTGGCGAGGTCATCCTCGGAGACATCGGCACCGTTCCTAACGCCCGTCTCCTCATCGAGAGGGACGCCTTCAGCGGCGAGGAGGAACCCGAGCCAATCACCGGTGAGGTGATCGATCGCGACAACCGAACCTACTGGATACCGATAGGCAGCGTTGATGCGGACCAGGATGGCAAGTTCAACTTCCGAGTCCCACCCGGTAGAATCCGAGTCTCCGCCTTTATGGGCGAGCCTGATCTCCAATCTGATCGTGACAAAATCGTCAGCGCTCAACAGAACGACCGAACATCTTGGGACATGGACATACTCGGAGAGTCGGGAACTCCGCGAGCAGTCAACCCAATCACCGGAATTCTCGGCAATGTCAGCGGCGCGACCTGGATTGGAGAGGCGATTGTCAATGTGTCAAGAGTCGACGGGCACAGCGATGGCGCGGCCATCGTCCCGATTACCTTGGACATCGAGGCATCGGGCGCGAGCGGCAGGCTCGTTTACCAAGGCAACGATGAATTCGATGGCTCCCCAATCACGGATCTGGAGTTAGAGATCACCAGCATCTGGGACCTCATCCAAATGCACCCGTACACCGTGAACCTCTCAAATGGAACGGTTGAGGGTGACGGTTTGGAGTTCGAGGGAACCGGGGAAGTGACCTTCACCGGTCATGGGATGGTGATTAGTGATGGTACCGTAACCGTCCGTGATTTCACCGGTAACTACTCCCGCACCATTCTCGACAATCACTCCTACACCGGAGACGGCGTCTTCGACGGCAGTGGCGTCCTAGTGGGGACTCCGTTCGATGCTAATGGATCTGCATTGACTGGAATCCAATCCTGTACGAATGGTAGCGTCCCAGAGGGACAGAGCATCTGTTCGAGGAACGGAACCACGGGCGAATACCTGTTGGATGGGGAACAGGCAGGATCAGGAAGATTCACTGCCAATGGGACTGCGACCTACACTGATCGGCTGGTCCGTGAGTCCTTCATCGGATCTGGGACCTTCATCACAGATCCCAGCAATGGGAGTGTAGAATCGTACGGCACCATCAACGGAACCGGCGTATTCAACGGCAGTGGCAGGTTCAGCGGCGAGATGGTCGAACCCGGAACCTTCCATCTCGTGGATGCGATTCCCGGTGACTACCACGTCAAAGTCGTCTATCCGAATGGGAAGAAGGTGCTTTTGCCAATGCCTTTGGAGGTAGGGAACGAGCAGACCGATGACGTCTCGCTGTTCCTACCTGCTGGTCACATCTCAGGAACTCTGACCTACACCAATGGCTCGACCCTAGCAGCGCGTATGATGCTGTTTGACCTCGACCGGCCAGACGATGAACCATCCGATTCTTGCGATGATGCATTCCTCGCACCCTGCTGGATCGACTCCGATGAGAACGGCTCCTACTCCCATGGCCCGGTGATTATGGGTAACTACTCGCTGGTGCTAGATGCTGACGACGATGGATTCGATGAATTGGCCGTAAACCTCTCGATTGACTCCGATCAATCGCGCAACCTCACCTTCGGGGAGAATGTGCCAATAACCTTCGATATAGACTTCGATTTGCACAAGGTCGGAGCCGGAGGATCGGTGGAATTGGTCGAGAATCAGACCATTCCGTTCACCAGCAAGGACCTCTCAGAAGCACCGCCCATCGACGCGATCTTCGATGCTGAAACTGGTCGCTACAATGTCGAATTGCCTATCGGTCGCTGGGTGGTCAATCACACGCTCGACGACGCCCACCAATTCTGGGTGGAGTTTGAGGTCAGTGAGGAGAGCGGTGACATCTCCACCACATACACCTATGTCGAGAGCACGTGGGTCAATGGCACCGTTCTGTACGATGCCGACCCCGGCAAGCCGCAAAACGAACTCACCGGAATTCCAAATATCGACTTGAATGCCCAGTGGGGAGGGATCACATCCACGGTGAAGACCGGTTCCAATGGCGTGTTCTCGATTCTGCTCCCCGTTGGAATAGAGGTAAATCTCACCGTTCGTACGCTGGTCAGCCAACTACAGAACGGAACTTCAGTTGAAGTGCAACCGGGTCTCAACATCACGATGATCGCTGAACCTGGAGTTGAGATTGGTGGCGATGTCTTGATGAATCGAGATGGTAATCTGTATGACACCGGAATCATCGATTGGAGACCAGTAGATCTTGTCGCCTACAATGAGACACATGATGTCTACTGGAGATTCGATGTGGATGGCAATGGCCACTTCACCGGTCGTTTGCTGCCCGGGATGTGGAATCTATCAATCGATGACGAAAGGCTCGGGTCGTCTGACTTGACGATCGATCTCCATGAACGAAACGAATCCATCAAGCTCATGACGAACCCAGCGAACATCTCTATCGATGTGCATGTCTTCACCGACCACTCGGCAGATGGCAACGCTAGCAATGGAACCAATAGGAGCATCGCATTCAGACTGGTACCTGCATCATTCGGTCATGGCTTGGAGGTCAATGTAACTGCAAATGACTCGGCATGGTTGTCACCGGGGATGGCCAGAGTTTCAGTGGAAGCGGGAGAGTACAGAATCGAGATCGAGGAGCAGAATGCCTCGGCGGAGTCTCCTCAACCATGGAACACCCGTTTCATCGCAGTCGGTTCAAACCCGGTCTTTGGCTTGGATAATGAGACCGAGGAGATATCTCTACCTCTGGCGGCCGAGTGGCATCTTAGGGCCCTACTTCGGAACGAGACTGGAGATGCCCAACCCAATCGAGTCATTGAGTTTGAGGAGGTAGGTGGGGACTCTGAGTTCCACCGTATCACTGACGAAGATGGAAGGATAGAGGGATATGTTCCCGAAGGAGAATGGCTGGTCTTCGTCGAACCTCACACTCCTTCCGGTTCAGATGTGGTCATGGAGTTCCGAACCTTACTGACGATAGGTGGGGGGACTGCCCCGATCAATGCAACCTGGGAGATGGTTGAGTCGGCTCATCTCCGCATTCATCTGACAGACGATGCAACAGGAGAGAACCTGAACGGATACGAGTTGACCGCCACAAGTCAAGATGGTCTCGGGACAGTGAATCTGCCCATGAGTGTGGATGGTGGCCTGATATCGGCAGAACTGTTCCCAGGCAGTTGGAACATTTCCCTGAATAGGACGGATGGTCAGCATCGATGGATTATCGATGACCACTCGATTGGAGAACTGTCGAGTGGAACTATCTCCGAGAATGTCAATGTGACAGCCGAACGATGGGTGAGTCTCGGCGGAGCCATCTTTTGGGATCTCGACGACGATGACGATTCAGATGGACAGGAAGGCGTCGAAGGGGCAAACGTCACCATCTCCAGTGACGCTCTGCCAACACCTGTGAACGTGACCACCGGAGCGGACGGAATTTGGCAGACCTTCGCACCAGTCAGGGAGAACTATTCGATACAGGTAGTCGCCAATGGGTACGCCAATGCTAGTCTACAGATGAATCTCAGTGACGAACCGAACGGATCTGCTGACATCGAGATGATCCCAGGTCCGGTGGCAGTGCACGGCAATGTCTCATTCATCGATGCTTCGATGTGGTCGAACATCTCGGATGGCGTGACCGTAACTCTGTATCCCTCGGCTGGATTCGAGCGCTCCTCAGTCTCCCCGGTCAAGGTACTGGTCAGTGGTGATTGGGAAGGGGCTTGGAATGCTACCGTCGAGCCCGGTGATTGGGTAGTCATAGCAGAATCGATTGACGATGGTTATGTTGCGGTCGGGAAACTAGATGCAGCCGTGGATTCCGGCGGATCACTCGACCTGATACTCTCGACCGCCGGGACATTGCATGTCGTCACATCCTGGCTCGACTTCGAGGGTACCGAACACACCTTGGCAGATGAGTCCGTATCAGGCGCTCCGATGATTAGCAATCCGAAGGTGACCCTGAAGATTTCAGACGGCTCATCTTGGAATGTCACTGTCGATTCTGAAGGTCGGATTGAGATGCTTCTACCCGATGGAGATGTAGAGTTGGATTCTGGATTTGAGACGACAGAGAGGGGTCGGACGATGAACTACGATGGCGGACTGATTGTCACGGTGGCCGCACAGCAGGAATCACCTGAGCACGAGTTGCGATTAACCCGCCGCGCCCTGCATGGTGTTAAGACCAACGTCACCGCACTTAGCGGAGGCACCGTCCATGACATGGGGGAGTTCGGCGACGCCAATCTAGTCTCGAATGGCACCGGGGGTTTCACTCCGGTCGTATTCTCGATAGTCGCCACCTATGACGGCAATGAGGCAGTGGACGAATATTCGATGAGCCATGACATACCTGGAGAGGACCAAGCCCATTGGACCGTAGAGTATCTGAATGGAACCGATCCTTCCGATGAGAGCGCTTGGAACGAATCACTATCCTTCACCCTCGGTCTAGATGACCAAATTGAGCGAACGGTTCAGGTGAGGGTAACTCCTCCGAACGCTTCAACCGCCCACGCATTCGACAATGGCCACACCATCAATCTGCGATTTGGTGCCCATGACGGTTCGTACACCGATCAAAAGTTGACGGTCCGGGTTCCACAAACCTACGGACTCGATAGAGCTGGTGAGTTGGAATCCCTCTATGGCATACGCAACGGCACCGAACGGAAGGTCACAACCGAGTGGACAAACAGCGGCAATGGTGATGATACATACACCGTGGAGATTGACTCATCGGCTCTGCCCGAAGGTTGGTCTGCGACGGGTCCAAGCGTGCTTTCTATCGGGAAGGACGTCACCCAGACCCACACTATAACGGTTCGAGCCCCGGAGGGTGCAACCGATGGCACACACACGATTGGCCTGACTCTGATTAGCGAGGACAACACGACAAGTGAGTCGGTCGAACTAGTCGTGCGAGTTGCCCGCCCGGTCCTTGAGATTACATCCGTAGGTCTACGGGATGGCGGCGAGCCTATTGCCGGTCAGGTCAATGTCTTCGTGGTCGAGGTACGGAACACGGGTCTTGTACCAGCCGACCCGGTTGTAATGGAGGCGTTCGTTGATGATTACCCTGTGACGTTCGTGTCCGACTTCACGACCATAGAATCGAATCAGACGCATGTCTTCGAGATGAGCCTCAATCTTGGAGAGGTCCCGGTCGGAACGCACTGGTTCGACTTCAGGTTGAACACGACCGAACTCGATGTCGAGAGCGAGCCGGAACCGCATCGCAATAAATTCTCGGTTCGCTCTCCACCAACGGAGGGGACGAATTGGATAATCCCCGTATTGATAGTCGTCTTCGTGGGATTGGCCATGTACCTAGCCTCGAGAGCGCGTCGCGCCCGAGTAACACCATTCTGAGCCCGTCGTGGATATATCCCAACATACCAGATCATCGTTCTGACATGCCCGTTGCCAGCGGCAACGAGGCATTAGTGAAAACCCACTTCAAGGCTCCTCGCTATGACTCCAGCGATCGTAGCACCTCTCTTCCAGTTCCAATCATGCGGGAACATCAAGAGGGGTCCAGCACCGGCGGGCGGCGAGCGAAGATGGTGTTCGACGATCACATCGAGTTCCTGCCGGAGCCGGAGGATCCGCGCATGCTCACTGCAATTGACAGGGATGCCCCTGGACATCCCGTTGAGGCGTACGGGGCGGAGGGGTGGGAAGAGGCACCGCCTCGGTTGGAGTGGCTGCACCCGTTCAAGCCCCCCATGCCTTGGGGCGTGTTCACCCTAGCCGCCGGCCTCGTTCTTCTGATAGCGTTCTCGCCAGCCATCGAATCACTCCTCTTCGGGCCATTGGTGCCAGATTCGGAGTGGGCCTATGTCCAGACCGGCATCCGGGGCCTTTCAGAACAGGGCCTCAGTGGTGAGGGAGTTCATGTCTGCATGGTTGACACCGGAATCGATCTATCACATCCTGATCTCAGAGGGGCGTCGATAATCGGGTACATCGACCTTGTAGGAGGGGACGACAGCCGCACGATGGATCATGGCTCGGATCATCATGGAACGATGATGGCAGGTCTATTGGTGGCCGATGGTGAGATTCGAGGATCAGCCCCAGGAGTCAGGATGTCGATAGCAGCCGCTCTAGGTATGGAAGGTGCGGCTGACGACGAACGAACCGTCGCAGACGCGATTCGTTGGTGCTGGGAGACGATGCAGGTCGATGTGATTAGTCTCAGCCTCGGTGGCATCGCAGATCCCAATGACCCTTTGAACAGCCGGACGGTGGACGCGGTCAACGACGCGCTTGATCAAGGTGTGTATGTCGTCGCTGCTTCGGGTAACGATGGTGCGGGAACCGACGATGTCTCCACCCCCGCCAATGTTCCAGGAGTCATCTCAGTAGGTGCAACTGAACGGGATGGGACGATTTGGAGAGATTCCTCAAGTGGTTCCTTGACTATCGGTGGAACCGAGGAGATTCGAAAGGATCCAGATCGCAAGCCAGAGATCTCCGCTCCAGGAGTCGACATCATATCCACCGCAGATCCCGACGCTCAGGTCCCATACGCATCGAGTAGCGGTACATCGGATTCGACGGTGTTCGTCACAGGAGCTCTCGCTCTAATTCTTGAGAGACATGGTGAAGCCATTGCCGATCGCCATCCGGATTCCCCACGGTCCAGAATCGATCTAGTCAAGCGCGCGCTGATGGAGAGCACTATCGAAGAAGGAGAAGCACCGTCGCACGACACCCGTCTTGGTTACGGTTCTCTATCCGCCACTGCTTGGGAAACCCAAGTTGCCGTAGCACTCACCACTGGCTGAGAGTGCCTCTCCGATAGGCGACTGATGGGTAGATGGGTTCGAGCCCGATTCCAATGACTCCGGTCGTCAAATCGTTGCACTGAGTCCTGATGCCGGCCTTCGGAATCCCAACAAAGATTGAAACTATCTATTAATTTAGACACTTTAAGAGATATTTAAAGCATTATTTGATACCATTCTAAGGTCAAATTCGTTGTACTGGGTGGAAATCTGCGCCGAGATTTTATAGAGGGATGCTGGATGGCCGATTTTGAGGATGACATCATGACGAGATCGACCGTACGGAAGAGCCTCCTTCTGACCACCCTGTTCTTGACCAGCCTGATGCTGGCTCTCGTCGGACCAGTGCCAATCGCTCTCGGAGCAACCAGTCAAGGGAACATCACTTTGGATGAGACATGGAGCCAGAGCCATCAGGTCACCGGCGATTTGACAATAAGTCCAGGTGCGAAATTGACGATAGAACCAGGCACGACCATCACCTTCGCCAACGGATCGGCACTGATTGTCCTAGGAGACCTATGCGCTGGAGACATCGCTTGTGGTGCTAGCAGCACTGCGAGCAATTCCAGCCGAATAGTCATGCAGTGGTCCGATCCCATCAACCAGAGCGCCCGAGGAGAGTGCTACGGTCTCTACAACAACTTCTGGAACGAGGATCCCTCCTGCAACGAAGGCGTCTATCTCTCCAGTAGCATCGACATTGGCAAGACGAAACTGAACCATGTGACGTTCACCAACACCTACGGCATCCCTGTGTACGTGCCAGAGATTCAGGAATTCCGCTACGGCGCACTCGTCCTTGACGGAGCGAGCCCGATTCTCAATGGATTGAAGTTCACCGGAGTAAACTCCAGTTCACTGCTCGCTCTCGATCTCGCTACACCCAACATCCAAGGCGGAGAGTACGTGGTTGGGGATGACGAAGGCGAAGTGGCGGGATCCGCCATCCAGATTTACGGAGCTGGCAGCACCGTCTCCCCGCTGCGAATCAGCAGTCCGGTCTTCACCGGATCTGCCAAAGGATGCAGCCAACAGGATGGCGGCCGTCACGTGCTGTGGGCTGAGGAGACCTTCATCGACATCGATCACCCCGTCATCAACAGTGGCGATTATGGAATCCGTCTAGACGATTCGGCTGGTCAACTCGCGGGTGGCACCTTCCGAACGACGTGCAACGCAATCGACATCAATGGTCGTAAGTCGATCGGCAACGCTGACTATCTATTGCAGGTTCTGAACAACTCGATCGAGACCACGGAGAGGGCGGGATTCACCGCATACGACGAAGCATGGGTGGAATTCGCTGGCAACACCATCTCAGGTGCATCGGAGGGTTCCGGAGTGATCGTCAAGAGCAGTACATTGGACTCACACCACAACTCAATCGGACCCATAGGAGGCTGGAACGGATTCTGGTTGTTCGGCTCATTCGATGTGCGCATCGAGAATACGACAATCACCCAGATAGCGCGTGACCCGATTATCGCAGGTGGATACCACGTCGGCGAATCGGGTTGGAGTGGTCTAACTTCACCGATGGCTGCTCGTGCACACATCGCCAACAGCACCATCGAGTGGAGCGGGGGGCAATGCCAGTCGACCAAAATATGGAAAGGAAGGGGGATGGCTGCCGACGCAGATGGAAATTTCCAATGTGCGGCTGTGCATGCTTTCCGCGCAGCGGTCACCCTGAAGTCGAATCGGATTACATCCAGTGGCAGCGGCGACATCGATGCGATCAGAGCCGTGGGAGCCCTCCTTGATGTGGAGGACAATGTAATCTCAACGACGGGAGTGGGTGCCCGGATTATCGAGCACGAGAATGGCGCGGGCACCACAAAGGACTATGGCTCAAATGCGTTCTTCGCTCGGAACACTTGGAACAACGTCTCGCAGACCTACAATGTGACGAAGAGTTCGGTCACGGTGCAGTCGGAGACCATTCCGCCTGCTCCTGCAACGAGCAATGCCACCTCCCCTGTCGGCCTATCTTGGCCCGACCGCGAGCCATATGATGCGAACTGGGATGGAATAGTTCTGTCTCCCCCGATGAAGTCGTGTTCCACATGTGCCAACATGACCCCTCTAGATCTGCCACAAGCGAATGAGATAGTGAACAACTCCACCGTGTTCACCTTCGCGGATCTGGGAGCATTCACCACCGATGACATCTACATCTCCGCATCACCGAGCATGTGGTCTGTCCAAGTCCGTGAGGCTGAGTTGGTGCAACTCCGGACTGTCGTCAACAATGTCCGGGTCGGTAGCGCATCGGTGTTGATTGAGGATGCGCAGGGCAACGACCTCTACGATTTGATCACAGATGCTCAGGGATTGACTCCTTGGGTATCACTGCCGAGTGACTTCCATCTCGACTTCCGGGGATTGGGAGCGAACGACGATGACCCGGATAATCGCGCCAACAGTCCTTTGGAGAACTCCTGTAGTGACGGATTGGACAACGATGGCGATCTGTTGACCGACATGGATGACACCGATTGCGATGGCACCAGCGCCTCCCGTGAGTACTCAAAGTACCACTACACCGCGTACCGGTTCGGCAAGGGACACCAGAAGTCCTCCTTCCTCCTAGATGGCTCGATCGCTAGTTGGCCACATCCCGTTCATTTGGAGAACATGGAGCCTACCGTCGAGGTGAACCAAGAGAACCACACCTCGATGAAGAGGGTCGTCAACTTCACTGGGTCAGCCCACGACGGAGTTCTCGGTCAGATCTTCGACTCCGATGTCCAGGCACAATGGTCGCAGAAAGGTGTAGTTGACAGAATCGAGGTGAAGGACCCATTCACCAGCGACTGGATCGACGCGAGATACGCCACTGATACAAGCGGGGCCGGAGGAGAGGTGACCAGGGACAACCATCCATTCAGGACTTGGACCTTCGAATATGACATGAGAGATCAGGTGGCGAGGGACTACACCTTCGAGTTCCGAGCGTATGATGGAGTTGATCATTCACCAATCTTGACTCGCGACATCAGGCTCAACACCCAGCCACCAGTCATCACAACCATCTCGTCTCCGGGAGACGGCACCACACACAAGACCGGGGTCGTCAAGTTCTCCGGAGGCGCCAGCGATGACTATGTCGGAATCAGCGGCAGCGACATCGACCAGATTTGGTTTGAGATCGAAGGCCCCAATTTCTACACGAAGACTGGAACTGCGGGTGGCGAAGCGTGGTCTTGGGACTGGGATGTCAGTGGTCTGCCGCGCACCATGGACACCTATACCGTCAAGATTTGGGCATCGGATTCCGATTTCTGTCGCGGTGAGATAGGCGAGTGCTCCCCTCGCGAACTGTCCGTCATCGTCGACAACAGGAACTCGCGCCCGAACATCCAGCTACTGACACCGGAGGACGGCGAGACGATGACGGTCGGCGAGGAGACCGCGATCACAGGAAGAGCAGCCGATGCGGATGGAACGGTCACCCTCGTCGAGATTCAGATTCTCGATCCCCAAGCGGGCTTTGAGAAATTGCCCGATGGACCCCATTCGATTATCACGAACATCCCAGCGAACGGCCTCTGGCAGACTGCATGGGATTCCAGCAACCTTGTCCATCAGCAGGTGTATGTGATCAAGGCGCGCTCATTCGATGGTTACAACTACAGCGATTGGGCGGAGATCGAGATTACCGCACACAATCCTCCGGATGCTGGTAATCAGAGGCCGACCTTCAACGCGACCGGATGGCAGACCTCACACACTCCTCTCTTCTGCGAGGATGATTCGACCCGTCGCGACCGTTGCACGAAAGCGACAATCGATCTCGCTGCCCACTTCTCAGATCCGGATGGAGACGAACTGATTTACTATGTCAGGGACGAGGAGGCCGTTGCTGCAGATGACTACCATAACCAAGTGGTACAAATCTCGACAGATGGGCTGGCAACCTACGACCCGATTAGCATGTTCGATCTCGGTCACACAGATGTCGCCAACTGGTCGCTGTCCAATGTGATCTTCATCGCCCGCGATCCGATGGGGGGTGTTGAGACGGCGCTCCCAGTAGATTTTGATGTACTGAGCGTCGCCTTCCTAGTCCAAAGAGAGACCACGGGCGCCGCTGGAAACGATGAGATGGTGATGTACAACGGTCGAGGGCGCCCAGGCAAGACTGTGACCGCACTGAACGGAGGCACTCCACTGAATTCCACAGTGGTGGACGACAATGGGACCTTCAATATCGGAATACCTTCCAAGCGCCTCGCACCCGGAGCGAGCAAGATTGTGTTCGAGTACGGCGGCATCGAACAGACCGCAGACGAACAGGTACTGCTGATCGAAGGAGCCGAATCAGGAGGCGGAATGGGCACATTTGGCTGGATTGCGATAGCCATAGTGATTGCCTCTCTGCTGGTCGGAGTCTTCGCATTCTTCTTCATCGAGTTCGAGGAGATAGATGATGAGAGCGAGGCTATCGCCAGCACCGAGGTCGCCGAAGAAGACCCCTATGCGTGGGCAAAGGCTCGAACCCCTGAGGTGACGGGTGCGGCAGCCGCGCCCGAGACGGTAGCGGCAGCAGCGACGCAGGCACCCGCTGCTGCACAGACGATAGGACATCAGGTACAGCAGCCTGTGGTCGCTCAAGCGCAACCTCAGCAAGGTTATCCAGGATGGCGTTGGGATCAGACTACACAGCAGTGGGTTCCAGACCCTGATTCCACGTGAATCCGCAACACGAGAAGCCACGCTCTTGAAGTGGTAATAGCGCTGGAGAATACATCATGTCCCATCCGAGGCCCGGTGTACAGGAGCGCATAATGCTCCATCTCAGGGATTACGCGGACTACTCCGAATCCGTCGAAGTACCATTCGCGCTCTCCCAGATGGGCATCGCGAACTCTGTCTCCATCGCTCGCAGCAATGTCCCACGTGCGATAGCGGGGCTGAAGGACGACGGCCTGCTCATCGAGCGTCAGGCGCATGTGACTGGGGTGAACCGAAAGCGCAAGGCGTATTTCCTGACGGATCCGGGATTGGTCGCCGCAGAAGAGGTATGGAGGCATATCTCTGAGCATTCTTTCCGAATCCAGATGCCGGATGGAGGGGTCATCGACTCTACGCTCGGCACCGTTCAGGATGACATACCCTTCGCGATGCGCATCGTCGATGTCCTTCGATACATGGACGACAACGGACTTCTGGATCTCCGGACCCTGACTCCCGATTTGATTGAGAGAGACTTATCCAAGCACATCGAGAAGCAATTGGTGATCTCGCTTGGGGATTTGCCTAGGACTCGCTCCTTCTTCGGTAGGGAGAAAGAATTGGAGACGATGGTCAAGTTGCTAGAGGCGCGTCCGACCACATTGCTTGTTCCCGGAATCGCCGGCATCGGAAAGACGGCTACTGCCGCGAAATTGATCGAACTATTTACTCACAAGCGGAATCTCATTTACCATCGCTGTCAGGATTGGGAGGGGAGCCGTGCCTTCCTCGAAGCGATGGCCGAATGGCTCTCGGCGATAGGTCATGATGATCTCACCGACTATCTCGCCTCGACCCCAGTTCCTCAACCTACCCTCGCCGTGAACCTCATCCTAGAGGCATTGGAATCGACGCCCGCACTAGTCATCATCGACGATCTTCACAAGGTGGGAGATGAGACTCTCACGAGCATCCTCAGGGGGATGTCGATGAGCATCTCATCCTGTCAAGAGGCGGGGTTGGTGCTCTTCTCTCGTTCATTCCGGATGGTCATTCCTGAGAAGGACATCGAAGGCCACATCCTGACGCTGGTCATGCCACTCGATGGTCTCGATCAGGACGCTGGGCGTAATCTGCTTACCGCGATGCCAGACATCGATATGGCAACTTACATCCGGATATACAACCTCTCAAGAGGACATCCCCTAGTACTGCAACTGATCAACAGAGGTTCGGTTGGCGACACATTCCACGAGACGCTTGAGAAGTTCGTAGAGCAGGAGATCTTCTCTCGCCTCAGCGGGCCGGAGAAGAGGCTGTTGGGAGCCTTGGCCGTATATCGAGAACCGATGCCGCTAGACGCACTCAGTCGTATGGATCTGGAGACCGACCTGCTCGACTCCTTGGTTGAGAAGGGTCTAGCTCGGCAGGCGGATAGCGACAACTACGATGTCCACGACTTGGTTCGCGAGTTCCTGACCCGCTCGCTAGACGAGCAGGTACGACGCGACCTGCACGCCTCCGCCTGCGATTGGTACCGCGGCAGCAGGGATGGCGCTGATGGCGAGATCGAGTTCCTTTACCACCTCGCAGAAGCCGACGACTCCATTGGCTTCGCAACAGTGTTGGTAGAGGTGGGACGAGGTCTAGTGCGGGCTGGAAGGACGGAACTGCTTGGCATCCTTGAACAGGTGGACGGTGCAGACTTCGAGCCCCAGCAATGGATCAGCGTTCTGGAACTTCGTGGCGACATCCTCTCTTTGCAGGGTCGATGGGATGAAGCCGAGTCGGCCTATTCGAATGCACTTCCAATCTCCCAAGAGGCCGGAATGCGGCAAGCCGAGGCGAGGATTCTCTCAAGCCAGGCTGACCTCGCGGTCCAGCGCGGGGATCTCGATGCGGCTTTATCCTTGCATGAGCGATCTCTATCTTCCTTCATCGATCTGAACGATGCGGAGGGAGCGGCTAGAACCTACAACAACATGGGTTCCATCTTCCGTCGTCGTCGGGACATGAAGCGCGCCGTCGAGGTCTTCGACAACGTAGAGGCTCTGTTGGAGACGGAGTCCGACCCCGGTCTGGTGGAAGCTAGAATCCGTCTGGCTGCAGCATTCATAGATATGGGCGAATTAGAGCGTGCCCGGAAGCATGCCATGTCCGCATATGACGAGACACTGGCCCTTGAGGACGAAACTCTCAACGCTCGGGCACGCGCCGTCCTCGGCCGTTTCTACGCCAAGGACGACGACCCTGAACTCGCCCTTCACCATTACACCGCAGCTCTGGATTGTCTAGCGGAGCAGCCAGACCAGCACAGTGCCGTCGAAGTGAAGATGCTGCTCGGTCAGGTCCTGATCGATGCCGGTAGATTGGAGGAGGCGATCGAGCACTACGCTGATGCTCTGGCGATGGCCGAAGCCAACGACTACCGCGTTCTGGTAGGGGAACTGCTCGCTAGGATGGGCGAGGCGGCCTTGGACAGGCAGGCTAGGATGGACTACCTACAGCGCTCCCTCACCGTATTCCGAGCTCTAGGAGCGAAGGAGAGGATGAAGGACGTGCAGATGGCCGTCCACCGCGCCATTATGGGATGACCATCGATCCTACTTCCTCCCTAGGATTAGGATTCGATCTCAGAGGGCCGACGGATGTTCAGAAACCCGGTTGTCGTAGCGTTATAGTGATCTCACCCTCTGAGAGGCTTACCCACATAATCTGCGCACCTGCTAGATCGACCTCACCGTGATGCCAAGTATTCGCAGCACCACTGATCGGCTGTACAATAGTTCGAACCCCCACTCCATCCGAAAGCAAGATGCTCTCGTTCGTCAGAACCATCCTCAGACCGAGACCAGGGTCTCTGGAAAGGAGCAATGGAACCGGTTCCGCATAGGTTGAATCAGGGGAGATGCGCGCCGCCGCATCTGCTCGCTCGATTGCATCGGAGACGCTGCGCACATTCTCTTCCATCGCCTCATATGTCCATCTCTCCTCGGTCGCTTGTTGGATGTCCCATGTCCACAACGAGAACGCGGTGAGGAACATCAGTCCTAGCAGGAATGTGAGTAGGTAACCAATCTCGGTCGCGGCCGCGACCTCATCGTGTCTCGAACTCTTCATGCAGCAGCCTCCGCATGATGAGTCAGCAGTGCGAGTTGCAGGTTGAACGAGATTGTTCCCCCGCCAGCGTGATAGACGCTCTCATCGGAGCCAGGAACCAGTTGAACCCAACCGACGTAATCATCGAGGAGATCCAGCCGACCGGGATAGGTGAGCCAGTCGACCGAGTGATCGAGTTCGAGACCGGCGTGGGCCGCAATCGCCTCACCGTACGGGCCATCCCAACCTCGTCTGACCTCCCAAGCTTGCATCGAAGTGAGTTGATCACGACGGTCAAGGGTCAGGTCGACCGACCTAATGCCGCCACCACTCATCGAGTCCGCGGTCGGCATGGTGAGTGGAACGGTCGCTGCCAATCTTGGTCCAGGCCCCTCTCTAGATGGAGGAGGGGTGAGGACTGCGGGTTGGAATTCTGGATGGTTGGTGCCGATGAATCCACCCCGGGCCCCGATCTCCATGCCGACTATGCTACTCTCAAACCCATAGGAGAGTCTCGGCAATGGGATTGCCCAACCCGATGCTAGCATCCCATTGGGGTTGGATCCATCATCACCCCTCAACTCGATGGAGATTCCGAAGGGGTGGCTGCCGACTCGCCATGCTTCGCGGATTGATCCGTCACTCATGTGATCGACATCGTCCCAAGGAAGTGGTATCTTCATCCAACCCGTGACCCTGTCCCCGAGGGGTAAGCATCTGTCCGACCCCTCCGAAGGGACCCAAGTGACTCCATCATCCCCGGTCGAGACGTAGGCACGGATGGGTGCCGCCTCGTCCATTTCGTCGATACCGCTAATCACGAGCCGACTGGTTACTCCCGAATCCCAAGTAATCGTTCCTGACTCTCCATGAGAGGCGGAGAGTGACCCGTTCTGCCCCGAGGTGAAGAGTGTCTCCCCATACAGGTCGTAACCGGATTCAGGATGCAGTGGAAGGAGGTGCAGCTCGCTGCCATCGCCACCAGTCGGAGAGGTAGGGGCACTGAAATCCCAAGCCGTGCCACCCGTGCGGCCGGAGTCATCTGCGTGAAGCAAGTCCAATCCTGCTAATCTCTCGACGCCAGATCCTGAACCGTCAGTAAGATGGTTGATTCGAATCGGTGCCTCGGCGACGACCCAGCCCCTCTCCTCATCACTCTTGGTCACCCTGAGGTCTCCCTTCGCAGGTACGGAGTGATAGAACCCTTCTATTCTGACTGGAGTCGGCGTCGTTTGTGGGTTGTGGATTAGGAGGGATCCATTCGCCGCGGGAGGAAGGAACCTCGTGCCAAGGGCAGAACCGGTTGCGTCGAGCAGCGTCGCATCCCCAGAGTCACCGAAGGAGCTCGGCGACCAGCGAAGTAGGAGGGTCGAAGGAGAGTTGCTTCGGACCACAAGAGTCCCATCATCTATTGCACCTCTCCATTGCCAGTGTGAGGCGTTGACCACACTTCCCAGTCCATCTGGGACGGAAGAGGCAACGGCCCTCCCCTCGGCATCAATTCCGGCACCGAGCAATTTGATCTGCTGGCTCGCATGGGATGAGATGGTGATCTCGATTTCTCCCTGTAGAATGGGCAGAGTCCAGACTCGACCTAGTCCATCGACCCCTGGTGCATCCGGAGGCACGACGGTTTGTCCTCCTCCACCTCGCAGAATCAGGATGCGAACTGGGTCACTCGTGTTGATCCACGTCTGAGCATCTTCAGACAAGGGGTAAGAGGCGGGAACCTGGTTGGATGTCGGGACGCTGACTCCTTTACTCTCGACCGAGATGGAGGTCGGTTGGAGGTCCTCTTGGAGCGACGCGAATCTAGCGACGACCGCGGTTCCCGAAAGGGCGGGTAAGCGGTGTATATTGTCCGCTCCCGTTGTAGCGCGCAGATCGCTCATGCAGATTGAATCGGCCACCCCTTCCGGGTGGCGGATGCGCAAGTCATCATCGAGGTCTAGAGCATCGGAGAGCCGGAAGGACCGATTCTCCACATGAGTAGCCGTATACCAAGTGCCACCATGGCGGAGGGACCATCCGAGCCCTCCTGTATGTGGTCTCAGGAGAATGGCAGCCGTCTCTCCCGGACTACCAGATTCAGCGAGTCTCACCGTCTCTTCGGCGTAGTCCTCCAACTGTCCACCCATATTCACGCGCTCAATCGCGCCCTGCCTCTCCTCGATCAAAGGAATGATGCTGACCATCATGCCCGAGATAATCGCCAGAACCCCGGCGAAGAGCAGTACTGTGGCGACAGCGGCTGAGACCGCCTCCTCATCACGTCTCCTTCTCAGATAATCACCTCTACCCTCTGCAGTACAACGGCGAGTTCAATCGAGCGATGGGATGGGTGGAATGTCATGCCATCCAGACCGGAAAGTCGACCTGATGGTCCAAATCCGACATAAGAACCCTGATCGCCAGCTGCGAGATGGAAGTCGTGATCTCTGGTCCAGTGGTCGAGGTATCGGCGTTCGATCGTTGTATCGCCACCAATCGTCATCTGGATGTTCAGATTCCGCGCCTGTTTGCTGTTCAGCAGACTGCTTGGTCCATCGCTCACCAGTTCGACATGATTCGGATTTCTAGAACCGTTAGCGTCGATGTCGATGTCGAGCAACACCAAAGTCACCCGATCGTTGCCATCGATCGTCCTGTCGTGTTCAAGCCTGGGGAAGGCTCGGACATCGATGATTGATCCAGGCAGTCTCTCGATGCGAGCTCCGTTGGTGAGGTCGACGGTGAAGGCGCCATCTGTCATGCCATTCACCAAGCGCATGCCATCCAATCCAATCCTCACTAGGCGATGGATGGCGTTGCCATCCCGGTCGAAGACCTCGATCTCAATCGTCGAGCGTCCGTCAACCTCGAGTTCAAAGGTCCCACTGCCGTTCGTCAGCGTCCAATCGTGAATCCTTCGATCGTCGACATCGACCCTTACCGCCGTCGCTGTCGAATTGTCGCTCGTGATGGTTGCATTGTTGGTGCCTAGGGATACTTGCACTCTGTCATCGCCGGAGAGGTCTGCAGAGATGGTCCACACCTCCGCCGCGAAGAGCGGATCCAAAGTCGAGGCGAGTCCGCTGCTCCGATGCATGACTCCACTGTTTTCGGGCATCTCGGCGACTACTAGCAACCTGTCGTTGAATGATGTCGCCGCAGTGGACCCCGTCGACCAGATTCGATTGTCATTCAGATCTTGCATGAAAGGCTGCAGGAATAGCATTAGTCCACTCATGATGGTTATTACCATCGCGAGAAGCATCGTGACACCAAGGATCTCGCTGACCCCGGAGTCATCCCCGGTTCGCGGCCCACGACGTCGATGCACGAGTGCCGACTCCCTCCGCTCGTTCTTAGGCGTTCGCCGCAGCCATAGGCTGCGGGCGCCACCCAGGCAATTCAAACGGCAGGCAGGCGTTCCATCTCGCCTCGGCCGACCCAATGGCTGAATTCAGGCCCATCCTGCCTAGAAATCCGTAGGTCGCCTCCAAATCGGTCCTCGATGCGAATCAAAACCTCGCTCTCTGCGATATGTGGTGCATTGTTCCGCTCCGATAGGTGGCAGAGAACGATGCTCCTCAGATCAGATCCCACGATCTCGTCGAGAATTCCCGCAGTCTGACTATTTGAGAGGTGCCCTCCATTACCCATGATTCTGCGTTTGAGAGATTCGGGGTATGGTCCGGAGAGCAATCTCCCCTCATCGTAGTTTGATTCTATCGAGATGTGTGAACAGCCTCTCAGATGCCCCATCAATTCGGCGGTTGGAACGCCTAGATCGGTGACTATGGCAGCCCTCACTCCCCCACCATTGCTGACTATGAAGGAGACATTGTCTGCGTCATCATGCGGAACAGGGATGGGAAGAACTGTCAGATCCGGCCCTAGTTCCACTCGTTCGAGATCAGTGAAGGTACGACAATCGTTCACCGGGTCCAAACCCAATCTTGTTGCCGTTGTGAGGTTCGCATGCAGGCTGGCTCCCCAGAGCTTCCTGCTCCTCGCAGCCCCTTTGCCGTGATCCGCATGATGGTGTGTAATCGCTATCGAATCGAGATCCGCTGCTCGGATGTCTACCATCGCTAGCCTCTTCTCGATTTGCTTGGCGCTGAAACCACAGTCTATCAACGCTGTCGTCTCATCGGTTCTGAGTAGAGTGGCGTTGCCACGACTGCCACTTCCGAGATGAGTGATTTCAAGCCCCATACACAATCCCCCGGCAGCCGACCTGTCCGCCGACCGTGCAGACCTTGAAACAGTCGCTCTCTCTGAGGTTCAGCCATCGTTTACGATAGTGCTGGAATCTAGCCGAGAGTGGTTGTGACATGCAGCGATGCATGTCCGAACGCCGCTCCATCAGCATGATAAGGTGATGGAGAGGGCTCTCGCACCGTTAGGCTACGCCTGATGGTGATTGGCTTGCGGAACAAGCAGACGGCTCTCATCATCACGATGATCCTGTTCGGCAGCCTTGGTTTCCTCTCACAGACGAGGCCCCAATCTCAAGTCTCCACCATCCATCCTGATGATGCTGATGGTGGTGGTCCTCCCGTTACAGATCAGGACAAGGATGGAATCCCTGATTTGCATGAGGAATTGTTCCAAGCAATCAGGAACATCACCTTTGAGGGAGGGATTCATCAGGTCATGGGTCTCAATCCAAAGAACGGGTCGGACAACGTGAGTGACAACGACCAAGATGGTCTCACGGCTCTGCAGGAGTACTGTTGGCCATACGATCTGATTCGATGTTTCGATGATAGGAGGACCTTGACAGGGATGCCTCCTAGTTTGACGGAGAGCGGTCTGCGCGAGTTCCTAGACCCCCGCAAGGCCGATACGGATGGTGATGGATTGCCCGACGGTTACGAGGTGCACATGTGCGTCGACAAGGGCTTGGGTCATCTGAACGAGACATCGGCTTGGGTGTGTGATCTGTTCGATCCGCTTTCGGCGGGGGATGGTGTGGACGACCTAGACCGCTGTCCTGATTTCTCTCTTGGCTGCGGCGATGGCTTTGATGTCAACCGAGATGGAGTCATCGTGGCGCATGAGCGCTTCACCAATGCAGAGGAATACGCCTACGGCGCACCCGCAAACTGGACCACTGAGATACATGGTCTTCGATGCGCGGGCATCATCGACGGATTGGCGGATTCCTGTTCCCCCACAGCCGTTCGTGCCACTGGCGATGATGGATGGCTCGGCACTGACCCCCTCTCAAACGACTCCGATGCCCACTATTGGGCTGGGACTAGATCGATGCCACAGACACAGCGAGGTGACGGAATTATCGATGGATGGGAGGTCTACTTCTCTCTAGATCCTCTCAACAGCAGCGATGCCATCGTAGACAGCGATCTAGACGGATGGGATTTGAACAGGGATGGGTGGATATCACCAGACACCTCCAGAGCGACGGTCGGGTTCGGAGAAGCGCTCAGCAATCTGGAGGAATATCGCGCCTTCTTCGATGATGGCACTTGGGTTCGCTCTGGACTGAAGATGGTTGCATTCGATGATGTTAACGGCACGGTCACTTCACTTGACCAAGGAAGCAATCCTCCTATCATTCACCATGAGGTAGTCGCCATTGAACCGACTTCGGACGGCGAGCGGTTGTTGATTGGAACCAAGCACGGAATAACCGTACTCGATCCAGAGAACATGACCACCACTTCGCTACGGATGCCTTCTGGGGTCGAACTCTTCGACTTGCTCGTCTGGCCCACGGGGTCTGGCGACCTCGCGGTCATTGCGACCGACCGCGGGATCGAGACGATGCCTCTAGACGCTTCGGGGTTGCCTGATCACACCGCTCTCGAGAGCGCGAGTGTAGGCTTCGTTTCGAAGTTACTGCCATTGGCGACCGGAGACCAATCTCTAGACCTCCTACTGGCGGGTGACGTCAACGATGCTCGGAGGGCCACCATCGAGGTCGATGGTGCGGTGGTGGATGGTGGCATTGTCGAGCCGCTGGTATCCATCATGAACAGCACTAATGCGACGATTCTCGATTCGGCGCATGTAACGATTCCCGGCAAGCCCCAGACGCTCTATGTGGCGACGAGTGCCGGTCTGATTGTATGGAACACGAGCGATCTCGGAACAGGGGGTGATCCCTTTTGGTTCATCGACGAATCGAACGCGGAGGATTACCTGCGGCCGGCTGATGCATTCAACCCCGCTCGTTCGGCCGTCATCAACTCGCTTGTGATCGACGGGCCGAGAGATGAGGCAGGCTTGATGACCAGTGAGCAGACTCTCTGGATCGGCAGCGCTGGAGGTGTTCACCAATTTGATCTGGTCGAGGGATTAGAGCGACCCGCCGAATCATTCATGTTGGAGCGTATGAACAACGATGAAGCCGCGAAGATTGGCGCTCACGATGTCCGCGCGATAGTCCCTCTAGGCGACGAGGTCGTCGTTGGATCAGCAGCCGGAACTTGGGTTATGGACGGCGACCACGGCAATGTACTCGGCCTCGATGAGACGCACACGAGCATACCGGGAATCATAACTCATGCAACCGTCTATGAGCATGGCGGCAATCGAACACTGTACGCCGCTGTCGATCCCGGGCGATACGCGGGCCTCACTGTGATTGACCCGCTCTCAAACGATTCCGATAGTGATGGGATGCCGGATGGATGGGAGCATGTGCACGGGCTCGACCCCACCGATCCATACGATCGCGATCTCGATCAGGATGGAGACGGAGTCAACACGAATCCTAGCGTCGATGGTTGGACCGATCTGAATTGGACCAATCTAGATGAGTTCCGTTACATCCGCCTGAACGAGAATGGAGTGAACGGAACCGATCCGCGGATGTCGGACACGGATGGGGATGGACTTTCAGATGGGGCAGAGCATTGGGGTTGGTTCCACGCCGAGACCGAATTCGCCTGCCACTACCTGAATGGGGAACACGTATGTGATGAGGCTCTTGGAGTGGCCGCGGAACAAGTCTACTTGAACGGCTGGCTCAATAGTGGAGCCGGTGGTGGTACTGACCGCCCAATCGACCCGACACATAACGACAGCGACATGGATGGCATGCCAGATGGATGGGAGATTCACCATCGCCGCTGGATAGGAACCGAATTCACCGGAGGGAATGATTGGTCGATGGACCCACTGGATCCTTCCGATGCAGACGAGGATGCCGATGGGGACGGGTTGTCGAATCTATGCGAATACCGTTGGCAGACAATTTTGGAGACAGCTCGCGAGTTCGGTTTGGAGACCCATGGGGAATCGGCCGAATCGGCAGCCAATTGGACCGCCGTCGACCCGAATGATATCGATTCTGACGGCGATTCGCTACCTGATGGCTGGGAGGCGCGTTACAAGTGTAGTTGGCCACAATCCCAGATTGGCATCAATCCACTGAACGGCAGCGATGCGTTCTCCAATCCCGATGGAGATGGCTATGACATAAATCGGGACGGACAACTCGGTCCGAACGAGTCATTTGTCAATTGGATGGAGTACCACATCCTCGACAAGATCCTCCTTGCTGATAGGGATGTGCAGGGAGCGATTCATCCAGGCGGATTCGTCACCGGATTGCACCACGATTCTTGGAACTCAACCTCCACCCTTTCCTTCGGGAACTTCGCCGATGACGGCGTCCTCAACAACTTGCGTGCGTTGACAGATAATCCGGGGCGTGTCGAATCCGATCTTGGATCCTCCGACCCACTATCGGTCGACACCGATGACGATGGGATGCCTGATGGCTGGGAGGTTTGGTTCTCTAGATGGGATTCGTTCGATGGCGTCTGGACTCTGAATCCCGTCGATGGCAGCGATTTGGATGGCGACCCCGATGGAGACGGTATGACCAATTGGGAGGAATACGCCTCTATCGCGAATGGCCTGAACGAGGTAGATCCCGAGATATCGTCGCCGCAGTTCTATCTTCTGAGAGCCATCGATCGAATCATCCAACAACCATGGGCCTCGGCTGGATCCAATCTCTCGTTCGGGACCTTCGCGTCACCTGCACAGGTCAATTCGTCAGGACCGACTCTCGATCCGAACAACGGGGACACCGATGGGGATGGACTGCTCGACGGAATCGAACTGATGTTCACTGCGTGGAACGATACGACCGCTGCATGGACCCTGAATCCCTTCGTCCCAGGAGACGGCCATCATGATGGTGATCTGGATGCCTTGACCGACATGCAGGAGTTGAATCTGACCTATGAGAATCCATCCAATGGAGGATATGCGCCACCGGACGCTTGGACCATGCAGGAGGAGGCAGCGGAGATTGACCGAAGCGAGGCTGTGAACAGAATCTATCGAATCCTCCAGTCCAAGGAGGGTCGAGCTTATGTCGCCATCGAACAGTACCGCTCCTGGCAGCAGTCGAACTACACCTTGACAGAACCGCTCTTGGAGACACTTCTGGGAGTCTCCGATCCTAACTCAGCTGATACGGATCGGGACGGCATGATCGATGGTTACGAGTATTGGTTCACCGAGTGGGATCTCGAGGCGAACCGCTGGACGATGAACCCTCTGACCGATGCTGATGTGCTCAACGACGCAGATGGGGATTCGTACGATTGCGACGGTGACGGCCAGCTTGAGCAGGATGAGTTGTACACGAATCTGCGTGAATACCAAGCAAGGGTCTCCGGTAAGGACTCGGAGCGGAACAACTTCCCGACCGGAATGGCGCTCGTTGATTTCGGAAGTGACACGATTAATGCCCACATCAGCGAAATGGGCGATTCTCCTACCGCGGCGCGTGCCCGACTGTACACATCCTTCGCTAGCAAGGACATCACCTCCAGTGAAAGGGTGAACCGGATTAACAGCGCGTATTGGGATAACTTCAACCTCAGTCTCGCCGGAATCTCTGACCCCACCCATAGCGATTCGGACGGCGATGGAATGCCCGATGGATGGGAGTTCTGCTTCGCGCGATACCAGATGGTTCAGCCGGTCACCGAGTACCGATGGTCGACAAATCCCGTCAATCCGCTCGACGAGGGTTACGATCCGGATGAGGATGGATGGTTCGACAGGAAGAGCAGCGACGCCGTGGCGGTACAGGGTGAGTGGGATTTGCGAGTGTTCACTCCCGGTGAAGTCGCAGACCAAATATCACCGGGTAACAGCCCACTCTTCTTCACGAACGCAATGGAATGGCGGAACGGGACGAATCCGATCGACACCGATACTGATGGTGATTCGGTCGTTATGATCAGGCGGGGCAATGGCACCGTCACCACATCGTATGAACTGGACACCAATCTGTCCGACGGACGTGAGGCGTTCAAGTACGGCACGAATGCGAACGACAACGACACCGATGGCGACATGCTCCCCGATTGGTACGAGTACGCGAAGGGATGGAATGAAACGAACGGCAATTGGTCGTCATACAGGCAGATTAGGGTCCAGTGGGAGGAGATAGGGACAGACAACTGGAAACCGTTGTCCATCGCTCCGAACCCAGATGGTGGCTTGTTGATTACGCGGCCAGCACTCGAATGGACTTGGGCAACTCTCGATGCGACCGACCCCTTCGACTCCGTTCAGGATCCAGATAACGATGGTGGATGGGATTGCAGTGGAGCGACTTGCATCTACCAGCCGTACAATAACTTCCAGGAGTTCTTCGGAATCACGAACGCCAGCCTCGCTTCGGCCGGCTTGGTGAGGCAGACTCCAATAATGGATTGCGATGGAACTCAGGTCGGCGAATGGTGGCAATTGAGAGAGGTGCTGCTCGGATACTGCAATCGCAATTGGATGGATCACAACTACATGCGGATGAGGAAGGTGAATGATACTGATCAACTCTACGCCCATGTGGTGGATGACAACGACCCGGATTATCAGGACGCGCAGCCGGGGGATGATGTCCATGTCACTTGGGGCAATTGGACCGATGGTTGGAACAGGTCTTTCGGTGGCTACGATCATCTGCCGCTGCTTAGCTTCGGAGAGTATGTCTGGGGTTGGTGGGTCCTAGACCTCGACGGCGACCAGATTGCAGATGGCACAGATCCATTCGATTACGACACCGATGGTGACTGGTTGAATGACCACTTCGAGATAGAGGACGATCTCTTGGATGGAGTGCGTGGTAATGGTGGCTCTCCAATACGCTACGACGATCGAGCGACCACAACTACGTGACTTCCGATACCGCGACCTCTGAGCGTCACCGATTCTTGTCAGGTAGGGGGCGAATCGCTGTACTCGCGCTACCCGCGCGCGCGGCTGCCGCAGAGCGGCAGCGTTCATAATGCTGGAACAATCGACAGGCGATATGGCGAGCGGCAGCGTGGTCGGCTCCCATCAGCAAACGAGGCTCTCGTTCGGCTTGACCGGATTGATGATCCTTACCGTTTTGGTACCGCTTCTAGCCGTCGCTCCAACGGTCGAAGCGACCGGTACTCGCCATGTGTATACCTTTAGCGACGGCAACACCGAGGCGGTGGCACTCGCCACTCCAGGAGCTGCGGCGAACACAATCAAGGTAGCTCTTCCCAAGGGAGCCGAGGTCACCGACGCTCAAGTGACGCTCTCCGGAGCCTCTTCTACGGGTTGGAACCAACTGGTCACCAACACCCGTGCTGGATGGATGGCAGGCGAGAGCAACGACGCCGACCCAAGATCGGACGAACTTAGCCTCGGAATGTACAGCCCCGTCGAATCGTTCGAGACCTTGGGTATGGATGCGGAGCCCTCGACCGCGAGCGCTTGGCTCGACAACGGTTCTTTCGCGATTAGACAGCCACACACTTCGAACGCAACGGAATCCCGATTCTCTCAGCAGCGCACCGTTTCCACCAGCGGCGGTGGTACATACAGTGGTGGCGTCTTCCAGTATCGAGGATGGCTCTTCTCATCCGATTTGCAATCTAGTAATGTCGCTGGGATGATCAGGATGCTCCACCCCAACAATGGGACTCAGGTACAAGGTTCCCAGTACAACAATGGTATCGTTCATCTAGATACCTCGAACTGCCAGATCCCCTCCAAACCGTACACTTGGGCGGGATATGGAATCAAGGATTGGGCGGTCACGGACGACGAGAGGGTCTTCGGGCTGCTTACCTCCTACTACCAATCCACTTCTGCTCAGTATCACCGAATCATCGAATTCGACATTCGCTACCTGACCGACTGGACCTGTGTTGCAACCTATGACATCTCTTCGAACAACCATGGCGACTTCACTGCAATCAGTTACGACCGCACAAGAGACATCGTTTGGGCCAACCATCACTTGCTGAAGCGTGTCATCCAGTACGATTTCCACGGCGATGGAACCTTCACTAGGAACTCGACTGATTACTACACCTACTTCTCATCCTCTGGGCAGGTCCGGGGGATGGTCGCACACGGCACTTGGTTCTACTTCCGAACCTACGCTTCGTGGAACTCCGATCGTCTTGAGGCGTATGCGATTACCGGCGAGCCTGGATCGACGCTGACGCAGCAGACCGGTTCTGTGACCATTAGCGCCAATGGCTACGGAATCACATACGATGGCAAGAGACTCTGTTCGATGGACTACTATTCCTGGTCTGGATCGAAGCTCTACAGGGAGTTCGGGAGTAGCTGGACCTATCCGATATCACCGCAACCAGGTACATCGGTGTGGCTCAGCCCAGCGACCGAGACGGGATCCACTCTTGTGGCTGCGAACGTCGAGGTCGCATGGTCCGCTACCGCAGCAGGAGACCGTGTCGATCATTGGGTCTCAGCCGATAACGGGACACACTGGGTCCCTGTCAGCAACAACGAGACAATCCATTTCCAACATCCTGGAACCCAGCTTCGTTGGAAGGTGCAGCTGGTCGGATCGACAGCCGTCTCGTGGTGGAATCTAATCGAATACGCTAACGGATACGAATCGGTCGGTGACTGGTCCTCTCCGGCCGCCGCAACCGGTACAGAGGTGGGGAGGGTGCGCGCTGCTTGGCAAGCGGATGAGCCCTCTGGCACCTCGATCGCGGTACACATCTCAGCCGACAACGGAACTAATTGGCAGGCAGTGCAGAACGATGTCGAGGTTCAGATTGACAACAGCAGTTGGGCCGGTGCCGGCAATTTGCTTCGATACAGAGTGCTCATGAACTCGTCATCGACCACGGTTACCCCCAAATTGCAATCGTTCGTGTTGCACTACGAAGAGGGTTGGCCATCTGGGGTTAGGCTTGACATCGGAGGAGATGGTAGTGACGAGTTCACTCATTCCGGAGTCCTGACGGACCCCCAGATTGCCACCGGCAACGCACTCGTTGACGCCCTGAATGCGCATTCTATCCAGAATGGCGTAGGAGATGCTGAGATTCCGTTCACAATCAAGGTGGGGTCCTCTGGGAGGGTGAGACTGCAGGGACTGGATATCACCTACATGATGCAGACGCGAGCCCTCGACGCATCTATCGATGGCGGCACGATCGTCCCAGACGGCAGCTATAGGACTCTGATAGCGAGAGTCGCCGAGGGAGACCAAGCGAGCCGACTTTCGACAGTAGAACTGGCCTTTGAAACGACTAGAGGTAGGAGTCCATCGATCCGTTGGTCGAGTGGCGATGTCTGCAACACGGTAGCCGATCCGGATGGCTTACTAGGCTTTGACGCTGGAAATTGCTCGTCGCAGACCATCGATGGCATCACGTCTTTGCGATTGCCGATTCGCCCGACTTGGGATTGGGATGACGAATCTGACATCGAAGTCGGATTCAGAGTAGATGATGACATCGGCCGATCGGTCACCGATTGGAAGACCACTGATCTTGATTTGGAAGTCGAGAATGACATCGTACTTTCGGATATGTCCGTGGTGGATGAGACTGGTAGGCAACTGATGAACTCTGATTGGATGCGAGGCGGGATGAACGTCACGATGAGTGGCTCGATTTCCTTTGAGGGGACATCGTTCACCCCTAGACCCGGGGAATTCTCGCTGGAGGTGACAGGAGTGAACCTGACGCGCGATGGTGAGCCGATGGGAGACCCGATATCGTTCGTATCGGAACAGAATCCGGCTTACGGCCAATACTCGCTCACATTTCAGACTCCGATTGAATCGACTCCGGGAGGGATGCTGTTCAGGGTGAAGGCGGTTAACCTGCCCAATGGCTCTAACTTCGCGAATCCCGATGTCAATTCCGTTCGCATTGTTCTAGATGGGAACAGCCCATTGGTGATTAGCGCCACGCCGCTCGACGGGGAGGAGAAGCACGCGGGTGCTCAACCCATCTCCATAGTAGTCCAGGATTCGGTCGATCCGCCGATTGAAATCACCCTCCATTTCTGGATAGAAAATCAATCGGATCTCAACTACAACGGTCTTCCAGAGGAGGATGAATACCAGACGATGGCACTCCGTTCACCCGAGGTGAGAGCGGGTGGAATCAACATCTTCAATGGGATTCTAGATGATTCATGGAACCGTCATCAAGAACGTGTCTCCCTATATGTCAGTGGCGAGGACACATCGGGTAACGCGGTCGCGATGGGTGGTGGTTCGGTATGTCCACCTCAGCCTGAGTTCTGTGGTGATGGCCCCAGCATGACGCCTCCGGACTGGGATGCGGACCTGACGACATATTGGGTTCGCGAGGAGTTTCAGCCGTCTCTCGATGCTGACAATTCGACCATCATTGGGCACGACGACGAAACACCCCTGCATCCTGGGACTTCGTACATTGCCCGACTCAGAATAGATGATGGCAATGGCTGGGATGACGTCCAGACTGTTCACCTCGCACTCGCTGGTGACTTCAACGACCCCGCACAGTCAATCTACGCCAATTTCACCCGAAACGGTCCGAACGATGTCTCGATGAATCTCGAGTCTGGTGGTACTGGACTCGCAGTCAGCAATCTCTACTCATCCTTCGGCCCGGCCCCTTCGGATAGCAACGCTCTGGTACTCGACATCAGATTCCAACTCACATGGTGGTTCCCAGAGGTGTTCGACACCGATGGCACAACCACCTTCGTGCCGGCAATCGAGGTCACCGACCGGCCATGCAGGCTGGCGGAGAGCGAACCATGTCACGAAGACAGAGGCGGCCTTGGTTTCGATGAGTGGAGTCTCGACAACGATCTACGATTCGATCTGGAAGAAGGGCATCTGACCGCGATCGATCTGGCCACAGGACGCAATCTGTACGACCCGGGTGGGGATCCAGCGCTCATCGCAGCAGGACAGGTGATTAGGATAGAGGGCCGAATCCTGTTCAGTGAGGATTCGACCCCAGCTCCAGGGGGTGCCTGCGACATCGTCGTCGGTGACTACGAGATGTCCTGGTCCGCAGTTCCCCGCTCCGATGGCCACTTCACCTTGGATCTCTTGGTCCCGAATGTCCGAAGTGGCCACCTCGATGCCTCGATGACGTTGGAGAGGCTGCCGGGATTGGCGCAAGACTCAACCTCTTCGAATCCGAGACTGCAACTGGAGGTCGATGGAATCGCGCCAGCCATTGACTCGATTGCACCGATTGGAGATGTGCAAATTAGGGATTCTTCCTCCCTTTCGGTAAATCTGTTCACCAAGGATGGCAGCGGATTTTCGGAGGACCACCCAGCAGTGCTGCACTACAGGGTCCGTGCGGGGACAAGCGAAATCTCGCGGGGCAGCCAACCTCTCTCAGATTTGACCCAGATTTACACCGATGCAATGTGGAGTGGTACCCTAGACTTGACCGATGCCGGGGTGAGCCAGTTGCTGCCCGGATATCTCGTGGACGTCTGGTTCACCGGTGCAGACAAGGCGGGCAATCCGTATGATTCTACCAACAACTCGGAATCCCAGCCATATGCAACATGGCGCCTCATCCGAACAGGACCCGAGGTGGATCTAAGGGTGGCGGAGATTGTTTGGTCCGATCCATCTCCTTCGGGTGGGGAGAAGATCCAGTTGACGGTCACTGGTGAGAATCTGGCGGTCCACGAAGGGGATCTGACCTTCGCCTTGGTCGAGGAGGTGGAACCGGGGGTTTGGGCCGATGTATCAGGGGCCATATCGAACGCCACCCTGATGCCGTCAGCGCCGTACGCCATCGCAATCGAACTTGAAACTGAGGTAGTTGATGAACCGGTGGTACGAAGATTCAGGCTCGCCGCTCGCGATGGTCACATCGACATCGATGTAATCACCTTGGAGGCGTTGACGATAGAGCCGTATCAAGCGCGCGACGCCGAGGCGCTCGGCGCTCAAATTCAGGAATCGAGCCTTGTGTTCCTTCTCTATCTCGCTGCAATGGCCTTCGCCGGGTTCGCTGTGACGATGTTGGTGATGTATCGCAAGCTGCTGCATGGAGAGGATGAATCCGACCCGGTCGAGCAGACACTAATCGTAGAGGAGGAGATGGCGACGCCGGCGCCACCCCCGGGATTCGATTCCACGACAGCAGCAGGTGTTGGCAAGGCGCGTGGTGCTGCCCCACCCCCGGCTGGTTTCGATCCCAATGCAGGCGCATCTACCGCCCCACCCCCAGTTGTCACCCATGCCGCTACGACGACGACCGATCCCTCGGCTGCCGCAATCGCCCCACCGGTCGCTCCAGCAGGGCACTCGCAACCAGCGGCGCTGCAGTGGTCCGACGAGCAACTTATCGGCCAAGGATGGACACAAGTACAGATCTATCAGTGGAGGCAACAGCAGGCTCAACATGCGTACGGTGCTGGCGCCACATCCGCCGATGTCACAGGCGTAGCGGCCCCAGCCACTCATTCAGACAAGGTCGTTGACCATGTGATGAGGAAGCATGGCTTGACCGATCGCGCTGCATTCCTGGCCGCGGCCGAGTTCTTCGATTCCGATGGTAACAGATACCTCACCGTTCAGGAACTCGAGGCAGCGGCTGCCGCCCTATCAGGCGAGGGTTCTGCTTGATTGATGACTGGCCGAATCAAACCGGAGGATCTTCTGGTGGACGATGGTGACGCAGCTGTCGAGAGTGCGGAGGAGCGGATGCTGTTCCTCCATGAGCAGATGGCCAATTTCATCAGTCAGTATTCGATGCCTAGGATCGAGGTCGCCCTAGTGATCTCAAGAGCCGTTAATTCGCTCGTAACCTCGCTTACCGAGGTGGCCGAGATAGAGGGAGAGGTGCTACCCGAATCGATAGTCGAGAGGTGGCCAATCGAGATGTCGATCGAGAGTGCTGATGTCGGAGTCTCGATGGAGCGTCTGCTCGGAGCAGTCGATGAGGACAGGATCGACATACTGGAGACTATCATTAGAGTGAGCATCGAGACAAAGAGAATCTCTACCTTCGACAGCATTCTCGTATTGAGGGAGTGGGAACGATTGGTACGAGGTGCCCTAGCCTCATCGACTAGCCCCGGACAACTCTTCTCTCCACTTGAACTGCCGGATGGATTCTGATTATCCGGTTAGATTCTCGCTCGCATCGACGACATGCCCGTTCGCGGTCCACCAAGCATCCCCTATCGACCATAGCCAAAGCGCTGGCCACAGGACTATCGTGAGCAGTAACGGTACTTGGAGCAAGGTCCAATCTCTGGCCTTGGCATGCTGGCGATTGAAGTGTTGGCCAAGGAACAGGAAAGGGACGACTGCGAGCAGTCCGGCAACGAGTGGTCTGAGCGCCCCCCAAGGGCCGACACCTCCGGTGAATTCGTACCAGATGACTCGGAGCACAGCGAACGTCCGGCCAATCGGATTGCCCCTTCTCTCATCGACCGCTGCAGCTGTTGCTAGCAAACGTTCGGTGGCGGACGATTCGGCAGGTTCGTCATCGGATGCTGTTCGAACCTGCACGACGATCTCTTCGCCGCTCATCAACCACTCCTCGGCATCGCTCATTCTCAAGCCCTCCGCCTCTCTTGACACCACACACCCTTGATGGGGGGTTTACCTCACCATCCGGTCATGCGGAGACGAGTCTGGATAACCGGGTTCGAGCCGTTCGATGGAGCCGATTGCAACATCTCCGCCGAAATCGCGATGCATTTGGTCGATCAGGGCGCATCGCACATGCCGTATCCTTCGTCGGGACGCAATCCTAGCGTCTCGGAATCACCATTGACCATACAATGGAGTGGAGAGGTGCTGACCGTGGACTCAGAGGGTGCTCGCCGCACCGCCGAATCACTGCCGAAGGATATCGATGCGATTATCCATTTGGGCCTCAAAGTAGGTGGTGAGTCGGTGTTGGTCGAGAGATCGGCTGTCAATGGATTCGCGTTCAGGATTCCTGACGAGAGTGGTAGAATGGTGACCTCTGGAATAATTATCGAGGATGCTCCGAAGAGGCTGATGACCACCGCCAACCTCTCTGAAATCGAAATGTGGGTATCCGAGGACCGGCTAGTGGAAATGAGTGATGATTGTGGTGGGTTCGTCTGCAATGAGACCTATTTCCGAACCCTTGAGGCGGTCACTAGAGATCGAGGTCTTGACCTGAATAAATCACGTACGCCGGTTCTCTTCATCCACCTCCCTCCCGATTCAGTCTCCGGGAAGTCGGAGATAATTCGCATAATCGAGAGAATCGCTTCATTGGTTTTGCAGGATAATTCGGTCAGGGTGGTGGCAGCCGTGATTGAGCGATGCGGCAGAATCCTCTGCTGCCAACGTTCGGCTCAGGATTCGATGCCTCTCGCTTGGGAATTTCCGGGGGGGAAGGTCGAAAGAGGGGAGAGCGACGAGGAGGCTTTGGTTCGGGAGATAATAGAGGAACTCGGAGCGGTCGTGCAGCCAATCGAGAGATTCGGGGTCACCGTTCACGAATCTGGTTCGGTACGGTATGTGATTCATTTCTGGAGTTGCGAGATTGTCTCCGGCGAACCTAGAGCAAAGGTGCATGAGGAGATTCGATGGACAGCGAGGATGGAGATGCTCGAACTAGATTGGTTGCCAGCCGATATGAACACCGTCGCTCGAATCGCTCACTCCTCTTCGGTGTGATTCCGCATCGTGGGTCGGCCACGATTATCGAACCATTCGGTTGGCTCTCCATCGATAGCCATCGCATTACCATCCCCTACCCGGCGCGGGACTTCGTACCTTCCCGGATGCCAAGTTGCACGCTCCAACCATTCAGAGATACCTGAGCCGACTAGAGTCACCCTGATGCTCCCTCCCAGAGCGCGCTCACCAGGCAACAGGAAGGCGACCCTCCCATTGATGGCTGCCTGTCGAGATAGGTGGAACATCGCGGCACCTTCACCTAGGTCGCTGGACATTGCATCCAACGCCGTATCCAGAATTCGTTGATCCGCACATCCCTCTATGATTCGGCTTATTCCGTTCGCTTTCCCGGAAATCGTCACCCTCCGCATCCCTACTGGAAACGAAGTCGAGCGATGCTCTTTTGCCTCCCAATTCGGAAAGAGGTTTCTGACGGCGGACGCCGCTGCTTCCGCGTTTTCGTGGCTGGCAACATCAGTGTCGACCCAAACCTCAGGCTCCCCGTCCACACCAGCTCGGTGTCACAGGTTGGTGATGACCATTGCCGCACCAGAACTTCCAATCTATCGATCCGCTCGATTGGCAGTCCCGCATCAGGCGGTTTGAAGTCAGGGGGGGATAGAGCGGAAGACGATGACGAATCATCGGCGCGTGATGACCGTTTTGCCCGTCCTCGACGAGGCACCGCACATCGAGCGCTGCCTTGAATCGTTGATCGATCAGACTTGGCCTTCGGATAGACACCGAATCCTGGTTCTAGATGGTGGAAGCCGCGATGGGACATTGGAGATAGTTCGGCGCCTCAAGTCGGCTAGTGCTGATTCAGATGGCCCTCTGATCGAGGTTCTCGATAATCCCGAGGGGCATGTTGCAGGCGCGCGCAACCTCGCGCTATCACATGTCGGCGAGGAAACGCACATGCTAGAGATAATCGGACACTCTTGGCTACCTCGCGACCACATCAGGAGCCGGATGGAGGATCTCGAGTTGCGCGAACGAGCCATAGGCAGACCGATTGGTGCAATGGGAACCAGAGTGGCTATGAGTGATTTCGAACTTTCCGTCTCGGAACTGGCGATAGAATCGGCTTTCACATCCAGATTGGGTGGCAGCGGCCAGTTCGACCAGTTCAGGGAAGCAGGTCCATCCACGGTGGCCGCCTTCTGCCTCCATTCCGTGGAAGCCGTCCGCGACGTCGGTGGTTGGGATGTCCGATGGGTCACAGGACAGGACCATGATCTGAATCACCGCCTCGTGGATGCTGGATGGCCAGTCTGGAGATCGGCTGCCAGTCATGTCCACATGGCTAAGCGCGGGACCTTCTCCGGCATGTTCAGGTTGGGGTTGAGGTATGGATTCTGGAGGACTCGGCAGGTTTTCAAGCACCCAAGCCGAGTTCGCTTGCGTGAGTTCCTGCCATGGTTCGGATTGATTGGCACCCTATCCATTGCAGCCTTGGGATCTGAACTATGGCCACTTCTACCCGCTCTATACTTGGTCGCTCTCGTGCTCGATTCAATGCCTCCTTCGACGGCGTTCAGAACCCCTTCCTTACTGATTGCACGCCCGCTGGCAATCGTAATGTTGCACACAGGTTTCAGTATCGGTTTGCTATGGGGTGCTTGGGGCAAACCGGTGCCGAAGAACGATCGTATCAGTCGTTGAGTAGAGTGCCCAACATCACGAATGTTTCAAACCGATTCGGATAGAGCGTCTCAAGGATGGAGGAGGGCTTCTCTGCGACATCATGGTTGCTCCTCGGTGCACCTACCGTCGCGCTCGCAGGTCTATGGGCGACCGCGCCGGGTCTACGAGAAATCCTCGCCCTTACCTCCTACGGCGTTCCGGCGTACTGGTCAGTTGGATTGATTATCGGCATTGTCGCCTACCGTAAATCTAGATCGGTCCATGATCACGAATGGCACCGGGCTCGGAGCATCAAGCGTTTGGAACGCACCTATCGGGCCGAGGACAAGGGCCTATGGATAGGGACAGATGGCGCCGACCAGCGCCTATCCGAGAGAGCTGGAGAGGAACTAGCGAAGAAGGCGATTCTTCGAATGGAGGGGCGCATTCAGGACATCAACAGGGAATCCGGACCGGTTGAGATCGAGTCCAAGGAGGAAGACGTCGAGCAAGTGCAACTGTTCATGGAACAGGAGCATGTGATTCGATCGACAGCACGGGTCACCGGTGAGAGCGGACCTGTAGAGTCGGTTAGCGGTATAACCATCGAACGAGAAGATGAGCCAAGCGGCGGCCTAGTCAGCAAGGCGATGGGCAGACTCAAGGATGCTCGCCACGGAGCCGTCGAACGCGCCGTACAGCGCAAGAGGGGCGACTCTGGTAAGGCGACCAGCAAGGATAGGTCTGCCAGCGTTGGTACCATCGGATTGTCGGGGAATTCGGTTGGATCTGAGCCATATGTGTCGGCTGCACAGGGAGTCGCGATACCAGTCCAACCGGGCCAGGACTACGACCCCTCCCCACAAGCATCGATGTCTCCGACGACATTGGATTCCGGATGGGGAATCCCGGTTGCCGCTCCAGCGCCGTCGAAGAGGTGCGGGGAGTGCGGAGCCGGAATGGGCAACGACGAGGTTTACTGTCCGAGATGCGGCGCCTTCTCAGCGTGAGGTGCAGCAACGGTTCTTAGCCACCCGTCACCGCCCCCCGGCCCACGGAGGGAGTCAGTTGTCCAAGCGGGATTACTACGAGGTCCTAGGAGTACCTCGCGAAGCGACGGAGGCGGAGATCAAGCGCTCCTTCCGATCTCTGGCGAGGAAGCACCACCCGGACAAGAATCCAGACGATCCTGAGGCGGAGGCGCGCTTCAAGGAGGTACAAGAGGCGTACGCGGTGCTGTCCAATCCAGAACAGCGACATCGGTACGACAGGTTCGGTCACGACCAGCCGGGGGGCAATCCATTCGGAACCAGCGGTTTCCAAGGATTCGACATCAGATTCGAGGATCTATTCGGCTCGGGCTTTGAATCACTCTTCTCTCAGGTGTTCGGAGGGCAGCGAAGAGGGGGGAGAGCACGCCCTCGAGGTGATGATGTGCTCGTCCGCAAGAGAGTCTCCTTTGAGGCTGCCTTCGATGGCATCGAAGACGAGGTCGAGATTGACCTGAGAGTCCCGTGTGAGGAGTGCCATGGTCTTGGTGCCGCTAGCTCTGATGCGGTTCGTCAGTGCCCCACATGTGATGGTGCTGGGAGAATCTCTAGGACGAGCAGGGTCGGGCCCTTCGTACAGGAGACCATCGCGGATTGCCCGACATGCGATGGCGCTGGTCGTAGCATCACCAATCCTTGTGTGGCGTGTGAAGGGGATGGTCGAATCATGGACCGAAGGAAGATCAGATTCACCGTTCCTAAGGGGGCTGAGAGCGGCCTCCGTCTCAGGATGAGCGGACTAGGCGAAGCGGCACCTGCGGGAGGTGGGGAATCGGGGAATCTCTACATCGAATTGAAGATCGATGACCATCAGTGGTTTGAACGAAGCGGAGCCGACCTCCTGATGGCATTGCCTCTTGGAGTTCCCGAACTGCTGCTGGGAACCAGAATATCGATACCACACCTTGATGGTGACCCTCTGGTCATCGATGTACCGTCGGGATCTCGACCAGGGGATACCATCACGGTTTCTGGTAGAGGGCATCATCCAATCCGTGGTCGCGGTAGAGGGGATGTAACGGTGCTTCTGAAGATGCACGTCCCCGAAACCATGGATGCGGTTACGGAGGCCGCATTGGAGGACTTGCGTGACACTCTATCGGTGCCTGCCGAATCAATCGAGAATAGAATTCGAGATGAAGCCGTCGCTCGTCGTGGCGGCGGGGTTTGATTACTCCTCTTCGAACACAATCGCTCTTGGTGTCGTGGCTGCCATGGGATCACCAGCGACGATTCCAGACAGATGTAGGTCAATCGCTCTCGTTCCCGCCTCAATGGAGATTCGCAGGAAGAGCCTATCGCCTCGGTCTAGATTGCCGAGGTCGATCTCATCCTCGAAATGGAGATGGCGAGGATGGACCCCGATGATTGAGACCGCTTCACCCTCTCCGGATGCGCATCGAAGTGCGGCATGTGTCCAGGTCTTGCCTCGATTCCGTATGCCGACGATGAGCGTATCGCCACTGTCCGAAAGTGTCCAAGCCACAATCTCGATGGAATCAGTGGAGTGCCTAGTTACTGGATCGCCCCACTCCTCGGTGAGGGCGTCCCACTCGGCATCGCCGAGTTGCCTCAGAGCGGATTCGATTGATTCGTCAGCAGTCCGTCCTAGGTTCTCCACCTTGGTCGATAGCCTCTCTCGCAGTCTCCGCAGTCGGCGCCGCTGCTCGTGCACCGATGCTTCACCATCCCGGCCAGTGATGCGCCAGTAGAGGACCAGTGCCAATGGAGATAGCAACAGGATGCCGATAAGGATGTAGAAATTGGTGAAGAGGCCAGAGAGGTCTTGGAACTCCTCTGCCTCTGGGTAGACAATCGGGACAATCCTAAGATCGAATGAGTAGTCAGCACTGGTGTTGGGATTTGCTACGATTGTTATCGCGTGCGATCCGGCGCTCAAATTGGCCCCTTCATCATGGAATCCGATGTAGGTTCCATCGGTCTGGTTGAGGACGATAATCCCGATTGAGCAGCAGGCTGCGGACTCATCAGCTAGAGTGGCTTCGACCCAAGAATCCTTACTGAGATCAATCATCCACACATCTATATCGCCACTTTCAGAAATCCATCCAGCGACTCCTTCAGACGAGGACGAGAACCATATCCAATCGTCACGCTCCGATGGGTGGTCAAGGGATACATTCCACCATATGGATGGTGCGTCACCTCTTCCCTCGCCATCTCCGTTGCCTTGGATTGAGTGGTTTAGTCGCCAGCCTGCGTCGACCCCATGAGCTTCAAATCGAACCTCGATCGCATCGGCTCTTTCAGGTACTTGAATCGTGAATGGGCATGCACTGGAATTAGTCGCATGGATGGATTCAGAGGTCCGTCGGTCGATGACATCCAAGAGCAGGGTGCTGGTCGATTCGCAATCTATTATCGCTTCCAGTCCCGGTGACACCGCAAGTAGCACCGAATCACCAGCATCGAAACGGGAGAGGTGTCCGGCGATCCAACTTGGGTCGCGTGGATCCTGATTCACTCCGGAGGCTGGTAATTCACCCATAGGGCTCTCGTTCAACGCGAGATGTCTAGATAATCGGAATTCATATGGGATTACTTCATCGATTCCGTCCGACCTCACCTTGAGCCATACTGGATCCATTCCGGCCGAGAACATCGCAGTTCGCCCCCTGTCCGTGGCGTTCGTGACCTCGTGTGAGAGCAATTGCATCGGCTGTTGTCCGCTTCGAGTCCACGCTTCGATGACTATTGGATGACGATTCGTCGTCACCTGGATTTCGTAGACGTCTCCAGGTGAAGAGACCAACGGCAGTACATCCACATCGGAACCGCTGGACAGGACTCCATTCCAAGGACTCGAATCACTCTCAAAAGTCGCATTCGCGCATTCGGTAAGACCAGAGCATCCGATGGCGGAGAAAGACTCGTTCACCGTCGGAGTCCCACTTGGGGGTCCATCCGGAGCATCTCCGGATTCATGACTACTGCCACTCAAGAAAGCGGACTGGATGATCGCGCCCTCTTGGATCAAGGTGACGGTCAGCCTCCCCGCATCGACCTCAGCTATCCACTCGACACTGAACCGATTGGTCGCATTCCAAGTGGCGCCGCTCTCAGACACTGCCAAAATCGTCATGTTGCCGCAATCGGAATTTTCGGGGCAGGTCGCTTTAATCCAAGCCCAGCCAGCCTCGACTTCACCATCGAAGAACACGGTTGGCGTCGGTGAGGATGCGCCAGCGTCGGGCATGAAGTCCGTCTTCACCATTAGCGTCAGAAGCATTAGACAGGTGGCGAATTCCGAACATCGGCGGAGTACGCCCACACCTTCCATGTCCGTCGACATGCATCTAGAGTCCTTAGAATCATTCAAGCGAGTCACTAGGTTGGCCTCTATGTGCGCTCGATGATAGGTAGAACGGTGATGCATAGGCAACGCCATGCACGGGTCATCGGGCTCGGTGATCGCGCTTCCCCCTGTTCCCGAACCCCGGCTCTCGTCCGATCGAGTGGAGATCCCGACGGATCTATGACCGTCTTCCCGTTCACCGTCGAGCGAATTATGGGTTCCCCCCCCAAACTGCTGCTCCGAGCCAATGACGGATCCCTTTCCTTTCCTCCATCCACCGAACCTCTCTCCCTTGAAGGCAACGAAGGACTCCACCTCCCTCCCTCTCTTGCCGAGGCTGAGAGCGGAGGAGGTTCTGGAAGGGGTGAGCTGCTGGCGGTATCTTGGCAAGACTTGCACCACGACGAGGAACTGACATCTCTCTCATTGAATCCTACGGTGGTGGTGATTGTCGACTCACCACAACTGGCTGAACGAGGCTCCTCGTTCGTCGTGGCCATCGATGCGATCAGACGACGATTCCCCGCTGCTCTGCTCTGGACGCCGGGTATTGGAGGACCTGACAATTGTGCGGTGCTCGCATGGATGGGGGTTGACCTTTTCGATTTAGGGCGCACCAGAAGAGCGGCGGCGTCGGGAATGCTGTTGTCGGGTTCCGGTGTCAGATCAGCCGATACAGATGCCGGCGAGAGCGATAATCCAGATTTGCTGGTAGAGGTGGGTCTCAAGGAGTGGGAGTCATCTCTTTCCACCACTAGGATGGCAATACAGGATGGAAGATTGAGGGAAATCGCAGCGGCCCAATCAATCTCCAGTCCTCGGCTGGTAGAACATCTACGACGACATGACGAATTGCAGCGGAGCGCCCTCGATTCTGAATCCAGCGGCGGTGGGCGTGTCGGTCTATCTCGTATCGCAGCAGGCCGGAGGTTGCGTTGCCACGCAGTGGAATCGTCCGGTGATCCAATCGTTCACGACTGGGTCAGCCGTGTCGTCGCTGCACACGATCCACCGGAGAGACACCGTGACACCTTGTTGCTCCTCCCGTGCAGCGAAAGAAAACCATACAGTGGATCCGCATCACATCGGACCATGTCTCGCGCCATCCCAACCGACGCCGTCGATGAGATCTCCGTGACTTCTCCCCTAGGTATCGTGCCTCGTTCGTTGGAAGAGCTGTGGCCGGCTGCCCACTACGACATTCCGGTGACAGGCAAATGGACTGAGGAGGAGATTAATCGCATACTGATTCTGATTCGAGAGGTTCTCGAACGGTTTGGCCATCAGCGCATCGTGGATCACTCCGGAATCGTGGCGGATACCGGGGTGGATTTTGGAATAGAAGTCATCGATACCCGGAAAGGCCGGAGGTCGACCGACCCGGAGGCGCTGGATGAACTCTCTTCGGTTCTCGCCATTCGGTCGGACGGAACTAGAGTTCCTCGTCCTCGACCAAGGAAGGAGATTCTGATTGAGAGGTTCCGTTCGATATCGAATTTCCTGCACGGGAGCGATGTCTGGCTTGATGGAGCGGTCGTCGCAGGAAAACCCCCTCGCTGGCTGATTAGGAGAGGAGGGCATCAAATGGCGCAGTGGCATCCATCTGCGGGAAGGTTCGCATTCTCCAAGGCCTCTCTTCCCATCTTGCATCGCAATGGAATGCTACCACGTGTCGATTTGCATTCAGGCCATGACTGGCGTGGCGACCTCTTCTCGACCAATGTCGACCGATGGGACCGATCAATCAGAGTTGGAGACGAGGTTCTGGTTCTCAGAGACGAAGAACTCATGGGCAGCGCTCGGGCTACTGCTCCGGCGTGGGAGTGGTCAGGATCTCCAGGGAGGCTCGCGCGCATCCAACATCGACTATGATGTCCTCCCGATGTGCGCTCGACTAATCCTATCTGGACCAGTCGCAGCGATTAAAGAGGGGGAGCAGGTCGCCGGCACGCCTGAGGTGAAGGACAATGTCTCGCATGCACTCCAAGGGACGTGGACGCAGCGGCTCCACTCGTCCAATTTCCACGGATGCTCCTGATTGGTCTCAGAGCGACCCGGAATCAGTCGAGGCATTGGTTCTCAGTCTTGCAGAAGAGGGTCATTCACCGGCTGTTATAGGAACCATACTGCGAGACCGACATGCCGTCCCGAGCGTCAAGGCGGTCTGTGGAGAGAGAATCGTGCAGATTCTCTCTCGCAACGGTCATGTTGCACGGTTTCCGGAAGACATGATGAATCTCATGCGCAAGGCACTTCGCTTAATCGATCATCTCGACCTCAACCGCAAGGACCTCCACAATCTCCGTCAGTTAGAGTTGACGGAGGCGCGAATCAGGCGTTTGGCTAGATACTACATCGGCCGCGGAGTCGTCGATTCCGACTGGACCTACAAGCGCGATCAACTGCGCTTGTTGGTTGAGTAATCTTACCTCTTCCTCGGAGGGGTTCATCATCGGGAATCCCCTGCTCGCTTCGTGAGTCGTCTCATCGACCTCGATTGCTTCGCCCCGATTCGCGATCATCTATTGCAGGCCGGAGCCATCATCTCGAATTCAGGACGAACGGTGACTCTTGTTGCGCCAACCACACTCACTGGAGCGATTTCATTGGCTTTAATCGAAGCCTCGCTTGTTGACTCGGCATTGCCGTACAATCGAAGATTCGCTCCGCGAGCACCTCCACAGGGAGCCCCGTCGATTGTGATCGAAGAAGGCGACTCGATCTCAGCGCCTCACCAACTGGGAACCGATCCGCTTTCGCTTCGAATTGCTCCGATGATCGTGACGGCTTTGGCAGGACATCGCGGTGATCCGCGTTCGGGGCGGCTGTCACCGGTCGCATCGGCTGCTGCATTGGGTGAGTGTATAGGTGGAGGAGCGAGGGCGAGAAGGATACGCCCTTGGTTGGTTGCCGGCAACTGGTTGCATCAAGCTCTTGACCAGACCTATGATCCAGTCTACACCAGTTTGCGTGACCATCTATTAGCTATTGGCGCTATCCAAGTCGTTCCAATGCCCGAGGTTCCTTTGCCATGCCACGGCCTGCTTCCAAGCGTCGACGAACACGCTGCCGAAGCGCTCAGAATTCGTTGGCCATCGCTCGATCTTGAAGGGCGCGCACGAGCCATCTCCCATCTGATTCGCCCTTCTCTAGTTGATTCACAACCGTCGACCGCGAGGCTAGAGGAACTCGGGTGGCACCGATTACTAGCCACTGATTGGTCCCGTGATCTCGCATCGCAGTTGCATCTAGCGGAGGAGGCATGGAGGGGTTCAGGAGGATCACTGGAACACGCTGATCTGGTGGTCGATGGCTTGCTGCGTAACGGTTGCTTCCAATGATTCTTGAGAAGACGATTAAGCCTCTATCCTCAGAGTCCTGCCGCATCCTCCACATGGCACCTTGATTGGTCTCTGCTCGGATTCAATCTCATTCTCTTCTCCACAGATAGGGCAGTCCGCGATAGATGCTGTTGGTTGGGAAGGCAGCGCGCTCTCGACGCGAGATGACATACTATGGTCATCTCTGCTGGGAGATAGGATGCCAATGGGAACACCGATGACAGTTTGCACCGCCCCGATTCCACCGAGCAGGTACAGCATGTGCAGGCCGAATGCGTAACCCGCAATCGCGAGTCCAGCGACCAATACGTTCCAAGCAGCGATCAAAGACCGTTTCCGATGCTTCGTCACCCTTCCTGTTAGGAGGATTCCCGCTAGGATCGCTAGAATCGTCAGGATGGCGCCGAAGATCGGACTCTCGAGGGGCGTCGAGGCGGGAACGAACTCGATCACGAAGTCGGTGAGAGCGGCGTTGCCTTCGAGGTGGACGCTGACCCGTTCGGTCAGGACGAGTCTTAGATGGTTGACCTCCACTCCTTGCGCGGACAGACTTGACAGTCCTGATGCAAGCCCGGTCGAGAGCGTCGCATCGATCACGACCGTGGCCCAGTAGTCATCCCGTTGGTTCCGGAGGAAATCTCGTACGAGTAGCATCGGCTCGTCTGCAGTAGCGTATCTCATCGATTCGATGGTGAGTGCAACCCTACCGCTTCCGAAGGAGGTCTCTCCGCCGAGGTCGAAGACGACCGATGTCGGGCCCAGGTCGATAGCATCCGCACCCAGCAATCCCTTCGCTTCCAGTGCTAGGCCGTTCGCAAGGAAGTCGCTAAGATCCGAAGTTGATCCGGTTAGATGCCTCTCTAGAGCGAGGATCTCGCTCTCATCGACTCTCCTGTTGTGCCGGTCCTCCTCCGGGACGGTGGATGCTTGGCGAGAGAGGGAGCGCCACCATGATGTAGAGTCAAGACTCTCGTTCCCGATGTTGTCGAGACCCCAACGCAGCCAGATGGCCATAGCACCTTCAAATCCGATGGTCGTCGTCCGATGCAATTCGTCTCCCGTTTGATGCACGTCGATGGAAACGGTAAGAGCCGAACCACCAGATCTGAGCGGCTCGTTCTCGGGGTACCATGCAGATCCGCTACTACCTTCGCCGGAGAGATCGATGGCATGGGTGGCGTTGATGACGATTTGGAGTCCTGGTTGTGGTGTCAGCCGCAATTCGAAACGGTATGTCCCACTCTGCGCATCTTCAGGATGTGCCCACAAGAAGGTCACCTCGACCCCCCCGGTTGCCTTGGTCGCCAGAGGGGTCTCCGTGAGTTCCTTTCCCTGCAGTGTTGCTGAGTGGTTAGAGTGAGCCCATAGTTCCTCAGCATGACCGGCAATCAGAAGGATCGGGAAGTAGACGATGCCGTCGCTGACGGAAGGGGTGGTGACCTCGACATCGAGGAATGGCAATGTTGCCTCTAATGCCCCGTCCTCTGATTGCGAACCCCAGATGAACCGGATTCCTGATTCATCGCCAACGGGAGACTCAAACAGGACGGCGTTTACCGAGAAGGCCGCCTCAATCGTATCGCCAGCTCGAATCTCAGTTGCTGGAATCTCGACATCGATACTGACTCGACCGGATTGCTGGTAAGGGGCCGCTTGTTGTTCTCCGATGTATGTCTCGGTTCCGATCCTGATCTCGACGCTGGCGCTCATCTGCATTCCTGCGGCGTTTTCCACCTCGTAGGGGACTTCCAAGGTCCAAGTGCTGACCGGTATGGATCCAGTTGCTAGCCAATTGGTCCTCCAAGAAGCGACCTCGGTCGAACTACCACTTGATTGAGTGAGGGCGACCTCGTGCGGCGTCGAGGCCAAGGATGAGTGGAAAGGAGTCATGCCACCATTTTCTGCCTCACCTGTTAGATAGATGGATAGGTCGAGGATATCGCAACAGACCTCTTCAGCGGCCACGCTCGTCGCGGTCATCGGCGGTATGGTAGCGAGAACCAATAGGAGCAGGCCGAGACACGCCCTTCGCCCAGTCCGCATGAGGTGCTGCTGATGGAACGCCTCCTTGAACCGTGCGTCGAGGCGGGCTGAGTGAGGTTTGTGCGAAATATCAGATTGCCCGGTCGAGCAGGTTAACAAGTTCCTTCTCAAACAGAGACACTAGAGCGGTCGTGAAGTCCTCTTGTAGATCGTCCGGCAACAGTTGGACTCCGAGTCGGGTTGCTGCTCGGGTCGCCTTCACCTCTGCGTATAGGCTGCGGGCCTTCGCCTGGAAGTAGTAGGTGACGACCTCGCGCAACTCGTCTCTGAGATCCTCGTTCGAGTCGATTCGCTGCCGTATGTAATCCTTCAACTCGTCCTTGACGAGATCCCGCACCGCATCCAACACCAGATCCTCGGTCATGACGAACTGTCGCACCTGCTCGCGCAGATCACCTGTCAGCAGTCTCTCAATAGCCACGGGGGGACGAATCGCCCCATCCGCTTCAACCCTCCGTCAGTTGATTCAATCAAACTTTGAGAGAAGTCAGGACTCAACCGTGGAGCTTGATGAAGCGAGCGATCCCATCGTCTCGGGATTCAAGTCTCGCATATCCGACTCGTTCGAACTGCACGATGTCCCCAATCTCGTCTTCGCTTGGTTCTGTCCATCCTTCGATTTCGAGCAATTCTTCTCCGGCAGAGACGAGCATCATCGCGGGAATGGCATGATCCTTCGGAAGCCAGTGCACAATGGGCGTATTCGGACCTCTATCCAAAGACAGAACCTCGGCCGCTACTCCGTTAATCGAGACATCAGCGAAATCTTTCAATCGAACTCGATCCCTGCGTCCACCCTCTAGGTCCGAATCTTCGACTAGAATCGTATGGATGCCGGCGTCTACTGTCGGCCAATCGCGATGGCCCAATACTTGCAGGTCTGGATGTTGGGCTGGTTCAATCTTCACTGGTTCGCCCAGATTAGTTGCATCGAGGTCAATCGATACACCCCCGCGGACCAAGGTCCGACGTTTGGCCTTATCATCAATCAACCCCCCATCGATGGAATCCAATGTCGATAGCGGAACCGCGATGTCCTTCTGCGTCAGACCGAGTTCGATCCAGAATCTTCTGATTGACTCAGAGCCATATCCCCTCCGTCTCATGGAACGAATGGTCGGAAGCCGTGGATCTTCCCAACCGGTTCTCTCTCCCGTTTCGATCATCTTCCGCATCTCGGAGGTAGAGAACGATCCGAGTCCGTGCACCTTCACTCTACCCCAGTAGAGAGTCTCGGGATAGGTCCAACCGAATGATTCGTAGAGCAGGACCTGCTTCCTCGTGCTATCCATCAGATCCTTCCCTCTAACGATGTGAGTGACTCCTTGGAGATGGTCTTCGACAGCGCTTTGGAAGTCGAGTAGAGGCCATGCTCCGTACTGTTTTCCTACCATGGGATGTTCCTCATGCTGTATGCGCCAAGCCGGCCAATCCCGGAGGGCGGGGTTGGGTAGGTCCATCCGTGTCCTGACCCTCAGAACCGCATCACCTGGCCCGAGAATCCTAGTGCGCATGTCCTTCCAGATGTTCAGGTTCTCCTCCACGCTCCTATCGCGGCACGGGCATTCCTCCTTCGCCATACGGAGGATTCTGAAATCTTCTGCTGAACAGGTGCATGCGTAGCCGGCGCCTTTAGTCAGCAACATGTCCCCATGTCGGAGGTATTCGGGCATCCTGTCCGAAGCCCTGATTACCCTGTCCGGAGGACGTCCGGCCAACCAAGTGAACTCCTCCTCAATCAAATCGTAAGCCTCCGGATCGGGTGGCTTGACACGCGAATCCGTGTCGTCGAATCTGAGAATGACCTCGCCGTCGTGCATGTGGGCGAGCTCGGCGTTGATACAAACGCCGCGCGAATGGCCAAGAGAAAGTGGACCATTCGGATTGGGGGCGAATCGTAGAACCACCCCTCCATCGATCGCACCGGGCAGAGTGGGCAACCCTTCCCTTCGTTCCTTGCTCCTCTTCTCTAGGGCATCCGGAGATTCCGTGCTCAGGATATCCCGTAGATGATCCAGACCTCGATTAGCAGCCAAGGAGTTCGCTTCCGCAACCGCGGTTTGGATGTGGGGAGAGATGCTCTTCGCCTTGCTACGCAAATCTGGATTCTCTCCCAAGACCCGCCCCATCACGGAACCGGCCTGACCTTCACCATCGTATTCGAGTGCATTCTGGAGTGCATATTTCCTGATGAGTGCCGCCACCTCCTTGTCGAGCGGCTCCATGCCCTACCCGCCCCCGCCACCACCTATTCACGATTCGGTGCGCCGGGGTTGCTGGAGAACGCTTCTGCGCTCAGAATAGATCGAGCGTGGTCTGGTTCCCGATACGGCCTCCCGATGGCGCTGGTCGTTTTGGCAATGGCGTATCATGTGCTTGCTCCCACGCCCTCGCCGTGGTCGCCCATGCCCATCTGACCTCAGTATGTGGCGCTTTCCCAGAGACCAATCTAGGGAGCGCTGCGATGGTGGCAGGATCAGATGGATATCCTGATCCTATGTCGAATCCAATCTCCTCTTCTATCTCTCGAATCGATGCATCTCGCACCACCTTGGCGACAATCGAGGCCGCTCCAACCAACGAATCTCTCGCATCGAGAGCGTGTTCCGAACGCACCGACCAATGGCTCCATTCGGCTCCGAGATTCGCTTGGATGCGATTTCCGAATCTCGCCTCGTCGACATCACAGGCGTCTAGCGACAGCACCCCTCCTCGAGCGATATAATCGCCATCTAGTTCCAGCCCCCTTACCGCCTCTCCAAACAATACGACTTCGATGTCGTTGAGGCTTTCCAAGGCCATCATCCGATCGAGTCTCTCTGCACTGGCGACAACGGTGGATGAGATGCACCATCCCTCTTCCTCACCCATTTCGATGCCTTTCGCGATTCTCTCTCTGTCATAGTGATTCAAGGCCTTGGAATCGGTCGCCCCTAGAGCACGGATAAGCGCGACCCCCTCATCATCGGCAGCCACTGCGGCGACGACGAGTGGCCCGATAACCGGCCCTCGACCGGCTTCATCGACTCCGACCCTCATCCATCCACCTCACAGATCGAGATCGAGACCATCACCTTCGAGTGCGATAGATTCGTTCTTCGGCTCACCGGTGGTTTCGGCTCCTTGTCGACTAACCCCTACCCTCTCGATTCCTTCCTTCGTGGCATCGGTCTTCGTCTCGCCTACGCTCGCTCCCCTCTCGATGCGAACCGTCCTTCCGATCTCCGGTTGAGCGGGTTCCAAGCGGAGGTTTCCTTCGTGCTGCGAACCATCATCGAGTAATGCCGCCGCTAGTTCATCCGCTGCCTCAGTATCCAGTTTCGCTTGGCCATGGTCGAGGACGGTAGATGCGGCGTTCACCAATGTGCCATCTGGCGCCATCCGGGTCGGGCTCGCATCACCAGCTCGCGCCTTGAACATGGTGCGGAAGGCATCGGACGGAATCTCCTGCGATTCAATTGGCTCAGGTCCCTTGTTTTCCTGTCGTTCGAAGCGACCACGCCAATCTTCCTCGGTCTCCGCTGGAGGTTCATCAAGTCCCTGCTTCGCCCTCCACTCCGTCACACGTCGTTCCCTTGATTTCAGTGCACCATGGAGAAGCAGGGATCCGGCAATAGTGACTAGTATCGTCAGCAGTAAGCCATTGTTGCTCCACACGGCGTCCCACGCTGATTCGATACCGGCAGCGATGCTGAATCCTTCATCTGGCCGGTTCTCAGGTCGCCATGGTGCTCCGAGATAGTCGATCATGGTCTCGTTGACGAACACCGTATCCGGTGAGAGAACACTCTGTATCCTGACGGTTAACAACGCGGTCCCATTCACTCCTTGATCCCGAGGGATGACGAGCCACGCACGGAAGGTCAGGTTGGTGTCCGGGGGGACGTCCAGAATCTCGAAGGAGCGAATCGTCTCACCTTCCTCGTGAACAGATCCACTGGTCGGAATAAGTCCGTAGGATGTGGTGACGCTGGAATCGATGTTGACTAGAATTCCGTCCAGGTCATTCCCGATGTTGACCATCGTGAATGCGACCGTGACGTTCTCGTCATCAGAGGTAGAAGAGACGGCTGCGAGAGTCCAATCGACGAATGTCCCGACCGTGACCTCGATTTCTATTCTGTCAGCTTCAACCCCGCCCATCGTAGTGGAGACGACGACGACTCCTCTACTCCTTGCGGGAGTGTCGTCTAGGACCGTCATCGTCAGGCCGATGCCTCCGAGTTCCTCTGCCGGTTGCAGGGCAACCTGAGTCCGATCCAACTTCGTCACCAGCCATGCTGGATAATCGATGATGCCCAACTCGAAGACATCCGCCAAATTCCCGTCGTTTCGCAATACCATCTCCGCCATGCATTTGGAACCGGGTATCGGTCGTTCGCAGTTTTCTGCTAGGATGGTCAGGTTGCCAGCCCGTATGTGCTCGATGGTGACGGTCTGCAATGTCGTGACCTTATTCTCCGGCGCTCCGGGATTCCAAGCCGTCACCAGCGCGTGGACGGTTCCGCTAGCACGCTCCGGGGCGGCGAACTCGACTTGCAGTGTGCCTGTTTCATTCTGTGATAGTCCATTCACATGATACACATCGAAGAGACCGACCTGCCAACCGTCCCAGACGAAGGATTGGTCGGGTCCATCTCCAATTGGAGTGCCGTCGCTGGTGGCCGCTTCGATTCGAACCGCCAGACCCGATGGCTCGTTCCCGATGTTGCGCAGTGTGACCGGCAAGCGCACCTTCTGACCCGGCCAGACACTATCATTCACGCCTGCTTCTTGAAGTGCAATTCCCGCCCAAGCCTCGACTTCGATTGTGAAGTTCCAATACACCATCGCACCATCGTTGGCGCTCTCGGCTGCGATGCCGAATCCGTGCTTGGACCCTGCATGAGGGGTTCCGTTGACCACCAGTGGGACCGAGACCGAGAACTCGATCCAATCGAGCTGACCTGCATCGAGAGGAATCCCCCGAGCACCTTCAGCCCCACCATCATTCCAGTGAATCGGCCATCCGGAGAGGCTGTCCAACGAGACAATCGCCGAATCTGATTCCGATGCGGCATTGGTGATATTCACAGCAAGATTGAATCCGACTCCAGGGGCCACTCGGAAGTTGGATCCCGATGTCGAGCCGAACAAGAGGTCTGATCCAACCGAGCCATTGTCTCTTCCATTCTTTGACTGTGAATCATCTGAATTAAACGCCCAATAGAAGCCTGTGTTAATGAGCGAATCCTGTGATGAATCTCGATTCCAGTCAACAAGATAGCCAAGAGGGATGACGAGCATTAGACCACAGACGAGGAAGACGCCGCGTTCACGCCACTTCCTCATGGGGCGCGGAACCCATGGCTCCGCTCTTGAGGTCTGCGAGGAATTGGGAATGAAGGCTCGTACAATCCTTACTAATAATCCTCAGAGGACTGGGTCAGGTATGGCGGCAGACAGTGCATCGACGTCAAACTCGCCGGCATGGATCGGCACTCGAAGTCCGAATGAATGACCAACTTCTGGATCGATCTCACCGTATTCACCGACGACGGTTCCGTCGATTGATGCTCGCGCACCCCTGCCGACTAGCCAAGGCCCTTCTCCATCCTCAATCGCTTGGTGTTCGATGGAATCCGAGATTGAGGATCCACCGAGATCACGCAGGATGGCGTTCACGAAACCCTTGGCTGCGGTGAAACCAGCCGAGGATTCAGCGCAAGCCCAACCAATTCTGCGGGCGTTTGAGTGGTCTGCGACCACCTCCCCGATCTCGTAGACTCGCTGCGGGAGTTCGTGATGGCGGTTCGCAGCCAGCAATTCTAGCAGCGAAGGTAGTATCCGTTGCCTGAGGATGGTGTGTTCGTTGGTTATCGGATTGGCGATCCGGGTCGGATTACCTCGGTTCTTCCACCGGGTGCGGTCGAACTGTGAATCCTCTGATGAGAGGGTCAGGCTCTGGACTTCTTGGATGCCTAGAGCTCCTAGGCTCGCCCTCAACCTCCTACGGATCGAAGCGTGAGGAAGTGGCACGCCTTCGATGGCCAAGTTGGAGAGTGATTCGCCCAATTCCTCGTATCCGATGCCCGTTGCTATCTCCTCGACTAGATCGACCGGATGCATGACATCCGCTCTCCATCGAGGCAGGTCGATCACATGCATCCTCTCCCCAACGGCGGTATCAGCCCATCTGGAAGCCTCGAGAGGACCCTCCGTCGCCGTTCGTGTCTCGACAAGTCTCCCCCCCATCCTATCGATTGCAGAGGCGATCTCGCTCTCTTCGATCCTCCTACCGAGAATCCGTGTCAAGAGTCGTTCTGGCAACCGATGGCGGCGGGGACTTCCATCCGGAGAACGAATCCTCTGCCCATCATGCTCTGTGAGATCGATGCTCTCGATTATGCCCCCTCGCATGCTGAGTGAGAGGCAGACAAGTAGCAGACAAGCCTCACAGGCACTTCGATCCCATCCCGTCACATCGATGAAGAAGTCGGTGGTTTCGTGGAGCACGGTGGTGTGGTCACCGTTGATGATTGGCGGATAGGACAGGACCCTGTCGTACCTATCCACTATCACCGGATGGCGATCGAATCCCTCCATGAGATGTGCGTACTCTATTCCCTTCGGATGCCTCTGGAGAATCTCATCTATCGACATCTCATGATCGGTTGCGAGTGGCTTGAATCGATGGCTTCCCGGGACGGTGATGACTCGGAAAGGTGGGGACAGAGGTTTGAGGTCGTGGACACCGATGGATGCCAATCTTCGTCTTCTTCCGAGTGTGAGGTGGAGTTTCTCCTGATGGTCCATCAGAGACTGGATGAATCTCTCTCGCTCCTCCGGTTCTGATCCTCCGTCGACACCGCGAACGATTGCCCCTAGGATTACCGGCCGTATAGACTCAAGGCTGGAATCGACGCTCATCTCCACCTTTCCATCTTGTACGGGTAGTGCTGGCTCGGAGGTGGAACCATGGAGGAAGGATCTAGCCGCATAGGCCATTGTCTCGATGGATAGGAGGTCTGGACGATCAGGGAAGACCTCTATCTCCACCTCTTCCTCGTCGCATTTCTCGACTACGCATCCGATGTCGGAGAGCCTCTCCTCCCAGAGGGACGGGTCGTGCTTGAGACCGGCTCGCCCCTGCAGGTTTCGCAGGGTTTCGTGATCGAAAGTCACGGTAGGCATCCCAGACCTCTCCTGCACCGTCCTCCGGGACCGGTGACCTTGACCCCTTCGGACGGCCTCTCCTCACTTAGCCAACCAGTGTGGCAGCGGGCGATCGAGACCGTCCATGCGTAGACCCGTAATGCTCGCAGTGTGATGATCGACAGCTCGGAGATTGCGCCGATCGAGTCTCTCGATCGAGTCGACGCCGATTTCGGAGAGCCACCCACGCATCTCCGCCTCTACCTCCTCCAACATCGAATCAATCGCTTGGGCCCGTTTCTTGATGGTGCTCGGCGTCTCCCCGTCATTAGCGAATGGATCACCAGCGACAGCAGCACATCCAGCAGCGCAGGCGATGAGAGCATCGGCTGATGTGGGGGACCATGGCAATTCTAGGATAATCGAGAATCGGCTCGCATCTATCTCGACCCTTCGGGAAGCTAGGCCGATGGTCGGAAGTGCAGTTGAGACATGTGGGGAGCCGGGTGAACGAGCATCCATGACCACCCCCGAAAGTCCGAGTTCCTTGGCGACTCGAAGGGTCCGTTCGGATCTATCGATTCGATCAGCTAGGAATATGGGGGCGTCATCGTCCAAACGGCTCTGGTAGGCTATCCTGATCGCATCGATCTCCGCGTCATCCATAGCCGGCAACGAAGCGAGGTCGATGACCGCTCCTCCTGATCCGGAGATCGCATCGATCGCTTCGTGCAGGTTTGCCCTGCCGATCTTGAGCAGGTCAATTGGGCGTGGCTTTGATTCGACTATGCACGGTTGCCGATCTATCCGAGGCCCACCGCTGGTTGGCCCGCGCTCATGGCATGGCAGCCAAGGTGCGTGTAGGACAATTCCGTCCTCGGCCCCCGGTCTTGCGAGCAGCCTCAGCAGGTCCACTGGAGTGCTGCGAGAATTGCGATCACCGGATGGCACCAATCGGATGCCGTTCAAGTCGCCGCGTGAATCGACGGGGACATCTCTCCAAGATATCGGAATCGCGCCGTCGTTTTCGACGACGATCGCATCGGAGGAGACCTTGAGACCGTGTTCCTCCAAGGACTGATTGAGTTCCTCGACCTCCGTCGCGTCAATCGCCCTCTGGATCGCTCCCTCACCAGGCGGGGGTGCCCTACCATCGACGACGACCCTCCCTCCTTGCATACCGTATCCGCACTCGGCCCCGCATCCAGCGAGAACGACGACCGTGCCACCTGACATCCCAGACCCACAGCGTCGCCCGACTGCTCCTCTGACTACGATCAGTCCATCGCTCATCATCGAACCAGTTGCTTCGCCTGCATCCCCACGGACTACTATCCGTCCACCACTCATATGTCGCCCGAGCCTATCGCCTGCGTGCTTCTCGATTAGGATCCGGCCAGCCGATTGGAATGCACCACACATCCGGCCGACGCTACCCTCCAGCGAGACCACCGCCCCGCCATTAGCCAATCCGACTCCGTCACCAAGATTCCCGAGGAGACGGATCCTTCCGCCTTCAGGGAGGTGCCGGAGGACTCCCGTCTCTCCGGATTTCGGTCGCTCGTCCCCGTCCCGCCCCCATCCTATCTTCACTTGACGGTCCAGTTCCAGCGCTTGTTCCAGCATCCGATCAAGGTCTCGGTTCAGTTTCAGGCTGCGCGCGACCACCCCTTCGGTCTCTGCCATCGGCGAACCACCCGCCCGTTCCGTCCTTGACCCCTTCGGGTCAAACAACACGATCTTTCGGGTTCTGAGTTAGCGCTGGCGCTGGCAATTCCTACCTATCTAGGTCCTCACATACAGATACCGTACACTACCACTGGTTCGATCGACCCCAGTTGCGATTAAACGCACGAGGCTACTTACATCGAGAAGGAGGAATCATTGATAGACGGATGGCGGGGGGCCGCAATCGTGAACGACATGGATTCAACCATACGCGTCGCTGTGAATGGATACGGTACCATCGGGAAGAGGGTCGCCGATGCCGTCGATGCCCAATCAGACATGGAAGTGGTGGGGGTCACGAAGACCGGACCTTCCTTCGGATGCGACTTGGCGGTGAAGAAAGGCTTTCCACTGTACTGCACATCCGATTCGGAGGAGCGCATCGCGGCATTCGCAGCAGCCGGGTACGATTGTAGTGGAGGGATATCGAAATTACTCTCAGTGGCGAACATCGTCGTAGACTGCTCACCGGGGTCGATGGGGGTCGCCAATCGGGACGCGTATAGGGCTGCGGGAATCAAGCACATCTTCCAAGGAGGCGAGAAGCACGAATTGACCGGACTCTCGTACACCTCCTCGGCCAACCACGTCGAGAACCTCGATGCCGATGGAACCCGTGTGGTGTCGTGCAACACGACAGGTCTCTCAAGGACTCTAGTCCCTCTGCTGGAGCGATGTGGCTCGATTTCAGTCGAATGCACGATGATCAGAAGGGCAGCCGATCCAGGAGATTCCAAGCGTGGTCCGATAAACGCCATCAAGCCTGTGCTCAAGGTGCCGAGTCATCACGGTCCGGATGTGATTACGGTGAAGCCGGAGATTAAGATCAACTCCCTCGCGGTCGCTGTCCCGACGACGATAATGCACGTGCACGCAATCGTCGTCGATTTCCCTGAAGGTCACGGGATGACCACGCAGTCTATTATCGATCTTTGGAGGTCGCAACCGAGAGTCATAGTGATGGAAGGGGAAGCCAACCGCCTAACCACGACGGCCGAAGTCATGGAGATGGCTCGGGATATCGGTAGGAAGTGGGGGGATCTGCATGAGATATTCGTCTGGGAGGACGGTGTCACTCTGGTGGGAGACAGGCTCTATTACTTCCAAGCGATCCATCAGGAATCGGATGTGATTCCAGAGAACATCGATGCCATCCGCGCTCTGATGGGAACCGAGGGGGATTGGCGGGCCAGCGTCGCTCGAACCGATGCCGCCATCTCGGATTACTATGGACTGTGAGCGACCTTGGACAAGCTCTGCCGCTTCAAGTGTCACCCCCTAGTCGTCTGGTTAGGTGTTGCACAGCAGCGTTGAGATGGCTGCTTGTTCCTCGATTGATGGCCCCTAAATCGTAGTTCGGAATCGCGGCATGTGACGGGATGAATCAGCGCGGCTCGTAGAGCCGCTGGCGCGCTCCATTAGCGTGAAGCATGAAAAGGGGGGCGCATGGCTGACTCGTCATGAACGGTGCACGGCGTTGTGCAATCGTCATGCTGCTGTTCATGCTCTCCTCATCGTCGGCCGCTCTTGAGATGCCTGTTGACCGGGTCGAGGTCGAGAGTCTGACTGCGACCGGACCTGCTTGGACCGCCGAGGAGGCGGCAGAGCATTGGATCCAGAGCGAACCGACAGAGATGGTCAGGACCCCTGTCGCAGCGACCACCGGTTGGATTCACACGATTATCGGATCATTTGACCCGGTCGCCGAACCGGCACCTGTCCAAGGAGTCCCTGCCGCTCTGCTGGACGATCATGATGTAGATCGTACCGGAGTACTGGTTGTGCAACTCGAAAGTCGCGATTCCACCTCTTTTCTCCAACTGGCGCTCGATCTGGAACTCGCCATATTGGACACCATTCCTGACGATTCTTGGATCGTCCGACTGCCAGAAGTAGATCGTTCGGCCATCATCTCGAATCTAATCTCTTCCGATGAGGTCAGATGGATTGGGTCCCAGCATCCGGCTTGGCGGCTCCACACCAGCCTTCACCCCTTGGTCGATTCCGCGTCCTCGGACCGAATCGACATCGATCTGACCCTTGCACCAGACATCGATGAACCAGAACGAATGATGACCATGCTGGCCGGACTCGGAGCGGAAGAGGTCAGGTGCGATCCTTGGCTCTGTCAGGTCCGCTCCATTCCGCCATCGGCCCTCTCCGAGATTGCCTCTGAAGGCATGGTTCTGTTCACCGAACCAGCTCGACCGCTGGTGCTTGAGAACGCTTACGGGCGCCAGATACTACGGGTGGATGAGGTTGTCAACAGCCACAACTCGAATCTTGATGGTAACGGCCAAGTGGGAGCAATCAGCGATACTGGACTCGACTCCGATCACGGTGATTTCACTGGTAGAATCCGTTCAATCTACAACCAGTACGGCCCCGATAATTCGGCTTCGGATATGAACTCTGGTCATGGCACTCATGTCGCCGCATCGATGGTGGGCGACGGCAGTGGAGCCAGCAGCCAGAAGGGTGCGGCTCCTGCAGCGACATTCCACTTCTACCAACTCGAACACGACTCGAGCGGTTCACTCGCCCGCTGGGGTTCCCTCTACGACATGTTCCGTCACTCATGGCAGCAGAACGCGAGACTACAATCCAATTCCTGGGGTGCGGAGAATGCCGGTGGTGATTACTCATCGGATTCGCGATCCGCCGATTCATTCGCCTCCGACTATCAGGACTTCCTCGTTCTATTCGCAGCCGGTAACGAAGGTTCCCAAGGTGCCTCATCAATCGCCCCACCATCGACGGCGAAGAACGTTCTGGCAATCGGCGCCTCCACCACAGGACGGCCAGGAACCGGACCGTCTGGGGCCATCGCCTCCTTCTCATCCATCGGCCCGACTGATGATGGCAGGATCAAGCCAGATCTCGTTGCCCCGGGCGTTCAAATCTGTTCGGCCAGGGCAGAGGAGGCAAGATACCCGGCAGGCCCTTCATGTTCTAGCAGCAGACATCCGGATGGCACTACTCCGCTGTACATGTCGGCAGACGGGACTTCTGCCGCGACTCCGCTCGCTGCTGGAACCACCCTCTTGGCCCGGCAGTTCCTATCCGATGAACTAGGGGTGTCTTCTCCGCGCAGCGATTTGCTGCGCGCGATTATGATCAATCGGGCGAAGGACCTCGGTACCAAGGACATTCCCAACAATCAGGAGGGATGGGGGCAGATGGACCTCGCGAACTCGATCTATCCAAGAGATGGAGTGCTGGCACTGAACACCTTCTTCGATTGGAATCAGACCCTCAATCCCGGTTACGCCTATGTGTACACGTACGATCTAGACGCGAGCCACGGTCTCGACGTCACGGTGGTCTGGAACGACAGGGAGGGTTCAGCCACTGCTTCCCAGACCGCGAAGCGATTGGTCAACGACCTCGATTTGGAAGTAACCTCTCCTGATGGGACGGTGTACAAAGGCAACGTGTTCAGTAATGGGCTATCGACCGCTGGCGGAAGCGCCGACGATCTCAACGTAATCGAGAGGGTGAGGTTGGAGGCCGGCCCTGTTGGGAACTGGTCGATTGCCGTTCGGCATTCAGGTGGCAGCCAACAGTCGTACGCCATAGTCATCACCTCAATCGGAAACGAGAATCCCAGCAGCGACCTAGCGGTCTTCCCAGGTTCCCTTTGGACCTCTATGGACGCTCCGTTGGAAGGCGACCAAGTCGCTCTGACGGCAGCTTGGGTCAATCAGGCACCGGCGACGACCCCGGCCTATGTGGTTACCCTTGAGGACGAGACAACCGGTGACATGATCTGGAATGGGACTCGCAGCCCTCTGGCAGGAGGTGCTGCCGACTCCTTCGCCACGCAATGGACATTCGACCAGACTGGGATTCACACACTGAAGTTGACTCTCGATGCGAATGACGATGTCGTCGAACTGAATGATGGCGGGTCAATTACCGACAACAATGTTCTGCGCTACGATGTCAATGTCACCGCCATCGGAGTTCGCCTCACCGCCCATTCAGCAGACGGATCGATACCTACGACTACAGAGGGAAGGAGCGCAGCCCAACATCGAATTCTCGATCCATCAACCGGAAACGGATTGACATTCGATCTAACGTTGGCCAACGAGGGTACGGCGACCAGCAATGTGGACCTCGTCGTTACCCCCGTGCAGATAATCAGGGAGGATGGCATCCTAGACAACCCCGGGGATGAATGGCAGCAGAGCCTCTCAGAGGATGGCCCGTGGGCTCTTGCACCGGGTGGCGGTTCTGGAGATTCCGTCCAAGTGACTCTCGACCTGCTTGACACCAGTGCCGACTTGACTGATTCCTCTAGACCTAGATACGCTCTCCCCGGAACGCATGTGATCGATCTGACCCTCTACGACAGACAACAGCCGTTGGTCGCTCATTCGATACGTCTGACGATAGAGGTTCTCAGGATCGAAGGCCTATTCACTCAACTAGCGGGGGATGTTGGTCTCGCCGCAAGGCCAGGGGATGGCGCCACTTTCACTCTCTCGGTCCTCAACACCGGCAATGGTCCGACTGCTTATTCAGTATCATGCGAGACTCCGAACAGATGGTCAGTGGAGATCGGCAATGGGAATTCTTCATCTGTCGTCATGGAGCCTATGGTAAGACTACAGGGATTACCGATACCCATTCGGGTCAATGTCCCTCCAGCTATTGCCGGACAACCAGCGGCTGGTGTGACCGAGGACATCACTTGCGTAACTAACAGCGTCGCTGATGCCAATCTGACCACGACGGAACAAGTCACGGTAACTGTCCTACGAAGCGAGAGATTCGTCGCTGACATGTATGATGAATACGGAACACCAATCGGCCCTGGTGCCTTGGCGGTAAATCGCGCGGTGTTGAATGGCCAGATAGCCAACACCACCATGCGATTGGAGAATGAGGGCAACGTCCCGATTACCCTCAACCTGACAGCCAACTCCGCTCAGACATCTTGGAACATCCAATTCCTGCATGGTTCGATTAGTGGTGTTACGCAATTTTCACTCACCCTCGGAGCGGGAGTTTCGGAGGATGTAATGCTACAGATGGTCGTCCCGCCCCAAGCCGAGATGAGGGCCGAGAACGAAGTCACCGTCAGGGTCTCGCTTCCTGGAGTAGAGACAATCTCTAACAAGACGAAATTCATCGTGGAGGAACGCGCTTCATTCACCCTCGGAGGACCTGAGTCCGGAGTGATTTCTTGCCCTCTAGGTGAGACGGGCATAGCAGAACTCACAGTACACAACGGAGGCAACACCGAATTGGTTCTTGAATGGAAGGTTGGAACCCTACCCGAGGGTTGGCAGGCCGGTTTTCTCTCCAATCTCCCACCTGACCTGGAGATGAACGAGGAGGATTCCGTCGATCTAGGCGTCATTCTGCCCGCTGGAATCCAAGCGGGGATGCTGGCTGATGGAGTGCCCGTAATAGTCACCGGTCGAACTCCGAACGGTGACGAACTCGTTCAAACCATCGAATTGGCCGTTCAGGTCCCTGGGTCCGCTTGGCCAGTCTTGGAGTCGAACTCCAGTCGGATTACCGACATTCCACGAGCAGGGGAGCCACTGGTGGAGACGCTAAGATTGCGGAACGATGGAAACGCCCCGTTGGCTGTAGAACTAGAATTTGAAGCGCCGGCTGGATGGACCGTGACCCTGAATCCATCCTCTGTTAGCGTGCTGGCAGCGGGAATGGAACGAGAGGTTGAGATCTCGATTCTGGCCGGTGAGGATGCGGAATCGGGAATCCAGACCATGACCATCAGAGCGACACCATCGGCTGGAGTGGGAATCAATTTGGTGAACTCCTCGCTGGAGATTGAGGTCGCCGCCGCCGGTCAGGGAGGCAATGGTGGATTGAACGATGCTTTCGAGGCCCTCGGCGTCCCTGCATGGGCGACCGGCCTAGCGGCATTCGGCGTTCTTGTGATGTTGGGCATAGGCCTTCTTTTGATGAGGAACAAGGGAATCGAGACCATCGCCCCAGGAGAATCTCTGGTGCCGGCTGGTTCCAATCTTGTATTGGGAGCCGTGGATGATCGTCGGCACTCTGCTCTGGATATTGGGGAAGCGGAGTCTGGCGGGGCTTCAGGAATGGTTAGCGATGCGGAGATAGCCGCTGCTCTCGCTGCTTCCGCACCCCCTCCACTAATTCCTCCAGGTCTACCGCCAGGTCTACCCCCTGGTGCTTCCGCTCCTACGCCACAGGGGTTGCCACCCGGATTGCCGCCGGATTCACATGGCAACCAGCGCTGAGTCGGACGCTCAGATTCCTGCGGGTGGATTTCCTCCGGCGACTTCCGTCGCTCTTATCCGGATGATACCGGCTCGAAGGAATGATGGCGGATTCGTTTGTTCTGTTCGGTCCTCCCGGAGCGGGGAAGGGAACCCAGGCTGGTCGGATCGTCGAGCGAACAGGGAAGCCACAGGTCTCGACAGGGGACATGCTTCGGGATGCTGTCCGTGCTGGTACTCCTCTCGGGATGGAAGCTAAGTCCCACATGGAGTCGGGTGCATTGGTCCCCGATAATCTGATCATCGCCCTGATCGAAGAGAGACTGGAAATGGACGATGCTGTCAATGGAGTGTTGTTCGATGGATTCCCCCGAACGATCGCGCAGGCCGAGGCGCTCGCGGAGATAGCGGAGGTGAACTGCGTCATATCGATTGAGGTTCCCGATGATGAGATTGTAGGTCGGATAACAGGGCGCCATTCATGTTTCGGTTGTGGTTCTGTCTACCATGATCGATTCAATCCGACAGAGGTTGAGGGAACATGCGATAAATGCCATGGTAAAGACTTGGTCCGCCGTGCGGATGATGACGAGTCGACCGTTAGATCGAGACTTGAGGCCTACCACGCCCAGACTGCACCACTCGCAGGATGGTACTCTGAGAGAGGTGTGCTCCTCACGGTTGATGGCAACCTCTCGATAGATGCGGTCGGTGAGCGGATAGCAGCCGCCCTCGATGCGTTGTGAGGGCGAGATTGCATGGCTGGGAACAGGCATCGAGGACGCCCTCGTGGGAAGAAGATACGGCAGTCTCGTGCTCGTCAATCGATGGCGTCCCTGTTGGAGATACTTGAATCACCATCCGATCGAGATCCCGAGGTCATCTCATCTGCAGCACGGGACGCCCTCTCATTGGTCAGGCGACACAAAGTCGAACTTCCCGATTCGGTCAGGCCTTGGCTCTGTAGAGGATGCCACATACTTCTGAGGCCACATCGCAATGCTCGAGTCAGGGTGCGTCGAGGATTCTTGATAGTCACCTGCCTCGATTGTGGCAGGGTGCGAAGGCGCCCCCTTAGTGATTGATGAGGAGATCTAGGAAGATGATTCCCGAACGCATACGGATGCGGGCTGGCGACACTGATTTGCAAGCGACTGTTCGTGTCGGCAGATCGGGGCCAACGCCCGCAATCGTGAACGAACTGGCAGACCAACTGGGGCGGAGGGAGGTCGTGAAAGTCAGGCTCAACCGTGGAGCGATATCCGACCGAGAACTGCGAAGATCCCTGTTCAAAGACCTCGGAGATGCGACCTCATCCACCCTCGTTCTGCAACGTGGCAATGTTGGCGTCTATTGGAAACCGTGAACGCTGTCGGGGTCATTGTTATTCCATCGCTTGGTTGCCGCTTCTGTCCGCGTGCACATTCAAGACGGGATGTCCTCACGCCACTTCGATGGCCGCCGTCGCTCCAGCATGGTTCGCCAGCATGTTCGGTGCCCTACTCATGGCTCTGGTAGTCGCCATCGTTGTTCGCTGGGTCCGCCTCCCATACACAATCGCCCTCGTCCTAGTCGGATTAATCGTGGGCTGGCTCGGAGAATCGTTCCTCGGCGATACTGTCCAACTCAAGGGCTTATTGTCCGCCGAGGTGATTCTGTTCCTCTTCCTGCCCCCGCTCCTGTTCGAAGGCGCCTCGATGATGCACATCGATCGACTGAAAGAGAATTGGCGACCAATTGCGATGCTCGCTGTCCCCGGTGTTCTTCTGAATACACTGATAATCGCCTCAATTTGCCGATTCTTGGTGTGGCCAGATTTGGAGCATGGCTGGCTTTTCGCCCTCCTGATTGGCAGCATCCTAGCAGCGACTGATCCGGTGAGTGTCCTCGCTCTGGTGAAGAGGCTCGGAGCACCGAAGAGACTGTCACTCCTAATCGAAGGAGAGTCATTGTTCAACGATGGGACGGCCGTGGTCCTGTTCAACATTCTCTTGGTGACCACCCTAGCTACATTGGCAGGCGCCGGTCTCGCTCCGGCGGATGTGGTGACTCAGGCATTCTCCTCCTTCCTCGTCGTGGTCTCAATTGGCCTAGTCGTTGGATTGGTCATTGGCCTCGTCGTGAATCGGCTGCTCTCAGTCACACATGACCATCTGGTAGAGATCGCTCTGACGGTGGCGCTTGCTTTTGGAGCCTTCCTAATCGCCGAACAGTTGCACGGAAGCGGTGTGATAGCGGTCGTAGTCGCTGGATTGCTGGTCGGGAACGAGGGTGTCCGCGAGGGCATGACGGCGACGGCGCAAATCGGGCTTCACCACTTCTGGGAGGTTGTCTCATTCCTAGTGAACAGTGTGTTGTTCCTATTAGTGGGATATGAACTGCAGAGCATAATCTCAACGGACGCTCAGACCCTCTTCCTAGCTGCAGTTGGGGTAGGTGCTGCTCTATTGGCTAGACTAGTGGTCTTCCCATTGACTTCAATCTCCAACTTCGCCAATCCAGAGCCACCAGTCTCGCTACGCTGGCAGGCCGCGATGTGGTGGGGTGGCTTGCGGGGTAGTATTCCGATAGCCCTTCTGCTGCTGGTATCGCACCTCGTGCATGAGGGTACAACATTGACCATCCAAGGCTTACCTGTATCAGTCACCTTCCCAGCAGAGGTGTATCATGACATGCTGGTGATTGCGTTCGCAGTCGTCCTCTGGACTTTGGTGGTTCAGGGCCTCACCATGCGACCTCTGTTGAAGAAGCTTGAGATATCTGGTCAGAGGAGCGATGAGGAGCATACATACGAAGTCGCATTCGCCAAGGTTCTGGGCAGCAGGGCGGCCCTCCGAAAGCTGGCGGAATTAGAGTTGGGAGGTCGCATCTCGTCCGATGACCGAGAGCGATTGGCGGAGACCTACCAGAACGAAGCAGCATATGCTGAGGCTGAGATCGAGAGACTTGCAGAGACCTCCGTGGTCCACGCCAAGCGGGTCGAACAGGCTCGAAAGGCTCTGATTACGGCTCAGATACACGCTCTGCATGAGGCGGAGCGTACAGGCGCTATTTCCTCTGAGGTCAGCCACTACGCGCTCTCAAAGTTGAACCGCGCCCTCTCTCAGAGCGAGGTATCGAGAGAAAGCATCGAGGAGAGTGTAACACCTTCGCCCGACAGAAGAGAAGAGGCTCCCGAGGAGAGAGAGAGTTCGTTCGACGCGCTCGTGCCGGAGAGCACGGAAGCGGTGACCGGAATCGCAGTGGACGTCCCCGAAGAGGAATGATATCCTCAGGGTCAATGCTCGTAGCGTTTGTCTAACTTTGGTGCAGCCATTATCGAGTTTCTGGTTCAACGAAGAGTTCCAAATCGATGTCTACTGAATGTCCTACGGACACATCCGGACCCTAATCTAGTCCAGTCGTGTCGTCTCAAGCGTAGAGTACATTGTAGAACAGCGTCAGGAACAAGGTCGCTACGGTGCAGGTGATGAACATAATCGGAAGTCCTACCTTCGCCCACTCCTTCGTGGTGATTGGTTGTGGGCCGCGTTCAGCAATCGCCACCGTCATCACATTCGCCGAGGATCCTATCGGAGTCGCATTGCCACCGAATCCCGCCCCCATTGCAAGCGCCCAGAAGAGCGGCTCGGCATTGACGCCGTGCTCGGCTTGGAGGCTGAGGATGACCGGAATCATCGCTGCGGTGAACGGAATATTGTCGACGATTGCGGAGGCGATTGCCGAGATCCAGATGACGGCGATTGCCATGTAGAGTGGATCTCCACCCGATATCGCGTGGACCAAAGTCGCTACCGAGGTGAGGTATCCAACTTCCTCTATGGCTCCGACGAGCATGAAGAGGCCCGCGAAGAACAGCAGGGCCTGCCACTCCACCTTGTCGATTACATCGTTCAGGAAACCGTCCCTCAACTCCTCTTCACGCGGCCGTGCGATCGTTAGGATGATGCCGGCTCCCGCTAGGGCGACTGAGTGGATGCCCAACTCAAAGTGGAATGTGCTAGCGAGCACCCCGTGCAGCGAGAATCCGAGCACCGTGAGTCCGAGGACCGCGAGAGTCATCTTCATCATTCGCGGGTCGTCTACAGCATGCCATTCGTCCTGTTCGAGGATTTCCTGAACGTGTTGCGGCTTGACTCCAATCCATTCGCGGTAGTACCATCGCATGTAGCCGAGCGTCAGAACCCAAGCGAAGAACGTGAGCGGGGCGAGGTGGATTAGGAAGTCGTTGAATCCGAAGCCGGTCATTCCTAGATCCTGTGCCTTAGCGGCGATCATGACATTCGGCGGATCTCCAACCATGGAAGCAACCCCGCCGGTGTCGGACAGAATAGCCTCGGCCAGCAGCGGAGGCACCGGATTAATCTCCAGCTTGTTACACATCTTCAGCGTCACCGGAGCGATGATGATAATCGCGGTGACATTATCGATGACGAGTGAGATTAGGGTGGTGAACGAACCGAGGTAGACGATCAGCATCCACGGGTCGCCCTTGGACAACTTCGTCGCCTTGATTGCGACATACTCAAAGAAGCCACAGAATTCGAGGACGGCGGCAAACACCATCATGCCGAGTAGCAGACCTATCACATGGAAGTCGATCCATCCCAGCATTAGTTCCTCCAGATGATCTCCGTGGCTTCCAAATGCCGTGGTCGCCTTGCCCACGAAGAGGATGAAGATGCATCCAATCCAAGCCGCTATCGTACGATGGAGCTTCTCGGAGAGAATCAATGCGAATGATGCAATGAATATGATGAGAATCAGTTGTTGCGCGTTCACCATGAGTCGCGCCTCCATGCATTAAGGGAAAAACAGTTGCATCCCGCCGCCTCTCAACGATGCGCCCGAAGATGTGCTCATAATCCCGGACAGATTTTTCTTCCGCAGTCGTTCCTCGACTCATTCGGATTGAGGTTCAATGACCATCTGATTTCTTATCCAAATGCGTAGTAGGGCATAGTGGCATCGCCTCGACAATGGGTGGCCGACCTCGCTAATGGCATGGGCGCCACCCCTCTACGAACGCCCCCGACCCCGTCACCATCAATAGGAACACAGCCACAGGAGGTAGCGAGAGAGATGCAGGAGTGCGACGTTTGCGGCCTCATGTTCGATGGCTCTGATCGCTGTCCAGGTTGTGGTAGCCTCTCCTCCCATGTAGTTCGTCAGGATGGTGATCAGACCGTAGGCACGCTGCCGGGGGCCGAAGCTCTAGACGAGGTCCTCTCGGATCTGGAAGGTTGGGGTGCAGAACCACCCAAGGAGGATAGCCAGCCGCTCCCGTTTGGTTATGCATCGAAACCCGTCGAGGTCGAAATCAACCTTCCATTCGGATTCGGTGCACATGGCGATCTCCAGACGGAACAGCTCAATGGTGAGGAGCAGGGGGCGATGACTGATTCTGGCATGGCTGCAATGCCCGAGCCATCACAGGAACCAAGTGCTCCTCCCGAGTCTGAATCAGACACAGATTCGCAGACTGCTGTGAGGGCTGAAGAATCGACCTCGCCCAGCGAGACCCTGCCCCAAGAGACTGGTATCATCGCACTGGGGGCGGCCCCCTCGTTGAATTCGGATCAGTCATCAGTTGATGACCCGTGGGCAGAATCCATTCCGGACCTGCCGGTGCTTGAGGCTCGATCTTCCAAATCATCAGCTGATAACCCTCCCGATTCTGCTATCGAATCAGCGATCTTTAGTCCGTCAGACGCCACGGAGAATGAAGCCGCCTCCAATTCTATCATGACCGCATCTCCAACGCCTGAGGCGAGGGAATCTGTCGCTCAAAGAGAGGTGACATACGCCACAGATGAAGACACCGTCTACCACGACTTCGGAGACGATTTCGAGACGAGTGAAGTGGTGGTCGATTTCGACGATCTCATGGACCCAGCATCTGAAGGAGATATGTTCGATCCGAGTGACTTGGGAGAGTCGCCGGAATTGATGCCGGCTCGCGTGCTTCCTCTCTCCGATGTCGATGACCCTAAGCTTCGTGCGAATGTAGATGCGGCGTTCGACGCACTCGTCGATGGTAGTTGGCTAGCGGCTGCAGAGTTGTTCAGGACCGTTTGCGAGGCGCGGCCAAGTGACGCCGCCGCTCTCAATGATCACGGATTAGCGCTGCTCCAGAAGGCTCTGGAGGACGATGCTGCATCACCTTCACCAGATCCTGCGGAGGAGCCCTACTTCCAAGCCGCCATCCTGACTCTCCGTCAAGCCGCCCTCGCGGACCGGCGCAACGCGGTCATAATGCACAATCTGGCCACTGCTCTCGGATCCGCCGGCCGTCACGAGACAGCCCGCCCCATATTCCGTGCTGCGTTGACCCTCGCTCCTGATGATGTTGGAGCGATGAACAACCTTGCCGCATCTTCCATGGCCCTCGGGGATGCTGAATCTGCTAGAGGTCTTCTGCAACGCGCTGCGGGGTTGGATCCAGAGTGTGGCCCCGTGATGGCTAATCTCAGTCGATTGAGCGGACTTTGACTACCAATCAATTCCACCCCTTCGTAGAAGGTTGCTACATTCTACGAAGCGGCCAGTTTCGGCCATACCTGACCCGCCGGAAATCATCCCCAACCCAATCCATGCAGCCTGCATCTTTGCCCAACTGGCCACTTCAGATGCCGTCCCTGTCAGCATTACCCCCGTAGGGGGTGAGTTCGTACCTGCCCGCATGCTTGATATACAACGGGCCGGTCGGCGGCCTGCTTGAAAGTGCACTCCGGTATGCAGCATATCGGAGGAAGTGGTGGAGGCCGCCTCGCCCCGCGGGGAGACGAGGCAGCTGTTGATACCGTGAATTCGGAATGCCTGGACACCAGAGGAAAATAATTAGAAATTTAACTCATACAGGAAAAGCGGAAGGAATGAAATTCCGCGATGCTACAAAAGCTGACTGGGGGATGGCTCGGCTCGAGAGCTGACGAAGGTCGTGACAAGCTGCGATAAGCTGCGGGGAGAGGCATGAATCTCTTGGATCCGCAGATTGCCGAATAGGACCTCCTGACATTATGTCATTCCCCCCTGGGAAAGGGAACCCCCCGAACTGAAGCATCTCAGTAGGGGGAGGAAAAGAAATCAA
>CAZPCY010000004.1:0-154858 GCA_964585295.1 uncultured Candidatus Poseidoniales archaeon | reverse complement strand
GCCGCCCCCGCCCCCCCCCCCCGCCCGCCGCGCGCCGCGCCCGCCCCCGCGCCGCTTTCCTCGGCAGACATGTGTTTGACCTCCTAATGCAGCGAATCGCTGCGCGACAACGGCGCTGTCGATTGTATGAACGTTGCCTATACGCGAACAAGCACATGCATTCCCCCCTCCTGCCCAAATGCTTGATGAACCCCTACTAGAGGCACTCATCACGTGACAGTTAGCGATGCCACCACTCCCCCCGTCCTGTTCGTCGTCGGAACCGCTGGTGCTGGCAAGAGTTCGCTCGTGACAGCATTGCAACGTTGGGCGCGATTCCTTGAGGTCGACGCCCTGACGATTAATCTTGACCCGGGGGCCGAACGGGTGCACTACGACCCGGAGTTTGATGTGCGGGATCTAATCTCACTTAGCGATGTGATGGACGAGTATGACCTTGGACCTAACGGAGCACAGATTCTCGCAGCCGATCTGGTAGCGGCGCAGGCATACGACATCGCGGATGAGCTTGATGGTGTGGCCGGGGATCTGTTGGTTATCGACACCCCCGGGCAGGTCGAGTTATTCGCCTTCCGCGAGGCATCTAACCATCTCGTAGAAGTCCTAGGTGGAGGACAGGCCGCGTTGATCTTCCTATTCGATCCGATGCTCTCGAGGACCGCATCTGGATTCGTCGCCCAGATGCAGTTGTCCAACATAGTGCATTTCCGCCTCGGCCTTCCGACCGCCAACTTCCTGTCGAAGGCTGACCTGCTGGAACCGGACGATCTGGAGCGGATCCTAGAATGGGGGGAGAGATTGGATGTTCTCGAAGCGGCTCTCTACGAGGAGACTTCGCAGAGAATGCAGGAGGATGCTGCCTCCGCTCAACGGGTCGAGTTCGCGATAGCCCAACTGAGGACGATGCAGGAGGCTTCTCTCATGCCTTCATTGATCCCCCTTTCGAGCGAGATGGAGGAGGGTCTTGCAGATGTCCTTGCGTTCGCCCAGACGATCTTCGGAGGCATGTCGGACGTCAGGGATGGATTCTCCGGTGACATCGAAGAGGAGCGTGGCTGAGATGGAGAAGATCGACCTGTTGGCGATTGACGACTTCGATGGTGAGTTGCGTGACATCATAGACTGGGCCATACTCCTGAAGCAGGATGATGATCTATCCGACGGTTTCGCGCCATTGGATGGCATGACTGTGGGATCAATCTACGAGAAGCCCTCAACGAGGACCAGAGTATCCTTTGAGGTGGGCATCAGCAGACTTGGCGGGCAGCCTCTGACTCTGCTGAAGAACGACATCCAACTGGGAAAGAGTGAGAGTGTCAGCGACACTGCTGCCGTTCTTTCTAGGTACATGGATGGGATCACCTACCGATGCTTCGAACACTCTGATGTGGAGATGCTAGCAGATGCAGCAACGGTTCCAGTAATCAATGCGCTATCCGACAAGCACCACCCTTGTCAGGCGGCTGCGGACCTCATGACGGTCATCGAACATCAGGATGGAATGGATTCTAGAGTAGCTTGGATTGGAGACGGAAACAATGTACTCCACGACCTGATGCTCGCTTGCGCAGGTCTAGGAATTGACATCACATATGCCGTCCCCGAAGGATATGAGCCTGCTGAAGATGTGGTTGAGAGATCGAAGGAGATGGCGTCTCGCGAAGGATCGAAGATCGAGATGACGCACGACCCGATTGAAGCGGTCAGCAACCGGACCGTAATCTACACGGATGTCTTCGTAAGCATGGGAGAGGAGGGATTGCAGGACAAGATGAGCGCCTTTGAGGGATTCCAAGTGAACGAGGATCTGGTGGCCCACGCAGATGATGATCACATCTTCATGCACTGTCTGCCAGCCCATCGCGGAGAAGAGGTAACGGACGGAGTAATCGATAGCGAGAACAGCGTTGTCTTTGAACAAGCTGAGAACCGGATGTGGGCCCAGATGTCGCTGTTGACGAGAATGCTGAATCCGGCCGCTTGGGAAGTTTATAGAGAACTATTCTGAACATTCCAACTATGCTATCCAACGCTCCAACAAGGCTGTCGTTAGAAATCCGGCCAGACCCAGTATCATCGCCATTCTGAGACCTCGCTGAGCAGCGTAATCCTCCCCTCTATAGAGTCGAGGCTTGGCCGCGAACAGTGCGAAAACAGCAGGTACCATGCATAGCATCAGGTCAGGGTTGAATAGACGTAGCACGAACGGCATGAACATCGATGCCAAACCGATGAGAGTCAGAACCCAGGCGATGGTCCTTGCGCGCTCAGGACCTATCCTCTTCGACAGCGTATCTCTGTCAGCATCGCCGGCCATATCCTCGACGTCCTTAATCACCTCACGCGCGCTGTTGACTGCGAACGCAGAGAGGCCAACTGACCAGACGCGTGGGTCGCCCGCCCCACCAACCGCTGCTGCGCCGAACACTATGACTAGGCCGACCAAGAGGCTCACGACGAGGTTGCCAGGTAACCCCTTGTGCTTCAGACGGAGACTAGAATCACCTTCAAACTCGTAATGGAACATCAGTCCGAACGCTGCGAACCATATTGGTAAGGAGGGGAGCCAATACACTATTTCCCCAGTCCTAGCAGCCGCTACGGAAGCAGCAGTTAGGAGTGCCATTATCGATCCGAAGAGGAGGTTCTTGCCCAGCGCTCTCGCCTCATCGATGGATATCTCTCCGGATGCTATCGGGCGATCAGGATGATTGATGCGATCCCCATCGATGTCCATCACATCGTTGAAGACATTCCACGCACCCATGAACATCCAGACGCAAGCAGCGTGCAAGATCACCAGTAATACAGAAGTCAAATCGGCAGTCGCTCCGACTACGACAGCCCCGACGGGCACGGTCAGAGCACCCACGGTGGAATTGAGGCCCCGAATCAGACGCCATCGAACAGAGGTGGATGTCACTGACCGGCGACGGTCGTCTTCTGGACTTCATCGTTCGCGCCCAAGTCGTGTTGCGAAAACACGGACTCATCCTTGTGCTGTGGTGAGTGTTGGTCTCGCATCAGAGGCGAGGGCCCACACGCATACAGTGTAGCGGCCGAGCCGGAAGTAGTCCCGAACATGGCCGACCTTTACGAATCGCGAGTCCTTGGCGAGAATATTGCCTACCTGGTTCATCGTCGCCCCCCAGGAGAAACGGTTGTTGAGGTGATCGAAGATCTCGACGGTGTTCGCCTCGCCCTTCTCGGAAAGAAGCGTTCGCACCTCTTTTCGAAGACGCTTAGTCCTCGACATCAGACCGCCTCCGTCATCGCGACCAAGGCGCGGTTGTGCAATGACTTCCATCCAATGGGCATCCGATTAACCCCTAGACGCCGACGGAGCGGCACCCAATCGACCATCTCCGACATCCCTCGCTCTGCGACGATCGCTGGATGGTGCGAACTCACCGCTACTCTGTTCCTCGTCATTCGGAGCGTCGATAGAGGGACAATTCGCATCGCCCGTCGATCGTCATCTCGCACTTCAGTTTCATTCGTGTTCATGTTCTCTTGGCTCAGCATCCCGTTCACCGGTTCGAGCAATGCCGACCAGCATATCAACCAGAGATGGAGAGGGGGTGTTGAAAGTGAATGTGAGAACGCTACACTGCGGCTGAATAAAAACTGAAAGTGAAGGCAATGGAACTATTCCGCGCTGGTAGTCTAAGAATCGATTCGGAGCGGTTGAGAGTCGGTATCATCGGCGCCGCAGGTCCATTGAAATATGGGATGATGCACCCCCGCGCCGTCCACGCTCGTGTGGTGTAGTTCGGTCCATCATGACGGACTCTCGATCCGTCGACCCGGGTTCAAATCCCGGCACGAGCACCTCGCAATTTTCAATCATCCGCGCTACTAGTGACTCGACCCGCAACCTGATTGGAAACGACGGGATTATCATTCCGATTCGTCATTTCCCAGCGACTCCTCAACCAATCCATGAGAATCGTACAACGATTCCAAACTGGCTACTTGAGTGGCGCTAAGACCCAGATTCTTCGCTTGTAGTTCGAGCAATTTCCTTTCCCCATCGGTTATCACTCCGTCCTCGGCGACGGTCTCGTATGCTTCTAGGTAACTCCTCTGAGGCCCCGTGAGGGATTCGGGCATGATTCGGCTGGAGAAGCCGTCGATTACTCCATAGATAGGTTTGCGAAGCAAGATCAATGGCAAGCCGATTAGAACTCCGCCGATCCAACCGAACCCAGAAATAGACTCCATTATCTCAGTTGATATCAGCACCAGTATAGCACCAACGCCAGCAAAGCTGGCCGCGGAGAAGGTCTGCCGAAGTCGTCGGTCGATGCCGAGGATATCGTTCTTCAGAATCGCATAGCTGAACATGAATCCCTCGAACATCCCTGTGAGCAGGATACTGAATAGGAATCCATACAAGCAGGCGTAGTAAATCGCCAACTGGGTAGTGTCCTCGATCGAGGCACTATCGGCCAGATTGAATCGTCCGAACTTGATTGTTGTGAATATGATCGATAGTACCAAGGTGCCCTTGAGTACCGCCTTCCCGCTGAATCCGATGAACAGGGCACGGGCCTCGTTGGCCGCATCCTCCTGGCCCTCCTGATTCCGCAGATCCTTCCAAGCGCTCCGCATGAGGAAAACTGCGATCGTTGCGGAGAAGACCGGGATGATTAGCAACAGGGTCCCCAATCCTGTGCCCGCCTCGGGTAAGAAGTAGGAGAAGGGAGCGTATTGATTGTCGCAACTGCCCTTGATCTCCTCGGTCCCAGGAGAGTAGCTCATTGTCGCCGGTGCGAGCCCATCGGTATAGTCAGCATCCGTCAAACCGGTGCAGTCCACATGGGCGGTGCCACCGATAGTCGATGCGAGACTCCCACTGCTTGAAATCATCAATGCAAGTAGAGTGGCGCTGATGACCGGCAAGGCCCACCAGAGGTTGTTCTTGATCGCATCCTTTGTCATGAAGCGCGTCCTCTTGGTCGGATAGAAGGCGACCGTGGAGAGGTAGAGCATGATGCAGAGTATGCCACAGAAGTACCAGACGACGCGGTAAGCCTGAACTGCTGGAAGGTACTCTGGTCCTAAGGGCAACAGATTGTACCAATTCGCTATCACCCGCCACGCCTCTGCGAGAAGCAGCACGCACATGAATCGGTTCTCCGCCGCCTTCGGACGTGCCCGGATGATGAGCATCGAGAGGAAAATCAGGGCGATGCATGTGATTAGCGAGAGGAACGAGACGATGTGGGTCAGGCCAATCGTCATGCCCGTCGAGAGATCGATGCCTGTGATGACTCGCCAGTAGTACGCGCCGAGAGGGCCTACATCCTGCATGCACGACTCTCAAACTATGAGCGAATGAAGTTATCCTCTTCAGTATGGTAGTCGGACTATTGATTGGATAATCAACGCTTACCCCGGAAGATGCCCTTCACTGATTCCTTAGCCGCTTCCTTGGCCGCCTCCCGGGCGATCTCCTTCGCCTTATTCTCGGCTGCTTCGGTGACCTTGGAGGCGACCTCCTCGACCTTCGATGAGACCGCATCGGTCGCAGCCCCCATAGCCTCGCCAACCTTTGCGGAGACGGCGTCGCGAGCGGGCTTGGTCGCCTTCGCTGCAGTCTCCTTCACCGCTCCTTTCACAGCGTCGCTCGCCGCTCCGGTTGCCTTGCCAGCCGCTCCCTTAACTGCGCGACCGATGAATCCGCCCTTCTTTTCCTCATTCATACTGCTCGGAGGAAGGGTCTTGCATGATATCCTTCCGCTCGCAGAGGAATCGGTTCGGATCTCTCGCGAGGGGATGATGCCTGAGTCAAGATGCATGGCGGCTCGATTCCGATTATCACCGACGGAATCATGGACGTCCGATTGAGCGAATTGGACATGTCCGACCCATGGCAACGACTAGTCTGCAATGTCTGCAGGCTCTCAATGGGAGTAAGTGGTGCGGCCAAGGACCGGAGGTGCAAGCATTGCGGCAGTGATTCCACTGGTGTCGTAGAATCGTTCGATGATGCCGCTGCCCTCGCCGCCTCCGTTGCCTCCTCCAACCTACCCAAGTCGATTCGAGCGGAGTTCGAGGAGGCTATCGCATCGAGGTCACACTTGGTTCCGGGCGTGAGGAAATCCGATTCTTTCGATCCTCGACGTCTGGTTCGTGATTCGACCGTGGAAGGTGAAGTTACACTCGACAGAGCGGTTCGAATCGCCGGTCGATATGGGGTGACGAAGGAGGAAGTGCAGGGAATCCTAGAGATGGCCGCTATGGAGGGTGTACTGATGCAGATCGGAGACGGGCGCTGGCGGCTGCTCGAGCAGTGAGGTTCATGGGCAAGAGACCTCGCCCGCCGGCTCATAGGGCCCGTGGGTTAGCTTGGCTTATGCTTGTGGCTTTGGGAGCCATAGACCTCAGTTCGAATCTGAGCGGGCCCACCATCCGAGGCTAGGTTCTCATTCGGCAGGTTCGGAAAGTTGCTTGAGAAACGTGGAAATTGGTTTAACAGCGGCCAACAAGAAGAGAATCACCCACCAATACCAATCAACGGAAAGAATCGGCGGCCATAGCGTTGCGATCAACATCGCGGCGGAGAATCCCACCAAGCCTGCTAATCTGAGATCGATGAATGGGAATTTGAACCCCCACATCCTGATGAACCAGATCTTATTTCCATCTTCGGCGACCTGTTTTTCCATATTCAATCGATAATAGGGTTCTTCTTCTATTTATCTCCGAGATGAATTGTTGGTATGCAGGCAGATGAAGATCCCGAAGTTTGGGGGCAAGACGAGATACTCATTATCGAGGAGAACGGGGAGCAAATCTGCGACATTGTCGGGGCAGATGGCTGCGAACTACACATCTACATCGAGTTCAACGGTGACGGCCCGCGCCATCGGGTCAATGGAACCACCAGAGTAATTCTCAGATGAGATCGGTTCAAAATCAGAGGGAGAAGTCGCTTCCTGACATGTCGGCTGTCCTGACTCCACCAGTCGGAGAGACCGGCTTCGTGATCTCTCGCGTCCTGCCGGTCGGCCCGCCTATTCCACCGAGACTGTTGGGGAGAATCAGGGCAGCGATTGCGGTTCCGTGGTGGCCATCGGCAGCGGTGACCTCATCGACTGCGACGTCGTGATCGATAACTTCGAGATCGCGGCTCGCCAACTTCCTCTGCAGCACCCGCTTCAACGTCAACTCGCACTCCTCTGGATCGAGGTCGCTCTCCAGAGTCGCGACTATGGCGCACTCCTCTCCCTCTGGGGTCTGCGCTTGTGCCCAAGCGACGGCGGCGCACGCAGAGGCGCCATCGAATGCGGTAGCGACAGCCATGTGGCATTCGACCAGACTCCCCATGGGTAGCAACTGGGGTGATCCAGCAGTGAAGCCGAGTGGGAGCATCGCGCCTCTGACCTGAACGATTCGAGCATCCCCAAGACCCAGTTCGACGAGGCATTGGTCATAGGCGTCCTCCTCGGACTCACCCCATGGCGCGACTGCGGTCAGAAGCCATCCACTGGTAGGTGCGATGGAACCTCCCATGCCCTCCGAAGGATCTCGCTTCGGCGTTGCTCTAGGTTTGCGGACAACTCCGCCACTGATGTCGAAGTCCACGGACTGGCGAAGGCGTCGGGGTTCATCAACGGGCGGGTCCGTCACGACTCGATGACGGATGAACGCAACCGGGTCGACTGGAGGGCGATCGCGGCCATCCTCGGTCTGATGGCTATCGCAGTGATCCCGTTCTTCGACCTGCCACCAGCAGCATCGCTAACCATCATCCTAGCAACCGCTTCGGCGATCTTCGCGGCATCTCTGATCCTATCTGTCATCGATGGCAGAAAAAAAACCGATACAGGGACTATCCAAGGAAAGAGGGAAGCCGGGGGTCCCGGAGGTGAAGCAGAAGCGAAGAGAGAGCCTCTACCTGATCCCATCGAGCATGGCTTCGATTCGCCAATCTGATGCTTGGAATCACCAGGCATCTATAGAAGGCGGATCGTCTCTAGGTTCTCGGGAGCCTGTGAACGAACCCTGTGAGTCTCCCTCAACGCTTGTCTGAACTCATTGCATACGGAATCGTCACCATGATGGCAGATGACCCTTCGAGGCTTCGGATGGAAGGCTCCGACGTAATCCATCAACTGACGACGATCTGAGTGGCCGCTGAATCCGTCTATGGTCACCATATCGCAGTTCACTGGAATCATGTTAGTCTGACCGTCGTCCGATATCGGCACCTCGGAATATCCCGCTTGCAGCCTCCTACCCATCGTTCCAGAGGCTTGGTATCCAACGAAACAGAGTGTGGCCGATGAATCGGGGGCCCAGTGCTTGAAGTACTCCATGATTGGGCCTCCGGTCATCATGCCACTAGTCGCCAGTACGATACATGGCGATGGATCGAGGACGACCTGCTCCCGCTTCTCACGGCCTCCGACCGGTTTGAACCATGGGGAGTTGAACGGGTTGTTCTCGCCTCCTTTTAGGACCAATTTGCGAAGATCCCGATTGAGGAATTCGGGATGGCTAGCGTGGATGGCGGTTGCCTCCGATATCATCCCGTCGATCCAGACGGGGCAAGGTTCCACATCTCCCGATTTGAACAGCTGGTCGATTGCAATCATCACCTCTTGACTGCGGCCGACCGCGAAGACAGGGCAGAACATCCGCCCTCCCTTGGCCAGCATCCTAAGGATGAGGTCCTGCAGCTCCTCAGTAGCCTCCATGCGGGTCGGCTGGAACGACTTACGGCCACCGTAGGTCGACTCAATCACTAATGTCTCGACCTTCGGGAATCTCACCGTCGCCGCATCGAATAGCCAAGACCGTTCGTACTTGATGTCACCTGAGAACAGCAGACGGTGCTCGCTTCGCCCGTCTCCAATCTGCATGTAGACCGAGGATGAACCTAGGATATGTCCGGCGTTCTCCATCGTCATCTTCACATCGGGAGCGATGTCGATTTTCTCTCCCCATGCCACATCTATGCAGTGCTTGACGCAATTCTGGATATCCTGCTTTGAATACGGAGGCTCTCGCCCCTCGGCTTTGGCCACCTTGATGTAATCCATCTGCAGGAGAGTCATCAGGTCCCTAGTCGGTGGTGTGCAATACACCGGACCTGAGTAACCGTACCTGAACAGCACAGGCAGCATGCCGATGTGGTCGACGTGGGCGTGGGTAATCACGATCGCATCCAAGTTCTCTAGAGGCATTAGTTCGGGAGCATCGAAGAAAGGCTGCACCTCGTCCAGTTTGTTCGTCGGCTTCGCACCACAATCGACCAACACCCTACTCTCATTCGTGGTCACAAGGTGCATCGCACGGCCAACCTCACGATACGACCCGAGCGCGGTGAGGCGGATCCAAGGAACGGTTGGTCGAGGCGGACGATAGATGCGGGTCCCGAACTTCCGCAGAAGGGAGCGGCGCTCGGTAGCCATCTCCTTCCTGAAGCGACGGATGTCGTTCCTGGTCCGCGATTCGAATGCGGGAGCGCGCTCAACCCTGAACAACCAACCGACATCATCCCGCAGCGCTGAGATGTTGGCTCCCTTCGGACCTACCGCCTCAGCGGGATTTTTGCACTCCAGAATTACCTCGGAGAGGGCCGGGTCGAACGATACCTTCTGCAACTGAGCGCTCTCTGGAACGATTCTCTGGATCGCCTCCATAACCTCCTCCTCACTCTTGAGCAAAGACGGTGCCGGTCTTACGACGATGCGCCTCCGCACCGCCTTCGCCAGCTTCACGGTCAGGTTGTCCCTGCCTGCGAACGCCTCTGGAGTCTGGGTTACGACGGCTATCGTTCCAGCCTCTAGGTCAATCTCGTACGGTATCCCGTCCGGTATCACCTTCTTCGCGGTCTTCTTGATCTCGGCCAATGTCAGTCGCATCTCATCGAACTCCTTCTGATGGTGCCTCCCCCGCAAGGGCTCGGCATCGGCCGAGCACATCGTTGGCCACAAGGACCAACGGTGGGGAAAGTGATGTCACAGGCTTGCGAGCAGCTTCTCGATTGCATCCTTCGAGAGCATGTCGAAGCCGTTCTTCTCGCTGATTATCGCTAGATCCATGCCATTGCCGCTCGCGGCGTCTCGTTGCGCGCTGGCCAGCAGGGCCTTGGCGGCAACGGTCAGCGCTTCCCGCTCCTTCATGCCCTCTTTGAACTGGTCCTCTAGGACACCATACATGTAAGGCGATCCGGATCCGGTCGCGCAGTAGAGATCTGGAATCGAGCCACCCGCCGAGTCGATGCTGTAGACATGGCTGCCCTCGCCATCCACTCCGGCAATCAGAAGTTGAACCCAGTGAGGCCTGCCCACGAGGATGTTCGCGGTCAGAGTCGCTGCACCCTTCACGGTCATCTGCCTGTCTCTCTTCAGTGTGAACAGGTTGAGTTCCGCGGCGAGTGTCCTCGACAGGGACTGTGCATGACCGACGAGGCCAGCGGTAGTGAGCGCGATATTGTCGCCGATGCGGAACAACTTCTGTACGCTCTTGTTAGCGACGAAGTGTCCCATGGTGGCACGATGGTCGGCTCCAACGATGACCCCACCGTTGTACGTGATACCAATCGTGCTGGTGCCGGTCTTCACCGCGTCCATGCCTTGTTCCATCTCCAACTCACCGCCTAGACCGGACTTCGGTCTTGACGCCCATGACCATTCGACGGCCCCTTATCAATCCGCCGAAGGTGCGCATTCGGACGGCCTCGAACCTCGATTCCTCGATGTCCTTCGGTTGGATGCTGAATCGCTCTTTGAATCATGTGCATCATTCATGCATCCTTGCGAACAGGACATCGGAATCTTGAGGGGCGACGGCTGCGAGCGTCCTTCATGGAGGAGCGCGGCGGACCTCGTTGGATCGATGTCCCGAGCCTGCAACGCGACCACGATTCCCCAACCCCTGGAGAGATCTACCACGATCTCGGACTCAGACACCCTCTTGCTCCGGTTCCCAGAGGCGTGGGGGATGTCCTGATACACAGAGCGTTGCTCCATGACCTGACCGGGATTGATCACCTGCTCGATTGGCTAGCCCAAGGAGATATGGTGATCGTTGAGATGCGACGCCTGATGAATCGAGGTACGGAGTTCAAGGAGGCAATCGCTAGGTTGCAGACCTTCATCGAATCCGACCTTGGAGGAGAGATCGTGCAACTCGGCGATTCGAGGATCCTTCTACTACCGCCATCGTTCCGCGGTGTCTCCGGAGTCGAAGCGGAGCCCTGAGGCGCGGAGGTGCGCGCATGGAGTCCACAATCGAGCAACCGTGTCCGATTTGTCAAGACGAAGGTGTTCTGAGCATGATCGTCCACAGCGACGGAATCCCGTACTTCGGAGAGCATACGCAACTAACCATCTCCTGCGACGGATGCGGCTGGAAGCACACCGACTTCATTCCGTCCGAAGGCAGCAAACCAGGAGTCTGGACCTTGGTGATCGAAGACTCATCACACCTGCGAGCGAGGGTCGTTCGGGGTGCGCACGCAACCGTCCGGCTGGAGGAATTGGGGCTGGAGGTGGAGCCGGGCAGCCATTCTAGTGGTTATGTGAGCAATGTGGAGGGCGTCCTTGAGAGATTCAAGGGTATATGCGAGATGGTGAAGCGGGACCTAGAAGGGGATCTGGATGCCGATCCAGATTCGATAGTACGGATCACTCGGATTATCGCATCGCTCCAAGCAATCAAATCCGTTGAGAATGATTCCAGCGCCACTCTCACCATTCTCGATCCGGCAGGGCACAGTCAGATTCTCCACGAAGATGCTAAGCCACGTGAATTGACCGAAGATGAGAGATGTGGATTAGCCGTTGGACCCGAGATCCCGATTATGGACGTTGACGAAGCAGAACGTGTGGATTAAGGATAGAGGCTCAATTGGAATCAGCGAGCGTCCTCGGCAAGAAATAGATCCAACGAATCGGCCATCGCATCCCTCTTTTCTGCTAGATCCTCGAGCCACGCGGTCGCTGCTTCGGTACAGATCCTCTTCACATCCCCCGAGAGAAGGCGGCCGCTCTCATAGCCGGATCGAATCTCCGCCAATGCTTCGTCATCGCTCTCGAAGAAGAACCGAAGGTACTGGAACGCTACATCTCGCTCGCAATCCCCGCCTTCTCTTCGATGCTCTTCGACTGTGGTCCTCCCACCGCTGACGGCCCGCTTGACCTTCCGTTCCACCGCGGCCGAATCATCGTCGAGGAAGATCGTGGTCTCGGGCTGGCTGCTGCTCATCTTGTCGCCCGTCATCCCGATGGCGAAGCGATGGTAGGTGGACGACGGCTGCAGCAGTCCGAGGCCACCCATTTCCCGCTCGAGGCTCAAGGTTGCCATTCGTATACGATCTCTGTCTTCGCTGGTGGCGGCGGGAATCTCGACCAATCCATGCTTTGGGTTGGGTATTAGGTCTGCGAATCCCAAGTCGGAGAGAGCAGAGGTGAGTCGGCCGATTACCTCGCCTCGTCGATCGCGATTGATGCGCCCTCTTTCCTCGACTCCCAGAGCCGAAGCGTTGTCATCCTGAACCGAGAGGCCAATGGATAGACCGCCGGATTTCCTTGGCTTGACATTGAACCAGTTCGTCTTCGCCGCCAGCCCCCTCGTCAGCCGGAGATGAGGGTCCTGATCAACACCCACTGGAACTACAATCGGGCGGAGGCCGCCATACTCCTCAAGTTGAGGATGGAGGATGTCCCCCGCTTGAACCAAGGGTGCTTGCACATGTGCCAGATTTGTCTCACCTTGGAATCCATAGATTGCCTCAAACTCCGACAGATTGGTCTTCTTCCCGAGGGTGAATCCCATCCTCTGAACCAAATGCCGTGTGCTCTGGAAATATACCTCGGTCCGTTCTGGATCCAGTCCCAAAGCGGCGTAGTTCAGGACATATTCCTGTAGAGCATTCCTTCGACAATCGTCGAGTGACATCCCTCTGGTCGCATGCGCTTCAAGATCGGCGACAGCGATTGTGACATCGGCGCCGATAGACTGGAACCAACGCACCTGTTCAATGACCATGCTGTGTCCTAGGTGCATCCTCCCGGAAGGCATGAGACCAGTTAGCACACCGAACGGATCACCACAACGCTGGGCATCGAGGACGATGTCTAGATCCCGGTGGGCGAAGACGATTCCACGCCTGTGCAGGGTGGAGGGCGAGGGGAGTGTGGATGCATCAATATCGCTCAGTCCGAATTTCGTTCGGATTGCATCGTAGTCGGTCGACTGAGAGGAAGACCAAGGGTCGATGGAAACTTCGTCCGCCATCTCTCTCGCTCCATATCCGCCGGACTCGGGGGCATCAACCCTACGGCGTGCGAAGGCGGTGGGTGCTCATTCCTCATCGTCGGCCGGAACCTGGTCGCGCACGGATACGCCCCTAAGCGGTGGTGCGGGACCATCGAGCATCTCTCCACTATGCGCATGTTCCAAACGGGAGTCATGCTCATTGGCCCTCTCCTCACGTTGAACCAAATGGAGCATCGTCGCCACTGTGGCCACAAGGGTGACTCCCGCCAATACAAGCAATCCGGCATCGAGCCCTTCCTTCACACCCGGCTCGACAAGCCATGTGAATCTCATGGGGGAATTCGAGAAACCGGACGACCACTCCATCAAGTCGGTGGTGTGTAGACCCACGATAGAGACGGCGGTCTCTATGCCATTGAACGAGGCATTGGCATAGGACGAAGCGGATGTATCTGACAACTCGATAGTGAAGTTTACTCCCGGTGGAGAGGTTATCACTGCAGCATCATCATCCAAGGAGCGCCAGCCGACTCTCAGATGACGTTCATCGATGGATATCGATGGAAGGCTGGTTCCGTTCGACCAGATGACATCGACGATGGTTACGCCGGTATCGATGACCTCGACCCGTATGGTGCCCGGAGTCGACCATGAGTGGTCGATTGCCATGGGGTGATGGAACCTAATTTGATTCCCTTCGATTCCATCAATCGGGGCGATTCGCCGACTCGCCTGCGAGTGACTCCACCACTCACCCCAGGTGGTGAACCAAACTGATTGAGCCTCCAGCCACTCGATTGCCTCGGAATCTTTGCGGACATTCAGGTCGCCGATTCGATCCTGCCAAGAAATCGAAACCAAGCCACCTCCCTGCGCCGCGAAGATGGCTGCCTGCATTGTATCAGTGTCGGCAATGTTCCTCTCTAGAGTACCACCATCCTCGGTCACCGCTGTAAGGCGAGAGCCAATCTCCAGCTCGACTCCAGGGCCTATGACACGGAAGCCGGCATCGTACGCAGCGCTCGAATCATCGGCGGCAAGGTTGCCGGATTCAAATCCGAACGAGAGCGGGTCAGCACCCCACCTCGATGCTTCGGTGTGCATCCCGAGATAAGCGGTGCACTGGCTGAATACGCTGTGGTCCTCCCTTGGGTCAACCCTAGGTATTCCGTGACATCCGAATTCGTCACCACGTGCGAGAAGTTCGGGCCCTATGATGGCACCCAACCACCCGTCAGCATCCCATTCGCTGGAATCGAATCCATCATCCACGGACGCCAAAGTGATCTCGGAGCAGAAGGACGCAAACAGCGCAGACAGAAGCAGCGTCGTCATGGCGGAGGCTGCTCGCGCTTGCATCCCCCCGACCGCGCCCGAACGCTTCAATCAAGGCTTCGTGCCACGCCCCTGCGGCAGTATGAAGTGGGATCCGCAACGCAGCAAGGATGTTGCCTATGAGTGTCGACATGGTGCAGCGGCTCGCCGATGAAGTGGGGGTCGAGGGAACTGGTCGTGGGGTTCCTTTCACTCCGATGTTCCCGTTCCTCGTACGACTCCTTCCTTGCACCGTGCGATCGTTTCTGCGGCTGAGATTCACCGGCCTCGAACGCGTTCCCAAGCGTGGAGCGGTAATCATCGCTGGCAACCACACATCACACGTCGATCCGTTGATCGAGATAATCGGGGTTCGCAGGCCACTCCGCTTTCTCTCCAAGAAGGAACACTTCTCAGTACCGGGAATCCGACAGGTGATGCTCTGGACTGGGCAGTTGGAGACCGATCGGCAAGCGGGTGCATCCGATGCCCTCGCCCGCGCCTCCGACATCCTCTCCGCTGGATCTCCGATGGGACTGTTCCCCGAGGGGACTAGGTCACGGAGTCAAGAGGCACCGTACCTGCAACGCGGTAAGACCGGCGTAGCAAGGCTCGCTGCGACCTTCCCCGACATGCCGGTCCACCCAGTTGCATTGGTGGGTGCGCGTGACATGCTCGCTCCCGGTTCGTCGAGATTCAGGCCTTTCGCGCGAATCGACATACATGTCGGGGAGTCGATCACTTGGAGGGAATGGCTTCGTCATCCGAGAGGTGGGGCATTCGATGATGAGAAGATATCGTCAATACTGGCCGCATCGGAAGAGGAGAGAAGGGCATCGATGAGCAAGCTGTATCGATCGTTCACCGACCAGTTCATCGAGAGCCTGAGAGCATTGGGTGCGCCTTGAAGAAGACTCTGGGTCTAGATTTGCACCGATGAACCAGAGTCGTCTGCGCCGACTCGTTGATGAACCGTCACGCGTGCCGCGAGTCCCGGCGTCGGCATGGACCAATACCTGCACCTGATCAAGCGCATCCTCTCGGAGGGGGTCGAGCGCGACGATCGCACGGGAACTGGTACCATCGGAGTGTTCGGTCATCAGATGAGATTCGATGTGCGAAGGCACCTTCCAGCCATCACCACCAAGCGGGTGCATTGGCCGAGCATAATCCACGAATTACTCTGGTTCATCAGTGGCGACACTAATGTCCGATACCTGAGGGACAACGGTGTTAGGATCTGGAACGAGTGGGCCGATGAGGCTGGTGATCTGGGGCCGGTGTATGGTAAGCAATGGCGTCGATGGGAATGCTCGGACGGTCGCGTAATCGACCAGTTCGAGAGGGCCATCGATCTGATTAGGAACGAACCTGAGAGCCGCAGGATAATCGTTAGCGCTTGGAATGTTGGTGAATTGGACGAGATGGCCCTAATGCCCTGCCATGCTTTCTTCCAGTTCCACGTGGCCAACGGAGAACTCTCACTCCATCTCTACCAGCGTTCTGCCGATGTCTTCCTAGGAGTGCCGTTCAACATCTCCTCCTACAGCCTGCTCCTCTGCATGATGGCGAGCGTATGCGATCTGCGACCCGGTGACTTCGTCCACTCCATCGGCGATGCACACCTCTACCTCAACCATCTCGACCAAGCTCGAGAGCAGGTCTCTAGAACGCCACTCGAGCCACCCAAGGTGTTGCTATCACCGCATTGCCGCTTGATTGACGACTTCACCTACGACGACATCACCATCGTCGACTATGTCAGCCACACCCACATCCCAGCCCCAATCTCGGTGTGATCCAAGATGCGCATCCGGATGATAGTCGCGATGAACGAGGCGCGAGTGATTGGTCGAGGCGGTGGCTTGCCGTGGAGGCTGGCCACCGACATGGCCCGATTCAAGCGGCTTACACTCGGAGATGGAGACGATACGAGCGCGGTGATCATGGGGCGCAAGACATGGGGTAGTCTTCCGGATTCGTTCCGGCCGCTGCCCGAGCGCGTGAATGTGGTGATGAGCAGGGACACCGATTGGAGGCCATCGGACGGCGAGGATGCTGAGGTTGCCCTATATCCAGGGCGAGCGTTGGAGATAGCCTTCGCATACGGCTGCGAGGAGTGCTGGATAATCGGCGGCGCATCAATCTACGAACTATTCCTTGAACGAGTCGATGAGATCATCATGACCATCGTCCATGATGATGCTTCACTGAAACCAGACGACGCCCTATTCTGCGAACTAGGCGATGAATGGGATAGGGAAGTTGTCGCCGAACTGCCAGCCGGTGAGGATGACGAATTCCCATCCACCCATGTGGTTCTCAGGCGCTCTTGACCCGATGGCTACCGAGAACGACAAGTATGCCTCCAATTCTTCGATCTGGGCTCTGGAATGAGATGAATGGGCGTGGCCTATTCGCCATAGCAGGTGGGCTGTTCTTCACGTATGTCGGAGTTCTCCACTTCACCGATACCAGTTGGTTTGAGCCAATAGTACCCCCTATTCTTGGCTCTGCGGCTTTCTGGGTGATAGTTAGCGGAGTAGTAGAGATAGTAGTAGGGATCGGTTTGATGCTGCCAAGGACGAGGAAACTCGGTGGTTATGCCAGCGCTGCTCTGCTAGTGGCGCTGTATCCGGCCAATCTGTACATGTGGATATACGATGTAAAGCTGGGAGACGGTGCATCTCTTTCGCCCACCGGACATGTATTCAGGATGTTCGCACAGATTGGAGGCGTCTGTCTCAGCCTGTGGATTGCCGAATGGAGGCTGGGAGTGCGACCCTCCGTGGATGATTTGTTTAGTAAGCCTGAATCATGACTCGTCCCCAGTATATTCAGTGACTCGGATGCCCATCCCACCTCGCTTCGATGGACGGAGCATTATCCGGTCCATCTTGTGATGGAACTCGCTCTCTAGGTCGACCTCCATCGCAAGTGCATTGCCAAGCAGCAGGATGAATAGGTCAGTGAGTTCCTCTGCTGCTTCCTCGGCTGGCTTTCCCTTCGTGATGGCTGCTGAGAGCTCACCCAACTCCTCAATGCAAAGAGCGATTCGATATCTCATGTCATGTCCGTTGTTCTCCGGAGAGGCGAAGTCGTGCTTGGCGTGGAATCTCGCCACTCTGGCCATCATCGTATCGAACGAACCGTCTGCCTTTCCCGCCTCTCCCTCATCCGGCACTCGCGATTGGGCGGGGTGATCCATCCAATCAACCACGCCGGTGGTCCTCGATGTCATGGTAAGGCGGCGTGATTCGCGCTCGTTCAACCTTCGGGATGATTGAGGTCGTCAAGGATGGCGAGAAGCGCGCTCCATATCCTGCCATGCTGATTCGCAGCTGTCGCCTCTGCAGAATCGTGATCGATGTCGGCGTCGACCTCGCCAGCCGCCCAATTCGATGATATCGAGAGGCCCACATGACGAACCGCTGGTGACTCGGATTTGCAGACAGGTACTCGATCAGGGTGATGCTTCGCCTCGGCTAGGAGACGGACCTCACCAGCCAAGGTCATCCCGACGGCATCAGCACCGAGCGATTTCAGTGCCACGATGTCGGCGCTGCTCTCGAACTGTGGGCCGACCATCTGCGCGACGACTGCATCTGCCACCTTGGTTTGACCACATGAGATGATGGCTGCACGGCAGACATCCGACAGGGCCCGGTCGAAGTGCGATGTCATGTCAGCATGGATGGCATCGAGATCGTTGAAGGTCCACACTCTGCCAGTCAAATCGAGAACCTGTGTCGCGAGGCCGATGGATCCGGGTGGCAGATCTGGATGCATCGATCCTACGGCGTTGATGCTGACGATTGCTTCAGGGGCCATCGAGAGAATCGCATGCACGTTCGCCCGATGCTCGATGACGTGCGGTGGCGTGGTCTTTCCATCAGGCGAATGGTGCCTCTGCACGAATCCCAGTTTGGCCTCTGTATCACCTTCTTTGATGGTCACGAGATCGAGTGGGACGATGCCCCAAGGTGATTCGACTCGGACTGATTCGGTCGAGGTCACCAACAAATCCGAATCGCTTGGGAAGGCGGCTTGCAAATCGCTCATGCCGGTTCCACATAGCACACCTAGGCGACGCATCTGGATGGCCGGGGTAGGGGAGCGACCTTCAGGCTGTCGCGTTCACTCAAGCAGTCTCGCGATGAGTTCGGCCTTCTTTCCGGAGACTGGCTTCCCAGCAGCCTTCAACCTCTCCTTCAACTCGGCGACCGTCAATGATCCTAGGTCCTCTTCGCTAGAGGATTCTATCTCGGATTCCTCGACCGCCTCTCCCCCATCATCCTCCGCCGGTGCATCGGCCTCTGACTCCCCCTCATCTTCAGGAGCTATCTCGGCTTCCGCCTCTAGGAGGTCGCCATCCTTCTCGGGGTCGGATACCTCTTCGGCGTCATCCGCGACCGTCTCACTAATCGCCTCGCTCGCCTCGGCGGCTGCGAGGACATCTGATTGAGAGGACGCTTCTGCTGCGACTGCTTCGGCCGCACGAGCGCGCTCTTCCTCAGCGACTATCTCGTCGAGGCTCGGGCCGTCATCGACGACCACACCGCTCTGGCATAGTTCGGACTTGCGAATCATCACATTGCGCACGGGGTGGATCTTGCCGGCGGCGTCGTTGATCGAACGTTCCATGGTTCCATCCAGTATCACTCGCTGCAGGTCCACCCATGTGCTAGTTCCCGACATCTGGAGAATGACGTCTCGCGTCGCTTCCCGCATTGCCGCCTTTCGACTCGTGTTGATTCTTCGCTGGCTGATAATCAACGGCTTAATCCTGATGTGGTATCCATCGACGGTTACCACATCGATGACATCGTCCACCTTTCCTCGGTAGCGACGGACCTGTCGACGCATGTGGTCCTTCATCATCGAATGTCCGATGAACTCGGTGAGTGCGTCGGAGTTCAGGGTCTCGGTGATTCGAAATCGGAGTTTGACATGCATTCGACTGAAATCGCCGTCTAACTCGTGCTGGGTCATCTCGAAGATGCGGCCAACGACAATCTCATCCTCTTCTCCCAAGGTCTCGCCGATTACGCGGTATGACCAAGGGTTACGAGGAGCACGGATGTCGTACCAGCGCTTCGACTTCCACTTGTCCCGCTGCTTGCGGGCCGCTGCCCTAGCCGAAGCACCCTTGCTCGCCATTCGCACCCTCTCCCGGACATCCGCCTGAGCAGGTCCGCCGACATGGGACCCGTATTTGAACGCCCCCCTTCGGGGGGAAGCGCGGGACAGGCTGAAGAACACGTCATGATGGGGTGGGTGCGTGAGCGTTCACAGCGTCGCTTGGCGAATCAACTGCAGCGCAATCGACGACGAAGACATCGTCAAGGATGCGCTGTCTTGGTTGGTGGGTGAGGACGCAGTCATCGAGGAGGAGGTGAGCCGCTCTCACCACGGAGCAACGCAGCGTCTTCTCAAGGTCAGAATCGAGAAGCGACGAGCATCCACTGAGGTGATTGCCAGGCTCGGAACACCTCTCCTTTCAAGCCTCACCGAAGACGAGGGGGCTTTGACTGGAAGAATCGACGAAGAGCGAGTCCTGCACCTAAGACTCGATCTTGGAGCACTCGCTTGCGGTAAGATGCAGTTGCTGGAGTCTGTAGGTTCAGGTGCTGCAGTGAAGGGGCGGATTAAATTAGAGGTCTATCCGACCCAGTCCCCAATCGACATCGCTCGTGAACTCCTCAACGCATCCATCGCCATTGCAGAGAACCGGGGATGGATTGGCATCCACGACGACGCCGGGAAGTGATTCGCGTTCATTCGCCATCCAGATTCGATGACTGATCGGGGCTTTGCGTCAAACTCCCATTCGAGACGGCTAGTGCTGAATGGAATCACCTCAGGATTACCATTCGTCGAGAAATAGTCCGATTCTGACCCCATCCGATACTGTCGAACGGGAAAGAAGTCCGAAAGAGGATTCAAATGCGTCCGGTGCACACGACGCGACATGACACATGTAGTCACCAGCGCCTGTGTTGACCACAAGTACCAGGATTGCGTCGCCGTCTGCCCCGTGGAGGCGTTCAAGGAAGCCGATACATATCTCGTCATCGACCCCGACGAGTGCATCGACTGCGCCGCCTGCGTCGCGGAGTGTCCAGTCGAGGCAATCTTCGCTGACACTGACGTGCCGCCAGAGGAAGAGGAGTGGATCGACCGGAACGAGAACGAGTCGCCAAATCTACCACTCGCTATGGGCGACTCCCCCGTCCTTGGAGACTGAATCCTCAACTTTCGGCCGCGGCTGGTCCAGCCACCTCAGTCAGACGTCACCGTCCGATGAGAGAACACCGTTCCGGACCATGCACATCTTGCGACTCCGTCCTCGATAATCAGACTCTTGGATTAACGAACATTCATGTCAGCCTCTCGGCTCGGTTATACCGATGGCCCGACGCATCGACATGGAAAGCCTGAGACACGGCACCGACCTGCTGAAGCGAGGCTTCGCCCGTATGCAGGAAGGAGGCGTCATCATGGACGTCGTCACCCCTGAGGAAGCACAGGTGGCGGAGGATTCTGGAGCGACCAGCGTCATGGCTCTGGAGCGGGTTCCGGCAGACATCAGGTCAGATGGCGGGGTCGCTCGGATGAGCCACCCTGACATGATTCGGGGGATAATCGACACCACCTCAATCCCGGTGATGGCCAAGGCTCGAATCGGTCACGACGAGGAGGCTAGGGTGCTTGAGAGCCTTGGTGTGGACATGATCGACGAGAGCGAGGTGTTGACTCCCGCAGACCCATTCCATCACATCGCGAAGAAGCGGTTCACAGTCCCATTCGTCTGCGGCTGCACCGACATGGGTGAGGCAGTCAGGCGAATCGCGGAAGGCGCTGCTATGATGCGAACCAAGGGTGAGGCTGGAACGGGGAATGTCGTCAGCGCCGTCCAGCACGCTCGGGTGGTCGCCGCAGAGATGGAACATCTGTCACGTTTGGACGACGCTGGATTCGATCAAGCCGTCACGCAGGTGATGGCTGGTTTCCATCGTCTTGAGGGAGCATCCGGGTTCGATCTGGCCGTCACCGACACTCCTCATGGAACGATCGAGGAGGTTCGTACCGAAGTCGAATCGGTCATGCGCGATGTCGTCGATATGCACAGGCTTCCGGTGGTCACCTTCTCCGCCGGAGGGATTGCCACCCCGGCAGATGCCGCTCTGATGATGCATCATGGGATGGATGGGATATTCGTCGGCTCGGGGATTTTCAAGTCAGATGACCCTGAGAGAACAGCTGAGGCAATCGTCCTCGCCACCCATCACTTCGACGATGCCGAGAAGGTAGTCGAGGCGTGCGAGATGACCGGTGAGGCGATGCCTGGACTCGATATTGAGACTCTGGAAGTCCGGCTCGAATCCCGTGGCTGGTGAGCGGGGTCTGGAGACCGGAAAAGAAGTCGGTGACCACTAGCCGGGGCAATCGATAGGATGAGGGTCGGCTCACTCTAGTGGGTGGTCGATACCCTTCTCTCCGAGAACCCACTTCAGAGTCTTGACGACGCCTTCAAGAGCCTTGTAATTGCGTGCAGCCTCCTTCATGCCGTCTCGGTCGTGCACCTCTTTGCACTGCTCGAACCAGTCCTTCCATTCCCGGACTCGATCCTCCGCTGCATCCAACATCGCCTCTATCTCGTCCCAGCTGCGGTTGTAGCTCCGTACCGGCGCCGTCATGGTAGTCGTTCCGTCGCCGTCCCACGGGGGTATTTGAGTAGCACGGCGACCCGACTCTCCCAAGCCGTTCAAGAGCGGCGTGGACCGCCTCGTACGACGCGACTTCGCCTCGCTCCGGTGCCGCGCTTCCGGTGTGCACCACCGCCTCGTTGTTCCTTCTCGGCTACTCCGCCACCGAGGGTGATGTTGCCCTGAGACATCAGCCTCTCAGTTAGCGATGAGGCGAGCCCCTCGTCCTCATCAGGGGTAGAGAGCATCCTGCGCACCGACTCGTTGTGATCGTCGATCAGTTTCTTCCGGTCGAGACGCTGTTGGTTCAACTGGTCACGGATTCCGTTGACCTCGTCGATCAATTCGACGACCGACTCATGTATCGAATCTGCCTGCTCCCTCGATGTGATGAACGCCTGATGTAGTCGATCACCTTCGGCGCGTAATTGGTCACGCTCCTCCAGTGACGACTTGAGAGTCTCCCAGAGAGCATCCGCCTCCTCGTGCAGAGAAACCATCGCCTGATGCGCTTCGTCAGCCTCTCCCTTAAGCCTCTGAATCGAGCCATCGATGTCATCGAGGTCGATCTGGATTTGCGCTTCCTCCTGTACGTGAGGGGCGAGCTCGTCCCTCACGCTGGCGAGTTCTCGAAGTCGCTTTACCATCCCGTTTTCGGCATCCAAGGAGAGACTGCCATCGGTCTCTAGACGTGTCTGAATCCGGTCCATCTCACCCACTGTCTCCGACAGTCGCACGATAATCGACTTCGCTTGGCGCTGGTCTCCCTTACCGGAACGCTGCCGATCGAAAAGCGCCTTGAGTTGCTCTTGAATGCCATCGCGGATTGCCTTCTTGCCTCGCGCCCTCTCGCGGATTCCGTTCTGCTCCTCCATCCGTTCATCGATGCTAGACTGCAGTTCCCTTCTCTGCCCATGCAGGGCGTTCCTCTGTTCCGCCGCCCTCTTCGCCTGCTCATTGTGCTGGTTGCGTTGATCGCGCATCCTAGAGAGTTTGGTCTCCATCGCATGCAGTCTCGTCTTCAGGTCGGCGTCACGGCCTCCCTGCGTGTCACTCATCCCACCGCCGCACCCTCGCGGAGGTCTTGAATACGCTCCTTCAGACAATCGTCACTGTATTGTCGCATCAGAGCGTGAGGAATTCGAGAACCGATGGCACCAACCTAGACAAGACCGCTATTCCTCCGCTAGCCATCAGAATCATCGACGCCCACGTCCTGACGCGCTCCATCAGATCATACCGAGATTTTACCGTGATGATGCGTCCGGTGACCAGATTACCCTCGGGATCCTCGAGCCGTGCAGTCACTGTGCCCTCGCCGATGCGGGCTGGAAGGAGAGTTTGCCAGACCAGACTGGCCTCAGCGTAGAGATCGACTAGGGCGGCATCGACCTCCTCAGAATCAACCTCCACCATGGCGTGGTGCTGACCCGGCACCAGTCGAATCGAGTAGGTTGTCTCCGATGGACGGAAATCGGGAGTTAGAACACGGACGACTAGGTCCTTCTCCTCTGGAGTTCCGTTATGGACGAAAACGAACAGGTTAGCCTCACCTGTGACTAGGTTCTCCATGTCAACATCGAACCAAATGCCACCCGGGGGCCTAGAACCAGAAGCCACTTCATGCGAGCGATGTCGAACCCTGTCGTACAGCCGGAAGAAGGGTCTCGCCTTCGTCCTTGAATTTTCGAGGATGTCGTACAAAACATATCTATTGATGACTTCGGAATCGCTGCTAATCTTCGCCATTCCATCATCATCGATTAGATCTCCGAGCGCTCGCTTGAGCAAATCCTCATCGGAAGACCTGCTCCTGCTCCCAAGAGATAGCGCGTGCAGGAGCCTCTCCTGGACTACTGCGAGGTCGAAATCCCCAGTCAGGTGGTCTGAGAGTCCATGGACGAACTCGTTCACCCTCGCTCGGAGAATTGGGTCCATATGACTCCCTATCACGCCAGTAAAGGGGTGCTCCGGAAGCGCTGGATGAACCGGAGATTCATACGCATTCAGCATCCCGCAAATATGAGCCGAATTGAATCTCTTTCTCATCGACAGGAGTTGCAACCCGTAGCCGACCATCAGAGCGGCGCTTCCCAAGGCGAGCATCGTCATCGACGAGTCAGTGCCTAGATTGGGCAGGAGGGCCAGCACCTGCAACACTACGGCGGCAGCAACCATCATCGCGATAACGAGGTTCTGTCTGTATGCTGATTCCACGATGGCGCGCATCCTCGCGTGCCCGTGCACGCTCCTGAATCTCTGTCCATCTTCCTCTCTGACCGCGGTCTCCAACCTAATCCCCTCTCGGGTAAGCCAAATGGTCCGCAGGAGCAAGGTCAGCGCTGACAGGTGTGCTACTAGGACTAGAATCGCAAGCGCCCCTATTGCGAAGGTGAAGGATGCGCCCAAGGACGGTCTGACATGAGCATCCCACCAGCCGGGAGATTGGTCTCCGAAGGTTCGGCCGACGCCGAGCAGAACAAGGGCGATAATCGGCAGCGCGTGGATCAGCCGCAACCCACTTGAGATCAGCTTCTCATCCAGATCAATCAGATTCTCCTCCCGATCTCGGAGCATCAATCTGCGGTCCGAGTTCTCAATCGGCTCCGCCATCGCTTCTTCGGCGTCTGAGGGATCGGCTCCCAAGAGGGCCATCGCCTCGTCTAGATCTGGCATGATGTCGGAGTCAGCATCTCCCGCATCCTCGGCCTCACCCAAATCAGATGGGACCTCGGATTCGTCGGCTGAGGCTTCATCTGCCTCCTCGACGCCACTCATGGTGGGCCATCGCGGGGCATCGGATGAAGAAGATTCGTGGTGGCCGAGGATTAGAATCCCAATACCAGTACCATCAATCGGAACCGTTTGGCAAGTGGAACTCCACCCAAACAGGATAATGGTCGGAAACATCCGGTCCACTCATGTCACGATCGATGCCCCACCAACCTGTGTAGTATCGATCCATGCCAGCGTTTAGGACGATTCTATCGTACGCGCACCTCGTGGAGGATACCGTGGTGTCAGCGTTGTCGGGGACGACCCATGTGTAGTCCTCACCTCGGATTTCCAATTCGTCGAGTTCGTTCAATGACACATAGTCGCAATCAGCGTTCATGTCACCGATGAAGATCAAATTCTCGACATCTGAATGGACTCCCGAGAGATTCGACAAGGATCGAAGCTCTTGAGGTGCTGAACCCGGAGAGGTGTGAATTGAAATCATCGTGAAGGTCAGATTTGTATCCTCCCCAGTGGGTCCGAGAGCGGTGATAGTGGTCACGAACGGCTCATATTGGAACTCATCCCGAGCACTGTCATTGTGCAGGAACGGTTCAGATTCCGGCCTTGCCGATGAACTGCGGAAGTAGACCGCATACTGCTCCTGACTGGACAAATCATCATCCTGCTGGCCGCTTCGCGGTGAGAGCAACATGTCCCAATCAGGTGACGACCCATTCCTCAGTTCGTCAAGGAACCTGTAAGGCACCTCCTGATTGACATCCTTAATCTCTTGAACGGTGACAACATCGAATCGATCGAAGATTGTGACCAACTCTGAAACGACGGCTGATTTCCCCATCTTCGTGACCCCGAAAGTTCGGATGTTGAATGTGGCCAGCCTCATGGTCTTATCTCGATCGAACGGCTGGAGATCTTCATCCGAACGATCGAAGAAGACAATCACTGGTTCATCCTCCTCTTCAAGGATGGAATGCAGGAGCAAACCTGCGAGCACGAGATTGAGGCAGATGGAGATCGCCGTGATTCCTCGTAAATCTATGGCCATATATTCACCCGGGCATCAAACGAGTTTCAATGATTCGTGATAAAAAGGACATTATGCCTCTATTCCGAACTTATTTCTAAGCGTCAGAATCAAGACTCCTTCAGGGCGCAAGTCGGACGAGGATCCGATCAGCTACATCGTTGGAGAGAATCAATGACGACTCTCCGAGCGCGAAGGATGGGCCATCCCGTTGGATTCTGGCATCTATCTCGATGCCGCTCGATTCCAACGTCCGGTTGACCGCCCCATCAAAGAGGATGATAGAGATCACTCCCGAGGCGCCATCAGGTAGCGCCCGCAATGGAATTAGGACTTCAGGAGGGAAGGGTTCGATGGCCCTGCCCTCAGAGGGGATACAGATGCCGTCCATACCCCTCTCGGGGTATCCCAGCAACCGATCGATTAGTCGCTCCAAATCGGGACTCAGGGCGTGCTCCAGCCGACATGCTGCCTCATTCAGGTCGCCGTCGTAGCCGAGCATCCTATCGAGGAAAACCTCGAGCAGCAATTCGCGCCGTTTTACCCCGGCCGCGATTCGAAGGCCCTCATCGTTCAGGGTGGCCCCCTTGTACGGCACCCGATCGACCAATCCTCGATCCCCGAGTCGAGCGAGCATCTCTGAGGCAGATTGGTCGCTGACTTCCATGACCGCGGCAATCTGTCCGGTTCGGACGGGTTGATCAGGAGCAGACAGATGTAATTCATACAGGCGCTTGAGGTACATCTCCACATATTCGTTGGACCCGCTCATCATCCCACCTCTGCCCTGAATTCCGCCCGACAGGCAGGACATCTCGCTCTGGTCGGCCTCTTGTCAATCGTGATGCGTAGTCTCTGACTACACTCCGGACAGGATAGGAGATCGTCCTTCGATCTGGCGACCGATTCTTCCGCATCTGATGAGTCAGCTTGAGAAGCATTCAATCGGCTCGCATCGGACTCACTTGCCTCCGGAGGTTCGGATTCCTCTTCCGGGGATGAGAAGGGCTGGGTGGTTTCCGAACCTTCGAATTCCTCATCCACCTTCTCGACTGATTGACCCCCCTCCGAATCATCCATTCTAGCTGCCGAGAACTCAGTGCTGCACGCTGGACACCTAGCCCTGCCGGCGTATGCCGATGGAACCCTGAGAGCCTGTGAGCACGAAGGACAAGTCACCTCTCGCTTGTCGTCCTCGTCGGCCGTAAGGGAACGACCCGAACTTCTACTTCGGCCCAACGATTCCCCCTCCCTGCCCTTCGGTTGTTCATCGCGACGAAGGAGGAGTCTGGCTGCTAATCCTAATGCTAGACCTCCGATGATGCCGACCGCGAGAGCCTCGACCGGCAATGTCGCGGAGAGAGATTCCTCGATGATTGCATTGCTGATCGTCTCGACTAGTTCCGCCCGACCGTCGCCGCACCTCCACTCGATGCGTAGATCGACGGTGGAACCGGTCGGCCATGGATCGACGACGATTGACATCTCCTCTGCTCTTGAACCGACAGGTTCGACGGCGACCTCAGCAAGTATCGCTCCATCCCCTGCGTCGACGACGACGACTTCTCCAGCTAGGGTATCGCTATTTCCGCCGTTCACTAGATCGAAGGTCAGAGTGACGCGACCATTGGGTGTAGGAGTGCTCCAAGACAGTGATTCGACCGACGGTGCAATCGTCGGCATCACCGCTGCAGCCTCATGATATGCATTGGCAGAGGCTGTCCATCCAACCGGTTCCGCCTCCACGTACAGCGATGAGGAAGCCGGGTGGTCAAGATCGAGTTCGAAGGTGCGTGAGCCCGGTGAGAGAAGCACGGCGAAGGTGAGGCCAGCGGTTCGGGAACCTCCGGCCAGGTGACCTGTCTCGATGGTGACCAATCGATCGCGACCCTCGGAGAGTGTGGTGGTCACAGTAGCCGAAAGGCCGGTGTCTAGGGTCCACGATCCAGGTGCAATCGAGACATCGAGTGACTGCGATTCCTGGGCGTCGAAGGACGAGGTTCCATTGAGAGTCCCATCTCTGAAACCGTCTTGGCTACCGATTCGCCAATCGATCGACTGGGAGCCGTTTTCGGTCAGAGTCATCATGGTGGTAACCTCCCGACTTGATCCAGGGTCAATGGTCACGGGAGCCCCCGTCGAAATCGCGACGCCATCTGCCCCCCGAGTCAACACTAGGAACGCGGATCCGCTCGCTTCCCCTGAATTGTGCACCAGAACGCTCGCTTCCAGAGTATCCCCTACATGCGCGGGAGATCCGGTGAGGGCTATTCCGGCGCTGCCAGCGATGGTGAAGGAAGCAGCGGCGAGGTCGAATACGATCTCCCCTTCTAAGGTGGCATCCGCATGGCTTCTCGCAGATTCTAAGGTACATCTCAGCGTACCTGGTCTTGCCTCGACGATTATCGTGAGGTTAGTCGCTGATCCAACATCAACGGAGAGCGACCCGCTCCCATTCGTGATAGGAGTTCCATCGACCCATCCACATGACCAATTGCCGAAATGTGAGAGATCACCATCGTTGGTCACCATCGCCGTGATGACGACCTGATCACCGACTGATGCATTCGCAACATCCCCGATTAGAGAGATATGCGGCCTCGGGCCGGCAGGAGGGCCGGTGGTGAGGTTATCGATGGCGCTGTTGTCCGAAGGGTCGGCATCTGCCAAGCCGATTAACCTAGCCCGCACCTGAAGGACTCCCTCTGACAGGGGTCCCAAGGCCCCCTGGATGAGGCCATCATCATCCCAGGAGATTGAGACATCCCCTGAAGATACTTGGATCCAGCCACCCTCTCCATCATCTATCTCGAAGACCCATGAGCCGTTCCAAGCAACCTCGCCCTCATTGGTCACGGCGACGGAGATGTTCGCTGAATCCCCATCGCGCAGGGTTGTATTACCACTCGGCAATCCGGTTTGACCATCAAGCGGGACGATCGTGAAAGGTGCGGCGAGCGACAGCGAGAGTGGCAAATGGCGTCTGATGAACAGCTCATGCAGATCGGTTCCGTTGTCAGAGCCCACAGCGGTAGGTATCGCGACCTCTCCGGTTAGAACCATGCGCAATTGGTGCAGGCCAGGGGGAACCGATTGCAGAGTCAGCGAGACTCCTCTCATCTCGCTGGCGTTGAGGCTGACGCTGAGATTGGTAACCGATAATTCCTCGCCCTCTCCTGACACTATGCTGGCGCGAACAGTGGCATTCGCAGGCCCACCCTCAACCTCTATGACATCGAATGTGACCACTATATCCCCCGTTCCGACTCCACCATCGCCGGACAGGGTGACCGTTTCGGTGATCATCAGCATCCCGCCAGCCGAGCCAGTGACGTCTAAGGACACCATTGGAGCGCACACAGCAAGAAGGGTGAGCATCAGGGCGCGACGACGCATACGCACGACCACGCCCGGGATGCGATGCGAAGGACGCATAGGCGTTGCTGCCGGTCGGAAGTGGTTGGAACCCTTTATTGCAGCCTCTACGGTGGCCGTCGATGCCTCCATGGAGATCGATGCCCTGCTTGAACTCACTCCCGAACAGGTAGCGGAGGCTGTCCTTCTGAGGCGGAGGTTGCTGTCTGAACAGCTCCCGTACATCATCAGGACACTCGAGGAATCGGCTGATCAACTCGGGCCACAACTTGAGAAGGCGACGAAAGCGCACCGGGAAGCGCAACATCGCATAGCCGACCACAAGGTCGTGCGCGATGAGGCACATACCGAGGCGAAGGCGCTCAGAGAGGAGGCGGAGAGGGCGCGCTCCTCACTGGAGGGGGGGGGCGGCCTGGTCAGCCTAGATCCGAAGTGGAAGAAGGACCGACTGATTGAGAATTTGCAATCGATAGACGAGAGAATCGAGACGGAGGCTTACGATCATCGACAAGAGGCCAAGATGCTGAAGGAAAGGCAGCGGCTCGTCGAACAGAACGAGGTGTGGCTCAAGGAACGCAGGGCAGAGAACCCCCAGATGGCTGCTTACATCGATGCGAGGCGTAGAATGAATGCCCTCTACAAAACCGGGAACAAGGCGCACCAGCGGATGATTGAGGCAATCAAGAGAGCAGATCCGATATCGAGCCGATTCAGATTGATTAGAAAGGAGCGCGTCGACACCGATCGGCAACTCCACCGAGCGAAGGCTATCCTCGGCAACGCTGAGCGCGCCGTCGAGTACTGGGAGCGACGACTGCAGGACGGTTTCGGTCGTATGGAAGGTGACTACGAGGATCTGCTGGAGGACGCTAACCGCGTGGCATCTGGTGGCATATCGACTAGCGCCATCCGGCGCGACGAAAGATTGTCAGTCAGAGGTGAGGAGGAATGAGCGACGAGAGACGTCCTCGCAAGTCCTCCCCCCGGAGCGGAGGTGGGCGCGGCAGCGGACGGAAGGGCCATCGCGGAGATGGCAGAGATTCAGGGCGGGCATCCCGGGGAGGATCGTCTCGTGGCAGGAGGAAACGCTCCCGCAAGAAATCTGTTGACAACGGTGGATCCGGTCTCTTCGATGATCTAGAGAAGATGGATTCCCACATGATCGAGGAGATGCTACGAGAGGTGAAGGCCAATCTCCGCGCGATGGAGCAACAGCACTCATCGATTAAGGACGAACGCCGACAGCAGGTCGAGATTGTTACGGCGATGCGCGCCGCACTCCGAAACAGGAGCGATATGAGCGCTGAGAGACGAGCGCTCATAGATGAGATGACCAAGACTCGGAAAGAGGCGGAGGCAGCGCGGCGTATCCGAGATTCAATCAATCGGGACATCCCACCCCTGCTGGAGCAGATTGTGGAACAGATGCACCATCTGCATCGAGGATTAACCCAGATGCACAACGATCTGAGGGAAATTCCCAGATTCGGACTTGAGAGGGAGATGTTCCGTCGATTCTTCGAACATCAGCAGATGTACCTGAGGAAGAAGAAGGCCGAGGACGCTCACCAAACTCAACGAGATTGCAGCCTTCGGATGCGAGAGATAGGCAAGTTGCTCGATTCATCCAAGGAAGCTAGCGAGAAGGTGGTCGAAGATGGATTGGCGGATGTGCCTCACGCAAACAGCGAAGATGCCGGTTGGAAAGCGGTGCAAAGAATCAGCAACAGGATCGAAGAGATAGATTCGCTCTCAAAGGAGCAACGAAGGAATCTTCGAGGCATGAGAAGGGAGCGCGGGCGTTTGGAGGCTTTCCTCAGGTTGCAGGAAAGCGGACGACTGCTGACTAGAGAAGAGTCGTTTGAGGAGGTTCAGGAGAGGGCTCTTGAGGGTGGGTCGTTGACCCTTGACGACCTAGGAGCGCTTCTCGATCGAGGTGGCCTAGGTGCGTTGGCGGGAGATGACGGAGAGACTGGTGGAGAAGATGCAACTGGCCCACAGCCGTCCAAAGAACCTGAGGGGCATAAGCAGGAAAGCGACGTTGGGAAGCCGCGCAAGCGTAGCCGTTCAACCCCGAGAAGGGGTGGTCCGAGGCGGCACGCGCTCGGAAGAGAGCGAGAAGAAGTCCGCTGAGATGAAGGACGAGGGACGCCTCGTCGGACCATGCAGTTCCCGGTCTGGTTTACCCTCGGGCCGTTCCGGATCCATCCACATCCGCTGTTTGAGAGCCTCGCCTTTATCGTCGGATTCTTACTCATCATGCGCGAGAGGGAGCAGCGTGGCGATTCTATCAGTATGGAGGTACGTGGTTGGCTAATCCTCGGAGCATTGATTGGAGCAATCATCGGAGCCAAAATACTGGTCTGGGTCGAACATCTTCCTCAAACTGCCGAGGCATTGTCGAACGACCCTGCCCTTCTAATCGGTGGCAAGACCGTGGTAGGCGCACTTCTCGGTGGAATGATTGCTGTCGAGACTGTGAAATGGTATCTTGGAATCAAGGTGCGGACCGGTGATGTCTACGCAACCCCAATCATCGTGTCGATAGCCATCGGCAGGATAGGATGCTTCCTCTCAGGAATGTCCGACATGACGCATGGTGTCCACACCAACTTGCCTTGGGCCGTCGATTTCGGAGATGGGTTCCGCCACCCCACACAACTGTACGAGATTGTATTCCTAGGAGTTCTGTTGCTGATGCTCAATCTCGCTGAACGGCGAGCCAAGAATATTCCTCGGTTCGCACCTAGAATGCCCACTGGTCAACGATTCCGCTGGTTCATGATGGGATACCTTGCCTGGCGACTCGCCATCGATTCGATTAAACCGCATGACACTGAATTGCTCTGGTTGTCTCCGATCCAATGGGTATGCTTAATCGCTCTCGCTTGGTATTCGGGTCCTGGAAGAATCGAAGTCTTGGATGGCGATGCTTCATTGCCCTCCGACTCCGTCGAAGAGGCGTGAGCGGCAAGATCAGGGACTACCTATTCTACGATACCGCGACCTCCGTCTGCGGTTCCTGCCTTCGGAGGGCTGAAGCGAAGGTCCTCATCCGGGATGATTCGGTCTTCATGGACAAGCTCTGCTACGGCTGCGGCAAGCGCTCTGAGGTCCTCATCTCTGACGACGCGGATTACTATCGGCGATGCCGCGAGGTGTTCGTCAAGCCGAGCGAGATGCCGGAGCGATGGAACACTCCGATGAAGCACGGCTGCCCATATGACTGTGGCCTCTGCCCATCCCACGAACAGCACTCCTGCCTTACCATAGTAGAAGTGACTGATCACTGTGATTTGCGATGTCCAATCTGCTACGCCGGATCCGGCCCGGAGCATGTGGATTCATACCGCACCTTGGAACATGTTATCGAGATGCTCGATGCCGTGGTGGACAACGAAGGCGAGCCGGACGTAGTCCAGATCTCGGGTGGAGAGCCGACCCTCCACCCCGAATTTTTCGCCATCCTAGATGCTGCTAAGGAAAGGCCAATCCAGCATCTGATGCTCAACACCAATGGCATAAGAATCGCCAATGAGCCCGAGTTCGCCGAGCGGCTGGCTTCTTACATGCCGGGATTCGAAGTATACCTGCAGTTCGACAGTCTGGAGCGGGGGCCGCTGATGAAACTCCGCGGCGCTGACCTGCGCAGCGTCCGAGAGAAGGCGATGGCGAACCTCGCAGCTCATTCGGTCTCGACCACTCTGGTCTGCACGGTCGCGAAGGGTGTCAATGACGAAGGGATTGGGAACCTGCTTGACTATGCTCTCTCCCAGCCACATGTTCGTGGTGTGACCTTCCAGCCGATTCAAGACGCCGGGCGGACCGACGACTACAATCCAGCCACCGATCGGCTCACGCTATCCGAGGTCCGCCGGATGATCGCTGAGCAATCCAAACTGTTCGAACTGGACGATATGCTTCCGGTCCCATGCCACCCCGACTGCATCGCCATGGCGTACGCCCTGCGACTCGGAGACGAGGTGTTGCCGATAACCAGACACATCGACGATGAGACGCTGCTCGCTGGACCTCGCTCGACGATCCAATTCGAACAGGACCCAGAACTCCGAAAAAGCGTCCTCGGGCTGCTATCGACGGCGCATTCCCCAAACAGCGCCACCAACGCCATCTCACAGTTGCTGTGCTGTCTGCCGGCGCTGGAGATTCCAGATTCCCTGACTTACGACAATGTGTTCAGGATCATCATCATGGAGTTCATAGACGCACATGGATTCGATGTCCGCAGCGTGAAGAAATCGTGCGTGCACATCGTCTCTCCAGATCTGCGAATCATCCCTTTCGACACCTACAACCTGTTCTACCGAGGGAATCTCGAAGAGACCGTACTCGATCCGATAAGGCGCGAATTGGAGGCGGCCGGACTCGCTCTGCTATCACATCATGACATTGCTGCACGAACCTCTGATGGGGTGCGGCTACCGATTTCTGAATCCGATGATGGCAGTGGATTGGAGGCGGCACGATGATGAACGGAGAGGATGGGGGATCGCCGATGGAGGACTCCACGAATCCGGATGATTCGTTTGCAACTCCAACCGAAGGGGGCCTCCAAGGAAACGCCCAGATTAATCTTGCAGATGCGGCCTTGACTCCAAGTGAGGCGGTTGCCAATCCAGCGTCTGGCCAACTAAGTGGCATGATAAGTGGCCAACCGGCTGGTGGTGGATTGGTGGCGCTTGGTCAACCCCTACCAGAGAAGGAACGAAGCGATCAGAAGTCCTTCATCAAGGGCTTGGCAATCGGATTCGGGATACTCATCCTGATGCCAGTCATCGCCGCCATTGGCGAAACAATGGGAGAACCACACGATGATCATTTTGAGCGTATGGTGAGTGCCGAGGACCTAGCCGATGGGCACCACGAGATCTTCCTTCCTGAAATCGATTGGAGTGCGGTTGACTGGATGGGCATGGACGCGGTCAACCACTCCGATATTCCTCAGAAATACACCGATATGGGCACCGATGTCCTTGACCATCCGGGAGAGGATTATTCCGATTACGATAGCGAATTCTCTCGAGGTGTTTTCATCTACCATGAAAAACGATTTACTGATGATCAGGATGGCTACTGGGAGGAGAACATGACCGTCGTCGGCGGCTGGAATGGAGCGAATCAGACCATTTGGTTCGACATTGTGGATCCAGAGATGAGAATCGACTTCATCTTGTACATCGATTTCTACTACGAGCCACCGATTGATGAAGGATTGATGTTTACCTTCTTATGTTTCGGTGTGCCGATAATGTGCATAGCACTCATTGTGAAGGCCGCACAGACGAACAAGGCAATGGCTATGGGCATCGGTGCAGGATTCCTCTCCTTGCCGGTCATCTTCATCATCGCCTGCTTTGGTATTATTTTCCTCGGCGGCGGGCTCTATTGACGGCTTGGCCAGTACTTGGCCCCGCCTGTAGTCCCGGGATGAGGCGATACCAAGACGGCACGATGATGAACGGACTCGCAACTCGCAGCGACGATGAGGGAGAGGATAGTCGGCGATCTCGCCTCCTCTCCTGACGTGCGGTGGGCGTGTCTCTCTGGCGGTGACGGGCTGCCTCTGATCACCGCACCAGAAGGAGTCGCCACCACAGAGGCGGGCGCTGCCGTCTCGGCCTCGTTGCTGGAAGCGGGCGCCAACGACCTCGGCGAGGAGATTGAGAGAGTGACTCTGATTGGCTCGGACGGAATCCTGATTGTCATCAGAGTCGACCAAAATCATCGATTGTTGGTCGCCATGGAAAGAACTCCTAATCATGGATCCGTCCGGGCTGCGGCGATTGATGCGGCGGCGCGATTGTCTCCCTTGATGCCACGCATCTGATTGGCCCGCAATTACGGAGGCTGTGCCTCAGTCGAAGAGCGGACCTATGATTTCGACACCGGTATGTCCGACATGCAGAGCCTGCTTCTCCATCGAATGCCTGATGTGACGCAACTTCTCAACCTGAAGAGTCCGAACGATCTGGCCATTTCGGAAGTCAACGCCGAGGTTCAGAATCGCGTCAGCTAGGAATCCTTCGTTGCCTTCCAACTCTGCGTGCTGGCCAGATTGACGCTCTGTGATGATGAATGTGTAGAGATCCTGAGCCCGGAGGAAGTCGAAGAAGTTGAACATCCTAACCCGCATCTCCTCGTCAACCGTCGTTAGACTGTAAATCGCACCTAGGGAGTCGAGCACGAAGGCCGAGAACTGATCGCCTCGTTCCGCCTTGAAGTGCTCAATCATACGACGAGTGAACTTGAGGTAATCCATCGACTGGTTCTCCTTGCGAAGTTCGGTGAAATCAGTCAACTGCAGATTCGATGGGAGATGAAGGCCGAGCGAATGGGCCGATCGCATCAAAGAATCAACAGTCTCCTCCACGGTGCAATAGAGTCCGAAACCACCCTGCGATCGAAGATGGTTCGACATCATGCTGAGGGCGTAACTAGATTTCATCGCCCCGGGCGGCCCGGTCAACAAAGTCAGGTAGGGTGACTGCGCGTCTCTCTCCATGACTCGATTCATGCCTGCTATGCCGGTCAGGAACATGCTAATACCTCGTCCAAGCCGCGTCGGACCAACTGAATGAACCTTCGGCCTAAGACTCCGATGCACATACTGTAATCTCCGATTAGGGAAAGGACCAGAGAGATGTGTGACGTCCATTCAGCATCGCACTTATAACCGGCCGGCATATCGCTCATCGCGCCCTGATGGGACTCCGAATGACGGGTGGTCGACAGTGAAGAAGACGCTGCTCGCAAAGCGGGAGGTCGTCGACCGGAAGGCGAACGACGCTCGCGAGGAGAGAGACCGGAACAACGGCGAGACGCAGACCCACCTCAAGACGAGGAGGGAAGCGAGCAGCAAGGTCCGTGAACTAATCGACGAGATGCAGAAGCAGCGTGAGATTCGAGATGGAGAGAACGCTCGGGTCCGAGAACTGAAGGATGCACGACGAACTAGGACCACCGAATTGCGAGAGGTGCGAGACAACCTCAAGGATCTGATTGAAGAATCGGGTGGATCCGAGGGTAAGAGATCGAATCCGGCCCGCTTGCGCAAGGAGATCCAGCGTCTTGAGTGGAGTCTCGAGACCGGTTCAATCGGTCCGAACAAGGAGCGTGAGACCATGGATCGCCTCAAGCGACTGTTTCGGGAACTGAAGGAGGCTGAGAAGGCCGATTCTGGAAACACCGCGATTGGTGCTGCGAAGAAGGCGGTAGGAGAAGCATCCGAAGCACACGAGGAGGCGCACCAGGCGGTAGGGGCAGCCGCCGAGGCTGCTCAATCGGCGCACGACCTCATGGGGGAAATCTCACGCGAAGTTGATCGGCTCCGCGACGAGGCACAGCGTGCCCATCGCAAGGTCGAGCGCTTCCGTCGGGTCGCTGATCAACACCACCAGAGGTACGTCGTCTCGCTACGCTGCCTACACTCAATCCAAGACCTAGTCAGGGCGAGCGAGAACCGAGGAAAAGGGCTCCAAGGGGTTGATGAGCGCGTCGAGGTCAAGGACCTCATGGATCTCCTCATGAGCGGTGAGACTGTGGGCATCGACGACTTGATGGCCCTTCGTCGCACGGAAGGCTGACGGAGCGAGAGCGATGCCGATCCCACACGACGAGATCTCGGCCATCCTCGCCGAATATGATCAGCTGAAACTCCGGATTGGAGTATCAGCCAGCCACTCGGCCCTCGACATCTGCGACGGGGCGATTGAAGAGGGCTTTCCGACGGTCGCTTTCTGCCAGAAGGGGCGAGACAAATTGTATGGAGAGTACTTCCGCACCAAGAGGAACAGCCAAGGAAGGGTGGTCAGGGGTATGGTCGACAAAGCGGTCGTCCTCGACCGCTTCGACGACATTCTCGATCCTAACTTCCAGCAAGGAATGAGGGACCGGAACATCATCTTCGTTCCGAACCGAGCCTTCACTTCTTACTGCACAATCGATGCGGTCGAGAACGACTTCAGGATTCCGATGTTCGGCACTCGATCGATGCTCAGGATGGAAGAAAGGACGGAGGAGTTCGACTACTACTGGTTGTTGGAGAAGGCAGGCCTCCCATATCCCGAACCAATCGACAATCCAGAGGACATCGACTGCCTAGCGATTGTCAAGTTACACCACGCCCAGAAGAAGTTAGAGCGTGGCTTCTTCACCTGCGCTTCCCCTGAGGAATACGCAGAGAAGTCACAGAACCTGCTCAAGGATGGAGTGATCGACGAGGAGAGCCTCCGAACTGCCCGAATCGAACGTTATGTCATGGGCCCAGTGTTCAATCTGAACTTCTTCTACAGCCCGATGGAAGAGGAGATGTCGAAACTGGAGTTGCTAGGAGTCGATTGGCGATTTGAATCCAGTCTCGACGGGCATGTCCGGCTACCGGCACCTCAGCAGATGACTCTGCCTGAACACCAAATGATTCCGGAGATGACCGTCGTCGGTCACAACACGGCCACCATCAGAGAGAGTCTGCTTGAACGGGCTTTCGAACTCGGAGAGCGTTTCGTGGAAGCGAGCAAAGAGCACTATTCCCCAGGCATCATCGGACCATTCTGCCTGCAAACATGCATCGACAAGGACATGAACTACTGGATCTACGATGTCGCACCTCGACTGGGTGGCGGTACCAATGTGCATGTCAGCGTCGGTCATCCGTACGGGAACGCATTGTGGCGCCGTGAGATGAGCAGCGGTCGCAGAATCGCAAGGGAGATTAGGATTGCCGCGGAACAGGACCGATTGCTCGAGGTACTAACCTGAGTTGTAACGGACCATCCTCGCTTCGCATCGAATCTCATTTCCGTTTGCCTAGATGGGGATACCAACAAATTCACCGCTCAACGGTCGGATGAATCAGTTCTTGAGAGATAGAAGGAGGGGCTTGGAACAGTTCCCCCACCAAGCCGTGCAGCAGGTGGGGGCCCTCGAACGGAATCTTGACGATCCATGCTGGGAGCAAAGAACGACTGGACCGCATCTCGCATGATGAAGGGTCCAAGCGCCACCAGTGCAGCAACCTCGATCCGGATGCTGGGTCATCTGCCCATTGCCTCCTGACCTCACACAGGCCCGGCAGATGAAGCCTAACTCCATCACGACCGATCCAACGCACATCGTCGATGACGACCAGCCTTGGAATGCTCGGCAGGATCTCGGCATCATCGATTCTGACGACCCGCTCAGCGATTGGATCCTCGAGGATGCGCCACCATCGGCGCTCCGCTGCCTCCTCCGGACCTCTCAATATCCCACTGACATGCCAAATCCTGGCCGGCAGCAGTACTGGTGTCGTTTGGATGGAACCCCATCCATGTCGTTCGAGCCAGCTATCGATGTCGACGGTGGGCCGGAGTGCCTCGATTGGCACACCATCCGAGTTAGAAGCATTTGAATCACTACGAAGAGAGGTCCCAGAGAAATTGGAATGCTCCAAATCGGTAGGCGCAGATGATTTCGAGGGATGGAGTTCTTGGATGAATCCATTCCCCGATTCCGGTTGGGGAGATTCGGGCATCAGTGTACCCTTCAGCTGGGAATCAGGCTCGACGAAACCTGTCGGAGAGGCGGATAGGTCGCCGGCTAGGACCGCTTCGCCAATCCAGCCGGCGAGGCGCCTCGGGTCCCAGATGGTTAATCTCAAATCATCCCTCTCAGGCATTCTGCCAACCCTCTCTATGGCCCGTTCCGAGAGCAGCCAATGGCTGCCGGAAGGAGCGTCCACCATCCAGCGTTCGATTTCAATCCGGTCGAGAGGCGACCAACCATCCGCTGCATGCCATACATGCGCATCCACGACGGCTGGCTCGTCGACCATCCCAATGGGTGGCTCGAGGAGGCGTCCTAGACACCTGATGCGGGCGGTGCCAATCGCATCATCTGCTGGAACGAGGGTCGCCCCTCGTTGCTCCAGCAATCCGCGAATCAAATCGTCCATGCGGGAAGCGAGCAAGCGCAACCGGTATTGAATACCGCCGTTCGACGATGATCATCAGTCCACATTAGGTCGCAATGTCAGCAAGTCCGAGGATCCTGCGTCAACGACGCAGATGGAAGACACCGGGAAAGGTCTAGCACAAGCCGCACCGAGTTCCCGATTCACCAGAATCGCCTGATGGAGAGGAACATCTGGATGGCGGCTCCGAATCGCTTCGATGTGATCCCGAGGGCAGTTAGCCGCTAGAATAACCATCCTAGCATCGCCATTGGCACACGCCTTGACGCTCTGCTTCATGCCAAACAGCAGCGTACCACTGCTCATCGCGTTCTTCAATTCCTTTCCGATGTCCATTTCACCAATCCTCCACTTCTATGCTTCTCAGGATCCGAACTCACTCGTTCGGCACGTAGTACAACTCGACACTGCCGGTGCCGAGCGCGACCGGCTGACCGACGATGATGTTCTCCGCCACACCGGTCAGATGATCCTTCTCGCCAATCACTCCGGCACGCAGAAGGTGGTTCACTGTGACCTCGAATGCAGCTCTAGCCAGTATGCTGTGCTTGTTGCCGCTGACTCCATGCCGGCCGATGGCCCGCACTTCACCCTCGCTCGTCATCACATCCGCAACCGTCAGCAGGTGACGTACGTCCACCTCTAGCCCGGCGCCCTCCAGAGTCAGAATCATCTCGTTGATAATCGCCTGTCTAGCCGCCTCAACTCCGAGGTACTTGTGGATCTCCATGATGTTGTTCGTGTAGGTCCGAGCGCGGTCGACGCCCGCGAACTCACTAACCTTGGCGAGATTGCTGCCGATGGTGGCGATGTAGTACTCTCCGGTGTCCTGTGCCGGCCCCTGAACATTCGCCCGCGAGATGTCCTTGACACCCTTCAACCGCAGTTTCTTCGTCTTCTCCTCAAGTTGCAGAAGATCGGTGTAGGTTGGCGGATTCCCAGCTAGGTCAGCAAGGTCCTCCTCCTTGGTCACACCTGGGACTATCTGAAGCGTCTTGGGATTCTTGTCGTTGTCTGCTTGGATGAACAGTCGGAGCGCCCGCTGGAGTTTGTCTCTGACCTCCGCACCACTCATTCCCTTCAACTTGAGATGGCGTCGATTCAGGTTGAGAGAGATGTACCTCTGGGCGACATTGACATCGATGTCAGCGATGTCCTGCGTGGTCGTCGTCTCCAAGGAAGCGGCGATAGCCTGCACCTTCTTCTCATCCGTTCGAAGCGGCTTCCCCTTCCCGTCCTCGGAATTCAGGTAGACCCGCATGGTAGGAGTGTTAGGCTTCTTGCGTGCATCGACGATCTCGATGATGCGCGGTAGACCTTGAGTGACGTTCACAGTCGCCACACCTGCGTAGTGGAAAGTCCGCATCGTCATCTGTGTCCCCGGTTCTCCTATCGACTGGGCCGTGGTGATACCGATAGCTTCGAAGGGATCTACGCGGCTGCGCTGCAACTCGTTCTCCGTGCTCTTCAAGAGTGCCTCCAGACGCTTTGGAGTGAGCCTTTTGACGCCCCTCTCTCGGAGACCCTCTACGATGTCATCGATCATCCTCGGGCTTAGCATCAAACCATGCTCTTTCGTAGCCTCACTCACCTTCTTGTACAGAGGGTCGTCGGTCGCGACATCGCGACCAATCTGAGTCATCTTGTTCTCAAGGTCGTATTCCTGCAGAGGTTGAGCGGTTATCGAACGGGATCGCCTTGGCGCAGCGCGTCTGCGAACCCTGATTGTCTCCGCCTTAGGGCTATCGTCTCGGCTACGGCGGCCGGTCTGTGAGATTAGGGTGTGAATCTTCTCACCAGCTTGCGAGTCGAGCCCACAGATCTTGGCAATCTCTCCGGAACTCAGGACCTTGACATCGTCCCACTTCCGATCATCTGCAAGGGCGTGGGCGTAACTCTCCTCTATACCCATGTCCATGAGCTTCTTCTTCGTCGCGCTCTTGACCGTCATCTCAAGCACCCCCCAACACATCTTCCAGAATTCGATCGACGTCCAGCGGAGCTCCATGCTTGGACCGGCAGGGATCGACCCCGTCCTCTCCATAGTGGAACTGGATGATCCTGTTAGCCGTGTTCCGAACCGAAGCCGGCTCGTCGCTCCACACCTTCAGGTCGTCCATCGCGTTGATCAGTCGTCGCTGCATGTAACCCGACTTCGCGGTCCTCACTGCAGTGTCGACCAGAGACTCGCGCCCGGAGACGGAGAGCATGAAGAACTCGGTCGGCTCCAATCCACGCTTGAACGACGAACCGACGAAGCCCTTCTCCTCAGCCCCCTTCGCCTGCCTCGGGAAGTGGGTCAAAACGCGCTCGTGGTAGCCTCTCTCGAGTCGCTTTCCACGCACCTTTGGCTGACCTATGGATCCCGCCATCATCGCTAGGTTGTCCATCGAACCGCGAGCTCCTGATACCGCCATCACGACCGCGGCGTTGTCTTCTCCAAGGTGGCTCTTCGCCACATCACCGGTACCGGACTTGCAACGATCCAATATGCCCAGAATGTTCTCCTCGAGCGTCTCTAATGGAGTACGCCCGGGTCTGGTCTCGTACTTCGATCCGTCCTTGCCGAACTTTCGGAGTTCCTCGTCGACCTCATCGCTAGCCTTGGCGTTGATGCTCCTGATCTCGGCCCTTGCCTCCGGCGGCAGATCCTCATCATCGATACCGGTGGTGAATCCGAGGGACGTACAGATGGCAATCGTCATCTTGGTCATCCGATTCAGGAACTTCGCCCCCTCGGTGGTGCCGTGGGTCTGGACCACAGCATCCAGCAGACGACCGTCTTCCGCGCCCACACCACGCTTGTCGATAGTGCCACTGACATTTCCACCAGAGATATTGACGTCAACGTTCGATCGGCTCGTGTATTGGAGATTGAATCCCCCGGGAACAATCAGGCTGAGAATATCGCATCCGAGATAGCCGGTCTGGCCACCCTTCGTCGTCTCCTTCGGCAGTTCGCCATCCCATCCGATGGCACCTAGAACCTCAAGCGCGATCCGCTTCGGGATGATGCGTTCGCCGTGGGTCAGTAGGAAAGCTCCTGAGATGTGGTCATGGATTCCACCGATGACGCTTCCACCGTAGCGGGGCGTGATGATGTGCTCTTGGACTCGCATCAGTATCTTCGCTTCCGCCCTCGCCTCCTCAGACTGGATGACGTGCAGATTCATCTCGTCTCCATCGAAGTCCGCATTGTATGGCGTGCAGTCAGCGAGATTGAATCGGAAGGTCTTGCCTGGCATCACCCGAACTTCGTGGACCAACATAGACATCCGGTGCAGCGAAGGCTGCCGGTTGAAGATCGCAACATCACCATCGATGAGGTGGCGCTCCACGACCATCCCTGGCTTCGGGTTTCCATCGATGTCGACTGTGGACAGGCGATCCTCGCATAGGGTTCTGAAGCCCTCTTCGGTCTGCGGAGATCCGCAATGTGGACAGTAGACATCGAGTTCCTCTGGGTAGTCTTCTTGCGGATTCTCTCGCTCCCAGACCCAACGCTGATGAATCAAGGCTCGTCGATCGCCATCCGGAAGCAAAACTCCCTTCTCGTCCTCGCCACGGAGGTTGCGCAGCGTACCCTCTAGATCGACTACGAACGACTCCTCCTCGGTGCCATCCATCAGCCGTCGCTTCTCGACCCCTAGTTCCAACCCGGGAAGGAAGTTCGGTGCAGGAAGAACGGTGTTCAGATCGGGTCTGTGGCCATTGTACGGTTCCTCGTCGGAACCGCAGTGGCACTCTCCATTCAGACATCGGAATCCGGCCCAGATGTACTTCGTGCGATCGGTAATTCTGACTCTGAAGTTGTCGCCGCGGACGATGTAATTGACTCCAGGGTGGTAATCGGGACCTCTCAGAATCATCTGCCTCATCTGCTCTCGGTTCCTTCCAGTCACTCTGATTGGCACGGTCAGTTCCTTGGCCGTCGGAACCGGTACACCCACCTCGTTGATGCCGAGATTCGGATCGGGACTGATGACGGTGCGGGCGCAGAAGTTCACTCGCTTGCCTGACAAGTTGCTGCGGAATCGACCCTCCTTGCCCTTCAACCTCTGAGTCAGCGTCTTCAGGGTTCTACCTGATCTGTGCCTAGCCGGCGGGATGCCGCTGGTCTGGTTGTCGAAATAGGTGGTGATGTGGTATTGGAGCAACTCCCAGAGGTCCTCGACGATTAGTTGGGGGGCCCCCGAATCGCGATTCTCCCGCAAGCGCTGGTTGATCCTCAGGACGTCGACCAACTTGTGGGTCAAATCGTCCTCAGACCGATCGCCACTGTCCAAGGTTATCGAGGGTCGGACCGTGATTGGCGGTACCGGCAGGACCTTCATGATGATCCATTCGGGCCGGCTCGATTGTGATTCCATACCTAGGAAAATCAAGTCGCTGTCTGGAATCCTCTCCAGCCATTCCCTAATGTCACGGGGATTCAGCTTGTGCTCACCCTTGTCCGCCTTCTTCTCCTTGAAGGTGGTCGGCTTGTCAAGGATTATCTTACCCTGTTCGTTACCGCAGTGCATGCAAATTGCACGCTTCGCGCTGCTGCACTCCTTCTCGATGTCCTTGATCATCTTCTTGAACTGGCTACCGCCAACGCCGTGCTTCTGCTTCACATCCAACACGCGGTCGCGGTAGTGGTCCTGTTCGGACTTCTCAGGATCGTGAGGGTGGGTTCCTTTCTTGTCATGCAGGAGGATTCTACTGCACTCGTTGCAGGTCGACTTCAGTGACCTCTTGATCAACTGGGCAAATCCGATGTGAATGACCGGCAGTTCGAGTTGTATGTGACCGAAGTGGCTCGGGCACTCCTCGTGCTTGTTGCCGCAAGTCTCACAGCGGATTCCTGGGTCGATAACTCCCATCTTAGGGTCCATCAGACCTTGGCGGAAGGCGTGTCCGTCGTCCTTGTAGGTGTCAGCTGTCTTTACCTCGACCGCGCTCATCTTCCGGATCTCATTCGGATCCATCAGGCTGAACTTGATTGAACCGATTCTCTTCGGAATCTTCGCAACATCTCTATGATTCAAATGATTCATCTTCGGTCCTCCAGTTCAATCCTCATGGCAACGCCTAACGATTTCATCTCGTCCAGCAGCAGTTTGAACGCGTACGACGTCTGGACCGGGAACACCTCGGCCCTCTCGCCGTGTATCGGACTGACATAGCATCTCTTCCGCCAATCCCAGTAGGCGATGTGGCCGCTGCCCGCGCAGACCTGCAGGGTCCAGCCGTCGGATTCGTCTAGGAGCCTGTCTTTGATGACCATTGACGCACCGTGGGCGATTAGGCAATCACGCTCCATCTCACCAAATCTCAGCCCGCCCTGACGGGCTCGACCCTCGGTCGGCTGGCGCGTCAGAATCTGAACCCTACCGCGGCTCCGAGCGTGCATCTTGCCGCTGACCATGTGGTGAAGCTTCTGATAGTAGATGACTCCGACGAAGATCTCGGCGGGGTACTGCTCTCCAGTCTCGCCGCTGATCATGGCTTCGCGACCGGTGTGGGCGAAGCCGTTCCTAGTCAGCCCTTCTCGGAGAGATGCCTCCTTCTCGCCGTTGAATGCGGTGCCATCGATCTTGCGAGCCTCAAGGCTACCGACCTTGCCGCCAATCATCTCGAGGACGTGAGCGACCGTCATCCGGCTGGGGATCGCGTGCGGGTTGATCAGTAGGTCTGGAATCACACCATCGACCGTGAACGGCATGTCTTCCGGGGCGACGAGTCGCCCAATCACGCCCTTCTGTCCGTGTCGGCTTGCGAACTTGTCACCCAACTCAGGTGTCCGATTGGTTCGAAGCGTGGTTCGGACCAAGCGACCGGAGTCGAGACTCTCGGTGACGAATACATGGTCAACGAAGCCACGCTCACCATGACGAACGGTCATCGAGGATTCGCGACGCTCCGGGGCTTGTAGGAATGCGCCATGTGACTCCTCGAGGAATCTAGGTGGGCTAGTCTTGCCAACAAGAACCTCGCCGCCCTCAAGATAGGTCTCCGGCGAAGGCAATCCGTCGGATTCCAAGTGAGCGTAGGATTCAGGGGCCTTGAGTCCCTTGACCTCATCGAGTCCGGTCCCAGGTATCTCGATTCTCTCTTCTTGACCACCAGGATAGCGACGGTTCTCTGAATTGTATGTGCGCACGAAGGTCGAGCGAGCCAAGGCTCTCTCGACCGAAGCGCGATTCATGATGACCGCGTCCTGCATGTTGTAGCCGTGATGGCTGAGGATGGCGACGACGAAGTTCTGCCCACCTGGGCGGCGGAGGTAGTTCGTCGCTTCCATAGCCCGAGTTCCCACTATCGACTGCTGCGGGTAGTGCAACTTGTGCAAGCGCGTGTCGGGTCGAAGCCGGTAGTTCGACGATGGAAGTCCGAGGCTCTGCTTCACCATCGCGGTTCCTCCGGTTACGCGAGGCGTCGAGTTGTGTTCCGGGTACGGGACCAGACTCGCGCACACTCCTAGAATCAGTTGTGGATCAATCTCAACATGAGTGTAGAGCATCACATTGCCACTCTTGCGCTGCTGTCTCTTCAGTCGGTCGTAATCCTCCTGATAGTAATTCAGCGGGACCTCGAAATCTTCCTGCTTCTCCTCACCGTTCGGCATTATGACGGTGGCTCGGAGTTTGGCTGCTCTCTGACGGCCATCCTCGTCTATCTCACCGAGGTTCAACCACTCGATCATCGCTGGGTTAAGAGGGCGATCGAACTTCGGCGACCGAGACGGGAGGTCGTATGGTCTAGCCGCGATTAGGAGATCCTCCTCCTCCTCGGCATCGACCCACTCAACGACTCCTTGGTTGACGAGATCAGTGAAGGTCATCTCTCGGCTCTTAAGACCGTCAAGGACTTCCTTGCTGAGGTTGAGTGAACCGCTATCGATGACGAGCAACGGCCGCAGGATGCGGCCCTTATCCGTGTTGATGAAAATGTCACGGTTCAAGACATCGTGTCGAATCGTTACCTCTGATCGAATCCTGCCGCTGCGTCGTCGCCGCTTGAAGTGCTCGACCAACTTGTGTGGATTCATGTGAAGACCGAAGATGTCTCCGTTAACGTGCACACGCGCGCCCTCGGACCAACCCGCAGGAGAGTCATCCACTCCCGCTTCGATTAGCAGTTCCTTGACCGATGACTCGTGCACGGCTTCGCTTACATCGATCATCTGAGCGGCGTTCTTGACTAGGCCGCAGTTCTGACCCTCCGGAGTCTCGTTGGGGCATAGCCTACCCCATTGGGTAGGGTGTAGGTCTCTCGCCTCAAAGTGTGGCTGACTACGCACGAGCGGACTCGTGACGCGACGCATGTGACTCAACGCTGCGAGGTAGGTCGTTCGGTCGAGCAGTTGACTCACGCCGCTTCTACTTCCGACCCAATTTCCGGTTGCCAAGGCATGCATTATCTTGGAAGTCAGGACATCGGGGCGTAGACAGCTGTTAATCTTCAGGTCGCGCTTGCGATTGTGGTGCCTCTCCAGTTGGTACTTCAGGTCGCGAGCGAGTTGCTGCATGCTGACTCGATAGAGGTCCTCCATCAGGTCGCCGGCGAGCCGAACGCGCTTGTTCGCGTAGTGATCCTTGTCGTTGGGATCACGATTGGTGATCGCCATCTCGAGGACCTGTCGGACGATTCTCCCGAGGAAGATCGCCTTCTTCTCACGCTGCTCGGGAGCCCCGCCAAGGTGGGGCAACAACTCGCGGTCGAGCATGTTCTGGATACGCTGCTCCCGGTACTCCTTCTGCTGCCCGGCTGCGAACTTCTTCTCCAGCCACTGCGTAGCCTCTATCTGGGTGTGAACGCCGTACTCCTCATTGTCCTTGACCTCGTTTATGTTGGCTACGGTGTACTTCATCGATTCAACCGGACCGGCGATCGCCTGGAAGATGTCCTGATCGTTCTCGATTCCTAGAGCGCGCATCAAAAGCACGACTGGTATGGGTGTGCTGCCAGCTGACGGGATTTTCGTCATCAACATGCCATCGCGCCGCTTCTCGACTGTCAGAGGTTTACGGCTGCCATCCTTCTGAGAGAATATCTTGGCCACCTCGGTCTCGTGGGTGTAACGACGGTTCTTCTCGACCGTTACCCGGTTAGGGGCCAAATCCTCCATCGAGATTAGGACCCGCTCGGTGCCGTTGATGATGAAGTAGCCACCCGGATCCAGGGGGTCCTCGCCCATCTTCTCCAGCAGGCGGTGGTAGTGATCCAAATCCTCTTGTGAGGTTGAAGGTGAAAGATGTCGATTTGGGTCGATGTGCGTAGGGTGTAGATTGCATCGTCGCGAACGCACCATGATTGGGAGGTTCCCGATGTGGACGCTCTCCTCGACAATGGGTTGCGGAAGGTCGTCCCTGATTATCGTGAAGTCGAGATAGACTGGTGAGTAGTAGGTTAACTTGCGCAGGCGGCACTCCAGAGGAGTGGCTGGATGTTCGGCCCCATTCGCTTCCCGAATCGTCGGTTGACCGAGGCGGATGTTTCGCATCCGGACAGTGATCTCCTTGTCGAGAACATCGAGTTTGATCATTCCGCCGAGATCGTCCTCGGGCGGCTCGTCAGTCCCGATCCTAATCGCTTGGACGATTCTTTCCATGCGGCCCTCCGAACCTTCCGCTGAAGGGATGCAATCGTCGTACGAGGCCAATTGATGGTTGACCAGACTACGCTGTTGGAAGAATGATTCAATAATCTCACGCATATTTCTCTCTCCTCACTGCCCCTCGACGACCAATCGATACGCGACCGTGGTACCAGCTGACTGACTGTATCGAATCACGCGGACTACCCGGTTGGTGAGCCAGCCAGCCGGCAATTCCTCGTCTTCCGCTTCCTCCATCTCCTTGATGGCCTGTACGGCAGCATCGCTGATGACAATCTTTGGAAGCAACTCCTTCGCAAGACGGGTCTCGCCATTGTCCTCCTTAACCGTCAGGCCCCAAGGAGCGAGGACCTCATCCTCATCTCCAATCGGAACCAACTCGTGGTGCGGTACCAATTCGTGGTTGAGGACGTTGAACCTGTCCTCTCCGCGCTGGAAGTCGTCTATGTCGACGGTCCTGGAAGATATGGTCATGCGAACGCTTCGGGATCGGCGTCGGCGAGAGGCGGCCTGCTCGCGAACAATCCCCATTATCTTCTCGAGAATCTCATCTCCAATCTCTAATTCCAGCTTCTCCGAGACTTCTTCGACCGACATGCGCTTGATTGCGTCCATGTTGGCATCGTCAGCCAGACGATGGGCGTGGTTCTCTGGAACGCCAAGCTCAATCAGTCGCTTCTTCGTCGAACTCTTAACCACCATGCCGCAGGCCCCCGCCTTGCCCTGCGGCCGCGAACCTGCTCGCTCATCAGGTGGAGGGCCTGACGGGGTTCGAACCCGCGGCCACCCGGTTAAAAGCCGGACGCTCTACCTGACTGAGCTACAGGCCCATGGCTGATGCTGGGCTCTCCGCGGACCGAGGGGGGCTTATTGAACCTATCGGCCACGCATCTCGGGGCCAAACGCCCGGGGACCCAGCATCGATATGCTTCCCGGGTGCAACAGAACCCTATCCTCCGGTGTGAATAAAGGTTTGGCGCGGAATCCGAGAGCGGGCGGGGGGTGTTCTCCAAGTGGATGCAGAAGAAGAGGCGGCCAGGAGTAGGGGGGCAGCCGCCGCACACATTTGGTTCGATGGCCGAGGGAAGGAATGGCAGTTTTCCGTACCGCCCACGGTGTATCCACCTCGAGAGGACTCGGCGCTTCTAGACCTAGCCTTGATGCGAATCTGTGGACCACCAGGTAGGATGCTCGAGATTGGTTGTGGAACTGGAGTGGTATCAGTCTCTGCCGCACTCCGCGGTTGGAATGTTGATGGGTGCGATGTCCACCCGCTCGCAATCGCAGTGGCTAGGGGGTTAGCAGAGGAACAGGGAGTTTCGGAGAGAACGAGTTTCTGGGAAGGTGGTCTAGCCGAAGAATCGGATGATGGAGCGTGGGCAGGTCCGGGTGCGTTCGACATCATATGCTGGAACCCACCCTACCTGGATCCGGTCACCCTAGATGAGCAGAGGCTTGGGCCGCTTGAGGAGGGAGCCCTGACTGACATCGAGGAAGGAGGAGGGTGGGCGGGGTTGCTCCGCATCTTCATCGAAGAATCCTCCATCCTCGCGGATGACGGAGTCGTGATCATCATCCATAGGTTGGGGGAGCGTTCGGGTCCGACCCTCGAATCGTGGATCGAGTCTGGGTGGTCGATCCGACCTCTCGCCAGCACCATGTTCGGGGACGAGAGGTTGGTAGCACTCGCCCTTTGGCGGGGCTGGGGCCGTATTGAGCCAGTACGCCTCGAACGCTCCGCCAGTACGATGGAGGATATGCCTGATGAGGCTGCAACAGGTTCTGCCGTAATCGCTAGGATGCAGGATCGTGGCCAAGGTAGGAGAGGAAGAATCTGGAATAGCGAGGAGGGCGATCTAACCGCGACCTGGAGGGTCTCCAATCGTGACGGTAACATCATGCATAGTGGGGGCGGTATGCAGTTGGAGGCTGGGCTAGCAGTCGCTGATGCAATCGCCTCGAGATTGCAGCAAGTTCCTCCACTCCTTTCTTGGTCGGGAGGCATCCGAGTCTCCAGAATGGGGGTGCAACTGAAATGGCCGAACGACATCATGGTGGAAGACGTCGGAAAATTGGGTGGAATCCTGTTGAGGGGTCGGACATTTGGAGAATCAACGACCTTCGACCTAGGAGTCGGGATCAACGGTCGCGGAAGGATCCAGGACGGAGAACGGGTGGCTGGATTCGATGATATCGGGCTTGGTTCCGATGCCAACACCATCTTCACTGCACTTGCCGCCTGTCTAGGGGGTAGATTGGAGGCACACCCGAGGCTTCCGCGGAGCGATGTCGTCACTAGATCGAGAGCATGGTGGTCCCTCTTCTCAGCGAGATTCTCTAGGGGTGGCGCTTCACTTGGATTCGAGGCTGACGAGCGACCGGTAGGAATCAGCGAAGAGGGAGCTCTGATGGTGGCGGATTCAGCGTTCGTTCGCTCAGAAACCCAACTGGATATGGATCATGGCGATGGGCCTTGACGTCTACGCCATTCTCCCCATGCCAGAAGCACGATTCCGAGCATCGCGGGAACGAATTCCAACGGCAGTTGTCGATGAACCTTCACCGTGATTCTATACTGGCCCTCACCAGAGGCTTCGACCGTCACGGGACCGTTCGTCATCCTATCCGTCGTGTGGGATTCTCCATCCGAGAGGCGGAACTGCGTAATCTCATCCCCATTAGGAGATGAAACATGTATCACAGCTCCTGTACAGGTAGAGTTCTCGACCTCGCATGCGGTGGCGTTCCGAAGCGTCACCTCAATCGAATCCGCTGAACCTAGAGCGCCCACGCCAACCTCGGTGAGACCGATTCGATCCCCGGTCAATCCGACATCATGGCTAGGCGGCCAAGTGAGCATGAGTATCGTCGAAGTGAGGAGGATCGCCCCGACGAGCGCGCTGAGGTCCCACGGCTCGACAGAAGGTGCCTCGCCTCCCCCAGCCATACTACCGCCAGAGGACGTTGCGAATTGAAAGTCACGGCTATGGAGGATCTCACCTAGGCCGCCGTCGACTGCGTTCCAACCCGAGCCGCTTCCGGACCAAGTTGATCTTTCCCGAAGTGGTGATTGAGGTGAATGGTGTCGATACGCCGTCGAGAGCATATCTAGCGACGGCGGCCCCATCCAACGGAATCCTGAGGATCGCTAGACCGGCATTTCCATCCTCACCGGGGACGAAGTCGTAGAGCCGAGAGCCCTGCAGAGAATTGGCAGCATCGATCGATGCTTCGACCGATTCCCTGTCTCTCAATTTAGGGGAGACCTCAATTCCCAGCCATCGCCGCTTACCGCGCGAAGCCTTGCCGCGCTTGGCCATGGACGGGCGAGGGGGCGCGACTTAATGGAGTCCGTCTAGAAGAGCGGGTACGTGGGCGACGCAGGCGGAGAGGGGGCCTTCGGGGTCAGGCAGTTAATCAGCGCCCTGTTGTCACCAGCGACTCTGTCTCACATCGTGCTGCTCGTTATCTCTTCTGTCGCTCTGTTAGGGGTGACGAGATCGGCGTCGGATGGCGCCGGGCTGGTTGCGGTCATCTTCACCGCTTTGGTGGGGGCGCAGATTCTGACAGCGATTGTGGCGAGGTCAGAGAGTGGATGCGCCCTCGTCTCCGTGCCCGTTGGACTACCCTTCGGAAAGAGGATCAGGGCCTCATTCAAATCCATACTACTGCCTATAATCGCGACCGGCTTGATTGCCGGAGCTCTGCTCGGAACGATTGCTTCGGAACCAGATGTGCGAGATGATTGGGCATTGGTGTTGGCTTCTCTCTTCATCGCTTGGTCCGCCGGTCAGGCCCTATCGTTCAGATCAGCCGTTTCCCGTTGGGTCGCCGGAGGTTCTCGATGCGCCGACTCGTCTCCGAGTGGTTCGGAGTTACCCGGATTCGCTGCCCTGATGCTCTTTGAGCAAGCGATATTGGCGGGAACGATCGCCGCCTTGTTCGGTCACTTCCTACCGATGTGGCTCGATCGGCCTCCCGATCCTGGCATCTGGGCAATCTATATCCCGGCCGCCATCGCCATCCCTCTCATCTCCATCACCCTAGCCAAGAGGAGGGTTGGCAGTGCGATCAAAACCGTCGGTGGACGAGCTCTAGCTCATCGTTGGGGATTTCTATGCTTCGGGTTCGCCGCTTGGCATCTTGCGAGCACATGGAGGAGGTTGTTTACCAATCCCGACGATGTCCTGATGCTGATTGAGGAAGCGCTACTGATGGTGCTCACCGTATTCGCTGCTGTCTGGGCCCTATCCAGTAGGACGGTGCGCTCCGGTGGTACCCTGCTGACCCAACGGAATGCACTGTTCTGGGCCCTCGCATTCGGGTACGCATACGCTGGTAGCATCATCGTACTCACGGACCTGAGCGGCGCCATGCCCTTCTTCGGCACCCTGCCAGCAACCTTGGGCATTGGGCATGCGGTAACGGTCGCAACTCTCATCCTCGCATATTCCGGGCCAGTCGTACGAGGCGCCATTGTTTCGGTAGAAAAGAAGAATGACGATTCTGATTCAGAGGATGAGGGAGGAGCTGAAGAATCATCCTCTGAAGCACAAACCGCAGCTGAATCAGTTGCTGAAGAAGCATCTGAAGCTGCCGAAGAAGCATCTGAAGCTGCCGAAGCAGATGCTGAAGAAGCGGTAGAATCCATAGATTTGGTCGATACTCCCGAATCCGAGGATTATGTCGAGCTGATGGATGATGATGACGCGGTGGAACTGATCGATTGATTATAGCCCAGCGAGAACCGCCACGACCCGCACCTCACCATCTAGGGAATCGGTCATCCGGGCCCCGAAGATAACCTGCGAATCCGGATGGAGTCTGTCGGTGAACGCCTCCGCGACCTCATTCACCTCACCGAGGCTAAGGTCCATCCCGCCTTCGATCTGCAGCAGGCATCCCGCAGCACCATCGAGGGCCACATTCTCCAGCGGTGCCGCCAACGCGTTACGGACTAGCCTCTGAGCATCACTCGCCCTGCCTTGGGCCACGAGCATCGTCGAACGACCGGGGCGGAGGAGGATTGCTCTAAGGTCCATGAGATCGAGATTGATCAGTCCTACCTGTGACTGGGTCCTAACCAAACCATCGACCAGATCTTCAATCCAACCTCCACCCAATCGCCAATCGGCTCCGCGTTCACGCGCTCGCCATGCGAGTCTCGGCAATGACAATCGGATGCAGGCATGGCTCGCATCCTCGAGTCGCCCGAGCCAAGCTCGGGCCGTGCGGAGACGAGTGACCTGTTCCTCGAATGGAGTGGCGACCACCGAGATGACGAGGGCCCCCTTCGACTTCGCCCGTTGCGCCAGCAGGTGGGCAGCTCCCGTTCCTGCTCCACCGCCTAGTGCGGTTAGGATTATCACCAATTCTACCGGCTCCAGTACCTTCACAAGTGCCTCGGTCCGTTCTGCGAGCCACCCGCGTGCGAGTTCGGGCATCGAAGCACAACCCACGGATTCATCGTCTGGTCCGAGCTCAATGCAATTGGCGTGCTCGGCATCCTTCAGGCTCGATCGGTCCGCATCTATGAGCAATAGTTCGGCGTTGCCGTCGCATCGCGCGTGCGACGCTCTCGCCCAAGAGCAACCGAGGCCGCCGACCCCGGCGACGAGCAGAGCGCCATCGTCCACCTACCGTCTGGCGCGTGGCCACCCCTTCATTCTCTCGCCCGGGCGAAGCCCATCCATACTGAACAGAATACCCAATCGTGAAACCATGCATTAGAGAGGTGCTCACCATCCCGCTTCGAACCGTCGGCAGGTGCCTTCAGTCGTAGGTGGAATATCGCTTGTAGCGCCGCCTCTCATCCCGTGCCCAAGCGTTGTCAGGCTCGATGGCGAGAACCTTTCCGTAGTATTCGACAGCGGTCTCGAAATCACTGAGATAGCGACCGTTTAGGTGACCTAGATTCGAGAGCACCGGTACGCAGTGTGGGTCCTCGTCGAGCATGCTGAGGAGGATCCTCTCCGCCTCGTTCAGATCATGCGCCTCCATCTTCTCCTCAGCCAAATCGAGATTCGTAATCTGTTCATCCGATAGGTCGTAGATGTTCTCCCACGCTCGATCGGCCATCACGCCGTCGAGTGGCGCGGCTCGCTTCAACCCCACGCTGGCGTGGTCTAGTGAACACCCGAACAATCCGTTGTCAGGACCATCTTGGATGCCATCTATTAGAGAGTCTGTGTTGGTCATCTCAAATGGTGTCGATACCGCTCTTCATCAACCGCTTGGATGCCTTTACGTCGCACGCTACTGTGGTTGGCGGGCGGATAACTTGATAGCCCCAATTCAGGTGGCGCGAATCGCTGACCGAGAGGACTCGATATGAGGGCTCGAAGAGGACGATTCGTGGCCGCGTCAATGCTGCTGTTCACAGCCTCGCTGGCATCCGGCCTAGTCACTGCTCTTCCATCGGGAATCGGTGGTGACGAAGGGAGCGGTGATGTCTCCATTGCCGGATGCACATGCCACGCTCCAGAACCATCGAATGAGGTGCAACTCCTACTCGATGGAGTCCCCACTATCTACGAGCCCGGATCCGAGTACGCGTGGACCATCCAAATCATAGGCGGCCCGGACATCGACTCTGCGTCCAACACCGGGGGATTCTCGATGAAGGTCAGCGATGGTGCACTCGCTGCCGGTGTCGAATCCGAATCCGATGTGCAGAACTGGAAATCGGACCTAACGACTCTGAGTCACACCACTGCCGGAGCGAAGGTCGCTGACCGCACTTGGAACGTCATCTGGACTGCCCCGGCAGAAGGTTCAGGCAGCATCTCCATCCAACTCGTAGGCAACTCAGTCAACGGTGCTGATGGGAACCAGGGTGACGCTTGGAACCGGCTCACCGGAGTCATGGTCGAAGGTGTCGACGATGGCAACCACCGCTTGCTCTTCGCTGGTGATGGTAATGTCGAGCCGCCCGCACCGGAGAGCGGGCATGTCGACTTGCACCACATGGGAGCGGCGTTCCGGGCGCACTGGCTCGGCCTGCTCGGCTTCGGCGCCGTCATCCTAGTGTTGCTCTTCTGCGGATTCTTCCTACGCTACGGATTCTCACGACACTATGAGGGCAGAAGCAACCTTCTCCGCCTAAGGATCAAGCACCTGCGAAGGGGGGACCAGTTGTGAAGGACGATGTCATCCTCCAACTCCTGCGCGAGGTCAAGCGCGGAGAAGTCAGCGTTGAGGATGCGAGGGCAGCGCTCGAAGGGGTTAGTCTCTCCGAGGAGCAGTACGAGCAGGCGATTGACCACGGGGTGTTCAACGAGGTCGCACCGGGAACCATCGTCCGCGCCAGCATACGTCCCAGCGGAGCATCTTGGCTCGTCATGGCATTCGCTCTTTGGGGCCTGTTCTTCACCCTCTACTGGGCTTTCACCCTCTCTTATGGCCTGATGAACGGCTGGGACCAGCAGCAACTATCCTTCCACCTCGCGATGACCCTTCTAACCGTCATCATCCTAGGAATTCTTCACCTTCGGTTCGTCATGCCCGACTTGGTGATTGTCAAGCATCGCCGCAACAAATTCATCCCACCTAAGGACACGATGGGTTGGCACGATTACAAGAGTTGAGGTGAACTGGATGAATCGCAATTTCCGACTTCGCCCGGCTCCTGGGGCCGAGGAGGAGGTTACAGCGGGTGGAAAAAGACTCATCGATCGCCGCGACTTCGTTCGCCACTCCTTCAACAGCGCGGCCGGAGTCATCACCACCGCGTGTCTAGGCACCATTGGCTTCGCCTCGATGCTGATGGGCTCATCCAGCGGCTCCGGTACTGACAACGCCGTCAGATACTGGGTACCGAAGGGACAAGAGGACAGCGTCTGGTACGGATCCATGCATATGCAGACGATGACGAAACCAGACTTCGTGACTGAGGCTGGGAAGTCGGATACTGGTATGGCTGGAGCGCAGGGGGTCTGGAGTGGGCTGCCTGTGAACGTCCTGCACATCCCCGACTCAAAGAACGCGGGCACCCCTACGGTCGAGGGCAACCCTAGGTTCCAGTACATGGAGGGGCAGGATGCGACCGGCAAGGTGATCGGATGGGGGGGGGAGGTCAACGAAGATCCGGCATATGCCTCGCTCGCCATGCATGACGACCTGATGATTGTCTTCAGTCGCTGCCCTCACCTCTGCTGCATCCCAGGCTGGCAATTAGTGGCCAATGACTTCACGGCCGACACATGGCTTCCGGGAGGCGTCGACTCTGGAGGCAACAAGTTGTTCTGCATATGCCACTCGAGCAGATACGACCCCACTGTAATCGAGATGAATCGGAATCGGAACCGGAGCACGGGGAAGGAGTTCGACTATATCGGTATCAAATTGACTGGAGGTCCGGCTCCGGTCGGCATGCCCCTAATCCCCTTCACCGTCAATGGCGGCACGATCGAGGCTCTCGACGAATTCGCTGACTGGTACACGTTCTGCGACTGAGGAGATAGAAGATGATCGAGTTCACGCTGCTCTGGCTCTTCCTCGTCTTCGTGCTGGTGCTAATCGCGATGACGCTCCGCAAGGAGCGCGAGGAGATGCCTCGCAAGGAGATACTCCGAGCAGTCGAGTCCAGCGGCAACATGGGGCTGTTGGAGAAATCCTTCCTCTGGGTCTTCTCATGGATGGACACACGCTTCCGGGTGCAAGACTACTGGGCGATGAGTCGTGAGGCATACACGAGCATGCACCGTCAGATGCCGCTGACCCACGCGGAGAAGTACAAGTTGCGGATAATCTGGTACTGGTATCCACTTTACTGCCTAGGAGGAATCTCGTTCCTAGCCTTCATCATCCTAGTGATTACCGGCACCATCCTCGGATTCTACTACGTCCCAGGTGGCGATGGTGATCCGACGCCCGCCTACTCCAGCATGGAGTACATCATGACGCAACTGCCGTTCGGCTACATCATGCGGTCCATCCACCATTGGACGACCCACTTCATGGTCGCCGCGGTATTCCTCCACATGTGCCGGGTGTACTTCACCGGAGCCTACCGGAATCCTCGCGAGTTGAACTGGCTAATCGGAGTCGCCCTGATGTTCTTCACAATCTTCTTCGGCTACTCGGGATACTTGCTTCCTTGGGATGCCTTGGCGTTCGGAGCTGCTACCATTGGGATCAACATGGCCAATTCGACGCCCTTGGTAGGGAAGTGGATAGCCACCGCGATGTTCGCTGGCTCGAGCCTCTCCGGACAGACAGTCACTAGGATGTACTTCATCCATGTATTCGTGCTACCCGTCGTCGTCACACTACTCATCATCATCCATCTGTTCATCGTCTGGGTGCAGGGCATAGCGGAGCCACATTGATCGAGGGGGTGAAGAAAGTTGGGCATCCTTGAGAGATTTGGTCGAATAGCCGACACGTACGTAACGGAGCGCGACAAGTTGCAAGTTGCTGAGAAGGAGCGGAAGAGGCTGCATCTAGGTGCGCCTTTCTGGCCACAAGAGGCGCTCAGGGACACCATCATCCTAGCAGCCATCCTGATGGTTCTGGCTTTCTACTGCTGGCTGATTCCCCCACCTCTCCACTCAGCAGCTGATCCGTTCGCCCAAGCAGGATTCGTCTTCCCCGACTGGTATGTCCTTTTCTCGTACGGCTATCTACGCTGGGGCGAATACCTGCCGCAATTCGACATCCCGCTCCCCGAAGCGATTGGAGCGTTCTTCGGCACCCCGGTCATCTCTTGGAACGCAGCTTGGTGGGGGAGCGTCCTGACGGGAATTCCAGTCGGAATCCTCGCCCTCCCCCCCTTCCTTGGCGGACGAGAGAAGCGGGGGGTCGAAGACCCTTGGTTCGCCACTGCCGGGGCGGTCTACCTCGCCCATGTCTGGTTCATCTCGGTCTACTCAATCAACATCTTCCTAGACCTATACGGCAAGAACCGGACCGACTTCTGCCAGTTGAATTCGCATGCCGGACTCTCTTGCGGAGTCAGACAACCTTGGCTGGCGGAGGTGTTCAACTCGATACCATGGGTGTTGACCGGGATATTCCTCTTCGCGCTTTTCTACTACGGTGGCAGATGGATGCTCGTCCGAGCGCAAGGAGCACTAGTCACGCCTGAGCGCAGCAGGAATCTCGCGATTGGCTCGATTCTGGCCGCCACCCTACTGTGCGCCTTCACTTGGCCAATCTACGAGAACGGGTTCTGGGATCTCGGCGGACTCGGCGCCATGGATGAGGTGGAGGAGTTGGACGGCCTACGGGGCCAGCCAATCGACACCGTCATCCATCTCGGCGAGAACCACCATTGGGAACACATGGAACAGCATTGCCTCCCATACACGGATTCTAGCGGAGCTGATTCTTGGCAGCACAAGGATTTCCTCAGCGGCGATCAACTCCGGGAGGATTGGTGTCTGATACCCGCTACGCATTGGCTGAATTGGGGGATAACCCAACCAACGCAGGCGACCGTCATCGACTACGCTGGAGAGAATGCTCACGGCGACCCCGCTAGCGGTCGCAACACCGTCACGGCGGATTTCAACCTAAGCGGACTCGCATCCGGAGCTGCCGTCTCTACGACACACTCTGCAACTATGACCGTCGAGGACCTTGGTGTCGCGAGTGTGCCGGCCGACATCGCCTGCAACGCGAGAACGAGCGAGCGTGGAGTCGGTATGATAGACACCACTCTCACAGTCAAGGACTCATCTGGAGCGACCGTCGCATCGCTCTCCGAGTGCGGAGTCGATATGGTGTATCTCGCCTCCGGTGCGACCTACACGGTCGATTACTCAATCACTGCCACCGGCATCAACGATACGATGTATGTTCCGAGCGACATTCAGGTGATTGCCTTCCAGCCGCTCCTCATCGGCGCTGACGGGATGGCAATCGATCGAAGCGATGCTACTGCGATGGCTGCCGCTGGGATAACAACCGCTTCACTCTCATCATATACGGTCGACAATCCGACCTACCAGAAGAACCCCAAGAGCCTCGATGCGAAGTTGACCTACTCCCTATTCGCACCTTGCTTGGGCGTCGGTGCGTTGGTCTACATGCTGATGCGAAGGATGGCGCGGGGTTACGAATGGGAGATGAACAAGTGCTACGGCTGTGACCTGTGCGATGACGCGTGTCCTGTCAGACTCTTCAATGCGGGTGACAAGCTCAACATCATCTACAACACATGGAACAACGAAGATGACGGAGTACCGATGTACACATGCCTGACTTGCTCCGCCTGCACGAACGCTTGCCCACAGTTAGTCGACTACGACTCCTACGTAGACATCCGCAGAAACCTGATCGTCGGTGGACCGCCCGCCGCTGAGATTCCCCACACGGTCCTGCAGGCCGTTCTCGCTGCCGAGGCGGAGGAGGAGGCCGACGGCCTCTTCATCCCAATCGACGAGTATCCGATTGATTCGACGGTCGGTTACTATCCTGGATGCGTCGATTACATCGATCAGGAGATGGTCTTCAGTCATGTCAACGAGGGAACTATGGATCTCGGCGACACTACGACGGCTGCCTTCACACTCTTCGAAGAAGCCGGGCTCGACGTCGCCTACCTCGGTCGAGATTTCCTGAAGTGTTGCGGTCACGATCAGAAGTGGCAAGGAATGACCGAGGTCTTTGAGAAGCTGAAGTCGTACAACCAGAAGAAACTCACCAAGAGTGGCATCGATACCTTGGTCACATCATGCGCAGAGTGCTTCCGTACCTTCGCAATGGACTACGAACTGGATGACATGAAGGTCATGCACACGGCGGAGTATCTTCTGGAATCCGGCCACGACTTCCGATTGGAAGCCGCGGAGGGAACCAAGGTCACCTACCACGATCCGTGCCGGCTCGGGCGTCAGATGAACATGTACGAGCAGCCGCGCGACCTCGTCCGGAACGTCGAGAACGTCGATCTCGTCGAGATGGAGCACCACGGTGAGGACGCTCTCTGCTGCGGCGTCTCCAGCATGATGGGATGCAATGAGAACAGCCGTGCACTTCGAATCCAGCGGTTCGAAGAGGTGCGCTCGACAGGTGCCGAGATTATGCTCACATCCTGTCCTAAGTGCGTTAGTCACTTCGAATGCCTGAAGTTCGAAGGCGACCCGAAGCATGACTTTGAGATTCTCGACGTCGTAAGCTTCCTAGCAAGACAGGTCGAAGAGCGGAGAGCTGCACTGGATGAGGGATCGATGCTGACCGATGCGGGCGGCGCGAATCCGGTTGAAGCGGCGCAGACTTAATCCTGCAGCGTCGCCGGACAGTCGTTTCGCTTTCTAGTCCGCTAAGAAGAGGACCTTCCTATCACAGAATCCAGGAAAATGAGCTGAGCACAGCGCAGATGGCTATGCCGATTAACGACCCCTTGAACGCACGTGGACGACGATATCCTAGAGCGATGAGACAGAGAAAAAAGCCGACCTGAGCGTGGCAGACGATTGCGATGGCTGCGAAATCGAATGACTGGAGGGCCATAATCATCCAGATCAAGGGGCCGATCGATGCGAAGAATATCGCCATTCGGTCATCTTGCCATGAGGACGGCTCAAGAATCGCCTCCACCTTTCCATCGATGAACTCATTCAGGCTGCCGGCTCGGTCATCTTCGTGTATGTCCTCACCAACCATGTACCCCCACCCCACCGATTCCTCCTTGATGGTTCGGCTGAATCGAATGGGAATCGAGTCGAGCATCTATCAAGCAGCGGACGAATCGGATTCTAGTCTAGGTGACCGACCGGATTGAACACAATGGCTCTGGCTAGAGGAAATTCCCAATCGCTCGCGATGTCCCCAAAGCGGTAGGCTTGAGAGAAGCGCACCATTCGAAGGTGCGATGACGTCGAAGGAGGACGTGGCAATCCGAAGGGCCGCCGAACAGCGTCGTATCCGAACGGCACTGAATGCCGCCAAGGCAGAGGAACTCGAATCTCTCAAAGGTGGGGAGGGGACCGTGGCTTGGGTCAAGGAGGAACTCTGTATCGGTTGTGATCAATGTACATTGGCATGCGACGACGACGCCATTGAGCTCTACGATACCCCTCTCGCTAGCCCGATTATGGACATCGAAGTGAACAGGAAGGCGAAGGTGCTTCGCGACCCATGCACTGGTTGTCGACTCTGTGTTCTAGCATGTCCCACCGATGCGATCATCATGATCGATCGTTGAGGCACCTGCCACGCGAGGTTCAAACGGAGATAGCCCACGCCTCAGTCGGATGTCGAAAGACGACCCCGTCCGATTCGGTGCGGAGTTCGGCCCATACAGATCGAGCAAGTCCACGGGAGTTTCACTCTCCACGTTCAAGACCTTGGTTTGGACCTCCAACATAGGTGGATTGGTGCTAGTCGCCATCGGATTGGAACTTCTAATCACCCGCAACGCGTTCGGTTGGGCACTGCTCTGCTTCGTGGCCGGTGTGGGAGTTGCGCTATTCCCATCCAATTACGAGATAGTCGGAATGGGACAAGCCAATCATTCGGATGCTCCGGGTAGTTCCGAATCCGGTGAAGATTCGGCTGGCGAGTCAACAACATCTCAATCAGGGGAGAACGTCTGATCGAGACGGTCGGGCGATGAAATTCCGAACCAGCCCCGATATCAAAGGCATAGATTCTCAGATGAGGTCGACTGGTACCTTGGGATTCAATCAACCTTCGATTCCTTAACCATCGTGATTCGCCTCGATGGCAATCGCTACCGATCCGACCTCGCAGACGATGCGGTGCAGTTGCCGGCGACGAAGGACTGCAAATCTGGACTCGTGATTGAGATCTTCGACATGTACATATCCGCTGGAGGGAGTGTTCAGGTTGTCCTCATCACCTCGCTTGCTGTTGGATCGCAGGAACCATCCAACCGCGAGGCCATCGGCAGCATAGCCGCAAGGTTCCAGCACCTTGCCTTCGTCGAATAGAGCCGTCGGCACCGACTCCTGAAGCAGGAAGTCGGCGACATCTGACCCACCCTTCCCATAGGTGAGTCGATTCATCCTCCGATTTGATAGATGTAGCAACTCCTCACCCGAGGTTATCCTGAGAATCCCCAACCCGTAGGTACCTTGGTCGTTCTTCACGAACATCGCCGGTTCGCGATCGATTCCGTGTTCGCGATGCTTTGTGGATATGGCTTCCAAGCATCGGTCGACCTCCGCAGCCAGTTCAATCCGGCACACCTCCTTCTCCAAGCACTTATCCTCGCTGACGAACCAGTGCGTTCCTAGAAGCCATGGATCAACCCCCAGGATTTCTGCCAGTTCTCCTATCAGGGGTTGCAACGAACGGAAATGACCCGACTTTCGCCTCTGATACCACCCAAGAGTCGTTGGAGGAAGCACCGGAGTTGACACCATCGGAAGAGAGCCGCTGGTTAGATCGTCATTGAGGATAATCAGGTCCACCGGTGAGCCACCTGCGATGGCATCATCTCCCTGGAGATCGACTTCGACGAGTTCCACCGAGCCATCGATTCCAACGAGTCTCTCCACGCCATTCAATCTAGGAGAACCCACGACGACCTCGTAGCCGCCGCTTGATAGCAGGTTGTGCAGAATCCGTACATTCTCCCCATAACCGATGTTGCGGGTGTTTGATTCCGGCAGGAGAAGGATCCTCTCAGCCTCTGGATGATGTCTCTCAATGTTGGACTTCATCTGTGAACCCAGAGCCTTGCGATCAGCCAAGGGGGGATTGTTCGATCCCGCAGGGAATGCATTGGCATCAACCGTCGCGACCTTCCAACCGGCGTCTCTTACATCGAAGGAACAGTGGAGCGGAGTTCCATGTAGAGAACGTAATCCACCAAGCCAGCGATCAACTTCTTCGATGCATTCGCTCAATCGTCTCTCCAGAAATCCTGCTATGGGATGGTCGAGTCCGTTGACCTCCACTTCAGACACCACCTTGGGCTGGGACGGCCACAGGATCGGCATCATCCAGAATATCTAGCAAGGAAGAGGATTGTCGAGGCTCTGCGCCCGACAGATGTAGAGCCGAGAAGAGGCGTAGACCGATTGCCATCTCTGGCTGGTCTCTAAGCACCGGAGCGAGAATTGGTGTATCCTCGGCCCACTCCATCGCTCTCGGGCGCATCTCTTCGAGGAATTCAGCCAATAGACGAGGGGCAGTCGCCGTACCGGCTGGGAGCTTCGGCCGATCGACAATCGAGGAAGGTAGGTCAGTCAATGCAGCAGCCTTCCTGAGGGCGATCTTCTCGAGACCACGGTCGAGGCGCCAACGATTGGGTAGGCAATGTGCCGCTGTACGGTGACGGTAGCCGAGGAATGGGACCCTGACCTCCAATCCATGCGCCATGCTGTGTCTGTCGACGAGGCGCAATTGGAAATTGGAAAGTTGACCGCGGTCGAGTTCGAACTGTAGCATGGAGGTGAGGTCGGCGAACGCAATCTCCGGTTCAGGCGGTCGCTCCTGCCACGGTTGGACAGGACCAATGCAGACTTTTGTCGGAGTCGCATCTTCGACCGAATCAAGTCGTTTGCGGACCAGCGATGCATGTGCGCTCGGGTCGAGATACCTAGGATATCCGGCGTGCAACTCATCAGCACCCTGGCCGCAGAGGCCTACAGTCACATCCTCCGACATCCGATCGAATAGTGGTTGGAAGAACACCACCGTCACATCGAGGTCCTCACCGTGCCATCCGAGATCTGGCAATCGATTATGGAAGACGCTTTCATCCAACTTCCAGGAGCTATGTTCCAGATCGAGTGAAGATGCGACCTCCTGAGCGGCCATATGATCGGGATTGTCCTCGCTCTCGGTGACCGTATAGCATCCTGGAATCGGCTTTCCAGCGATCTCCGCAGCCTCGTGCGCCAGAGCGGCGATGAGGCTAGAATCCAGCCCACCTGAGAGCACGATGCCGACCGGGACATCCGACATCAAGCGGTCGGCAACATCGAGTCGGAGTGATTCCAACAGATGCTCGGCTCCAACTACGGGGTCCCAATGGGAAGCCGGAGAAATGATGTCGCGGGAGTGACTAGCGACTCCGGTGCAGACCGCACGGCCTGCCGCATCGAGCGACCATGTCTCCACGGTCCCAGCAGCAACCTGAGATACTCCCTCGAAGAGTGTGGTGCAATCGAGAGGGTACTCGTAGGCGAGCCTCTGGACTAATGCCAAAAGATCGAGGCGTGGATCGTGATTGGGGTGGGCTCCGAATGCCTTCGCCTCCGAGGCGAAAAGCAGCGTACCACTCTCCGTCTGCGTTCTCAGTAGCGGTTTCACTCCAAGGGGATCACGGCAAAGAATCAGTTCGCGCCATCTCGGGTCCCAGAGAGCGAAACCCCAAATCCCATCAAGACGACGTACCCATTCGACATGGCGACGGGCGGCTCCTCCGCCATCACCAGCACCCTTAGCGAGGTCGAACCAACCGATCGTACTCCCTTCGACGGGTTGTACTTCTACTCCCGGAGGGGCGATCGCCGAAGAGTGGGCTGCAAGAATCGATTCAGCATCTCCTGAGGTTCTCCAAGAGTAGCCCCTCTCCAGTTCCCTGATACCGCGATGGCCGTATATCTCGCCGTTCTGCACCAGAACGCATCCATGATCGCTCGCGATCGGTTGGTTCGAACCTGCCAAGTCGACGATAGCCAGACGAGCGTGCCCGAATGCAATCGACCCACTCGCAACCCCTCGAACCTCATCTTCCCACCAACCCGAACCATCTGGCCCACGATGCGATAAACGACCAGCCATGGCGGCGGCGAGTGCGGGGTCATCTGCTCCCAGCATTCCGGCTATGCCGCACATGCCACGCCGCCGCAGCGGAGTCATATCAACCGATGCTCGCACGCCAGCGTAGGCCGTTCCAAGGATTGATCCTCTGGTTCATCCCCGATGTTGAGGTAAAGTCTGCATTCACCAGTAGATCGCGAAGATTACTGCCGACACGGCCATCGCCAATAGATAGACGAAGACGTAGGTGTTTTGGTTCACCGGAGAATCATGCACCGTAACTCCGGCGGATGATCCCTCGCTGTCGGAGCCATCTGCCATGCTAACCGCCCCTACCACTGATGCCCAGTCTGTAAATGCTTGGAGAGATGTCTCATAGGAATGGCCCGGTGAGGATAATCAGAGAGAGGGGCGCGAGGACCATCGCTCCGTTGTCGTCGAGCCACTTCAATCGCGGTCGCTCGGCGGCGACAGTAACCGCAGCCATGATCGGCGCGAGGATAATTGGAGTGGTGAGGAAGAACGACGAAGCGGACCATATCAAAGCGCAGAGTGCGAATCCGAGGCAAAGGCAGATGCGCTTATCGTACCCCGCCCGTCTCGCTTCTCCGAGTGCCGGATCGACAATTGCGAGGCTCCAGATGATTGGAGCACCAAGAGCGGCTCCAGCGACCCCTATCTCCGGGGCGGCTAGCAGCACGATACAGATCGAGAACGCTCCCCAGAAAAGAGCCGATGGGTGATCGGCCTCATAGGCTCTCTGTCCATAGACGACCAAGCCTGAACGCAACCGTATAGCCTCCATAAGAAGGACTGTTATTCCAATGATTGATGGTACCATTCGCCTATCGATCGAGATAGACATGGCGATGGCATCTCCGTGCCAATAGTAGAGCCAAGGAACGAACACAATGCATATGTGAACTGCACGCCGCAGGAGATGGCCACCCAGGCCTCCGACCGAGTGAGGGACATGATCGACTGTGACTTCCTCCCGACCAGAAGAATTGGTGGGGGCTCCACCCTCAATCGTCATCGCTAATCCACCTGAGGTTCCGCGCCGCCTCGGAAGCGGTAATCGAGCCGGAGGCCAACGCTTCGATCAGTGCATCGATCCGGGGGTTGGATAGTAAATCGGATTCAGCCGCCGCCAACAGTGCGAGACGCGCCCTTGGCAGTCGGGCAGATTCCCGCTGTGGCAGACCATCGAGGACTTCCAGCAGAGATTCCACTCCATCACCAGTCAGAGAGGACACCATATGCACACCTACTGGGGATGCTGCCATGGATTCTGCGGATCTGAGTGCCTCCGCAGCCGCCATGGCGCCTTCGAGATCGCTCTTGTTCACCACGATCACATCCGCCATTTCGATCACGCCGGCCTTCTCAGCCTGCACGATGTCTCCCCTGTTGGGTCCTTCGACGAGCACCAACCTGTCAGCGAAGGCGGCAATCCGTTGCTCTGTCTGTCCGACACCAGCAGTCTCCAGTAGGACATGCGTCCTACCGACGGCAGCGAGTGCGTCGAGCATGCTACCGATGCGGACTGGAACCCCACCCGAGGCACCTCTGGTGGCGATCGATCGAATGTGTATGGATCCATTTCCAGAAGCTTCCTCCATCCTCATCCTGTCGCCGAGCAGTGCCCCACCACTGATGTTGGAAGATGGATCGACGCATAGGACAGTCACGATTCTGCCGCGATTTGCCCATGCGGTCGCAATGCGGTCGACTAGGCAAGATTTCCCAACACCGGGTGCTCCGGTGATTCCTAGAACGAAGGGGGGTGAGCCGTCTGCGGCAAGCGAAGCGATAGATGATGCCTCATCATCACCCGATTCGATTGAGGTGAGAAGACGAGCTAGAGCGCGGCGATTGCCGGCCTTGGCTTCGATTATGAGACCCTCAACATCCACTGATACAGGGATTGGCTCACCCCCAATGCCAGTCGCCCGGATCGCCAACGCCGATCGCATCTCCGGAGGAACGTCTGGTCTCTGCCACCTCAAGGAAACCGATGACCTCGCTGGTGGCCGTACCAGGGCCGAATATGGCGCGTAATCCGGAGTTATGCATGGAGGTGCGATCCGAGGCTGGGATGATGCCGCCACCGAAGACTACCACATCTCCTAGGCCCTCGCTTCGAAGCAGATCGCATATCCGTGGGAATAGGTGGCCATGCGCACCCGAGAGTGAGGATAGTCCTAGGACATCCGCATCCTCGTCCATGACTATCCGAACAATCTCCTCCGGGGTTCGTCGCAATCCCGTGTAGATGACCTCGTGGCCAGCGTCCCGCAAAGCTCGAGCGATGACCTTCGCCCCTCGATCATGCCCGTCAAGACCGGGTTTCGCAATCACGATGCGCACATGTCGACCTCCGATGCGTCGGGGCGGCGTGGTCGCCTTGAAGCATCCGTCGCCGCCCGACGCAACTAGGTCGAGCCTCACTCGGAGGATGTATTGATGGGCCATGCGCGCGACGGGCAGACCGTGGAGAGTAGCGAAGATCACGTCAGCGACCTGCGTCGAAGGAAGGCGCAAGCGGCAGCCGGCGGCGGTCAACAGCGGATTGACTTGCAACACGGCCGCGGCAAGATGACCGCGCGCGAGCGACTAGACGCGCTCTTGGACGAGGGCTCTTTCCAAGAGATCGATCCACTCGTGGAGCATCGCTGCAACGACTTCGGGATGGATCGCAACGTGATACCAGGTGATGGAGTTGTCTGTGGCCATGGAACCATCGATGGCAGGACCATCTACTGCTATGCGCAGGACTTCACCGTCTACGGAGGCAGTCTCGGGGAGATGCACGGCCTCAAGATCTGCAAGGTGCTCGACATGGCACTCAAGACTGGTGCTCCGGTCATCGGAATGAACGACAGCGGTGGGGCTCGGATTCAGGAAGGAGTCGCCAGCCTCGGCTCCTATGCTGAGATCTTCTTCCGAAACGTCAGAGCGAGCGGCATCATTCCTCAGATTAGCATCATCATGGGACCATGTGCCGGAGGCGCGGTCTACAGCCCAGCGATAACCGACTTCGTCGTGATGGTTGATCAGACATCTCACATGTTCATCACTGGCCCAGAAGTGATTAAGACGGTGACCAACGAAGAAGTCACCTTTGAGGAACTCGGCGGAGCGGGGACTCATGCGTCGAAGTCAGGAGTAACTCACTTCACGGCCGAGGATGACGAGGATGCGATTGCCGTCGTCAGGGATTTGGTCAGTCACCTTCCCAGCAACAACCTTGAACGCCCGCCTTCAAAACACAGCAGCGACCCTACGGATAGAGACTGCGACGGCCTCGACGAACTGATTCCCGAAGACCCCAGCAAGCCATACGATGTTCTCGATGCGATTCGACCCCTTGTCGACGACGGTGCGTTCCTTGAAGTCCAAGCAGACTATGCCGGCAACATCGTCGTCGGATTCGCACGCCTCGGAGGCGAGACAATAGGAATCGTGGCGAATCAGCCATCGGTTCTCGCTGGCTGCTTGGACATCGACGCTTCCGTGAAGGCAGCTCGGTTCGTCCGCTTCTGTGACGCGTTCAACGTACCCTTACTCACCTTAGTGGATGTTCCAGGCTTCCTACCTGGTGCCAGTCAGGAGTGGGGGGGGATTATCAGACACGGAGCCAAACTCCTCTACGCATTCGCTGAGGCGACAGTGCCGAAGATGACCGTAATCCTCAGGAAGGCGTACGGCGGAGCCTACGATGTGATGTCGTCGAAGCACATCCGAGGCGACTACAACATCGCTTGGCCAACCGCTCAGCTCGCTGTCATGGGTGCCGAGGGTGCGGTTCAGATTATACACAGGAGGCGAATCGAGGGCGCTGGCAACCCCGAGCAGGAGCGGCAGCGACTGATCGATGACTATACCGAGACCTTCGCTAACCCGTACAAGGCTGCGGCTCTCGGATATCTGGATGATGTGATTCATCCCTCGGAGACGAGAAGGCGTCTCGCACGCGCTCTGGCGATGCTTCTCGACAAGCAGGAAGCGCGGCCTACTCGCAAGCACGGCAACATCCCCCTCTGAGGTGTCATTATGGTCGATGAGACGTTCACGCAGCGGATCACATCGATACTCCGAATCGGTCGGAGCGATGGCCCAAGCCTCAGCGGGGATGGAGATCCCATCCAACCACCAGAAACTGAGCATGATGAAGAGCGGGATCGATTGCTGAGGTTGGCTGCTGCAGTTGCGGTGATCAGGGCTCGGCAAGAGGATGGTACGGATTCCTCATTGCGTGGACGCGGGGCTGGAACCGCCTATGCCCAAGACCATCGTCGAGCGATTCTCGGGCTGCCCAATTCACTCGTAGCGAGGGCATCGAGAACCACTTGGAGGTGACACGGATGCGAGAGAAGCACGAAATCATCATCGACGGCGAGGGGTTCTCGGTCGAAGTCGATGTGATTGATGGCGTTTGGGAAGCGACCGTCGAAGGACGGACCTACCGAATCGAATTGCCAGACGCCCCATCAACCCAACCGATTCGGCGTCGTGGAGTCGGCGGTAGGAAGAGGAGCGGCACCGTATCGACGAACATCCCTGGCAAGGTGGTGACGGTAGAGGTTGGAGAGGGCGATGTCGTCGAGGAAGGACAGGTCATCCTGATACTAGAGGCGATGAAGATGCAGAACGAGGTCCTTGCACCCTTATCAGGGACGGTCACCAATGTCAACTGCAGCGATGGCGAGAATGTCGAGGCGAATGTACCGTTGGTGGTCATTGAACCGGATGCCACAGAGGACTAGGTTTGAGAGGGGCTTTTCAATAGGGGTTAGCGCGGAAGGAAGGTGTGGAGTCTAGATGTCAAGGTGCGACTATCCGGGATGCGATGAGGAAGGAGACGTAGTCTCCAGACTATCTCCTGAGGGATATCTAGTGGCCACCGGAGAGAAGGCATACTCGTTCCGCGAGGCCTACCGTAGGTTCCACTACTGTTCCGAGCATCACGACCTCCTGATGCGAGACGTCTGGACCAGGGTCAGAGAACCTGACGACAAAGACGACGACCATGTCGCTCCCACCGCGATATGAGGCGCCCCCCAAACGCTAGGGAACTAGCTTTTCAGAAGATTGTGGATGAGTCGCGACGGATCCCCGTCCGATACAACACGGATTAGAGGACGCCTTGGGCGTGCATCGCCTCAGCGACCTTCAGGAAACCTGCGATGTTGGCTCCAAAGACATAGTTGCCGGGCTTTCCGTACCGCTCTGCGGTATCGTGGGCATTGGTGTGAATCGAGACCATGATCTCATCGAGCTTCTTGTCCACCTTGGCGCGGCTCCAAGATAGACGGCCGCTGTTCTGGCTCATCTCAAGTCCGCTGGTAGCTACTCCACCAGCGTTGCTGGCCTTTCCCGGAGCGAACAGCACACCATTGGCTTGCAGCACATCGACCGCCTCAGGAGTGCAAGGCATGTTGGCGCCCTCGACGACGGCGATGCATCCTCCAGCAACTAGGGCTGCGGCCTCCTCGCCATTCAACTCGTTCTGGGTCGCGCATGGGAGTGCGACTTCGACCGGCACCGACCAGAGTCCGTTAATCGATGGTTCCGGTTCTGCCTCGGTGAACGTTGCTCCTTCAAATCGTTCGGCGTATTCCGAAATTCGACCGCGTCGCTCGTTCTTCAGATCCATAATCCAAGCGAGTTTCTCTCTATTAACTCCTGAAGGATCGTAGATCCAGCCGCTCGAATCGGACATGGTGACAGGTGTGCCACCAAGATCAAGCACCTTCTCGCAGGCGAACTGTGCGACGTTGCCGCTTCCAGAAATCGCGACCGTGGCGCCTTCCAATGAACGCTCTTTCGTGGCTAGCATCTCCCGAGCGAAATAGACGAGGCCGTAACCGGTCGCCTCGGGTCGAATCAGGCTGCCACCGTAGGACATGCCCTTACCAGTAAGAACCCCGGTGAACTCGTTGCACAACTTTCGGTACATCCCGAACAGGTAACCGATCTCACGACCACCTACGCCGATGTCGCCTGCAGGAACATCCGTGTCAGGACCGATGTGGCGCCATAGTTCCATCATGAACGAATGGCAGAAGCGCATCACCTCGTTGTCCGAGCGACCTTTCGGATTAAAGTCCGATCCTCCCTTTCCCCCACCCATCGGCAGCCCGGTCAGGCTGTTCTTGAAAATCTGCTCAAAGGCGAGGAACTTCAGGATGGACAGGTTGACACTTGGGTGAAACCTAAGGCCACCCTTGTAAGGTCCGATTGCGCTGTTGAACTGGATTCTGAACCCACGGTTAACATGCAGTTTCCCTTGGTCGTCGATCCACGGCACCCGGAACTGAATCGCTCGCTCGGGTTCACAGATGGCTTCGACGATGGGAACATACTCGGGATGCTGGTCGATCGCTGGTCCCAATGTTTCCAAAACCTCGAGGACAGCCTGATGGAACTCAGGCTGGTCGGGATCCCTTTGAACCACAGCGTCGTAGATATTCTGCATCTTCGAATCCATATAATCACCCTCGGATGGTTAGGAGTTGAATCACCTTCCGGTGCGCCGCCGACCTTGGCCCCTCTTTTCAATGGTCCGCCGCTGCTGCAAGGGAGCATCCATGCTGTCCAACCTGTGATGCATTCCTCGGATGTACCCATCACCTCGACATGCGCATCAAACAACGTCTCCATGGATGATTCGTTCGGCGATGCTGGCGACATGCGATTCATGGCCAGGCAGAGTCATCACGGACATCGCCGTCTGGCTGACTCGACGCCGGCGAAGCGCTTCGGCGACCGGTGTGTGCTCCCGAAACCAACGCGCCTTTCCATCCCGACCGAGGATGCGTATCTCGATGGCGGCCATTCTCGGTTCACTGAGTAGGAGTTTCACCGAAGGGACATCGATGGCAACATAGCCTTCCTGGACACCTGATCTCTGGGCAATCGCGTCCTCTACGCGGCGGCGGAGATCAGCGTCGCTGGCGATTTCGATGAGGCGGTCTACCTCCTGTTCGCTCAACTCCTCAAGTCGCCGCTCAACGCATGGCTTCAGCATCTGCCGATACTTCAGCCGACGGATCATGTCGCGAGCGATTCCGCCGGCCTCATCGAGAGCGCGCCATATCTCCGCGTCGACCATGCGCTGCATGTCTACTGCTTCCGGGAGTGACCCCTCCGATCGTTCTACGGCCCGAGATAGCATGATCTCGGTCACCCTCGTAACGCGATGGAAGTAGACGGCGCTGTACATCAGTCCACGAGCGACCATCATTCCCTCAAGGGCGGGCAGACCCCCTTCCCGAACCGCGATGTCGCCACCGTGTCTTTCCATACAATGAATCAATCGCTGGTGATCGACTACTCCGTGCTTGACGCCAGTGAAGTGAGCATCGCGCAAGAGATAGTCGAGTTGATCGCAATCAACTGGGCCGTGCACGAGATGCGCTAGAGTGAGATCCTCGGTCTCGAAGGATGAGTCTCCTTCCGTCCAATGGTAGAGGTCCCGCTCGGTGCCCGAAGCATCGGCCCCATGGATGAGAGAAGCGACCTCCTCCGGATCGATTCCGTTCCTCTCGAGGATGTCAGGAATGAGATTCCTGTCACCGAAGAGTTCCGATTCGCCTTCACGGAGGACATCGTAATCACCCTTGATGATGCCCTCGGTGATATGCATGTGATCGGCTCCTCCTCGTTCGTGGAGGATGTGCTCAAGCGTATGCGAATATGGACCGTGGCCCACATCGTGCAGCATCCCAGCGACCTCAACCACCTTCTTCTCATGGTCGTCGAGATCAAGCGATGTAGCCATCTCTCCGGCTAGGTGCGACACTCCCAGCGAGTGTTCGAAGCGCGTGTGATGGGCTCCGGGGAATACCAGATGCGCAAGTCCGAGTTGCTTGATGTGGCTCAGTTTGTTGAATTCGGGAGTCGCCAAGAGATCCTCGCGAACCCCATCGATTCGGAACGTGCCATGAATCGTGTCGTTGATCACCCGCATGCTCAATCCTCGCCGGTTGGAGAACCATCAGCACTCTAACTTCAATCCGGCGGCTGTGAAATCACCCGTGAGGGGAGTCTAGCCGTTCTCAGCGTACCACTGGGCCAGCATCTCTGGAGTCCATCCGTTCGCTATCTGTTCTGGAGTCAACTCCGGCAACCCGGAAACACTGGATGGAACTGAGGGGGTAGAAGGGGCCATCACATGGTCGCGCACCTTGGCAGCGTATTGCGACGCCACCTCAGGTGCGTATCCTTGGTCGACCAATTGCTGGGCGTACGGATCGTCACCGCCGGGACCGGTGGATAGGGCGGAGACGTTGCCACCTGCCCATTCATCCATGGCCGCAGCACCTCGCATATCGTCTTCGAGGGAGAAGCGGCGGTCGTCTATCATCGAATGCATCAACGCTGCTCTGCCCGCATCCAGTGCCCCCTCCTTGAGCAGATCCTTCACTTCGCGCTCGATCGCCTGCACGCCACCAAATCCCTCGGCGATTAAGAGGGATTCCTCCAATCGGTCAAAGTTGCGCTGCCGGCGGCTTACGGCGCGGTGTGTGGAGAAGGCGGCGATGAGGCCTAGTACGAGAATCGCTACGATTCCGAGAGACGCACCCGCCTGCACCTGTCCGGCAGACCCTTCGAAGACGCTGGGTTCGAGATCATCGGGAATCGTGTCGTTGTCCAAGTCGATCGGTGTCGAGGAGGCATCGAGCAGGTCGGACGGTGGAACAGTCCTGCGCTCGTCATCGTTGGAGTATCCGTCTCCATCGATGTCCCAATCGTAGGCATCGGGGATACCGTCGCCGTCGAGATCTGGGCAACCGCGCTTGATGGATGTGGAGTTGCCGCTGACCCATGGACAGTCGTCGCTGAATTCTGTCTGCTGTTGATCTGCCCAACCATCCCCATCCTGATCGGACCAGATTCTGGAATCGCGTGACCATCCTCCGGGATAGCTCTGGTTACCATCGATGACATCAGCCCAGCCATCACCATCCTCGTCAGGGCATCCTAGCATCCCACCCTCAGTAGAAGTGCCGTGGGCATTGATGCATGCGTCCGGCCGTTCACCATCAGGAGAGTCCCCGAACTCATCTAAATCGTCGTCTATCCACTGCGTGGAGTCAGTGGGAAAAGGGTCGCCCTCGTCGGAAACGCCATCCCCATCGGAATCCGGGCAGCCGAGTCGATCGACCGTTGAGGTTCCGAATTCATTCGGGCACGAATCGACCGGACCGGAGTCGGCGACATCGACGACCCCATCGGCATCCGCATCCGGACAGCCGTTAACGAGAGGGGAGGCGATCGTCGGACAATCATCTCCGTCATTGCTGATTCCATCACCGTCACTGTCGGGGCATCCGAGTCTATCGATGGTCGAGGTGCCCTGACGAGTAGGGCAATCATCGGCACGGCTGCCATTCTGATTGTCCCCATAACCATCGCCGTCTGCGTCATCCCATTGCGTCGGTTCATCATCGACCTCATCCCGGTTGTCAGACCATCCATCGCCGTCGGCATCGGCGCATCCATACAGATCCCGGAACGACGTCCCGTGGAAATCTGGGCAGTCGTCGTAAGGAGCAACGGCAAGTGGTAGTTCAGGGTCTTCGAACCCATCGTCATCGCGATCGAGGGGGCTCTCGTCAGGCATCCAAGCGGCTGAGATCCAGACTCCGGGCCAATGAGAGCGTCGGCTGGCGTTCCATGAGTCGATGTACCAATTGTCGCCGCGACCGTCGCCATCGCTGTCGTTCCATTGTGACGGCTTGTTGAAGAAGGCATCATTCAAATCACTAGATCCATCTCCATCTAGGTCTTGGCATCCGTAGCGATCGATGGTCGAGGTACCCCAAGTGTGAGGACATGCATCGGGGTTAATGCCGAGCGGATTCTCACCGTATCCATCTCCATCTCCATCCGACCATTGAGTCGGCTCATCGGGCATCTGGTCGTTGGCATCGCTGTGTCCATCGCCATCCCTGTCAGGGCATCCGAAGCGATCCTCTGTTGAGTTGCCCGGGATGGATGGACAAGCGTCAGGATTGGTCGCGCCATCGGCGAACGAGCCGAGGCCTCCTTGTCTCGTTGCGTTCCACGCCGGGTCGGCCCAATTGTCTCCGTATCCATCGCCATCAGTGTCGGTCCATTGGGACGGGTCGAGGGGGAAATCATCGATTCGATCACCGATCTTGTCGCCATCGCTGTCGAGGCCGTGGGCGACGACGACGATGTCGTTGCTACCACTGTTGGAGATGGGCTCGCCGTCGACGGACAGGCTGCCGCCTGCTACCATCGACAGATAGGTGTCGTCTCCCGCAATCGAGATTCCGCGGCCATAATCGCTCCCGGAACTGCCATAGCCCAGGATCCAGTTCCAGTTGCCTTGGACGTCCAGAGTTGCAACCAACGCATCGTTCGAGCCTTGTGAAGTCAGACCCGTTGGTCCGAACCAAGCATTGCCGTAGAAGTAACCGCTGAACGCTATCTCTCCGGTCGACTCATCCGCATCTATCTTGGTACACTCGTCAGTGCTCGTCCCACCACCGGTCTTGACCCAAGACCAAGCCCCAGAAGAGGTTAGGTGAGCGATGAAGATGTCGTAGTTGCCAGAACTTCCTCCGTAGGCGTTGTATTGGGTTCCAGAGATGGTGGTCCTGTACTGGAAGCGGCCGCATATGGTCGAATTGCCACCACCATCGATTGTGGCTGCGTACGGCATCGTCTCATACGACGCGTAGCCGAACGAATGGCTCCAACGATAGCCGCCGGTGCTGGTGAATCCTGCCACATATCCGTGATAGTCGTAAGAGTAGCCATTCGACAGGGTGTTGCCACCGATGTTGATGTTGGAGGAGTAACGACCGGTGACGACGATGTCTCCGTTCTGATTCACAGCAACCCCCTCTCCATACTCGTAGTAGCTTCCGTACATCCGTTGCGCCCATAGCCAGTTACCGTTTGCATCGATGCTGGCGAGGAACGCCTCCGAGTAGCAGGACGAACAAGAAAAAGAGGTGGTGCCGAAGTAGATGGTGCTGCCCGTGTAGTAACCTGTGACGTACGCCCTTCCCATTCCGTCCACTGCTACCGCCCTTCCGTAGTCGTTGCTGCTGCCGCCGGCCTTGGTCGCCCAGAGCCAGTTGCCAGCGGAATCGAGGCGAGCGACGAAGAGGTCGTAACTACCTGTCGAAGAAAGAGAGTGGCTACCGAAGGAGACTGTGCTGTAGAAAGTTCCCGTGATGGTCACATTCCCTCCAGCATCGACGGCTATGTCCTCGCAACGGTCGCTGCTGGTACTCCCGACACCCTTTATCCATTCCCAGATCCCGGTCGGCCCCAACTTACCTACGAACACGTCCTGAGAATTTCCCGATGAAGACAGAGAGTGGCCACCGAAGTTTACAGTCTGGTAGTAATATCCACAGACATAGGCGTTTCCTGCCGCATCGGTGCCCATAGCATTGGCGTAGTCGTTGGAATTCCCCCCACCGTGGGCTGACCATAGGTTGGTTGATGAGGCAGACTTGCTGGATCCGTCCCATCGTCGTTCCTGTGCGGACATGGTGGTTGATTCCAGTGTTGAATCCGAATCGATGACACTGAGCCAAGAAGCGAACAACAGTGTCGCGAGGGTAACGAGCACGGGTAGTCGGCGCATCGCTCAGCGCTGGGATGTGCGTCGATTAGGGATTGCGGTGACTGATGCCCGAATTAGATGGTGATATGATGCACAATGGTGAGAATCCCGAATCGCTGCCAGCGACCAAGGAGCGCGGTTTCGACACCCCTTCGCTAAAATATCCGGAGCAGGTCGGAGCGAACGCCCGCAGGGATCGCCAAGCTTGGTCAACGGCGCTGCGTTCAGGTCGCAGTCCTCAATGGTTCGCAGGTTCAAATCCTGCTCCCTGCACTCGCCTCTCTAGGTGGTTCGAAAGGCAGTAGGCGGATCCTGCTCCTAGGAACAATGATTCCACTGTTCAGGAAATCAACAAAATCTCGCCATCCGATTGACCAACACATAGTCGGAAATCGGCCCACTCAAAGCCGACGAATGATATTATTTGGAGCGGGATTATAGTGCTTTGTAACCGGGTCGAGTGTTAAATACCAAGCCTTCGCAGGCGCGCGCATGGCAACCCATCGCCGAACACCGACGACCACAATGGCAGTGATTATGCTGCTTTCGATCGCCCTACCGATGACCTCGGTCTCCGCTGCCAGCGGCAATGAGGCTGTCGATATGAACTGGACCAGCTCTGTCGCTGGACCTTGGACCAGCGCCAGTGACGGTGACACGATTCAGGTGAACACTGGTGAGACCATTGATTTGTGGATGAACGCCACAGGTCTAGCGGCCTCGACCGATTACATCCTCGGCTTCCAGTTGGAGGACACCGCTACAGGCGTGACGGTAGATAACGCTCAGATCCCATTCAACTCGGGAGCGAGCGCTGCCGACTTCAGCAACATGACTTCGCAGACCCTTCAGGATGGATGCACTTACTCGATGAGCGTCATGCTGGGAGAGGACACTGGTGGAGCGATGCCTAGCATACTGGTCCAGAACCAACTCTACATCGAAGTCGGGAACTGCGGAGGCGGTGGAGGCGGCGGCGGATCCGGTCAGAGCGTCTCGATCGAGGGCAATGTTCCGATGTTGGGATGGTTGGTAGTAGATGGGCAGACAATAGATGTCTCCAGAAACGACACTCTTGAGACCCGTGCCACCTCATCGGGCCTGAAGACCAACGACCACTACGAACTTGAAGTCACGATTTACGATGACCCGAGCAACCCCACCACTGAGATATCGAGTTGGAATGCATTGAGCGAGACCAGCACGGAGTACCTCAACTACACAGTGCCCGATGTCTGCACGATTGGCATCAGCGTTATTCTCCGCGTCATGGACGGCGCCACCGGGAATTTCAATCAGGTGGCGAATACGGGAGCGCAACTCAACGTCACTGATTGCACTACCGGTGGCAGTGGTGGGCCTTCGCAAGGACCACTAACGGCTGGGCCAACCTGTCAACATTGCTCGGACACTGATGAGATTGACATTGAATGGATGGTCGACAATCCTAACCAAGATGACTACGTGTTGAAGCTTGAGATCTTTGCGCACAACTCATCCACCAACACTTCCGAGGTTGTGTATTGGCACAACGAGACCTTCGTGGGTTCGGGAGAAGTTGTGATGAATGGAACCATCACCATCGCGCCACTTATGTTATCGTCGGGATGCTACTACGCCTCGGTCAGCCTGTACCGAATGGTGCAAGGGAACCCCCAGCACCTAGGCCATGATGGGGGTGGGTTCGGTATCAATGTAGACTGTGACGGACCGGGGCCAGATGGAGATGATAATATGATTGTCCATAACAGATATTGGATGCAATTTGACGTCGATGGATCCGGAATTGCTCACCTCTCAATTGGCGTGGTTAGTTACATGACTCCAAGCCTGCGAAACGTCATCGATGGTGAGATGGGAGACGGTGATGGCATCGTATCCGATTCGGAAGCTCTCGCGTTGTCCAACCAGATAATTGGTGAGATGCGAGCTGATGACGTCGACGCGGACTATCCAATGGCCTTCCTAGACGACTCCGACGTAGGAATGATGCCAGTAGCGACCAGTGGCCACAATGCTACTATTGTGCTGGAAAATGTGACGGGACCGGTGGACAACACTGAACCCATCCAGTTGCATGTGACGTTCATTATGGAGCAACACGGTGTAGATTCCAACTCAGATCACTGGGTTCACGTGCCTGATGATGGTGGCGATGGACCCGATGATGATGAAGATGAGAATGCTTCCAGCACCTATGAAGCACATGGAGCCTCTGGATGGTATGTCGTTGATGCGAATGTAGACAACCATCCGACGAGCATGGCCCCCTGTATCTGGGGCGCCGGCGGGGATTGCAACCACTTGTACATGGAATACGGAGCAGGTGAGGGACCTGGCAACATGAGCGTCAAGTTCGCCAAGGGTGGAGATGACGGCGGCTGCGACTACGACAGCCTGCCTCAGATCGCCAGTCAGAGTGGAAACTTAGTGTTCAGTGTCGATTCGGATGGATTCGCACACCTCAACATAGCCATGGAAGAGTTGCAGCCAGTAGAACTACGCGCTTGGATAGACCAGTGTCCGATGTTGGGCAATGGTGACGGGAATGTCAACATGAGCGAAGCGACGGCCTTCGAAGCGATGATTAACAATGACGATGATGATGGAGATGGAGATGGAGACTTCTTCGACCACTGTGACCTTGATGTTGACCGTATGAATGAAAATGGCGAAAATGGTCTATACTGGTGTGTCGTTGGTAGTAATGCAACAGGTGATTGGGAAGAATTCTGGTGGTACGTCGACCGGTGTGAGGAGATTGCATTACCGGTAGGATGGGTATGTACCGATGATGATCATGATGACCCCGAGTTCTTCATCGATGGTGTGGCGATGATTGAAAGTAACTTCACAGCGGATGCGGCGGGAGTAACCGGGGATGTCAACTTGACCACGACCCCGGTTCTGCAACTAAATGGGCACTGGATATCCAATGGAACGGTTGCCAACCAGTCAACCCATACGATTACCGCACCCGATAACGATCCCGACCACAATGACGAGAATTACTCTCGCACCTACGCGATATCAGGCAGCGGGGACTGGGTCCTGACGAACCTATCTTACCTTTCTCACGGCGCTACCGCTGTGACACCACCGACGGTCGCCACTATCGACGCGAGTGGCGTTGGGACGATTTCACATGCCGCTAGCGAGCTCGATGCGCAGATGTACACGATGGTCTTCACCAATCCGAACTTCGTCGATCCAGGGCCGACCGAGTGTCCGGATGGACAGGTCCTGAACGCGATTGGCGTGTGCGAGGATGAGGCTGGTCCCGGGGACAACACCACCAATCCAGACAATACCACCACCGACCCGGTGGTGAACACCTTGCCGGAGTGCACGACCTCTTACTCGCTGGCGTCAACAGTCGACTTGATGGGAACCACTGTGGATGTCCGACACGAAGGAGGAACAACGGTGACTGCCCCCCTGAACGGAGCGTTCACCGTCATGCTACCTGCTGGAGAGTACTGGATGATGGTAGAGTGCACCGATGCGGATGGTGACAACTTGACCTTGACAATCACCGAAGGTGGCACCAGTGGTCAGGCGATTACCGTAGGCAGCAACTTCTACGCAGAGGCCGGATTCACTCTGACCGATGGCATGGTCGGTGGCGGCACCACGATCACGGTCGACTGGAGCGACGGCACCGACAACGGTAGGATGATCCTGAACATCGAGGTCGCATCGGTCGATGAGATCGTCTCGGTCATCGAGGACGAGAGTGGCTCCGCCATTCCGGGCTTCACCGGAATCATCGGCGTCCTCTCGCTGCTCGGTGCGGCGATCCTCGCCAAGCGCCGAGACTGAAGCCAACAACGATACGAATAGAGAATGGATGGAGAGCGGGAATACCGCTCTCCATCCATTCCGATTCTGAGTTCCAGCGGTAGCTAGAACAATTGCAAACTGTTCTCGTGTCGTGAAAGGATCGAATTATGGAATCGCTACAGTTCTTCGATATCGGAAATCTAACTCACGGCCCAGCTGTGCCAACTTCATCGAAGAATAAGCAACCGTGTTTTCCAAAGGACCTCTCAGAGGTCCGCTAGTCGAACGGGGAACGATTGATGTACATCCCCTAGGTTCGCTCAACGATGTCTGACACACAACGCCGAACTGCCTTGACCTTCGCCACTCTGATGCTGGCTTCTGTCATCTTGCCAATCATGAGCCCAGCCTCTGCAACAGTCTTCCCGGAAGTTGAGATTGAAGCCGAGAGATCCGATGGCACGTGGGGTCCTATGAACTACTCAGCCCAAACGCCGAACGCCCTCGTCGGTGACAATGTCTCATTCGATATCGTGTCCTCGAATCTGACCTATGGCACCACCTACCAAGTCGTTTGGTATGGTTACGGTTCTCAAGGTTCGACTGGAACTCTCAACATTAGCGGTAGTGCCACTTGGAATGCTACATCCTACAGTTCTACTGAATCATTGAATTTCACGGTCCCTGATGTCTGCGATATCTATCTGGGAGTCGAGCTCTACAGTCTGAACTCATCATCGAATTATTCCCAATACCTCTCTTACGGCTCCTTCGAGTGGGAGATTCTAGATTGCACTGACCCAAGAATCGATGTAATCGCCGAGCACGACGATGGCACATGGGCAGTCTACCAATGGAACTCCTCCATCAGCGCTGGAGTCGGAGATACCAGAACCATCTACATCAACGCGAGTGACCTTACGGTTGGTGATGGATACGAATACCACATCGAGGCAAGAGACTGCGATTGGAGCAACTTTTGGCCATCATTGAACCAGAGCCCCACATATTCGTTCAATGCGAGTGCAGCGAATGCCTCGCATTCGTTCAGCATGACGATGCCGGACACCTGTAGCGTTGAATTCGAGGCCACTCTGTACAAAACCGAGAACAACACGAGCATGGTTTGGGTCGACTACGGATCCTTCTCCTGGGACATAACCAACTACACGAATATTGTCATCGAAGCGAGCGGGGATACCAACTACTCCGCCAGCGTAGGAGACCAGCGCTCGGTGTTGCTAACGGCCCGCAACCTAACGATTGGGAATGAATACCAAATCACAGCCTCTGCAAACGCATGGAACCCAACATCCGTCACGATGGCGTCGATTAATCGAACTTGGAATGCGACCTCTAACACATCCTCCGAGTGGTTGAACTTCACCATTCCCAACCGGTGTTCGGGCGAGGTCCAATTTAATCTCTACGAGATCATCGCTGGCAGCAACAACAGCAGCAACAATCATCTCGACCAAGGAAACCTATGGTTCTCCGTATCAGACTGCTCGACACCGGACCTAGAAATCATTGGCGAGCACAACAATGGGACTTGGGGGGCATACTATCTCTGGCAATATGCTCCCACTCCGAACATCACCGCGCAGGTCAACGACACCCGGATGATTAAGTTGGAATCGGAGGATCTCAACAGTGGAGATTTCTACTCAATCTCGTTGGAGGTCAGGGAGGATTACTACACCATAAATTCCCAGACTTGGTACAACTTCACAGCTGCGGGCACCACATCGACCGAGTTCGTCAACATCACGATGCCGGACTCCTGCGAGGTCGTCGTGTTGGTCGGCCTCTACCACATAGACAACTCTAGCAATCAATCGCAATGGATTGACGATTCCTCTTGGATTTGGGACATCACCGACTGCAGCGGACACAACCAGAGCGGTGGTTCCAGCGTCACCATCACTGGCGATCTCAACAACGGAACATGGGGCGAGATGGATTGGTACGACATCCCGGAGGCGACTGTAGGTGATTCCAGAGCCATTGACATCAGATCCGATGGCTTGGACCTCTACGAGTTCTACTGGCTGGAAGTGATGATCGAGGATGAAGGCGGAAACAACATCCAGACGATGAACTTCAACTGGACTGCTTACTCGGACAACTCGACCGAGTCGTTCAACGTCACGATGCCTGACACTTGCTTGGTCTACGTGGATGCGGACCTCGCCGAATGGGACAACCAATCCCAGAACTGGACATGGCTCGATTGGGACGACTGGGAGTGGGAGATAACCGACTGCAGCGGACACAACCAGAGCGGTGGTTCCAGCGTCACCATCACTGGCGATCTCAACAACGGAACATGGGGCGAGATGGATTGGTACGACATCCCGGAGGCGACTGTAGGTGATTCCAGAGCCATTGACATCAGATCCGATGGCTTGGACCTCTACGAGTTCTACTGGCTGGAAGTGATGATCGAGGATGAAGGCGGAAACAACATCCAGACGATGAACTTCAACTGGACTGCTTACTCGGACAACTCGACCGAGTCGTTCAACGTCACGATGCCGGACACTTGCGTGGTCTACGTATTCGCTGATCTCTTCGAATGGGACAACCAGTCCCAGAACTGGACGCATCTCGATTGGGAGGACTGGGAGTGGGAGATAACCGACTGCAGTGGACACAATCAGAGCGGTGTAGAAGAAGTCGATGTGTATGGGAACTTAAGCAATGGTTCTTGGGCCGTCCTAGACGATGTTTGGGACTTGACCACAACAGTTGGAGATGAGTTGGACCTCACATTCGCACTATCGAATCTGCACATCAATGACACCTACACTCTAGAGTACTCAGTAATGGACCGCAATTCCCAGCAATTCAGCAATGGATCTTGGACATGGACCGCGAATGCTTGGAACTCCACTGCTCAGACGTGGATTACAGTTCCTGATACCTGTAGTGTGGAAATCAATGTGTACCTCTGGAAAGAAGGGGCGTATATCGACTCCGAGTATCTGGATTGGGAGGTCATCGATTGCACATCTGCAGATTTGATACTCGAGGGATTGGATGCCAACGGAACTTGGACGACGATCGATTTGGATGCATGGGATAGTTACAGGCCTAGCGTTGGAGAATCGATGGAATTCGATGTGAGGGCCGAAGGAATGCAAGATGGCGTGAATCACACCCTCTCCATTCGCGTCTCGAATGAGCGTGGCGATACGATTTGGTCTCAAGATTACAATTTCACCGCCGACCAATTCGGTGAGAGCAGTACCATCGATGTCGATTTCGAGGTCCCCGACACCTGCAGCCTGAACCTTCAGGTGAATCTGTACGCGATTAGGAATGATACCTGGGATGAACAACTGGATTACACCTACTACCATATCTCGGTCGATGATTGCACACGGCCGATCATCGATCTGATTGGGGCACACGAGGATGGCGGCCTATTGTTTGAGGACTACGAGGAGATCGAACACGGCGAGACATCCTACTTCGGCATGCTCTGGGGATTCCAAGCGAGGACGAGTGGGCTCACTGCGGGCGACTATCGGCTATCGATCATCGTGCAGGACATGTGGAGAGAGGATCTCGAGATCAATTCCGTGAACTTCAGCGTCTCGGAGAACGAGGCCCAACGCTGGTTCACCCTCAATCACACATGGTACACGGGTGACGAATGCACCTACTATGTGCAAGCCATGATCCAAGAGATCGAGACCGATCCGCAATGGGGTGAGAACATCATGTCCACCAGTGGATACGAGGGGATGTTCAGTGTCGTGGGTTGCTCTCCCAGCATCGTAGTCCGACAATCGGACGAGGGAGAGAACGGCACTTGGCACAGTATGGACAGCGTTCTATCGGAAATCGAGCCAGGCGATTCAATTTGGATGGAATTGCAATTGAATGAATTGGATGACAATGCTTCCTATCTGATCGAGGTCGATTTCAGCAATGCAAGCATTTTCACGTCTGAACGAGAATTCCAAGAACACGAGATCAGTTTCACGGCATCGCCACAGAATGGAACGAGTACCGTCAATGTGTTCCAAGTCGATGCTCAGGACGCGTGTGGATTATCCGTGATGATTGATGTTTTCGAGACGAGGGAAAATTCCTGGGGATGGACTGAAAAGGCAAATCTGCATTCCTTCTCGTACACATGGGCGATTAACAACTCAAGTGCAATCTGTCCCCCGGTGGATTCCGTTCCACCAATCGTGTCGATAGCGCACGACTTGGACATGGTCCACGGCGCTACTTCCACGAGCATCAATCTCTACAAGACACTAAGGATAAACGATTGGTTCCGACTGATGTTCAGCGATGATGGTACGATCAACCAAACGATCGTTGATGAGTTAATGTCCGAAATCGTAGATGACATCGAGAGCGATGATGGATTGCCATTCCAACTCCTATTCGATGGAGAGGATGTCTGGAGAAGCAACGAGGGATCACTGCAAATCAGTGGTAACGCGTCTGAATGGGGAATGATCGGGACTTGGAACGACGGAACTGAATGGTGGTTGACCATGTCCGCGGCAGTTGATGTTCAGACACCAAATGGCCCACCGGACAGAATCGAAGTCGTCTTTGACGAGGGTTTCGATATGGATGATGGGATTCCCCCAGAGAGCATCATGTTCGATGTGTCAATCACCAGCACCCACAACAGTGCGATGACGGTTACCTCTGCCATCCGGGCTGGCTCTGAGGAGATCGAGCTCGAGAATGATCGAATCAATGGATCATGGACGATTTATGAATTGGGTTCGGGAATCAGAATCGTCTTCGAGGACCCATCGTCGACCATGGACAGCGATGGCGACGGAGTTATCGATTCGCAGGACTATTGCCCAGGTACTATGGCTGGTTCAAATGTGGATGCTGATGGCTGCTCGGCAACCCAACTCGATGCTGATGACGATGGTGTGATGGATGCTAGCGATGCATGCCCAACCACACCGGAAAACAGGACCAACCTCGATGCGGATGGATGTTCTGATGAAGAGAGAGACAGCGACGATGATGGTGTCATGGACATCGATGATGCATGCCCGACCACGCCGTTAGTCGCTCTTGGCATCGGAGACGATGGATGCAGTGACGATGACGACGGCGATGGTTGGTCAAACACGGACGAGACGGCATGTGGTTCGATCTCCACCAATGGCAGCGATGTACCATCTGACCTCGATGGTGATGGATACTGCGACGATGTCGATTTCGACGCCGACAACGATGGCTGGAGCAGCGCGAATGAGACCGTGTGTGGAAGCAACCCCCTGAACTCGACCGCAATCCCGTTGGACAGCGATGAAGACGGCATCTGTGACGCGATGGATCCGACACCTTACCCATTGTCCAACCTCTGGCCGACCTGCTCGGTAGCCTACTCGATTCGCAGCACGGTCTCATTCATGGGAACCAGCATAGAGACGCGAATGGATGGAGGAAACTCGATGTCGACACCACTCACGGGCGCGTATTCAATCGATCTCCCAATCGGTGAATACATGATATTCTTCGAGTGCCACGACCCGGATGGTGACAACATGAATGTCACCATCTCGGATGAATCGGGAACGACCGATACGATTGCCCTCGGAGATTCTTACTATGCTGAATTCAATCTTACTCTGACCGAAGAGATGGTCGGCAGCGGCAGTGAACTCACCCTCTCTTGGGATGACGGCACTGCTTACGGCCAGATTCAGATCGACTTTGGCGTAATCGCTGCCGATCTGCCGATTGATGTGACTCCTGAGGAGGCCTCCGAAGGTGGCTTGCCCGGATTCCCGGCACTCCTCGGAGTCATCTCCCTGCTAGGTGCCGCCATCGCGCAACGACGACGGGAATGAAACACTGCCTTCATTGGGCACGCGCCCCGTGTATACAGGCCGTTAGGCGACTCACGGACATCGTGATTCGCACCTACATTCGGCCGTTAGGCTACTTGGACGATACTAGAACCATCGGCTGCTGACTGGAGCTGGGGCGGATTATCTGTTGGTTCTAGTTCATTGGCTCATGGAACCGAATTGTCGCTGCCCATTTTGATCATGCATCATTAATATCGTAGTTCAAACCTCTGTATTTCATATGTATTTCATATGCATCAAATTGATAAGCCTCCGCCCATCTGCTCATTCTACGCGGAAGAGGTGGAGTCGATGTCCGGTCACAGCCCGATGGTCTCGCTCAGGATCCCTGAGGACCACCTACTAGCCCTCGAGCAACTAGTCGGTGTCGACGGCATGAGGAGTCGTTCGGATGTAATCAGAGCCGCCGTCCGCGCCTTCCTGAAGCAACCACACTCTGGATCCATGGGTGCAACCATGGATGTTCGACTCGGCCCTGACCTGACCGAGAAACTGGAACTCTTCTGCCGAATCAGCGGTGATGATGCCGACCAGGTGGCGAGAGCCGCCATACGCGGGCACATGCGTCGCGAGATGGCTGACGGCGCCCTGATGGGCGACCTAATGAGAAAGCGCTTGGACGAGCTGCGCGCTCTCGAGCGTTCGCGTGAGGATCACAAGCCTTGAATGGAGGCGAGGGGCAAATGTGCGGGGATGGGATGCCGGACAACGCCGGGGGGCCGCCAATCCCCCCCCCCCGCACCCACTCCGTTCGAAGGTGTGGCATTCAGATCGTCGATTCGAAACAGGCTATCCAACCGAGTCACTAAGACTGCTCGACGGGAAGTGAGAGGTTCATTGAGGCATCTCATCGACAGATTTGCAGTCACCGACCGGATCATTCGAGATAACGCCGACCGATGGATGCCATTGTATCTGGACCGAATGGATTCGCGTGAGGAAGTGGGTCAAAATCGGAACTTCGAGTCATTACGGCAGCGAGCCCTCGACGGTGCGGCCAGACCCTGACAATCACCACACACCCGCCCTGCTCACGCGGGGCACCCTGAATCGACTTACGTCAGCCTGTTACGGCAGGGGTGCACGGCGCGAGAATATGCTTCTGTTCTTTCAAATCACAGGAAACTCGAATCTTCTAGTTTAGCAATGGCACGGAATCGGAGATCGATCTGTCAATCCCACTCCAATCACGGTCCCAATCTTCTTGGAGGGTCGAGGGCCGGTTCCCCAATGTGACGCTCGACAACGGAGACGGACTGGGCCGATTCATCGCCCATAGCGATCTCCGAGAAGGACAGAGAGCGATGATGGAGGATGGTCTCTCGGTCCTCAGGGAGCGGGGATATCTTGTCGCCGCAGCTCCTACGGGAATAGGCAAGACCGCTGCTGCGCTCGCGGCAGCCCTTGAAGTGGCAAAAGAGGCAGATGGGAAACGCACGGTCCTGTTCATGACAGGACGGCAGAGTCAGCACGCCATCGTAGTCGACACCGTGCGCCGTATCAACGAGAGAATTGGGCCGGATATGCGGAAGATTAGGCTTGTTGATCTGATAGGTCAGCAGGGTATGTGCATACATGAGATATCACAGGAGCCATCTTGGATATTCGGAAGATCTTGTGCACAACTCCGGCGCGAACGCTCTTGCTCCTACTTCCTGAAGGATTCCTCCAGCGTGCTTCCCAGAGTACTCGAGGACCCCCTCCACGTTCAGGAACTTGTGGACCTATGCAGGAATTACTCGAAGGAAGAGGAAAGAGGCAGGCCTGGAATCTGTCCCTGGAAGGTGGGCCGGGAGGGAGCGTCTTCAGCCGATGTCATCGTCTGTGACTACAATCATGTGTTCTTGGACCGCGTGCGCAACGCATCACTAGAATCTTGGGGGGTGGAATTGAGTGAGTCGATAATCATAGTTGACGAGGCTCACAACCTTCCAGACAGAATCCGGAGAGGACTCGAGCGAAGACTGACTGCCAAGATTGTCCGAGATGCCAGGTTCGAGATGCAGGAGCATTGCGAATCGATTGAGGAGGCTATCGAAGACATCGACTCTTCCGTTAGTAGGATCAACCGTTTGAGAACCGCTGAAGAGACATTGGAACGGTTCAGAATCGGATTGGTCAGGCTACTAGGTGAACTGAGGCGCGAGTTAGTTGACGATGATGGTGATGTGGCGGTTCCGGTGCAAGACCTTCTTCGCATCGTGACGGAAGCGCGAGAGAGCCATCTCGGAACCCCCATCAGCATGGATAATCTGATTGCTGCTCTTGATGAAGTCGAAGTTGAACTCGACGAGGAGGAAGAAGAGCAACTGACTGCGGCCGAGAGATTGGCCGATCTACTCCGCATCTGCCGTATTCTGCACGATGATCCGGCACTCGCTATGGTATTCGATCGAATCGGCGACGAGGGTAGGATCACAACTCACCTACTCGACCCAGGAGTAGTCTCCGAGCCTCTCTTCGAAGAGGCCGCAGGAGGAATCCTGATGTCCGGAACTCTGTTCCCCCCTGAGATGTACGGACGGTCCCTTAGAATTCCTGAGAACCGGATTAATGCGTGCGAGGAGTACGAATCCCCATTCATGGCGGATCGCAGGCCTGTGCTCGTGGCAACAGATGTCACGACTCGCTTCCGTGATCGTAGCGATGAGATGACCGGTAGGATTCGAAACCATGTCCATTCGATCCTGAAAGAGACTCCGGGCCATGTCGCCGTATTCTGCCCCTCATACAGTCAACTGAAGACTATCATCGACGAAGGCTCGTGGCCAGGCAGGAGAGTGATAATCGAGGATAGGGCCTGGCGGAAGAGGGAGGTCGATAGGATACTCGAAGAGTTGCATTCCGCACGGAGACAGAGGCAGAGAGTGTTGTTGGCCGGAGTCTACAATGCGAAACTATCAGAGGGTATCGACTACGATTCTAACATCCTCGATGCCGTGGTTTGCATAGGCATCCCTCTAGCACCGCCTTCGGCCCGGCAGGATGCCCTGAAAGAATACGTGGCGGATCGATTCGGTGCGCAGAACAAATGGAGGTACGCGTCCGCACAGCCAGCGATGAATTCAATCCTGCAAGCGATGGGGCGGCCGATTCGGAAGGCTGATGATCGAGCTTTAGTTCTGCTACTCGACAAGAGGGTCAGAGACCGAGGATTCAGGGCTTGCCTGCCTAGATCTTTGACGATGATCGACACCTCGGATGGCCGCGTGACCGCGAGGCACGCCAGACGATTCTTCGACCGTCACCCAGACCCGGCTCGTACGCCTTGACGGAGGGTGTATCGACGACGGGTTGATGACCGACCGAGAGCCGACGGTGAACGATGGATGCAGGTTGGCGCCCGATTCCGGTCCACGACTCCGATCCGATAGGCTTGCCAACATCCAATCCTGAAGATGGAGATGGAGGCGAACAAGGCTCGACCATCGACGGGAGATCGATCGGTCTAGAGGCGACGGCGGAGATCGAACATGCCCGATTCATTTCGAATCTCTCCGATAACTCAGCACTGGTAGAGGTCAGAGATGCTCACATCTCGATGCTGGGTCAAACGGCAGGTATGGTCGAAGCGACTAGAGAATGGATTGCATCGATACCGACCATGGAGGTGATGGCAGCCCATCTGGAAGGTGTTAGTTCAGATGGGACTTTGCGCATCCCGTTATCCGGAGTGTCGAAGGATGGAATCTCCATAAACGTCGGAATAATCAGCGGTGAGACGGTCATGCGATTGGCAATCGATGGTGTCGGTTCACGCTTCGAGAGGGTGGCTCGAATCGGCGGAGGGAGACCAATCGAAGCCGCATGGGTTGAGGATGGAAACCTGAACATCCGAATAGGATAGACATCAAATTCTATCATCGCTGAGGTATGGATTGTCCCTGTGCCTCAAGAGAGGCAATCTCGGATCTCACCCCTTCGATTGCCTGCTGCGCAGCATTTCTGTGTTGGTCGCCGAGTTCGTGACTGGAGTAACGTGCCTCTTCGAACACCCGGTCCAGAGCGACGAGTGCTTGCTCTCTAATCGGAAGAGCCTCACGGATTGCAAGTTCGAATTCTCGAACCGTCTCGAAATCACGCCTTAGGAAACCGTGTTCCATCAAGGTCACACATAGGCTCTCATAGCATTGGAAAATCGCTTCACGTATCTCATCCATTGCCATCAGCAACTCGGCCGAGTAAGCGAATGTATCGTCGAGTGCCTCGACCGCAGTGCGGCGCTTGCGCATGTGCAGAAGTGCAGCAGCCAATCCGGCCAGAAGGAGTAGGCCTCCAGCCATCGCGGGGGTGGAGGGGCCACTCGCCACATTCTCGGCGACCTCATAGGTGGCAATCACCGGTGGTGACGTCTCCAACCGTGCACGGTCATCAGCGGCGAGTAGCGGTGAGGTCGAGTTGAACGCTATCGACAACCGCCCCCATGCTGCTTGGTCTGAGAAGGGAGGAAGTGGCTCGACGGCGGCGAAGGAATAGGTGAAAACGCCGTCATCTCCCGTCATTCTACCATACTGAGCAATCGAGGTTGTCTCGTTCATCAAGCGTGCCTCAATCGAGACATTTTCCAGCGGCTCGCCAGTGTCGGCCGAAGTCACCCTGACAATGCTCTCGATGATCCGTGAGTCAAGATCGATATGCAGAGGATCGAAAGAGAATGCGGCTGGAACCATGACGAAGACCTTGGCGCCGTCTGATGCAGAATGCAGGTACGAAGACGGATTCTCTTCGACTGTGATTAGAATGGTTTCATCCTCTGCCATGGGAGCGTTCGCTGTGAAGCGGATGGTCCAGTGACCGGTGGCATTGTCCCAATCAGTCGCGAACACCTTCTCCTCGCCCTCCCAAGACACTTGGAGATTGAGGTTGGCGAGCACATTGCCAGATCCACCGACTTCGACGATTCGGCCAGTAATCTCAATCGGGTGGGCGGAGTCGCTCCTAATCACCGGCGAGGCGATATCTAGGACCTCCAGAGCGACATCAGCCCACGCATACACAGTGACGGAAGCGGAAGCGGCGACCCAATCCTCCTCGCCAGCGTATGCCGCTTCTATGAGATGACTCCCGCGTGAGGCGGAAGAGTCGACCGGCAAGAGCACTTGGAAGCGACCTTCGTCATCTGTGGTTACGGTGACACCGGTGTTTCCATCAACAGTAATCGTCACAGTTCTGCCGACCAAGGGTGGAGTTCCCACGACATCGGCATCGTACAACCTTCCGGAAATATTCCAATCACCACCACGGGTGGAGTGGCCTCCTCCATCGGCATCGAGGTCCAATCCAGCGTTGTGGACGACGCGAATCGTATCGTTGGCTCGGCCTTCTCGGTACCAACCATCTGTGGTAGCCGGAGCGAATACCTCCACTGTGTGGTTGGAGATGTCGAGCCATTGTGGAATCGTCCATTCATACGACCAACTGCCATTGGAATCCGTGACTACCGTATCCAGCAATGTCTCATTGACGCGAATCTCTACGGTGTGATTGGCCAACCATCCCATTGGAAGGTTGTCCCGAACGGTTCCCTGGAAGGTGACCAAGTCGCCAACGGCTGCCACTTGCGGAACATCAATCGTCAGGATGGTGGGGGCATACACATCGAATGTAGTCTGACCGAGGCTCGACAGATGGAACTCGTCTCCTGCGAAGCTGATTTCCACCAGTTGCGGACCTAGAGACATGTTTGCTGGAACCGGATAATAGACTGAGAAGATGCCGAATTCATCGGTCTTCACATCGGTGAGGTACACTCCATTCATGGTCACGGAGAGTGTTGCATTGTCCAGCGGACGGTCTACAATGTCCAACAGTATCCCATCGACTCGGAACAAATCGTTGCGTTCGACCTCGCCAGCATCGCTAGTTATCTCTATCGAAGTTGGTACGGAGACGTTGAATGTCGCATTCGAGACTGAGCCGAGATAGTACTCGGGATTCAGAGAATCGCCGGAACCCATCGGATCGACCCAAATGAAACCGCCTAGGAAGGTCACCGTAGCGATGTGTGGACCAGGCGTGGTGTCGAATGGCAGCGTGTGGACCATGGAGAAGGACCCTGTCGTCGCATTCGACATGGCGATGGTCACACTTCCCGTATCCTGACCATCGATGGCGAGATGGATTATTCCACCAGCCGCTAATCCGGTCTCGTTTAGCAGTGGCTGGCCATGCTCATCGAGCAGGGTACCATTCACAATCACCGTCTGGCCAGCAATCAGATCACCCTCTATGGTGTCGATAATCAGGTTGGTGGGCGCGAGGATTACGACGCGAGTGAACGTCGCATCCCCCTGTACACCGGTAGTTCCCGGAATGCCCGCGAAGGATATGTCAATCGAGAGAGCTCCGGGTGCCTGCATCTGATCGACCGTGAAGGTGAGTGTCGCCGTGCCGTTCGCATCCGTCATCATGTCAGAGACCGTATGTCCGATTATGGTGGGAATGATCGAAGCGTTCTCTATCGGCGCACCGGAATTGTCTACCAGAAGAACATCGATCGTGATGTTTTCGCCACGGATTGTCCTACGATCCGGGTCGAGGTCGAGCGGATTCGTGAATGTCAGCACGGAGTATCCTCTACTGTCGAATGTCGTGATGTTGTTCGCTGTCGCGTAATCGTTGACCGTTGGGGTGTAAATCGCGGTTAGATTATGGGTGCCGCGCGGGAAATCATGATCTAGGATTAGATTCGCTCTCCACGATCCATCAGCTAGAACGGTGCCGTTCTGAGCTGTGAAGGTGTCTTCGAATCCATCAATTCGGAAGGTCAGCGAAGGCAAGAGAGCATTGCCGTTGCGATCTATGATACCTGATCCATTATCACTCAATAGAGTCCCCGTGACGTTCAGCCATCCACCCGCGACCGGATTGTCGCTGATAGGATTGATGACCAATACCGTCAAAGATCGTACGGTCACGGTACTGAAGGTTCGATTGGTGGAATGCAACGGATAGGTGCCGTTGAAGAACAGGGTAAGTTCGACCTGACCTAGCGGATGGCTGTTCGGAATGGAGAATGAGAAGTCAACATCGCCGGTCGAGTTCGTCATGGACTCATTCATCCAAGTGTCGTGGAACAATCCCGCGATGGTCATGTTCGACAGCAGTCGGTCGCCATCGCTGGCCTCTCGCAACATGCCACCAAAGGTGACATTGCCTCCGCGCTCGACTATAATCGGAATCAGCGGGCTCACATCGGTGAATTCCGTCACCCCCTTCACGAGAATCATCCCAGTCCCAGTACTGGTCAGATAGAATGGATTGGTGTCGTTCAGCACGCTTACCACGACAGTCTTGTCGCCGCTGGTCACACCATCGCCATTCGGATCGGTCGGGACGCTGATGTTAAACGATCCATTCGGAGTCGTGGTGAAGGAATCTATCAGCACCTCGCTGCTGTCATTCAGGAAGAACACAGTCACCTCGACAGTTCCGTTGAATGGACGGCTGTTGTTCACATCATCTAGAACCTGACCGGTGAGCATGAACGAGGTGCCAGCAGTCACGAACGTGGGCATCGGATCAAGAGAAATGTTACTCGGGACTTGGACGGTCACATTGACGAATGTTTCGTTGCCCAGCCAACGTCCTGCATTCGGCGTCGACAGCGTATCCGACACATCATCTGCCATGAATATCCGTACATCGTACCAACCAGGTTCGACATCTATGTCGATTGTCGGAGAGAATCTTGCCCAGCCGTCTACTCCGACATTCGCTGTGGATAGCGTCCCGTTGTCAGGACCATCCCAATCCCAGACCAACTCCAATGCTGCGTTGGTCAAGTTAGATGAGTCAGCGACATCTTGGGCACTGACATTGACAAGTAGTTGATTACCGACCACGACGACAGTGGAGGATATCTCACTGATTAGCTTCGCCTCGCTCTGTATGCCAACATCGGTGAACCCCAATTCATTCATCTCATAGTACGGCCCACCTGTCGGTGCTACTAGTTGGAAATCGCAGGACACGGTGAGATTGTAGACGCCTGAACCGATATGGCTGGGAATCGTATAGGAGATGTTGTAGGTCCCATTCAGGGAATCCACCCATCCTTGACCGAGCATGGTAATCTCTGGAGGAGGTGGTTCCCCCCCTGGTCCACTCGGACCACTCCCCGGCCGCTCGACTTGCAAGGTGACCTGACTCTCGTTGAGCAGGATGATGGTGCCCAGTACTGAATCCCGGATGTCACCGGTCGCATACGTCTGTTGACCTATGTGAGTCCAATCCTGAGCGATGATGATAGATATGTCCGCCAAACCCTGAATTCTCAGACTGCTGTTGGAAGAGTTGGGCTTGTACCACTGCGAACCACTGTAGTTAATCCACCAGGAGTAGTCGCCTGCCGCGGTGTTGGCATCAGGTATCCAAGATACGTCGAAGAACTCCTCGACTGGATCAACAGTGGTATTCACCATCGTTCCATCCACCTCGACGACATATGTTCCGTTGAATGATGTCGTCTGGCTGCCAGTGTGATCGAGCATACTGACGAACACCGTGGTACCCTGACCTCGCAACACCGGACTGAGTGAGTACTCGAACATGACGATGCTTCGGATTCCATAGCCAATCAGGTTCTCCTCGTCGGTCGCGGGAATGTTCGCAGCCTCGAACACAACACGGAGATCGATGAAACCGGGTGGAATCGGGGTCTGGTTGGCCGCCATCACCCAATTGATGGAGAAGTTCCCTGGATTGCCGGTCCAATTTCCGGGGCCAAGCGTGAATGTGGTGATGTTCACGAATCCAAGACCTGTGCCGTTCTCTCGCATCTGCAAGGTCAAGGTTCCTGAAACAGGTACCGGATTATGCCCTCTGGAAAGGACGGTTCCATTCAGATGGATTGGTTCATCGACTGATAGTAGGGATGAGTTCGCACCATTCCCTTCCACGGTGACGGTCAAGTCCGGAGCGGCCGTTACATTGAGTTCGAATGAGAGATTCGACGGACGAGCGTGGTAGATTGGGGTAGAAGCATTGTTGAGATCGCTCTCATGCCAGCCGGGGAATTCGATGGTCGCAGGCCTGAGTCCTTGGGTCTCGTTCTCATCGAGGCTAAGGTAGAACTCGAAGGAACCAGTGGGCTGGACCACAGTTTGGATGGATATGGGTCCGCTGATGTTCGAGGTGAAGTTCAGGAATACCGTGTGGGTGTCGAAGGTCGGCATGTCTATCCAAGGCAGCATCTCCAATCGAAGACGGCCGCTCAGCGTGGTGTTTGCCCCTGCGCCGATGATTGGTGCCGCGACCGGCATCGGTGCCTCGATGGTCAGGTTTGTATCGTCTGTCACATTGACCAACCAACTGGTATTTGCGATACCCCCTTGCCCGACATAGCCGCTAGCTACGGTCTGGACCACGAGGCGTCCGAATCCGGTTCGTATCGGCTCATTGGCGAATCCCTTCAGCGAGAAGGTCCCATTGCTCGCTGAGATACCGGTCCCCACCAGCCGACCTCCGGTGGCGGCCAGACCAGGGATGTTCGCCGCCTCTTCAGGAGGTACTAGATACAGTTGCAGCACGACTCCGACGGCGACGCTCTGGTTCTCAGTGAAGATTAAGGTGCCATTGAGGAATATTTGGTCTCCTGACATGTTCCGATCGATTATGTCCGGGCCCCATACAGAGTCGATGATGTCCACTTCCTCTGCAGGAGGACAGGAATCGAAGGGGACCCAACCCATGTCTCGGTTGCCCTGCGCTGGATTGGTCTGCAGATGTACTTCGGTCCATGTCTGATGGTGCAATCCGAGCACCTGGAATCCAGTGCCGTGCCAGGCCCCACTGGAGTAACCTGAGACCTGTCTAGCTGGCAGACCAGCGAGCCGAGCCATCATGGTTAGCGTGATGGACCATTCGTTGCAAGTACCCTCAAGCGAGTCGTGCAGCATGAACGTCGTCAGGTCGAGTCCGACCGGCATCACGCTACCATCGTGGTTCAGTTTAGGCTCGGTGGTGTTGTTGCCCTCCCTTATCCAAGTGACGAGTGCTTCCATCTTTTCCCAAGCGCTAATCGCTCCAGCCTCGGAGATTATCGCATCCGTCACATTGAGCGCGTACGATTCGGGGTTGTTGGGGTCGTAGAAGGATGACGGCACTTCAGTTGAATATGAGGATCCCTGAAATGCGGTCGAATTCTGCCTTACCTGATCTGGGAAGAAAATTCCAGGTGAATCAATCATCGCGGTATCTATTGGCACATCGGAAACCCTGATGTCATGAGTCCAATTGGAATGGTTCAACCCGGCAGATGGATCTGCCCACATCATGAATTGAGTTGCTGCGTAGGGATTCGGAAGATTCGAACTAGGGTTCACTGTCTGATTGAAGGTCAACTGCCAGGTGTTCGTTACATTGTGGAAGGATGGATCTGCCAACCACTGCGTGTCAGTGAATCCAGAGGACATCTCGTTCCAAGTAACCAAAGACTGGTTTACGCCGAAGGCGACTCCAGTGTATTCATCATATGTGTATTGACGCCAAAAGTGTGACTGGAAGGGATCCGTGCCGTTCGTCGTGTTATTGGCCCAGAACACGATGTCGGTTGGCCTGATGTCATCGGTCGGATCCCACGGATCCTGACCGCTCCCTTGGCAGTTGAACATCCAGAACTGTGGCGGGCACTCCTCGTAATCAGTCATCCCACCGCCATCGGTATCGGGATTACGCCAGTCCGTACCTGTGTTGTTTTCGACGGCATCCGGGATCCCGTCTCCGTCTGTGTCGGCCGGATTCTGATCGTCGCTCGCATCGTTCTGCGGATTGGTCCCATCCAGATATTCCTGACCGTCCGCCACCCCACCATTGTCCGTGTCCTGCGTCAGATAATCCGTAACATAGGTGTCTAACGAGCCATTGCCACCCATACCAGGAACATAGATCATCGGGCAGCCAGTGTTGTTCTCGAAATAATCGTTCAATCCGTCGCCATCGCTGTCGCGATTGTTGTCACATGGCTCGTTTGGATCGGTGCCATTCATAATCTCATCAAGATCGTTGACGGTGTCGCCATCAGTATCCCAAAGGAAAGGATCACTGGTGAAACCCCAGGTTCCTGCCTGCTCCTCCCAATCGGCAAGGCCATCCAAGTCGTGGTCGTAGTAGTCGTCATCGCACCAAGCGACGTTGTTCGCAGCGAGGATGTTCGCATTCCAGCACCATGAGCCGTTCTTGGAGAGAACCTCGGTGGTGGAACCTGGAGGGGGTACCGTCACTCCGACAATTCTATGCTCACTTCCAACAATCTCGGTATACGAGTATGTGAAGGGGATTAGGGATCCGTTCGATAGGTTGTAAAATCCTTGTCTCGGAGGTGCGGTGGGCCTCCAATCATTCCATCCTACGCCGAAGCCAGTCACGTTCTGGACCAGTAGGGTTTGACTGAGTGAGGAATATGAGATGTGGTTGGTAGAAAAGTCCACTGTCGAGAGACAGGGGTCGGTCTGATGGAGGTTCTGGCGCTCCAGACCATCACTTACTCCACCGTAGTCGGTGTCGGCGATATTCCAGAGCGTGCAAGTCAGGTTCTCCTCCCAATTCTCTATGCCGTCACCATCATAGTCTCCAGAATCCTCTCTTCTAGTGGGATCCGTCTCGTTTGCATCGACAACGCCATCGCCGTCGATGTCCTCATCGCCGTCGTCGAATGGATCGTCATCGGTGTTGTTGTCCCTAGGGTCACTCGCCTGCGGAGGATTGCCATAGGCACCGTTCACCTCGACGCCGTCAGAGACGCCATCGCTGTCCGTGTCAGAGGCGGTGGGATCGGTCCGGAGAGTCAGTGCCTCATAGCTGTCGTTCAATCCGTCTCCATCGGTGTCGGCACTCTGCGGATTCGTCGATGTGACACCATCCACCTCGGCGGTCAGAGACTGGCAACCGCCAGGGCCTAGGCCTAGGACTGGGTTGCAGGGTGATTCGGTCTCGGTCCGCTGCTGAGATGGGTGGCCGGGCATGTAGTAGGGTACGCCTTGGTTCTGTGTGGTCCAACTCGGATTGACGTATTCGAAGAGATTCACCAATCCATCGCCGTCCGGATCACCCGAGGCTCCATCCTGATTTGAGGGGGATCGAGGGTCGAGATTGTTCGCGACCTCCCAGCCATCGTTCATGCCATCGTTGTCCGTATCGTAACCATCCGGGTCCTCGTCGATCAAACCATCTCCATCATCGTCGTCACTGGAGCAATCCGCGTCGCCATCACCATCCGAATCCGCTGCATCGACGGCGCCATCGCGGTCGTTGTCCATGCCATCTGCGCAGATGTTCCCCATCGGATCCTCGTCACTGCCATCGGTTCCTGTGCCCTGGCTCGCCTGCATTGCACTCTCCTCATCCCAGTTACGGGTCGGGACCGTGCCATTCCACCATACTCCGTTGTCGAGTTCGTTGGGCGTCGAGGTAGAGTCCCAATTGTTCGGCATGGCGTATTGGTACTCATCCTTGTTCGACAGTCCGTCCCCGTCGGGGTCACCCTGAGCGCCGTTGCTCGTGAGCGTCGACCCATCCAGTGGATCGAGACCATGGAGCCACTCCCACCCATCAGGAAGTTCGTCGTTGTCGCTATCCCAGTCCTGAGGCTGGGTGTTCAGTAGGAATTCCAATCCATAACTTAGTCCGTCACCATCCTGATCAGTGCTAGCGAGAGCCTTCCAAGATGCATATTGCAAGCCGGCCAGAGAAGACAGCAGCAGCAGCAGGGCCAGTGTGATTGAACTCTGGCGGTGCGGTCGGAGTGGGTCGGCGGACCAGGAGGCCGTGCATGTCTGCGACATGTGAATCAACCGCGAGGCGGTCAATCCGCACCTTAAGGAGAATGGAGCGATGTTCGGACATGCGCGCGCCCTCACGCGCGGGAAAGTGAGCCGGGATGGTGATTGCAATGCGAATCTAGGCGATTGGATTGATGGCCATAGGAGGCGCTTTCATAGGGCTGCGATACAGCACAGGATTGAAGTTGAACCACGATTTGGGAGTAGGAGTGCGTGTTGCCTCCAAGCAGCAGAGGAAAGGAGCCAAGCGGATTGGAAGCACGGTCCTTGAGGCTCGCTTGGCACTGCTTGGATTCCCTGTTGGAATCATGCTGGTTGTCGCCGGCATCCAAGCCTACATATTCGGCTTCTCCGAAGAGGTTGAGGCTGGCCAGTACATTGCTGCCGGTCCTTTGATGTGGGCCGCTGCCTGGAAGTATAGCAGACGTTCTAGTAGGGTTGCTCTGAATGAACACGGGGCCATAGTTAGAATCCACAAGTGGGGATTCCTAGGAGGCAAGCCCATGATCGCAGAGCAACCTCGCATGGTCGCGGTCGGTACCAACCACCGAAACAAGCGATTCGATGTCTTCCTCTGGTCCGCCGGAGATGAGGCTAGGATGCTAAGCAATGTGCGACGCAGAACCGTACTGAAGCTGCACAAGAAATCAGAGAAAATCCGTGAGATCGAGCTGATATGGGTGGATTCTCCCTATCCGGACCCGAAGTGGATTAGAAGGGGTAAGTATCTGATTGGTGCGCTCCTAGTCTTGGCTTGGGCGGTCATAGTGATGACCAATCAAACCGCCTTCCTCGAGGGGCTAGAAGATCGAATCGATCTCGAGGCCGGTGATGATTCGGACGAACCGGCAGCCGATGTGGAGGTACCAGATTGGGTGATCCTATGGTTCCCGACCATCGTGATTGGCTGGTTCGCCTTGACGATTTCTTGGAACACTTTGCGGGGATTGTTCAAGGAAGAGGAAAATGCCGATCTGAGAAGAATGGCAAGTAGGGAGGCCGCTAGGGGCGACACAGGACCCAAGCTGAGGTCTGGAATGGCGTGGGACGACTTCTAATCAGTGTCTTCGTCGACCAGTTCGATTAACTCAATGTCGTCATCGTCCGTATCCTCTTCTCCGATAGGATCAGGCAGTGGGTCGTCCCGAACCTTGAATTCCTCGATTTCCTCATCCTCGTACCACTCTTCCTGAGCCGCCGTGTGCTCTGCCCAACGGCGGCGATTGACCCGATTCTGCATGGCGGCCACAAGCAACAGGAGGGCTCCAATGCCGAACAGGACCGTGGTCACCCTCGGATGCTTGACCTCATTCATCAGTCGCTCCGATATGCCGGTAATCTCGATCTTCACACTGACATCTAAGATCGCGGTATCATCCTCCTCAAACGAAGTGTTGGTACCGTAGGGCTCGGCTTCAATGCGCACTGGAACCTCGGTGCCGGAATTGGCATCCGCTGGCGCGGTTATTCGGAGGGTGAAGGCCGCCTCCTCAAACGGCCCGATCTCAATCAGAGGAGAGCCTGAGGGTCCAATCACATCAGCATCCCAGTTTGACTGTTCGACCGTTGCGGTGAGGAGGACCAGCAAGGGGGAGTTGCCATCATTGTGCACCTTCATCTGTACCTCCCGAGTCTCACCGGGCCGGAGTGACTCGGATCTCGACACCTGGACCACACGCAAGGATGGATCATCGGCCGACACTTGTACGATGATTGGTAGGTCGAAGTATGCCTTGTCTTCGTCTGTGGTGTCCTCTTCAATTCTAAGGAGGATGGTGTGATTACCCACCTCTATCTCCTGCTTCGGCGAGATGTCCAGCATCACCTCAGTCGATTCCTGGGGGGCGAGTGAGACTCGGCCGATCCCATCGCCATCTGCATCGGTTATACGGTATTCCCATTGGACTAGAGCGGGGTCGGTGGCTGCATTCTCAGGCAAGTCGGCTGGATTGATTAAGCGCCACCAAGTCGAAGCGGTCCCCGCAGTGGCGCTGTTCGTGACCTTGATTCGCATCCCAATCGAATCATCTGCATCCACGATGCAGGCAGCCTCACTTACGGACCCAAGAGGGACGCCGTCGCAGTCATGTACTACGACTGCACGCACACCGAAGGTTCGCTGCACTGTGAATTCCGTGGTGCTGGCGTGGCTACCGTTGCCACTGCTCATGACTTGAAGCCGTACGACACCGGTATCGCCATCCTCTCGATTGGCAGAGGGCTTGATCTGCAACCTGAAGACATCTGTGGTATGTCGGGACAACTCCGCGGTATGGAAAGTCCCGTCCCCCTCATCTTCGAGGATTCTCTGGTTGGTGTCGTTGTCGTACAACTGCACGATTGCCTTCGATCTCTCAAGGACATCTATCCGGAATGTGTCACTGTCGAATCCGGTGTTGAAGATCTCGATTAGGAAGGTTGTGAATTCGCCATCCTCCACGTATCTCGGGATGCTGGTATCGAAAGCGTCCGGGCGGCTGCTGTTCGCGTACTGCTCACTGTGATTGCCGTTCCAGATGCTGACCATTGGGGGTGCATAGACATCGATCTTCTCTAACGATAGATAGAGGACATCCTCATGGACAACGGTCGGGATGTTCTCAATCATGGCGGTAGCGGTCGCCTTGATCTCTATTGCGTTGGGTGAACCAGTGAGGTCACTTGGAGCCCTGAGAGTGAGAATCGGGTTCATCACTGCGCCACCTCGTTCCAAGGTGTAACCATCATCTCGATCGAACTCATTGAACCAAGCGCTTCCAAGAGAGGTCAACAACCTCAATTCGACCTCAACCGATTCGGAAACTGAGCCTCGGTGTTGCAGTTGCAACGGAATCGAAGTCTGCTGATCAGGAGCGACATACTCGACGCTCCGATCATCACCATGACGGAGAGCGACACCGAATCTCCTCATCTGGAGATTCGGATGGTCAATCACGATCACGTTGCCCTGGATATCGGTGACCTCCAACCGGACCACGTATTCACCCGATTCGACACCCCCCGGGTATGTCCACTGATGTGTACCGATTATGCCCCAATGATTGTCCTCCACCCCATCCAACTGTCCGTCAATCTCCTGATCGACGTCCTTGCTTCCAGACGGAGAGATCACAGTCAGTTTCACCGTGTCGACATCGAATCTACCGAACGATGAGGTTACGTGGAAACGGAACTGCATCGTCCTTGCTGAGAGGACATCATTGGGGAACCACTCGGTGATGGGGACATCCTCCCCAGGTCCCGCTCCGGATCTCTGCACAAGAATGAGGCTCTCCTTGAGAGCATTCGATTCTACATCGATGAACGAATAACGGTCGCTTGCTCCATCGATCTCATTGTACGCAATCCAAGCCGCGCACTCGGGTTGACCGAATTGCCGCCCCTCTGTCCCACTAGCATCGGACGGCCCTCCTGGTTGGTTTGAAGAACAATCGAGGTCGGCACGGACCTCCAAAACCAACTGGTTTCCTTTGCTGACATTGAACCGGTCGCCGTTAGCTCCCGGGCCATTCCACTCCAACTTAAACGAACGTTCGTCGAAGCCGCAAGGTTCGAGGAAGGTTGGTGTACAGACGACAGTGTTCCAATCGTCCTCGGCGACGATGTCGCCGTCATTCAGCAGGGTAATCTTCCAATCGGCAGTCGCATTGGTTGGACCGGTTGCCTTGATGAACAACGTACTCGGAAGGTAGTAGGTCGATGAAGAACCATGCTTCGCGCGTCCTTTGATCGTCAGATCCTCGAGCATCGCAGGTGATCGGAATATCACATCCGTGTCTCCCGCCTGTTCCTCTTCTTGGCCGCCACTGGAGGGCACCTTGGTGGTGATGAAACCATCACCTCCAGCCGAGCCATTTGATCTGGCTAAGAAGAGCGTGTAGTCGTGGAAGGACTGCGACGAGGTGCTCAGTCGGGTAGAATCAGCATCGAGAGATCCTTGATGCCCCTCCATTGGAGACATCTGGCCAGAGGCTCCGGACCACGAAGCAAGCAGCATGGTGAGGACGAACAGAGCCGCCCAATGGCGTCCATAGGACGCCCGTCCGCCGCCGACTTGAGGGGATAGCACGGTAGTGGGTGACGACAACCTCGTTTTACCGTTTGTGAATCGTGAGCAAGTGAAGCCGCGCTCGGGGCAGTATTCATTGCCCGGCGCACGATGGCGGCTCGCGGGGATTGCCGAGCGGTCAAAGGCACCGGATTTAAGCTCCGGGCGCAAACAGCGTTCGAGGGTTCGAATCCCTCTCCCCGCACCACCTTCGCATAGGGCTGCTGATGGGCTCAAGATGCCGTTCTCTATCGAGTTTGGAATGAGGCCACCTTGGAATTCCTCCTCTCCCACATCGGCCGGGCCCCTAGGAAAGGAAATGGTCGGCTCACTCCTCTTCCGGAGGCGCGGCCATCTGCCGGGGGATGGCTCCGATGTCCTCCAGAGAGCTGGCAATCTCTCCGATGAGGCATTCCGCCTCTAGCACATCCATGCTGCAGTTGAATCGGCGGTCACCTAGGAGTATCGTCAATCCTCGTCGTTCGGTGGCATCGATGTCTCGTAGTTCGGAGAGATGAACCACCGTGCCGGGAATCGGAAGTATACCGAAGAGAGCACCACGCAGTTCCACCCCATTCTTCGAAATGACCAAACGGTGCTTCGACTCAACACTATGATGCAACTGATTCAACCATGCCGCGGAAAGTATGACTACGAACAAGGAGAGAAGAGGCATCCAGAAGAGTTGGATCATACCAAGGACGGGCTGAGTGACAAAGAAAGCTAGGTAACTCAATGGACCGCTCGCGATTGCCAAGACGATAGCCAGTCCGAGAAGAACGAAGGAGGATGTCTGCAACTCGGATGGCAGATGTGCAATCACAGAATCTTCGTTCGCGACGACCCTACCGCGCATCGATTCGGTCCTTGGTGGACGATCCCAGCGATCTGGATATCGGGCAATCTGCTGGATGACGCTCAATCCATGCTCGTCCGCTTCGACCTCTCGTCCAGTGTGCTCTGCGAAACGGACGCCAGCGTGGGCTGCGATCCTTTCCCCTAGTATGAGCGCGTCAATCTGATCCGTGGTTCGCATCAATTCGAAGGAACGGCTCTCCTGATCAATCCAAATCGACCACATAGGTGGGAATCTTGTCCCCACTTCTTCGACATGAACGGCAGCGAGGGAGGAGAGAGGCCACTCTGCGGTCGCAGGTCCAAGATGGGCTCGCAGATGTCCGCCCGAGATCTCGAATTCCAGAGAACTGTGGACTGAAGTCCGGCCGAATCTCCCACCGGAGATGGGTCGGGACGGATCGAAATCATGTGCGACTCGCCACACCATGACACCTGCGAGGATGGGTCAAGGATATATGTCGATGGGCGGTCATGCTAGACCGTCACATGATCGACGAAGCGGGTCATACGACAGCCGACAGATGCGTCACCATCCAAGACATCCATCTTGGCAATGGATACCGATGCAGCAGTGACCTCAGGTGATGAGAGCAATGAGTCGAGCAAGTGGCTACACAGGGTTTCCAGTAACTCGCTGCGAGGACCTGAAAGTAGCCGATCAATCGATGCCTCAATAGAATCGTAGTCCAACACTGCATCGATTCGATCCTCTACCGGGGCCGAGGCGCCCTTGATGTGCACCTCGACATCGAATCGCAGCCGTTGAAGGACGCCTCTTTCATGGTCGAGGACACCGATGTCAGCTCTCTTCACGAGGCCCTCGACGAACAGCGTAGTGAAGCCCGTCCCGCGCTCTCGGAGAAGAACCATCAATGCGCTCTCTTGCATAGTCACTCCGATGGAGTTCGCTCTATCAATCCTGACCCATGCCATTCATACTCAACGTCTCGTAATCTTGAGAGCATGTGCTCTCCGGCATCGACCGTCAGTATCTGGCCGGTCACAGAACGGGTGTGGCAGAGAAACGAGACCGCGTCCGCTATGTCGCCAGGAGATGGACCGAAACCGAGTGGGGATGAGGACTGTGCGCGTTGGAACGACTCCTCCGACTGACGGGGTGAGGGTGCGGTGTGACCGGGTGAGACTGCATTTACTCGAACAATGGGTGCCAAGGCTCGAGCGAGCATCCTAGTCTGTACCTCTAGAGCGCTCTTGGACATCGTGTATGAGATGTGGTCGGGGTTCGGATTGATTAGTTTCTGATCTAGGATGTTGACGATGCTCACAGATCCTGGGTCGGCGTCTGATTTGGACGCGGCTGAGGCTACGGCCCTGCTGAGATCCAGAGGTGCGAAGACATTCACTGCCATGTGGGCCTGCATCATCTCGATGGTGACGTCTTGCCAATCGTCTGCTTCGAACATGGAGGCACTGTTGACCAAGGCACCCACACTACCGAACTTCTCGAAGGCAGCTCCTACCAGTTTCTCGGCGGAACCTAGATCGGTCAAATCGCAGGAGACGACAGCGCTCTCCACTCCTAAGGAACGCGCAACAGTTGCGACATCATCGGCTGCATCTGCGGACGATCGATGATGAACAATGAGATCGTAGCCGTCGTCCGCGAGACGGAGGGCGATAGCCCGCCCTATTCTGCGGGATGCTCCGGTGATGATTGCCGCCGGCATCGGTGGTCGAGTAGGACTATGCGACTTCAGGGTGCCGGAGAACCCATGTCTGGCTCTTTCTGGCATCCGGAGACCAGGGGCGAGTTTGAGCGAACGTATATCCGGCAGGCTCCGAGACCTGCTAGGGGGGGCAGTCGCGATGGAGGATGAAAGGCGTCTTCCAATCATCCATGAACCAGATGAGGCGAACTCTGGTGGCTGCGGTGGCAGCGCGAGGATGTCGGCCGTGGACCGCCGCCGTGGGCAACGAAAACGATTGCCTAGATGGTTCAGGACCCGACTCCCTACCGGAGCCGGACAGACTCGATTCAACTCCACGAGAGATGCCGTTCTGGACGGCTCCTTGCACACGGTATGCCAAGAGGCGCGTTGTCCGAACATACACGATTGTTGGGGTCGGGGAACTGCGACCTTCATGGTCGCAGGAGAAACCTGCACACGTGGATGCAGATTCTGTGCGGTCGGAACCATTCGAGAACCACCACCACTGGATCCAGAGGAGCCGGACAGATTGGCTGCTACGGTCGAATCGATGGGGCTCGACCACGCTGTCGTGACCTGCGTCAACAGGGATGACCTAGACGACGGTGGTGCATCACACTACAGATCATGCCTGCTGGCCGTCCACGATCGGGTTCCATCCGTCAATCTCGAGTTCCTGTGCTCGGACCTCGATGGGAACATGGAGGCGCTGGCTAATCTCCTCGCTGATTTGCCGATCCAAGTATTCGCACACAATGTGGAATGCGTGCCTCGATTGGATAAGATTGTCCGCGACGCCCGCGCTTCCTTCGATCAATCAATCTTGATTCTGCTCGAGGCCAAGAGACTGCGACCTGACCTGATGACTAAGTCGAGCTTGATGGTCGGAGTTGGTGAGACCGATGAGGAAGTATCGGATGCTATCGAACGGCTTCGAGGTGCGGGGGTCGACATCCTCACCATAGGACAGTACCTGCAACCTTCCGACAGACATCTTCCTATCGATCGATTTCCACAGCCGAATAGATTCGCTGACTGGGATGCCGAGGCACGCGAAGCGGGATTCCTTGCGGTCGCTTCTGGACCGCTTGTCCGCTCATCCTACCGGGCTGGACGATTACTCTTCGAAGCGCTCGGAGAATCACCGCCCATCGCTTCCGACCCATCAGGGTCTGCCATCACGCACATCGTTCAATGAGGTCGGAGGAGGAACCGAGCATGCGGACGAAGATCGAATTGGGGAACCATGATAGCACGCCCCCACAAGCCGGTGGCATGTCGGAGGAGACGCCTCTAGCCACCGCGTCCCCTTACTGCGTCCCGACCGCCCCACACAGGCCCGGTGACGAAGCTGAGTTCGCATCTTGGCCATGGAAGCCGGGCGATTTGAATAGGCCCGAACCTAGATCTTGTGAAGCCGCTGACACGATGGAGCACGCACGCGGTCTAGTGAGAGTCCTAGGAGATGACGGCAAAGCGTCGGGTTCCTGGGACCCAAATCTCTCACCCGATGTTCTCCGCGAGGGGCTGGAGCACATGCTTCGACTCCGCATATACGATGACCGGATGATGAAACTGCAACGGACTGGGAAGCTCTCTTTCTACATGCGTTCGTACGGTGAAGAGGCAGTGGCGATTGCGCAAACGATGGCTCTGCAACCACAGGATTGGATATTCCCGTCATACCGACAGCCTGGAGCTCAGTTCGTTAGAGGACGCGATCTAGTCAGCATGATGAACCACTGCATCGGCAACGAGATGGACAATGTGAAAGGGAGGCAGATGCCGGTCCACTACACTTGGAAAGATGGGCGATTCATCTCCATCTCCAGCCCTGTGGGTACCCAGTTCAACCAAGCGGTGGGTGTCGCGATGGCGAGTGCCTACAAGGGAGATGACGAGGTCACGATAACTTGGCTCGGTGACGGCACCAGCGCTCAGGGCGACTATCACTACGGCCTGAACTTCGCAAGCGTCTACAAGCCGCCAGTCATCCTTAACGTGGTCAACAACCAATTCGCCATCAGTACCCATCGAAACCTCGCAACCGGCGGTGCGACCTTCGCAGAGCGTGGAATCGCTTACGACATCCCCTCATTCCGTGTAGATGGGAACGACTTCCTAGCTCTGTACTCGGTCACCGCATGGGCTAGGGAGCGGGCGGCCTCTGGTGCTGGTGCCACTCACATCGAGGTCTTCACCTATCGATCCGGCGCTCACAGCAGCAGCGATGACCCAAGCAGATACCGGCCGGCAGAAGAGCATCTGGAATGGCCCGGAGGAGATCCAATCGAGCGCCTCCGCGAACATCTGGTGGCTATTGGCGAATGGGATGATGAAAAGCATCGGTCAGCCATCGATAGAATCGACTCAAAGATCGTAGAGGCGTACAAGGAGGCGACCTCCTACGGCGACCTCGCCAATGGACCATGGCCGTCCGCTTCGACAATCTTCTCCGATGTCTACGCTGAGATACCGTGGCACATCCAAGAGCAGCGAGAGGAGCTCGGCGTCTGAATGGAGGGTCATTAATGCCTAGCATGAACATGATCCAAGCGCTGAACAGCGCCCTCGACGACCTGCTGGAACGCGATCCTTCGGTGGTTGTCTTCGGGGAGGATGTCGGCTACTTCGGAGGCGTATTCAGGGTCACAGATGGATTGCAGGATAAACATGGAGCGCACCGAGTCTTCGACACACCACTGGCAGAGGGTGGCATAGCATCCATGGCGATGGGAATGGGATTGAACGGCTTGCGACCGGTGGCCGAGATGCAATTCGCGGACTACATTTTCCCTGCCTACGATCAAATCGTCAACGAGATAGCGAAGATTAGGCACCGTTCGGGAGGCGAGTTCTGGACCCCTGTCACGGTACGCACACCTGCAGGAGGAGGAATCCGTGGAGGCCATCACCACTCGCAGTCACCAGAGTCGCAATTCACCCACACCCCAGGCCTCCAGGTGGTCTACTGTTCGACCCCACACAACGCCAAGGGTCTGCTCACCAGCGCGGTAGAATCCGACGACCCGGTCGTGTTCTTCGAGCCTAAGCGCTGCTACAGAGGCCCCTTCAATGGTGCCCCACACCCTGTTCCGACGTGGACTGACCACCCTGATGCCGAGGTTCCTGAAGGCACCCTCAGGATACCGATAGGACAAGCGAGGATGGTCAAGAGAGGTAATGATTGCACAGTCATCTCATGGGGAGCGATGGTCCATGTCAGCGAAGCGGCGATCGACATCTCAGGTGTGTCGTGCGACCTTATCGATCTGCAGTCGCTCGTCCCATGGGACCGAGAGACCGTGGTCGATTCGGTCAGAAGAACCGGGAGATGTGTGATTGTGCACGAGGCTCCTAAGACCAGTGGATTCGGCGCCGAGATGGCCGCTAGTGTTCAGGAGCGTTGCTTCTGGCATCTAGAGACGCCAATCGAGAGAGTGACGGGTTGGGACACTCCTTTCCCCCACACGACGGAATGGGATTACATGCCGAGCCCACACCGCATAGCCGAGGCAATCGGTCGGACGCAGGAGGTTTGAGTATGGGGTTGTACCAATTCAGATTGCCGGACATCGGTGAAGGAGTCGTCGAAGGTGAGATCGTCGTCTGGCATGTAGAGGTCGGATCGAAGGTCATCGAGGACGACCCAATCCTCGAGGTGATGACAGACAAGGCGACCGTGGAGATTCCCAGTCCAGTCGATGGCACCGTCCTCTCAGCTACCGGTGCAGTCGGAGAAGTGATTCCAGTCGGCAAGGTGTTCATCGAGTTCGAAGTGGAGGGAGGGGGAAACGCGGACTATGAAGAGGCTGATACCAGTGAGTCTGAAACTGCATCAGTCGCGAGCGATCCGGAGCCGACCTACCAGACTGCCGAACTAGAGGATTCGGGTCAGACCGAAGCGCTTCCACAAAGCGTGCAGACTCCACCATCGACCCATACGGGAGGACGGGCGATAGCGAGCCCCGCCGTACGCCACCGGGCTCGTGAGAGCGGCATCGATCTCGCGACGATAGCAGGCAGCGGTCCTGCCGGCCGCGTCACCCATGCCGACCTAGACGCACGTTTGGCTGGCGCATCTGTTAGCGGCGCGATGCAACCTCTGCCCTCCAAGCCGGCTGGAGTGAAGCGGACTGGGGCCAGTGAGCATCCGGTCATGGGCCTTCGTAGGAAGATTGCTGAGAAGATGGTCATCAGCAGCAGCAACATCCCACACTTCTCGTACTTTGAGGAGGTCGATGTGACCGAATTGGAGGCGCTGAGGAAGGCGCTCAATGACAGCAGGGCGCCAGAACAACCGAAGCTCACATACCTGCCTTTCATCATGCTCGCGATTGCTCGAGCGATGCCATCGCATCCCGAGTGCAATGCCATCCACGATGAGGATGCCAACACCGTAATCAGGCACGAGGCGGTCAACCTAGGCATCGCGACGAGCACCGAGAGAGGACTCTATGTTCCCGTTGTCAAGCACGTGGAGGAGATGGATGTGTGGACCGCTGCAGCCCAACTCGGCAGGTTGAGCGGCGCCGCACGAGACGGGACCATAGCTGTCGATGAACTCGGAGGATCGACATTCACGATTACCAGCTTAGGTCGGGATGGAGGTATCGGAGCGACACCAATCATCAACCATCCTGAGGTCGGCATACTTGGCGTCCACAAGGCGCTGGAGCGTCCGATGGTGGTCGAAGGAAGAATAGAGGTCAGGCGCATGATGAACCTCTCTTCGTCATTCGACCATAGAGTGGTGGATGGATCAGATGGGGCAGCACTTGTGCAGACCATCAAAAGGATGCTAGAGCATCCGGCTCTGATCTTCATGTGAGGAAGCGGCTATCAGGGGGCATCGAGATGGCCAAATCGCGACGTTGCGAGGTCTTGGTGGTTGGCGCCGGCCCCGGTGGATACGTCGCTGCCATCAGGGCGGCTCAACTAGGCCTCGACACGATTATCGTCGAGGGGTCCAGAGCGGGCGGCACCTGTCTCATCAGAGGCTGCATCCCATCAAAGGCGATTATTCACGCTGCCGAGCGGTTTGAAGCACTGGCCGAACACGCTGCCGAGGCAGGTCACATGGGGATCAAGGCTGAGGACCCGAAGATAGAGATGGAAGCCCTAATCGATTGGAAGGATGGAATAGTGGATCGCTTGAACAAGGGCGTCGAGACACTGCTGGCAAAAGCAGGAGCCGATCTCCTGCACGGTTGGGCGACATTCCGAGACGCCAAGACATGCGATGTCCAGCTCACGGACGGGGATGTTGTCAGAATCCAAGCCTCCAACGTCATCCTAGCCACAGGATCCTCGCCAATCGATTTACCGTTCATGCCTATTGATGGAGATCGTGTCATCTCCTCGACGGAAGCACTCGAACTCGACAATTTGCCCGATTCGTTCGCGGTGGTTGGCGGTGGATACATCGGATTAGAGCTGGGCTGTGCCTTGCGCCGCCTCGGCTCCGAGGTGACCGTCATCGAGGGTATGGAGTCGGTGCTACCGATGTTCGACGCCGAACTGAGACGCCCTCTGGAACGATGGATGAAGCGGAACGGATTGGTCGTGCACACTGGTTGCTCGGCAACTGGTACGAATAGCGAACCCAACGGTATGGTGACCATCTCATGGACCGATCAGGAAGGTGGTGCTTCATCCACCACCGTCGACAAGGTCCTCGTCACGGTTGGTAGGCGGCCGAACATCGATGGCTGGGGTCTCGACTCAATGGGAGTCGCCATGGATGAATCAGGGAGATTCGTCGCCATCGACGAACGGTGCGGGACGAACATGCGCGGAGTATACGCCATCGGAGATCTGGCCGGTGAGCCGATGTTGGCACACAAGGCGAGTGCCCAAGGGGAGATGGTGGCTGAGATCATCGCTGGAAGGAGCCGGGCTTGGGACAAGGTCGCGGTACCTGCAATAGTATTCACCGAACCGGAGATTGTCAGTGTAGGGATGAATCCCGATCAGGCGGCTGCCGAATGCGATGTAGTGGTCGGCAAGTTCCCGCTTGCAGGCAATGGCCGAGCCCTGACTCTGGAGGCGGACAAGAGCGGTGGCTTCGTTCGAGTCGTGGCACGCTCTTCTGATCACCTCATACTTGGCATACAAGCAGTGGGCAGTCATATCGCAGAACTCAGTGGTGAATTCGTCCTCGCTCTAGAGATGGGTGCTACCCTCGAAGATGTCGCACAGACGGTGCACGCCCACCCGACGATGACGGAATCGTTCCACGAGTCAATCCTGAAGTCACTCGGACATGCAATACACTCGGTGTGACAGAGTCCTTCCCCTCCGACCGATCCGGTCGATTTTTCAACGGTCATCCACGAACCACGCCCATGACAGTGGGCCATTCTAGGACCATCGGGGAGAATCTGGGCCAACATCTGGAATGGGTTGACCTAGCTTAAGGCCGCAACGGATGGTAAAGTGGTCGATGACGGGTGATCTCAGATGGCCGATGACCTCGCATCGATTCTGGTGATCGATGCAGGTGTCCTCGAACATTCCGTGGTTGACGATGAGATGCGCAGGCTGCAGACCCTCAGAATCGCGTACGAGATACCGGACTCTCTTATCCTCGTCGAGCACCCGGAAATCGTCACTAGAGGACCTAGAGCGCAGCGCGACGGAGTTGAGGTCGAATCTTCCTATCAAGTAAGGGACGTCGACAGAGGTGGAGACATCACCTACCATGGACCTGGGCAGTGCGTCGTCTACCCTGTCTTCGGTTGGAATCTAGAGGAGCGTTCGGTTCCCAAGGTGATCAACCTGCTCGAATGCTGGGTCATCAACGCGTTGTCGGAGTTAGGCATAGATGGCCATCTAGACCCTCGCATGCAGGGAGTCTGGGTCGATGGGGCGAAGATAGCGAGCATCGGCCTCTCCTTCCGACATTGGGTGAGTAGACACGGCGTCTCAATCAACATCGACACGGAGCCTGGTCGAGTTGAGGATTTGCAAGGCTGCGGTCTTGAGGCTGGAACTACCACCTCGCTCGCAGCCATCGGGAAGAATGTCGATCGTCATGGGGCCAAGATAGACCGATTCCGCTTCGAGGAGGCGCTACTCGAGTGCATCGAATCGTCAATGGGTCGAAGCATCGGGAAGCGCATCGATTGGACGGAGAGGCCGGGAAAATCTGAATGAGCAATCCTTGAGAACGCCAGCCGTCCTCGCGGGCTCAATGTATAGGTCTGGCAATCCAGCTCTGAACGAAGGCACCTTCGCGTCGATTCTAGGAATCGAAGTGGACCAAGACAGGATGACCATCGAGGGAGTAGTCACCAAGACCGGGATTCTGCTCGCACTCGTAGTCTCGGCTGCGAGTATGGTCTGGTCCTTGACTTGGATGTCTGGCGAGGTAAGTCTAGCAATGCTGGCGATGATCATCGGAGGGATAGTTGGGTTCATTCTGTTGATAGTCATCATCACTACTGGAAGAACCTCACCTCTGCTCGTCTCCCTTTATGCGACCGCCGAGGGATTCATGCTCGGCGGTATGTCTACCATCGCGGCTCTGATGTATCCGGATGTAGCGATTGTCCCGCAAGCCGTTATGCTCACCTTCGGAATATTTGCAGTCATGCTTGGAATCTATAGAACCGGGGCCATCCCATATACGGAGAACATGAGAATCGCCTTGGCTTCGGCAATAAGCGCGATATTCCTAATCTACCTCTTCTCATTCGCCGGCGCGCTGGTCGGAATCCACGTTCCTTACATTCACTCATCGGGACCAATCGGCATCGGCTTCTCATTGGTGGTCATCGCAATCGCCTCTCTGACCTTGGTCGCTGATTTTGATTTCATCGAGAGAGGGGTCGAGAACGGTGCCCCCAAGGAATTGGAATGGAGAGCGGCATTTGGACTGCTCGTGACCCTAGTATGGCTGTACATCGAGATACTTCGTCTCCTCAAGAAGATCAACAATCGTCGCTGAGGGGTTTCTCCGAGGTGTATCAGGTTGTCACTGCACCCCTTTGAGCCTCTATTAGGAGGACCTGCCAGAGGCAGCATGATACCTTCTGTCGAACACCTAACTTGGTATGTTGAAAGACTGGCAGAAAGGTACCCTCACGACCTTTCCCAATCTGGTCACCAGCACCCTTGGGATCTCTCATCCCTCGCTTCGGGGGGGAAACTTACGGAGCGGCTGATCGATCAGGGCCATGGCACCTCAATCGATCCTCGTGACCTCGTATCGGCCAGAGAGGGGTGTGCGCCAGAACAGGTCGTATGCGGACATGGAACTCTACAGTTGTTCTCGCTCGCCCTGATGGCAGTGATCGAAGAATCCGAACCGGGACGGGTTCCTAGGGTGGCAGTCGAACGCCCCGGTTTCTCTCCGATTTCGCAGACTGCTAGAATCCTCGGTTGCGAGGCCGTGCCCTTCGATAGATCGCCCGCCTACCAGACAGACAGCGGACCTTGGAGAATCGACCGAGAGGGGCTTGAGGAAATTCTTCCAGGAGTGTGCGCTGTGGTATTGACCCAAGTGCAGAATCCGAGCGGACACCATCTAGATGACGATGACTTGGATTGGCTCATCGAAGTGACAGCTAGCAACGGAGTAAAGATCGTCAGCGATGAGGTTTATCTCGATGCTAGTAGAGGTGCTCCGGAACACCGACCTTTGTGGAGGGAGGCGGAGCATGCGATCTCCATCAATTCGTTGACCAAGTGCTATGGCTTGGGTTCCATCAGATTCGGATGGTCGATCTGTGAGGAGAACATCGCGCGCCGGATGACTTCTGCATTCCATCATGTGCAGGGAATGATATCGATACCGTCACGCAGCATTGCGACAGCGGTTTGGCCCAATCTGGATGAGGCACTTCTCTCGATGCGTACGCAGAGGGAATCGAACCTACCCCTACTGCTTGAGGTTCTTGAGGAACATGAGATAGAATGGACTCCACCAAGATACGGGATCTTCGGATGCATCCCTCTACCCAATGGCCACTCATCATTGGCGGCAATTGAGAGGTACGCTCTCCCTCGTGGCCTGCTAGCAGTTCCGGGATTGATGTTCGATGGAAGATTGGATGGTTGGATGCGAATCGCTTGGGGTGGCGATCTGGCTAGATTCATCACATCCATGGGGGCTCTATCCGGGTTCCTCGCTGACCTGCGCCTGAACGAGCCTTGAAGTGGACGCATCGCCACCCCTGACTGATGCCTGAAGCTGTCGTGGCCATCACCGGAGCCTCTGGAGCCAGGTATGGCGTCAGGTTGGTGGAAGAATTACGTTCGGCTGCTTGGACAGTCCGCCTGATAGTCACGAGCACTGGAGCAATCAACCTCGACTTGGAATGCGGTATCACGCCGCAATCTCTCGCTGATTCGACGGGAGCGATCCTAGAGAATCCTGACGATCTAGCTGCCAAATCAGCATCCGGTTCTGCTGCTTGGACTGCCTGTGCCATTGTACCTGCCTCGGGTACGACAATCGGCAGAATCGCGGGAGGCATCTCAGACAACCTCGTTACAAGGAGCGCGATAGTCGCGCTGAAGGAGAGGCGGCGACTAATCGTTGTTCCTAGAGAGGCGCCATACGCCACTGTCCATCTCGAGAACATGACGAAACTATCCCAATGGGGCGCGGTCGTGATTCCTGCCAGTCCCGGATTCTACCACTCTCCTGAGACAATCGATGACCTAGTCGATTTCATCGTCCAGAGAATACTCGATCAAATGGGGGTTGAGAACGATTTGGCTGTTAGATGGACCGGTGTCGAGGTCGACCGTGGCTGATCAACCTTGGATTGTTCCATTATGGATCAAATCTAGCCTGTAATGCTCTAGGATGGTTGTATTGGATTCCGATTGGCATCGATTTGGAACGCCAGTAGCCGCGCCCGCGTGAGCGACGCTGCGGCGGAGATGAGCGGGCAACCCATCGGTTCAAAGGGAGGCCGTCTGAGGAAGGTATGGAGGGCGAACCGATGGATGGCAAGGACGCCTACGAAGGAATGACGGTAACCGAACTCAAGGGTCTACTTCGCGACCGAGATTTACCTGTTGGAGGAAGGAAGAGCGAGTTGGTCGAACGACTAATCGAATACGATGGTGGAGAAACGATTGAGGCGAGTCTCGTCGATAACGACCGCGCTGATACCACAACAACTCCCTCCGAGATCTCGTTCCTCGCCCGAATGCGGCATGACCCAGTGCAATCCATCCGAGGGCTGCCGATTCCGGTTCTAATCTCTGCTTTGATCGTAGTCGTAGCGTCCGCTGGAGGGGCGGTTGTCCTTGGCCCGAGTATCATTGATTGGCTAGCTGGTGAGCCGGACTACCAGCTTATCGATTTCGACGAGTCTCGGGCTCGAGGATATGCTGAAGGACTCGTGCAACTCGGCCATCCCGAGTGGAAGGGAAGGCTCAGCGGAACCGTCGAGGAGACAGCAACGGCGGAATTCGTCAAGGCTAACCTAACGCAGACCGGAATGGGGGCTACCATCGAGGAGCACGAGGTTCCTATGTTCGAGATTCTGTCGGAACCATCCCTCGGCATTTGCAGCCCCGGGCCAATATTCGGAGTGAACACCGTCGCTCCCTGCAGCGGAGCGGACTTCGGCCGAACAGTCACCGAATACGAGCACCGAATCGACTTCGTCCTGCAAGGATACTCTGGTTCCAGCGACATTCGTTACGGTGAGGACATCACACTAGTCGACCTCGGAAACGGATCTGCCGAAGCCGATTGGACCGGTGCCTCAGGTGGCGTCGGCGTAGTTTGGGGCAAAGGGGACAACGCCGGCAACACTGATCTGTTCCTCGCAGCGCAGGAGAACGACCTACGTGCACTCATCCTTGTCAACGTTCAACAGAACTGCGATGTTCTCGTTCCAGACGACTGCGTCCCTTTCTTCAAGGGCGTCAGAGTCAACGAATTTGAGTCGATGCCGGCTGGCATCGGATTCATCATGGTCTCAAAGAGCACCGGTCTCGAAATCATGGATGAGGTTCTGAATGGCTCAGCCAGACTCTCGATGTTCACATCGATGGACAACGAAGGAACGAGGAATGTCAGGACGGTTTGCGGAGTAATTCCTGGAGCATCCTCCGAGATGATCATCTTCGGAGCTCATCACGACACTGTCTACAATGGTCCAGGAGCAGTTGACGACACCTCCGGAACCTCCACCGTTCTGGAGTTGGGGCAACAATTGGGAGCAATCTGGGAGAGCAAGGGTGAGCCAGCATACACCCTCAAGTTCTGCACTTGGGGTGGAGAAGAGGAGGGACTTTGGGGTTCCAAGGCTTGGGTTGAGAAGCATCGAGAGGACCTTTCTGCGAATCTGAGGATGTACGTCAACCTCGACATGAATCACGTCGATGCTGAACGAGGTGACGGGGTGTGGATGTTCGGCAATGGAGCCGAAGACATGGAGCACATCCGAGCAATAGCGGCGAGATTCAACGCTTCGTACCCCGAACTGTCATCCAAATATCCAATTTCTATAGGCACCTTAGATTCCGAGGAGATGCCCTACAACAGCGATCACGCACCGTTCGTTTTCGAGATCGACCCCGCTGAAGGACCGCCATACGGTAACGCAATTGTGTGCTACGGATCCGGCTCATCGGAATACCACACCTATCTCGACGACATGAGCAGGTTCAACGAGGAGTCACTGAAGGTCAGTGGCATTATCTATGGGTCTTATGTCCACTATCTGGCATGGGGAGAGACCCCTATCTGAATAGGACCTAGATTGTCGGTACTACCTAGGTGTTCGGAATGGGAGATCGAATCCATGCTAGTCACATCCTCGTTTCCAGCAAAGGGGAGGCGAAGACATTGCTGGACCTGATTCAAAGGGCGCGCAAGCCCGGGAAGGAGTTCGCGAAGAGGGCGAAACGTAACTCTACCTGCCCCTCTGGACGTCGTGGAGGCGATCTTGGGTGGTTCGTATCTGGTCAGATGGTCGCCGAATTCGACGCCGCGTGCCGAGAACAGTCGTTAGGCGAGGTCGGAGATCCGGTGAACACCGAATTCGGATGGCACCTAATCCTAGTCCACGAGCGTGACTTCTGAGATTCTCAGCCATTTTCTAATGGCCAGTGTTCAGGAGTGCTGCAGCAGCCCGTTCGCGAACCTATCCCGAACGCTGTGCAATGGATTGGATAGGAGGGCCTGATCATCAATCGGATATCACGATTCTATGTGAGCCATTATCACTTCGTAATTTGGCTCCTCGGACGGGACATCGGCGACCCACTTGTAAGAGACATCGCCATCCTCATCCACGACGAAGATTGCGCGCTTCGAGGCAGTGTAACCCTCCATGCCGGCGAAGTCTTCGTGCGCAATGCCATACGCTCTAATCGTCAATCTTTCGTAATCGGATAGGATGGGGAAGGAGATTCCATTGGAAGTCGCGAAGGCACCATTAGAGAATGGTGAATCTACGCAAATCCCAAGGATGGTTGCATCTGCTGAATCGAGCCTTGCATGCGAATCCTGAAAGGTGCACATCTCCTTCGTACATACCCCGGTGAATGACGCTGGGAAGAAGGCGAGCACCACCTTGCGACCCTTGTGCTCAACCCCGGTCACTATATTGCGATCAGTATCGAGTAATCTGAAGTCAGGCGCATCATCTCCGACATCTACCATGGACCCCGCCCTCGGTAAGCGTAGATGAAGGTGCTCCCGTCCGAATCGATCCTAGCGCTTCGGCTCGATTCAGGCGTTGGATTCATCCGTCTCCCGCTATCCGCAGCAAGCGTGAGCGAAGCTGAGGAGAAGGGCGACGAGGAGGATGAATCCCCCGAAGCAGAGAAGGCTGTGAAGCCGACCTTCGTACCTCTGGCACCTAAATCTCGCAGTCGTGGTTCAGGGCCAGTGGGTGCAGGATTCGCCGAGGTCAAGCCAACGACCATCGAGGAGGTCGGCGAGGTCTTCGTAGTCGCCACGGTGGAGAGGGACGGGGATACGGATGTTCTGGGCATGGTACCTCTCGTGTCGCAAGCCGAGAATGTCGCCCGTGGTTTCATGGCGGATGCTCAAGGAACTGACGTGATCGAGATTCGCATCGATTCCTGGACCGTTGGCCGAGTTGGTCCGGACTGCGTCCGCACCGAGGTTTGGTACGCCTTATCCACCTGTCCGGTCTGCGCCCGAGCGACTTTCTGGGTGAAGGGCGAGAACGAAAAGGCGGAGTGCCATGAACGAATGTGCAGGGCGTGGCTTGCTCCGAACGCGATAGACCCGAGGCGCTGGGATTGTGGTTGGCCCGCCGCGAGCGACACTGACAAAGGTGATGACTACGACGATGCATACGAGAACCTAATCGAGATGAAAGGTAGGGCTGCCGCCGCCGGATTCGTGTTGGAATCGGAACTCGCTGACGGGATTGCTGAAGAGATCTGATCTATCACATCGTCTCCAAGGCCACTATCCCAACCGATTCGGCGGAGATACGTAGATGGTGACGAGCCGATTCCGAGATTGCCAGGAATCTCCCCTCCAAGCCTTCTTCAGTCAACACGTAGCACTCTCTATAGAATCGGTTGTATCTTGCTGCTAAGTCGTTGACCGCATTGCAGAACCGATTGGGTCGCAATTCATCAACGGATTTAGCAAGCTCTTCTGGCAGCAAGGAGATGGCCCGAAGCAGGTCGATGGCCACACGTGGCAGTGGGCCATCTCCAACCCCGCTGGCGAGCGAGCCGTGCAGTGCTGCCTCCGCATCGATACCTGCAAGATCCACCTTCCTAACCAGTGAACAGGCTCTGGCGTGGGCGTACTGGATGAATGGAGCGCTGTCAGCTTCAAAGGAGAGAGCGTCTTCCCATCTGAACTCGATACCTTTCTCCGGAGCGATTCGAGCGATATTGAAGCGGACCGCGGAGACGCCGACCGCCTCTGCGATCGCAGCGATTTCCTCAGGTCCAAGATCATCCCTGATCGAAGAGACGACCGTGGCCGCCCGCGCCACCGCCTCATCCAGCAGATCGTCTACGAATACGACGTTACCTCGGCGAGTGCTCATCTTCCCATCCGGTAGTTTCGTGAACGCGTAGAACAGCACCTCAGGACGAGGAGAGCCCAACTCATCTAGAGCAATAGAAACCTGCTTTGATTGCAAACGATGGTCCTCTCCAAGAACATCTAGGAGGCGCGAACTAGTTTCGGATTTCCACTCGTGGTAGGCGATGTCACGGGTCGCATAGAGGCTTGTTCCATCTCCTCTCATGAAGTAGAAACGAGTGCTCTTACCGGCCACTCCTCGTCCTTCGAGTTCCAGATAGGCTGCGCCATTCTCCGCTTCGTGACACAACTCTGAGGATCGCAGCCTCAGAACAACATCATCGACCGAGCCATCGAGGACGAATCTTGACTCGTCGGTGAAGACATCGTACTCGATGCCCAGCCGAGTCAAAGTCTCAAGCATGCCATCGAGAACTGGACGGAATGCCTCTGAGAATCGTGAGAGAACATCCCTATCACCCTCTTCGCTCGCTTTAATCAAGGCGGCTAGATCATCTTCGATTGTCTCATCATCGATTCGGATCTGGTTCGCTGCCTGGTACCATCTCACCCGGTTGTGGTCCTCCTTGCCAGCGTGTCTGGTTCGACTGTCATCGATGTCCAGCCCTACCTCTGCCAGAGTCTCATCCACCTTGGCTTCGTCGAGGTTCTCCAACGCCCAACACAGGATACCCACCTGCTTGCCCATGTCATCGACGTAGTACTCCGATCTCACCTCGGCGCCAGCGAGGCGTTCAAGGCGAACCATCGTGTCTCCGATTACTGCGTTGCGAATCCTTCCCACATGGAACGGCCCATTCGGGTTGGCCGATGTGTGCTCAATCAAGACCGCTGAGCGATCTGCTCGGAATCTACTCTCGGCGCCGGGCGCATCGGCTGAGTGAGCGACCGCCTCATCCCAAAGGAATCGCTGTGTGGCCCTAATGTTTACGAACGCGCCAATATTTTCGGCGGTGAAGGTGCAATCTTCAGCGGTTGAATGCAACAGAGACTCGCAGAGATCGGCAGCGATTTCTGCAGGGGATCGGCGTAGTTCACCTGCGAGTTGGAAGCATGGAACCGCGAGATCCCCATTCGAGTCGGCGGCAGGTCGCTCAGGCATCGACCTCGCCAAGGTTTTCGATTCGGCCACCCCAATCGAGGATAAAGCCCTCTCTAGATGGGGCTCAAGGATTCTCTGCAAAGTCTGCATTCCGTCCACCTCAACTCCAAGCATAGCGCAGCAGCGCTGCTAGTCCACCAAAGCCCTCCATCAAGGTCGATCCTTCCTCAGTGTCTGTGGAGATTATCTCAACCTTTGATGAGGTGTGAGCGGCGAGGATAGATAGCTCGTCCACTAGGTCGAGACTGCTCTCCTCATCAATTCGAACCCGATTCGAACCCGTTGGACATGATTCGCAAGACGGTATCTCTGGAACCCTTCCTGTGGTCTCCTGCCAAGAATCGCCACACTGCTGGCATGTGAAAGTCGTCCGCATCCTACGAAGGGACTCGCTCAACAGCAGTGTGTCGACTGCGCCTTGGTCGAGAGCCGACCTAATCATCATCTCACCATATGTCGCCTTTGGGTGCGGGTGGTTCAATTCCTTCAGGAAACAGTCGACGAGGTCGCGTTCCCGGTCGAGCGCGATCCTATCCATCAGCCCACCGGCGCGTTGAACCAACTCCCTCAGGCCAGACTCGTTGGAGTATCCAACATCGAAGAACGGCTCGCGAATCAGCTTCCTAATCTCATGATGGAAGTAGCCATTCTTGACGACCTGTTCCTTGGTAGCTCCCGGGCCACCGACGATGATTCCCTGCAGATCCTCGACCATAGGTAGCCAGTAGTCACTAGCATGCTCCGTTGAGCGTTTGAAGAACTTGTGAGCCGCCTCCTCGATGAGACGCTCGAACCTCTGCGCGGACTGACCTCCCTGCCTGTGCTTTCCCATAATGTTCGATTCGAGATGCTCCTGACAATGGAGCCTCTTGCCGGTGGCTATCCCGTAGGCAGCCTCACCACGGTCGATGACGAACAGACCGTAAGCCGTCCTGTCAATCAGCATCTCCTCTAACTGTGTAAGTTCGAAGGTCGAATCGCATCGATACCTGAACGACTGCAGGGTTTCTGGAGGGTCGTCTATGACCACGTTCACCATCCTAGTCTTGTTGTTGCCGATGATTACATGGCCTACGAAAATCGCCAGCCCTCTCTCACCTGCATCCCGGTGTCTGTTCAAAGACGAGATTGCGCTCTCTATCGCATCGCAGACGTGCTTCCGAGTCGATTTAGATTTGATGTTCGCAGCCTGGCCAAGTTCGTTGGACAGTTGGCCTCGAACATCGTGAATCTGGCGATCTGGGGGGACTACTACGGTCACCAGTTCGGTGCCCATTCCACGCATCTCCGACAGGTCTGCGACGGCGTTCTTGAGCCGGAGCCGACGCTGCTGCTGCTCCAGATCGTCAGCCATGAAGGGGTCCTCTTCAGAAGCGCCGCGGCTGCGGCATTTCAACCCTTCACGCCGGTTTCCAGAAGAGTTGTCATAGTGCTGGGTCAGACGGATAGTTGCAGCAATACGACCGATAGACTTCGGTCCGACCATTTGATGTTCCATCTCTAGACGGCTCGACCGTCGGCGGGATTCATTTGATTGGGCCGGCTCGCGATGGACGATGACGATCAGGGTGGTCGCTCTGGGTGGCAGCCTGCTGCGGCCCGAGGAGAGCGAGCGAGGCGCTTGGATCAATGGCGTCGCAAGTCTCGTGTCTTCCTTGACGGACGACGGAGATAAGTTCGGCATTGTGGTTGGCGGTGGCGCGCCCGCCAGAGAAGCGATCGCCCTAGCTTCAGGCAGCGTCAGCGACACAGCACTACTGGATGGGGTTGGTATCGCAGCGACCCGGCTTAACGCCGAGATCGTCAGGGTCTCTCTTGCTGAGCGGGGAGTCGACGTCTTTCCGAACATCCCCTCCACCGTGGAGCAGGCCAGCGCCGCCCTTGCATCCAATCGAGCGGTCGTGATGGGAGGGACGGTACCCGGTCACACGACCGATGCCGTCGCAATCCGCCTGGCTATCGATGTGGGAGCGGCTCGCTGCTACATCGCCACGAACGTCGACAGAGTCCATTCCTCCGATCCACGCGAGGATCCAGAAGCGCAACCGCTGGACTCAATCACCCTAGAGCGATTAGTGGAAATCGTCGGCCCAGCCGAACATAGCACGGCGGGTGCTTCCGCCGTGATTGATCCTATCGGGGTTGGTGAAGCTCTTGCCGCAGGCATGCCTTTGGCGGTGTTGGATGGAAGGAGGCTGGACCGGCTTACTGCCGCGCTCACCGACGAGCCGTTCGAGGGAACCACTATCGAAGTCTCGAACTGAGGGGTGAACAGATGGTCAAGAAGGGAGAAAGACTCGCAGGAGCGGTGAAGGAAACCGCCGATCGGATGAGGAAGCGCAAGCAGGGCAGGCGCGCTCCTTCCAGCGTACCTCCACATCGTCATTGCGCGGTTTGCAATGTCCCGATAGCCTTGGAATCGGACCCACCCGTCTGCGACGATGCGGATTGTGTGGAGAAGAGAGCGAAGCAGGAGAAGGCTCGTTCTCGACTGACGGTGATGCTCTATCTCTTTCCCGCCATAGCGATACTCCTAGTCTTCCTGCAGGCGATGAGCATAGGCTCCTGAGCGCAATGGTTGAATCCTTGTGCCCTCGGATTGGTAGCGATGATGGTCAGGGTCCTGTCGATCCTCCCGACCGCGACCGCGGTCCTGTGTGGCCTGCTCCTGCTGGTATCTCTGATTGGAATCCCACTTCCAGAGAGCGAGATGGAAATCCCGACCATCCCATGTGGGGGGACGGGGTTTGAGGACTGTCCGGTGGGGATGACAGAAGAGGATCTAGAGTTTCCACTCGCCTTCGGACTACTCGACCTCGATTTGAATCTCGATTGGGAGAGGAGCGACCAGACTTGGATCGGCATGGTGGATGCGAGCGCTGCTGAGAGCTGCCCCCCTGATGAGAACGGAATGACTGATTGCCAACCGGAAGACTTCACATTCCTTGCAGGGGGGCCGGATGCAGATGGTTCGTTTTCCGCATCCGGGAAGCCGGGAGAAGTGCGTTTCGTCACTGGAGGCAAGTCAGGATCACTGAATATGGGTACCCAGAAGGTGACGGTGGGGGCTGAAGTTGGATTCAGCATCTTCATCGAGTTACTGCTCGCGCTTACTGCCACCATCCTACTTATGTCAGCCTTCGAGATGGCTTTCCCATTCTCCGAGAGACGGCGCAAGAATAGTCGATGAGCGGTGTCGTTGGTGTGATTTCACCAGCGTCGCGTTGAATAACCGGGCACGATTCAGAGCAATGTGAGGGATGAGCATGGATTCGATCAAATGTCGCGGTTGTGGCAGTGCTTTCGATGCCGGAGGATTGGAGATCAGCCACGGAGGACATAACCTCTACTGCGTCGTATGCGGCCAAGTAACGCATGTCGATTGAGAATGCTGATTCATGGACTGCGTTGCTATCGATATTCTAGGGCCATAGGTTTTTTCTATAGAATTCATGCCTGCTTGAAATACTATTCTTATTTGGCTGTTTTAGACTACAACCGGTCTCTTTGTGGACGTTCGTCAAAGATAGGCTCCTTCGGCTCGATTCGGCGGACATGCCAGCCTTCTGGTAGTACCAACCGATCGCCCTTCCCAACTGCTCCGATAGACTCGACCATGGCGGATCTCAGCGGCCGGAGACCTACTCCCGTGACCGGGCTGACCGCTCTGGCTTTGAGACTTGGATGTTCCAATACTGGTTCTGAATCTGCGAGGGACGACTCGTCCGAGGTGTCTGTAATCCTCTCCAATGGGAATTCCAACAATTGATGATGCGCTTCGTCCCAGCCTTCCAGCCCGAGGAGGTCCGCCTTTCCTACTACGGTCAACATCGGTGTGTCGCCGAGCATCGATTCGATCTCCTCTCTGAGCGATTTCTGAGCCTCAATCGATGTGCCGCTCTCCTCTGTCACATCGAATAGGAATAGCACTAGATCACCGACATGGCTGAGAGCAGCTATGGCCTGCATCTCGATATCGTTACGCTCATCCATTGGCCGATCTAGCAGACCAGGGGTGTCGACCAATTGATGCATCCTCCGCCTGTGGATGAAATGGCCGACATGGAGTCGCTTGGTCGTGAACGGATAAGCTGCTATCTCTGGCTCTCCAGTGGATAGAGCGGCGATCAAGGCGGATTTACCCACATTCGGTGCCCCGGCCACAACTATGCAAGGTTCCGTCGCATCAATCTCAGGAAAAGTCCGCATGGTGTCGCGCGCTTCCCCAAGCCAGAGGATTCGGGCGCCAATCTGATCTAAGACCGAGACGCATCTGCCGTATACCTCTCGCCTTGTCTCGTGGAAAGCTTCCAAACGGCGTTGCCTCGCGATTCTGCGCTGGCCATCCCGCCCGAAAGCGTCAATCCGGTCCGCCGCCCACTGAATCGCGCCGAGATTCTGCCGATAGGCATCACAGCCGACAGCAGCATCGATAAGTGCAACATCGAAGTGGCTGAGTTGGTCGAGGCTAGGCCACCTTGAGATCCAATCTCGCAAAGTAGTGGAAAGCGTGTCCGTCGCGCTCTGAATCATCCGCACCATCTGCTTCCTGACCCTATGATACCGGTCTGGGTCATCGACGAGGCCGGACTGTTTGGAAGCACGACCGAATGCTTTGTCGATTAGTTCGTCCGGTCGAAGCACGGTAGGGATTCTGCGCCACTCGACGACAGCCATCGAATCCCCTCGGAAAAGCCGCGCCACCTATCCCTCTTGAAGTAAGAGGTAGACGAGCGAGCATGGTGGGCTTGATATTAGGTGGCCGCCCGAAGGGTGCTGATGAGTCGCCGAGGACGAAGGAAGCCACCAGAGGATCTGCCGGACTGGGCCGTCAGTGCATGGGAACGCCTAGGTCGACCCGACATCGACGCGTACCGGGACGAGCACTACGGACCCTTGATGGATAGGCGTAGCGGGCTGCGTCGAGATGACATCGTCGAGATACTCCTCGATGCCCGGGGACTTCCTGAAGGAGATGACCCTTGGATCCGAGGGCGGCTCGTCAGTTCGCACAAGTCCTCCTTGGAAATCGTCGACGAGGAGGAGAGATTCCGCGCAATCGCCAGAGATGCCATCGTCGAGGTCCGACTCATCGCCCACACTCGTCCTCCGTACATCGAGGACGAGGAACTGTTGACCTTTGAGCGAGAGGATATCAAGAGGCGTTCCAAGTTGCACGAGAAGGTCGAGAAGGAGACCAAGGAGAACGACGACAGCCACTTGTGGGGGTGATACCTTGGATCTGCACGAGAAGCGATGCCGGGACCTCCCGCGAGCCCATACACCCCTGCCAGAAGAGTCAATCTTGGAGTTTGAAGCCCATCTCGATGCGTGCTGGGATGTTATCGGTGGACAGCATCTCGAAAGGCGTTGGTCATTTGAGGACTTTGAATCGGCGCTAGCCTTCGTGGTCGAAGCGGGTTCGATCTGCGAGGATGAATGGCACCACGCCGACTTCGAGGTCGGTTGGGGAAGGGTCGTGGCCTCGATCCACACGCACAGCGTCGGCGGGTTGACTGAAGCTGACTTCGTGCTGGCCGCGAAACTCGACCGCTTGCAGGCGTGAAAACTCATCACCCTTCCACTTCGAGCGCCACGACATGCCGAGCGATCCGAAGGGGAGAGACGAGCCAGGCCATCGGATTCACGTGTTCGTCTGCGGACATGAGCGCGCCTCGGATGCGCTCAGGGAATCTTGTGGAGCGAAGGGCTCCTTGGCAATCATGAAGAAACTGAAAACCGCTGCCAAGGGGGATGCACTTGCCGGCGTCAGGGTGCAGAAGTCGGGGTGTCTCGATTTCTGTGAGAACGGCATTTCCTGCGTCGTCTATCCAGAAGGGATTTGGTATTCGATACGCGAACCGGAGGTGGATCTGCCCGCAATACTCGCGCATCTAGGTGGGGGGGGTATCGCGGATCGCTGCTTGATGCGATTCGAGGATTCGACAGACGGCAGTTGAATCTCTCGATGTTCCAGTAGAATTACCGCGATTGGATTCGCTCTATTCAGAGCCTGACCGGTCTGGTGGCGCCGCACGCTTGGCACTTCAGGACCGTGGTTCGATCCTCCTTGATGAACCGGGTGTCAGGTGCATTGCACTGGTCGCACAGGATGTATGTCTTGACGTAATTCACTATTCGGCCCTTGATCCTCTTCGGAGGTATCCTTCCCTTCAGGAGAACACGGTGCTGCTCTCGATTCCCTGAGGTACCAAGTTCGTTGAGCATGAACTGGTAGACATGATTGGCGTCTCGGTCCATGACCGAGACCATGTCCGAGAAGTTTCTGATGATGGTCTGGTTGCCTTCGATTAGGATCTCAGGTTCGGGAAGCGTCCAGCGAGACCGCTCGCTGATCTCCTTGGGGATCTTTTCACGGGCGCGCTTCAGGAGCGCGTCGTACTCGAATTCGCTCATCGCTTAGCCCACTCAACGCCCCCATTTCAACCCCCACGTCCGATGCCGTTCCGAGATTGGATTGAGGTGTGGCCACCAATAGATCAGTCACTAGTCTGTAACCGTCGATTCTATCGGCCATCACGCCCGGCAACATGTCGTGGCCACCGAACCGGTACCGATCCGCTTCGTGCGACTCGATCCGGCGGCCAAGGAGCCAGAACGCGGAAGTGCGATGGCCGCGGGTTGGGATATCCACGCACTACGCAGCGTCGAGATAAGGAAAGGCCGGTCAGAGAGGATTCCTACGGGGATCGCCCTTGCCATCCCTGCGGGTTACGAAGGGCAGGTTAGAGCGAGGTCGTCGCTCGGAGCGAAGGGGCTCTTGATGCCTAACGGAATTGGGACCATAGATGCTGACTACAGAGGTGAGATCCAAGTGCTCGCGACCTGGATAGGCGAAGGGCATTCATACACGGTTGAGGCCGGAGAGAGAATCGCCCAACTAGTGATCGCCCCAGTTCCAAAAGTCGAGTTCATCGAGGTTGAGGCGAACGCGCTAGGAGATACCGAACGTGGTGGCGGTGGGTTCGGCAGTACTGGCCGATTCTGACTTCCACCCTATTCGCAATCGACGCTTGGCTAGGGGGCAATCATGGATTATGGCCGCATGACTATCGGCACCACTCAGTTAGGGTGGTTGCCAACCTCTCCGGCGGCAGTGTGAGCATCAATTTTGGCGAGTTGTGTAGGATGTTGGAGCGGTGACTTGAAAGAGGGCTAGCGATAGAGTCCTTCGTTGCCATGGCACTGAGCATAGACGAACTCCGCGAGAAGGTCGAGGAGCTTCAAGCCAGTGGCTTGAACACCCAACAGATTGCGGATGAGCTATCATTGTCCCGCACGACGGTGAATTGGCTCTCCTCGACCTCAACTTCAGCACCCGAATCACATCCCGACGATGTGCGGATCGGCTGGCGGACACTCGGAGTGCGACCGATTCGAACGGAGGCGGTCGGAGTCATCCTAGCCGACATCGTCGAGGAAGAATGTCCGGAAGTAATCGATACAGTGGTTGGAATCAGTCTGAACGGGATTATCTTCGCACAATCGCTCGCGAATAATCTGGACTGTGACATCGCGATCTTTCGACGAGCGGACGAAGATGGTCGCGGACACCTTTCGAACAAGTACGGCAACGTCGCGGGAAGGAGGGTCGCAATCGTCGATGATGTGCTCTCCTCTGGAGCTACTCTAAGACTCGCGGTCGATGCACTGAAAGCAGCTGGCGCGGATGTTCAACTCCTTCTAGTGCTGGTCAATAAGACGGAACAGAACGAGATCGAAGGAATCCCGCTTCGCGGCCTGATTCGGGCTGTCAGCATCTGAGGGAGCACCATGCACTGGGCGGACCACACCGCCTCTCTGCTGGAGGCGAGGGGAGAGCCTTGTGTGATAGCGGCCGGAATCACGCCTTCGGGGGAATTCCACATAGGACATCTTAGGGAGATACTCACCGGGGAGATGATCCACCGGGCTGCACTCGACCGAGGCCTCGATTCCAGATTCGTCTTCATCGTCGACTCGATGGATCCACTTCGCAGGGTGTATGACTTCCTCGATCCATCCTACGAGAGGTGGATTGGTCACCCATTGCACTCCATCCCTGCGCCTTCTGATGATGGCCGACCGAATCCAGGAAGCGGCTCTTACTCCGACCACTTCCTGCTCCCCTTTCTGGACGCGCTCTCTCGAATCGGTGTCGAGCCTGAAGTCGTGATGAACCATGAGTCTTACGAGGATGGCCTGTTCGCTGAGGCCATCCGGCTCTCCTTCGAGAATGCGGCAGGAATACGCACAGTTATCGAGAATCGATCAGGGCGTGAACTCCCGGAGGATTGGCAACCATACTCACCGATTGGCTCCGAGGGGTCGCTCGACGGAGTGACGATTACATCCTTTGAGGATCCAATCGTGCATTGGAAGGACGACTCTGGCGCCACGGGATTCGCGGACATCAGGCGAGCGGATGGGAAACTGCCTTGGCGTCTTGACTGGCCGGCTAGATGGGGCTTCCTAGGTATCACATGCGAACCGTTCGGAAAGGACCATGCCGCTGCTGGTGGCAGTTATGACACCGCTGCACCGATAGCAGAGTTATTCGGCCACGCAGCTCCACAACCGCTTCCTTACGAATGGATAGTCCTCAAGGGGGCAGGCGCTTTCTCCAGTAGCGCTGGGATTACGATAGGCCCCATCGAGGCACTCGATCTAGTCCCACCTGAGATTATCCGCTACCTGATTGCCCGCACGAAGCCGGCTAGACACATCGAATTCGACACTGGGAGCGCTCTGATAGAGATGGCTGACGAATACGAAAGGCTTGTCGAGAAGGTCGCCTCCGGTGAAGATACTGATGGCATGAGCAGGAGGCAGCGAATCGCTGCCGAAGTCGACTCTGCCAAAATTCGACTCTCGCAAGTTAATCGAACGGCTTCTGTTGATGTGGAGATGGTCGGTATCTCGTTCAGGCATCTTGCGTTACTGGCACAGATCAGATCGAATGATGATCGAGTCTGGGATTCACTCAGATTAAGCGGCCACATAGGTGGAAATCCTTCGCAATCGTTGGAGATGAGATTGGCGAGGATGCGCTCTTGGATCGCATCCGATCACTTCCCAGAAGAGTTCCGGCTTACGATCGTCGACGAGCCGAGCGAGGCGGTGCTCTCGGAACTGGGCGCTGATGACCGAGAATACCTTAGGCGCCTGCGGGATACTCTCTCTACCGTGGAATGGAAGGGGGATTCGATTAACGACGCGATCTGCTCGATAGCGAGGCAGATGGAGCGACCTCTGAGAGGTGTGTTCGTGCTTCTTTATCGCATGGTGCTCGATTGCGAATACGGTCCTCGTCTCGCTTCAATTCTGGCGGAGATCGGACGAGAGAGGTCGGTCGGCCTGCTTCGATTTGAGATCGAGCCCTGATGACTCGATTTAGATACCCACGGTATCGTTGGATGCGAAGTCTGTTGACCGTCACCCTTGATATGGGGCTGGACCGTGACGGCTAGCGATGCCCGTACACTGTCCGACGTGCGAGGCGCCGGTGGAGGCGACAGTCAAGTTCTGTCTCGCTTGCGGACACGACTTGTCCGTCATCGGCCCTATCACGGCGACCGGTCACGATGTTCGCCAGTTAAAGGAACTCATCCGATCGCGTCAGGACATCTCGATGGCCGAGAAATTCGATCTCATCGCCAAAGTCGAAGATGGTGCGAATCCAATCGTCCTCGGTCTTGCTGTAGCGAGCGAGGAGGAAGCCAACAAGGCCGCTGCCGCACAAGCGGCGGCTGAGGTGGGAGGTTCGATTGGAACAGATGAGGACCGGGCCATGCTCGCCGCCTTGACCGGCGGACTCGCTAGGAACGCGGCCGCAACGGCTGCCGCCGCGGCGGTGTCTAGGGAGACATCGGCATGGGCGTTTGTCGACTCGGGTAAGATCGACATGGGTGTGCGGATTTACCGTATGGCCTTGGAACTAGGGATGGAGGCAAGCCACCACGTTCACGACATCAGCGCTGGCGGCATAGAACACCTGACCAGCGAGGAATTGCATGCCATCCCAGTCCTCAAGCCTCCGAACAAGTCATTCTGTCCAAAATGCGGTTCAGACATCCACGCCCATACGATGCTGCAATGGCGCAAGTGGAGGGATCACTCGGGGGAAGTGGTACAACTGCAGGTCGAAGCTGCAATGGAGACCTCAGGCATCCAAATTTCGGCTCACCATCTAGAAGAGATTGGGGGGTTGGAGGCGAAAATCAAGGAGCTCCAAGAGGAGCTAGACTCCGCCGACATCGACAAGGTCAGGGAAGAGGTGATGCAGGAAATCCGGAAGGAGATGACGGAGGAACTCACACCTCAAATCGAGGAATCACTGCGAGAGAAGATCGAGGAAGAGGTGCGAGCCGAGATGGTATCGGCACGGGGAATCAGTCGCAGGGCAGGAGGAGTCTCAAGGAACACGGGATTCGGAACACCGTTCCGACCAAAGAAGGCCGCTCCCAAGCCAGAACCCGAACCGGAACCCGAACCGGAACCCGAACCGGAACCCGAACCAGATTCTGAGCCTGAGCCTGAACCGTTACCTGATTCGAAGGATGAGGATGTTGAAGAGGCTGAGGAACCACAGGAGCCAGAAGAGAAGCCGAAGCCCGCTGCACCCAAGCCTCAAGCCATTTCTTTCGGCGGCGGTGCAAAATCGAAAACATTCGATGGAGCGGATGCAGACAAGGAGAATTGGTTCCTCGAAGAGGCTTTGGACACGGTCTACGACCCCCACGGAACCGGCAAAGTCCTCAAGCCGCGCACGATTCTAGCACGGTCCGCTGAAGGTAATGTCAGGGTGCAGGATGTCGTTCGGATCTATGCCGAACATGGGGAAGCGGGGCTCTCCGATCTTGCTTGGACCAGCCCAATCACACAATACATCATCGAGGCGTACGAAGCCTGCTGAGTCGTGGTAGACCGTCGTCCCCGTGGCGCTTAATCCATTGAATTGATTGCTGTAGGTGCAATCAAGTCCCGGCAAGGGTCCTAGGCTCAGGAATCCCATCCATAGCGACTGAAATGGCCTGCACCTCCATCCGGGCGCCGTTCATGGTCGTAACGAACGGGATGTTCAATTCGACAGCAAGCCGGCGCATCATATTGCCATCGAGAACGGCGCCGCCGCTCTTGCTGGGGGTGTTGATCACGAGATCGATTTCGCCTCTCCTCATCAAATCGAGAGCGTCAGGCGAACGCTGCTCGGCGATTCGATAAGCCGTCTCGACGGAAAGCCCTCCACGATCGCGGAGAGCGTTCGCAGTTCCAGATGTCGCGAAGAGTCGGAATCCCATCTCCGATAGTTCACGTGCGACAGGGATGAGTCCATCCTTGTCGCCCTCTCGCACTGTCAGGTAGACGCCGCCTCCTGTGGGAACCGGTATCTCAGTTGCCATCCTCGCCTTCAGGTAGGCGGCAGCCGGATCCTCGTGTGAACCCATCACCTCACCGGTCGACTTCATCTCGGGGCCGGGTGCGGGATCGAGCCCTCGCAGTTTGAGGAAGGGGAAAACGGGGGCCTTGACGCAGACCAAATCGGTATCCACGGTTGGAATTTCGATCGAGTCAAGCGGATTTCCGAGGGCTACTTGGGCGGCGATTCGGGCCAGCGGAATACCGGTCGCCTTGGCGACGAAGGGGAAAGTCCGCGACCCTCTAGGATTAACCTCCAAGACATGCAGCAACTCTTTCTGGATTGCGAATTGGATGTTGAAGCACCCTTTGATCCCCAATTCAACGCCGATTCTCTCGGTCCAATCCTCCACCTCAGCCAACACCTCAGGTGATATGTGCTGCGCAGGAATGAAGCAAGTCGAGTCGCCGCTGTGAATCCCTGCCTCCTCTAGATGCTCCATCACCGCACCGATGATCACCCGTTCCCCATCCGACACCGCATCGACATCCAGTTCGACGGCGCTGCCGAGATACTGATCGACCAGCAGTGGCTTCTCAGGATCGATGAACGCCTCCGCCATGTAGGCTTCCAATTGCGATTCATCGGCTAGAATCTCCATTCCCCTTCCACCCAATACGTACGACGGCCGGATGAGGACCGGGAAGCCAATCTCCTCCACAGCCGCTCGCACCTCATCAGGAGTCCTCCCGGTCGCTCCTCTCGGCATTCTGAGCGAATGCCTCTTCGCGAATGCCTCGAATCGCTCGCGATCGCTCGCCTCGTCAACCGCTTCCGGAGGAGTGCCTGCAAGTACCATATCCAATCCCATCGAAGAGAGATGATTCTGGCGCTCTGCGATCGGTAGGGCCAGGTCGATTGCGGTCTGGCCTCCGAACTGCAGCAGAATCGCGTCTGCCCCCTCGCGCAGCAGCACCTCGCAGGTGCATTCCAGAGTTAGAGGATCGAAATACAGTCTGTCGCTGGTATCGAAGTCTGTGGATACGGTCTCAGGGTTGTTGTTAATCAGGATCGCCTCGCATCCTGCGTCACGAATCGCCATCACCGCATGCACGCATCCGTAGTCGAACTCTATCCCCTGTCCGATTCGAATTGGGCCGGATCCCACCACGGCAATCCTCCGCGATTCATTCCCCTCTTCATCCACCTTCCTAGGATGGGGCACCCGATCAACACCTGACGGCGTGCCGCCACCCTCGTAGGTCGAATAGTAGTAGGGGGTGACTGCAGCGAACTCAGCTGCACAACTGTCCACCATTCTATAGACAGGATGTACCTTCAGAACATGACGCCTCTCCATCACAGCTAGAGACGAGGAAGCGCCGCTCAATGACCGCCATCCCTCGGCGGGGAAACCAGCGAGTGCATCGGCAATGTGGGCGTCCGTCATTCCCGCACCCTTCCACCTCCGCATCGATTCCTCATCGATCTTGGCGGGGATCATCGGCTCCGCATCACCTCCCGTACCGGCTGCGACAACTTCTGATTCGACCGCTGCCATCCGCTGGAAACGGTGCAAAAACCAGCGGGTGATTCCTCCGCTAATCTCGCGCACTCGCTCGACCCCCCAGCCTCTTCGGAACGCTTCAAAGAGCGCCCCCATGCGACGGTCGGTCGGAACCGCGAGCCATTCCTCCAGAACCTCGTTAGGCAAGGGTTTGGCAGCACGCTCGCTCCTTCCCTCACCATCACCCTCATCAGCGAGAGTCAGAGGTCTCGGGTGAGGCTCTCCAACCTCGAGAGAAGCGATCGCCTTCAGGAAAGCCTCCTCGAAACATCGTCCGATAGCCATCACCTCGCCGGTCGACTTCATCGAGGTCCCGATCCTTCGATCGGCGGTCCTGAACTTGTCGAACGGCCATCTTGGAATCTTTACTACACAGTAATCGAGAGTCGGCTCGAAAGCAGCGGTAGTACCCTCACCGGTGATTGGATTAGGCAACTCGTCCAAGGTGTAACCGACCGCAATCAGCGCGGCCATTCTAGCGATCGGGTATCCGGTCGCCTTCGAAGCTAGGGCGGATGATCTAGAGACTCTTGGGTTGACCTCAATCACGCAATAATCTCCGTTCGTCTGGTCGAAGGCAAACTGCACGTTGCAACCTCCTTTGATGTCCAATCTCCTAATCAGCCTTAGGGCAGCGTCACGCAGCATCTGGTGGTCCCTGTCGGACAGCGTCTGCTGTGGTGCGACGACGACTGATTCACCGGTGTGCACACCCATCGGGTCGATGTTCTCCATCGTGCAGACGACGATGGCGTTGTCTGCAGCATCACGCATCACCTCGTACTCATGCTCTTGCCAACCGAGGATGCTCTCCTCGACCAACACCTGATCAATTCGGCTGTGGAGGATACCTTGGCTCGCAATCTCTACCAATTCGCCCATCGTCCATGCCGTTCCACCGCCCAATCCTCCCAAGGTGAATGCGGGGCGAACTAGGATTGGATACTGACCGATTTCATCGGCTGCCGCGAGAACCTCATCGATGGAACCACATGCTATCGCTCTAGGTACAGGCAGGCCGATCTCCTCGCATACTCGCTTGAATCGGTCTCGGTCCTCGGCGTCATCGATTGCCTGCAGATCGCAACCTATCAACTCCACCCCTAGGGCCGCCAAAGAGCCATCGTGGGCGAGGCTGCTGGCGATGTTCAGTGCAGTCTGGCCACCCATCCCAGCCAAGAGCGCATCTGGTGCCTCAATCTCTAAGATACGGCGCACCACATCAGGGAGCAACGGCTCGATGTAGATACGATCCGCCATGGTTGGATCGTTCTGAATCGTGGCCGGATTGCTGTTCACCAGAATGACCTCGTACCCCTCGGCTCGAAGAGCGCGGCAGGCCTGCGAGCCCGAGAAGTCGAACTCCGCAGCCTGGCCAATTCTAATCGGGCCACTGCCCAGAATCATGACCCGTTGGATGTCGTCGCGCCTTGGCATCACCTACCACCTCCGAAACCGTGTCCTGCCATCGGCATTTCAGAGATTGATTCGGGAGTCGCTACCGGCTCCATCGCGGATGGCTTGGAGCGACCCAAAGTGTCGGCCACCATCTCTGAGAATCTGTCGAATAGTGGGTTCGCGTCGTGTGGACCAGGGCATGCCTCCGGATGGAACTGAACCGTGAAAGATGGCCGACCTACGACATCGAGCCCCTCGACAGTTCTGTCGTTAGCGTTTACGAACCTGACTTGGACCTGAGCTCCCAAGGAGTTCTCAACGGCGTTGGAGCAAGCACCGGTGGGGTGCGGAGCGAGCATGCCCAGACTTGGATCCTCGACCGCGAATCCGTGGTTCTGGGAGGTTATGCTTACCTTCCCGGTCAGAAGATCTACCACCGGCTGGTTGGCGCCCCGGTGTCCATAGAGCAGCTTGTAGGTTCGAAGGCCGGATGCGAGCCCCATCAATTGGTGCCCTAGACATATCCCCATCGTCGGCATACCCGAACTAACCGCGGTGGCCAAGGTCGCACGGGCAGTGCTCGCAGCTCCGGGATGAGCTGGATCACCGGGGCCATTTGAACAGAAGAAAGCCTCTGGATCACAGGCAATCGCGATCTCCTCAAAGGTGGAGGTCGCCGGACACCAGGTCACTTCGAATCGCCTGCAGAGTTCCCTGAGGATGTTGAATTTGATTCCACAATCGAGCACGGCGAGCCTAGGTAGCGGTTCGCCGTCATCCCCTATCGCCCCTCGGTTCACAGTGACGATGCCCTCCCGGGTCACCTCTGCGACTAGGTCAGAATCATCCGGGGGGCGCATTGATCCCAATCTCTCCCTCAACTCGCCCTCCTTCTCTATCGGTCCAACGACGCACAACAGAGTACCGTGCTCTCGGACACGGCGAGTGATGGATCGAGTGTCGACTGCCTGCAATCCCGGAACGCCATGTGCCCTGAGCAGGTCGTCGAGTGACCCTACGGCGTCGCGGTGGTCTGGAATCGACATCGCCTCTCGGCAGATGACAGCGCGAGGCCAAACCCCTGCGGATTCGGAGCAACCAGGAAGAACTCCGTAGTTGCCCAGAAGGGGCCAGGTGAAAGTGAGTACCTGCCCGGCGAAGGAAGGATCGGTCAAACTCTCCTGGAACCCCGTCATTCCGGTGGTGAAAACGAGTTCCCCCTCGGCCTCGACAGCGGCTCCGAACAACTCTCCCTCGTAACGACCACCGTCGGCGAGCAGCAGCACTCCTCGACCCTTGGCAGACGCTGACCAATCATCGGACCCTCCAACGAGGACATCGGCAGCATCGCGGCCCCTATAGGGATCCTCGACACCCCGCTGACCTGCGGCGGGAACGAAGCCCATGGGCGCTCCTTCCTCCGACATCGCGCATCGTGCCGATGATTCGTCCTTAATCGTTGGCGAAGGTTCCGGCTCCTACGGAGCCGTGCGCCGACGACCTATCGTAGCGTAATGGATTGGATGAAGTCGATTCATGGGTCTTCGCGTGATTCGACTATCTTGCCAGACCGACTGGGGACGACGCGAATGCTCCCGTTCGCGAAGCGGGAATCGATGGCGACCGAACCAAACCACGTGTCGAGGAACAGCGCCAAAGCAGCGACTTCCGAGTGCGGCTGAGTACCAATCGATACATTGTGCTGACAGATCCCATACACCTTGCCAGGAACCTTCGCCCCTCCGACCACCAATGCTATGGGACGGTCTCTTCTAATCGTCGGTATCGCTTCTGTGTGAGGTTCACCATACATGGTCAAATGGATGGCTACGCCGGGAGACCCATCACCTGCGTCTCGCTCGCAGAATCTCCTGAGCCAACCGTTCGGGCTCTCTTCGAACCTCGCTTCGAACGGCCCCCCGAATCTGCTCGTGACCTCATCGAGAGTGGAAATGACTCCGTCGTCGACGTCCCCGGCGAGCAGGAAGCGATCAGCGCCGAATGCTCTTGCGACGAGGCCGAGATGGCTTGTAATCCGCTTGTCTCGGTCCCTGCGATGCTCAAGCCTCAGCACAGTCACAGGAACAGAACGGGCCGGACCTTCGGACACGCTTCGGCGACGTGGTTCACCTCTTCAGGATGTCCGAACCTTCGCGAAGTAGATGGTTCGCCATCAAGGGGTTGATTCAGACTCCTCTGGAGGATGGAGGTCTACGGGGAAGTTCGTCAAGAGGTTCCGAACCCAAGCCAGCAGTACCGCATCGAGGAAGAACCGGGCGCTGTAATGGACCATCACTCCAAGAGCTGCCAGTCGAATGGTCTGGAGGAAGGCGGTCGAGAGTGTGGTTCCCGTCGATGGATCGAACATCATGAATCCAATCGGTTCGACCGCCAGATAAACCGCTAGGACATAGAGCAGCCCTCCTAGAAATGCCATCACTGGACCGCCCCTCTCTCGAGCTAAGGAGTACACTACTGTAGCGAGGAAGACGAGTAGCGGGACTATCCAGGATACCTGAGCGAAGGTCAGATCAAGAACGACGGAGGCGGGGGTGCTGACATCCCCCCAAGCGTCGCCTACTGTCTTCACGGCCAGCCACCAGAAGAGAGCGACTACCATCATCAAGATTCCAGAAGCTAGACCGAAACGGACGGTCATCTGTTGCATATCGTGTCGATCGGAGGGCTCAAGCCTCTGGATGATCGAGTCGGCTAGCACCAAGAGATCCTCGGATGGCAGTGCCGCTGCCTCGTCCGAGACGCTCAGCCGTGCCACCCCATCACCATCCGGAGTTGCGCTGGAGGCCGTATGAGAGGTTCCTCCGGCCGCTTCGCTCATCCGCCGGAACGGTTCTCGGTCACATCATAAAGCAATCGTAGCGTCCGCACCTCAACATGCGCGAGTCACGACTCTATCTCCATCGCCACACCGATGGAAGACCGCGCCTGATGGGAGTTCTGAACGTCACCCCGGACTCATTCCATCCCAGCTCAAGATACACCCAAGTTCAAGCCGCAATCGAGCGCGCTGGAGAGATGCTTGATGAGGGGGCCGACTGGATCGATGTCGGAGGTGAATCCACTAGACCAGGAGCTTCGCCGGTCGATCCAGAAGAGGAACTGCAACGGGTCGTCCCGGTCATCTCTGGAATCCGTAACCTCAACCCGGATGCGGCGATATCAATCGACACCCGAAGAGCCGTGGTCGCCGAAGCTGCTCTAGAAGCTGGAGCGGACCTTGTCAACGATGTGTCAGGGTTGAGGGATCCCGCGATGCGCGATCTCGTCCTTGAGCAAGGATGCGGAGTCTGCATCATGCATATGCAAGGTGAGCCGGCTAAGATGCAGCAGTCTCCAGAATACGCCGATGTCATCGAGGAGGTGTCCTTCCAACTTCTGGAAATGGCGAGATCACTCGTCGATCAAGGACATCCGAAAGATTCGATATGTCTCGATCCAGGCATCGGATTCGGCAAGACCTTGGAGCACAACCTGAAACTGCTCACACCAGATGCAAGGTCTAGATTGGCAGGAGACGAGGGATTCGCGGTACTCTGGGGAGTCAGCCGGAAATCAATGTTCAGGGATCTTCTGGGACATAAGGCGAGTGATGGCCGACTTTCAGGTACGCTCGGGGTGGCAGCTGAAGCTCAGGCCTTGGGTGTCGACATCCTGAGGGTGCACGATGTGGCTGCCCACGCCGATATGGGAACGGTGCTCGCTAGATTGGAGGGGGGGCGTTGAGTGACGCTGTAATCGAGATCGATGATTCGCTGCGTTTGATTGGTACCGCACACATCTCTAGGTCCTCAGCCGACCTAGTAGCATCCACTATCGAGGAATGGCAGCCGGGAGTGGTTGCTGTCGAGTTATGTCCTTCGAGACTAGCCTCCCTGCGTGAGCCAGAGCGATTCGACAACGAGACCCTAGGATCTGTGATACGATCGGGTAGAGCCCCGCTCCTACTGTTCCAGTCGTTCCTTGCGACCGAGCAACGACGACTTGGACTGGAATCTGGCGAGAAGCCTGGAGTGGAGCTCCTCGCAGCAATCGAAGCCGCTGAGCGCATCGATGCCGAGGTAGAACTGGTCGATCGAGACATTCAGGTAACCCTTCGAAGAGCTTGGTCGAAGATGAGAATTCGAGAGCGCATCAGGGTGCTGATGTCTCTTCTCGCTCCGGAGGAGGATGAGGAAGTCGATGTCGACCTGCTCGTCGAGGATCGCGACCTGCTCTCTCAAATGTTGGACGAGTTGCGCGATCTCGCTCCAGGAGCCGGTTCGGTGCTAATCGACGAAAGAGACGAGCACATCGCTGGCAGAATTGCCGAACTGCGAGGGGAAGGGAGGGTGCTGGCGGTCGTTGGAGCCGGCCATCTGGAGGGTGTCGCATCGAGATTGCGGAGCGGCGACCAAATGAGTGACAATCGCGCCAGTGAACTCTTACAACTCCCGCAGCCGACCATGACCCGCAGATTGGCGCCGTGGGCGATACCAGCCGCGATGATTGCAGTTGTGGCACTGCTAGCATACAGAGGAGAATGGGGGTCACTCAGATCGACAGCGATCGATTGGCTCCTTCTCAACTCCGTCCTCGCCGCATTGGCGGTTCTTCTCGTCCGTGGCCACCCGCTATCGGTGCTGACCGCTGCGGTGGCATCTCCGATCACGTCATTGAATCCTACCTTGGCGGCTGGCTGGTTCGCGGGAGCGGCTCAATTGCGCTTCGATGCCCCCACGGGGAGGGATCTAACCGATTTTCTGATGTTAGACCGGATTGGTCTGTTCTGGTCGAATCGGGTCGGTCGAGTCTTGCTGGTCACGGTTGCAGGGAATCTTGGATCATCTGCTGGAGCCATCATCGCCGGCTCTTGGATAGTCACTGGGATTCTCGGATGACTAAGCACGAATTGCTAGGATGTCCGTGAATCTATGAACGGTTCTGAATCGGAGCGTTGGTCCGACAATCATGAGGCGGGCATACCAAAGGACCGGCTAATCAATGGCGGATCATATCAGGCTGGAAGTCACACTGACAAAGTCCGCAGCATAGCGTAGCAGGCTGACGGACAGAATGAAGATGAAGATTGAGGTAATCGCCTTCACAGGTAGATGGCGAAACGAGAAGCGGGCACCGATGTAGGCGACGGTGAAAGATGCCATCAGGAACATTGCGATCGATGCGATGAGGATTGGTTCGGAGGAGGGACCGCTCCAGTCACCAGCGAGAATGTGGGTGGAGAAAGCTATCGGCTGAACCCAAATGGCAGTCAGGAACGATGTGCCAGCCGATTCCCGTACGCCCAATCCGGCGATTCTACGATTCATCGTTACATAGATCGCTCCGCCGCCGACCCCCATCAGACCTGAGGAGAAGCCACCGAGCCCAACACCGCAGGAGTAGGCCTTGGGATGTTGCAGGCTCTCCAATCCAATGTATCCTGAGGATTCAGACCCTCGCTCTCGACTTATGGTTGTCACTAGGACCCAGAAGGTCAGGCAGAACGCGAATGCCTTCAACACCCCTCCATTTGACGTCTCGACTAGCCAGATCGATGTCAGAGCACCGAGAATCCCACATGGAATGGCCGTCAGGACGGCACGCCGCACCAATGAGCCATCCGTCAAGCACTGCCTGCGATGAGCGAAGCCGCTGCCAGAGGCGACGCAGAAGACCAAACATAGTGAACCGAGAATCGAAGTTTCGAGAGGAAATCCTCCGAGGTAGTGCAGGACCGGCATGAAGAGCAGTCCTCCACCGAGCCCCAATGGGCTGAACAACACGATGATTAGAAGCAGAAGTAGCAGGACCAGGAAGATGCCGAATGACAACTATCACGCCTCCGCTAGGGATTCGATCACAATCGCTATGCCTTGACCGCCGCCGATACAGGCGGTGGCGATACCAAGCCGACCACCGGAGGAGGTCAGTTCGTTGGCGAGAGTCAAGACGAGACGAGTCCCGGTCGCTGCTAGGGGATGCCCGAGACCTACCGCACCGCCGTTCACATTGACTCGGTCGATATCGACCCCTAGATCCTTGACGCAGGCGACCGCCTGACCCGCGAATGCTTCGTTAATCTCCCAGAGATCAATGTCATCAACTGTTAGGCCTGCGCGCTCCAAGGCCAGACGGCTGCTGGGGACTGGTCCATGGGCCATGATTGCTGGTTCCAGCCCTACTACACCCCACGACCGGATGCGTGCGAGGGGTGAATCTCCATCCATCTGAGCCTTCGCTTCGGACTTCAGAACCACCGCCGCGGCGCCATCTACTACTCCGGAGGCATTACCTGCTGTTACGAGGGAATCGGGTCCGAAGTGAGTCCTTAGATTGGCCAGAGAATCCTTGGTGGTGCCCGGAACCACATGGTCATCATGCTCGGCAGTGACCATCCCCGATGGCGTCTCGACATTGACGATCTCATCCGCCCATCGTCCGGATGCGATGCTATCAGCGCATCTTTGGTGACTTCTTGCAGCGAAGGCGTCTGCTTCCTCCCTAGTAACCCCCAATCTACGACAGAGCTCATCTGAGGTCTGGGCCATGAAGGATCCACACATCCCATCGACGAGATTGGTAAAGAGGTAGTCTTCCATGTCCTTGGCGAGAACCTCTCCTTCCTTAGGCGGAGCACCCAACCGATACTCTCCACGCATGCCTCGAAGTACGTGCGGCGCCTGTGACAGATTCTCCATGCCGCCAGCGACGACGATGTCGGCTTCGCCTAGCATAATCATCTGAGATCCGGTGACTATCGATTGAGCGCCACTCCCGCAAATGCGGGAGAGGGTGAGCATCGGCACCTCCTGCGGGATCCCCGCCTTGAGACCGGCGTGTCTCGCTCCGAATATCGCTTGACCGCTGGTCTGCAAAGCGAGTCCCATCACGACATGATCGACAGTCGACGGATCGGTCCCTGTGGCATGGAGAGCACCCGCAATCGCGGTGGCTCCTAGGTCCTCCGCTGAGACCTCGGCTAATCGGCCACCCGGCCCCCCATCGCCCCGCTTTCCACCCGACCATTCGCAGAATGGGGTGCGCCGGCCGCCGCACAGGACGACCTCTGTCCCACCACTCATGGACGACCGTTCCAGCCAGGAGTTATTCAGTCAATCGCAGCGTTTCTTTCACTGCGCTTCCGATCCAGAGGATTCAGTCATGCTGCCTAGGTAATCGGGCAGCTCGACTCCCGCCATCGAGGCCACATCGTGCATCGGAGGCAGGCTCTTCACCAGACTTGAGACGAAGTTTGAGGTGGACGAACCATCTCCCTCGCCGCCACTGTCCCATACGGTTATCTTGTCGATCTGCAGGTTCTTGATCGCCTCGACCTGAGCCTGAACCATGGTCTCGATCTTCTCAACCATTAGGAGAGTCGAAGCGGCTCTCGGATCGCCGGCAGCGGCTTGGACCAGTTGCTGGTATCCTTGCGCCTTGGCCTCCAGAACCTGTCGAAGACCCGTGGCCTCCGCCTCGTAGCGAGCGAGAATCGCATCGGCCTCACCTCTAGCTATGCGGCGTTGCCTCTCTGCCTCTGCATCGGCCGCAATCTGAATTTGCTCCTTGGTGATCTGCTCCTTGACAATCTCGTCTGCTCGAAGCCTCTTCTCCTCGGCGTCGTACTGCGCTTCCTGAATCTTCGCTTCGGCCGCCCTTCTAGCAACTTCGGATCTCTCGTGGGCGATTGCCTCCTGCTCCGCTAGGTCGGCATTTGAACCTGCGATGTCGGCACGCGCTTCGTTCTCACCTCGAACCGAGATTGCTTCCTGCTGAGCGATGTAAACACGCTGGTCTCGCTCGGCGTCCTTCACACCCTTCTCCTTCTCTGCCTGCGCGGCTGCGACTTTGGTGTCTCTATCCATCTCAGCGTCAGCCTTCTGAATCTCGGTGACTTGGTTCGCCTTCCGCTCCTCGACCTCGGACTGGTAAATCGCCCTCTTGCCGATGTTCTCGATGTAGTTGTCAGAGTCGTCGATGTCGGTGATGTTGACATTGATCAGGTGCAGACCGACCTTCCTCAGTTCCGTGTCGACATTGGTCCTGATGTGCTCGGCGAATGATTCGCGGTCCTGATTGATCTGCTCGATGTCGAGCGAGGCGACGGTCAGACGAAGCTGACCGAAGATAATCTCCGAGGCCATGTCTTCGATGTGTTGAGGAGTCAGGCCGAGCAACCGCTCGGCCGCGTTCGTCATGATATTCGACTCAACGCTGACTCCGATGGTGAAGGTTGATGGGACATTGATCCTGATGTTCTGCTTCGAAAGGGCGTTGGTCAGGTTGATGTTGATTGTCATCGGCTTCAAATCGATATATGCGTAGTCCTGAATCAATGGCCAAACGAGTACACCACCACCGTGGATGCACTTCGATGCCTGAGCGCCCTTCGTGCGGCCGTAGACGACCAGAATCTTGTCCGGTGGACAGCGCCGGTAGCGCTGCGCGAGGAAGATAATCGTCGCAACGATCAGCAGAACGAAAGCGAATATCCCGATAAGGACGAGCGCGCCACTCGATGAACTTCCATCATGGTTATCTGCTCGGACTGATGGAATCGATATAATCAGTGCAAGAGCAGTGAGAAGCAATCTCCTGACTCTCATAGACAACCCATCGGCAAGTAATCCTCCGCCTCGCTTCACAACCATCTGACGCACCTAGGCGTAGGACGCGTGCGCGTGCGTATCAATGTGGTGCCTCCGGCGGACACTCCATGACCTTTAGCGAACGAGGAGTTATGTCAAAGATAAGGCGTAATAGCGACTGCCATCATTCCTTCACGGACCCATCTCGGGCCTTCTCCTTCGCTTCCCTTCCGGTCAGCGGCCTCACCTGCATGGTGCCCGCGATTACACCGATCACCTCGATGTAACTCCCGGTCTTGATCTCCTCTCCATCCTCACTGATGGCATCCAGCGTCCGCAGTTGATCCTGAATGGTAACCTGCACCTGCCCAGTCCCTCCCTGAGAGATTCTCATGTAGACGGTCCCACGTGACCCAACCGCCTCGTCGAGGCTAAGGTTCCCCTCCACCTGCAACATCATGAATCCCTCAAAGAGCTTGCCAATCACCCACATCGAGAGACCGCCGCTGATCGTGCCACCGACGATTGCGAAGGCGGTGTTGTCGGTGCTGCGGACTATCGCCAGACCAATCAATCCGAACATCATGGTGAAGGCGCTGATGCCCTGGAATGTGAGGGCCTTGAACGAGAGATCCGTGTCGAGGCCTATATCGGCTCCGAATACATCTCCGCCGATATCAGCCACGGCTCCTCCGACCATCATCAAGACGAACCAGATTAAGAAAAGCAATCCACCGATTAAGGCAGAAACCCCGAACATGAGTTCAAGGCCACTTGATCCGGACAGACCGATGAATTCGAGCAGTTCGGACATGTGATCGGGGTAGGGAGTACGGGCGACCCCTTTGACCTGTTCGGCCGAATGACGAGGCAACGGGCACTACTCAGGCGAATGGAGAATCTCCGGGATTGCCGGGGCTTCATTCTCCAGACTCGCGGTCTCTTCTAGCCGCCAGAGAAAGCGCAATCCTCTGCTCAAGTAGGAAGAACGGGCCGATTGAACCACCAGTCACAATGGCGGCGAACACGGAGTTTCCACCAGTTGCCTCCATCGAGAGAAGGAAGACCAAGAGCAGGAAGATGAGCAGCACGACTCGACGGTAGAGAATGTAGTAACCACCGAGCATCTCGTAGGATGGCTGGTCCAGAACTCGATCGACGCGATCGGCCAGACAATCACCTCAGCTGCCCATTCCTTTCCAGAAAAGGCCGAAGATCAACAGGAAGAACCAGATTATAGTAAGGAGCCGCTGGAATCCCTGATTATTGCCCTTAATGGGTATATCAACCAGTTGACCATCGTTGTTGCGAGAAATCGCCGAACGCTCATCCTTGTTGTATTCACTCACGAAGTCCTTTGCCCCTGGACTCTTGCTCAGCATGAAGTAACCAGCGAGCACCATGAACCCCGCACCGCTGGACCCGAATAGCCACTGGAGAACCGCCACATCGACGCTCATGCCGAGAAAGAGTTGAATCAGGCCCAAGAAGAGCCACATGCTGGAACCCTCCTTCCCCATGCTACTCATCCCTTTGGTGCAACCACCTGAGCACTTCCAAATCAACCCTTGCTCGGCAAAGACGCCCGTCACGGCGCTGGGAACTTGGATGGCTGCCTGCTCCATATCGCCCAAACACCCTTCGCCGTAGCGATGCAGGTTCCTTCATCATCGACGACCTCTCCTTCCAGATGGGCGATCGTGCGCCCGCGCCTAACTACCCTACCCTCACCTGTCAACGTCCGCCCGACGAGCGCGGCGTCTAGGAAAGAGACATCCAACTGCGCCGTCGCGCACCATTCCTCAATCCGCAGATCGGAAATTAGCGCCGCTCCAAGAGCCATGTCCATCATTGATGCAATTAGAGCACCGTGGGCGGTCCCACCTTGGTTGGCGTGTTCTTCCTTGACCTTGCAAAGGACCGAGGCGGTGCCGCCCCCGAATCGGTCCAACGAAATCCCAAGGGCCTCGGAAATCGCGGTTGGACCAGGACGTTCTGACATGGTCTGAGGTTCTGACATAGACGTGGCACATGGTGTGGGTGGATGAATGCGGCGCCGTTCGGTCCTCCGCCACCTCCCACTAATCCTGCCGACGAGGCAACGATGGACGCCGCAGGCGATTGCTACATATCGTGACCGGGGCCTCATCGTACGGTACCGGGGTCCCAACGATGCTGCGCTCGCTCGGACGGAGTAGCCTCTACCTGCTCACCGGAGTCCTCGCTTGCTCCGCATTCCTCCCGGGAGTCGCGGCGGAGGATGCGATTATAGCCGTCGGTTTCGAACCGATTCTGTTCCTTCCCATCATCCTAGCTGCCATCGCGGTCCCCGTTCTCTGGCGACTGTTGCTACCCACTTCCCTCTCATCCCTACAGGTTGCATTTGAAGTCGATGACGACCTCTACGAGGTACACCGACTGACGAAGGACCGGGCGGACGCAAAGAGGCTTCTCTCACTGCCTCGCGTCGGCATTGGTGTAACCGCCTATCTAATGGCCATGGCAGGAGTTCTGATCCTAATCGCCGAACTCCTCGTCATGCCGACAACCTACCATTCCGCGTCGGTCTACCTGATGCTAGTACTGATCTCCCTTCCAGTCCTCTATTCGCCACTGGAGACGCTGTCAGCCCAACTCTCCAGCGAATCGGGAGAGCAGGGGTCGGGATCCTTCGTGATGAGAATCGTCTCGCGATTCGCCCAGATGATCATCCTGATTGTCCTGACCTCATTCGTCCTCGTCTACGGTTGGAACAGGTTCCCCGAGGATCGCGCCTCCTGGATCGTCTACGCCTCACTGATCTTCATGTCTCCAACGGTCCTCGCCTATGGCAGAATCCTCGGCGCCTCTTGGAACATGCTTCTTCTCAACAAGTGGCGTTCGTACAAAGGAGAGAGGACACCAATCGACCCATCCGAGTCAACCCGTCTGACCAGACTGAACTCAGCCGTTTTGGTGTTCTTCCTCAGTACCATGCCGATCACGGCTCTGAACGGCCTTTTGACGGTCCTCTACGTCACCTTGGGAGACCCAGCATCAGAGACGTCTGAGAACATCCTGAACTATGGCGGATTGTTGGGTTGGGGATTCATAGAAGCAGTGAATCTGCAAGATCTGATAGAGCAGTTCCAGTGGTTGAAGGCAGTGCCTATTGTTTTGGCCACCTTCCTGTCGATGAATATCGCCATCGTCGGACTAGCTTTCATTTTCGAACTAATCCGCAACCTCTTCATTGGCGGCCAGACGTTCTCCGGATTCGGAGGATTGGTCCTCTCCACCCCACACGAGATTCGAGCTGAGAAAAGCGTGCAAGCAAGGCTGCTCTACTTCTCGTTCGCAGGATTTAGCGGCTACACCGTCCTGCTCTTGGTTCTGGTCTGCTACAAGGAGTTCTCATCGCTGATGCCGTACGCCTCGACCTTGGAGGCGAAGGGATTCACAGAGCCGGTAATCCTCCTTGCCACCTGGTCATTCATCGCTGTCGGTCAGGCCGTCTTCCTCGTCATCTGGATGCTGAGCCTCCCTCGTCTGAAGCAACTGCGTGGCATGTCGTTCGACCTATCTCCTGAGGAACGACGCGAGGAATCTACCCTTGAGGGGGCGGGTGAATGGATGACCGCGATGATCCACGAATCGGCGTGCCGTGAGGACATCAACGCCCTCCGCCTCTTCCAAGACGCGCCGCTGGCCGGTGACGAAGCGGTGGTCCGGATGGAGAAGACGAGGGCGAGAATGATCGAATTAGCCATTCGTGGCCTTTGGCCAGCGGCAATGAAAGAGGCTAGGTCGCTGCTCGCTCAGCAGGGTGGAGCAGGCATCGAACCGCGCTTGGTGCTGGCTGCATCGTACCTCGCGACTAGACGATTGGATGCGGCGAAGCGGATCCTCTACGAGATTCCGGAGGAGGAATGCGACGAGGATGTCGAGGTGCTCATGATGTTAACTGAATTCCTCGATCCGTGGCGAGGTCAGGTAAGTCAGAATCTAAGAAAGAGCCACGCTCGCCACCCCTCACTCGTCCATCTTCGCAACGTCATGAAACGACTTCCGGAGTGGGAGGCATGGGACGAGGGAAAAACCATCGATGATCCGATGATATCCATGCGTAGCAGACTCTCGTCGATAGCCCTGCTCCGGATGCAGCGCAGAGGGGTTGAGGCGTTCGGTGAGGCAGTGACGGCGGTCAAGGCCGAGCCCTCCCATGTGGGTGCTAGGATAGCCCTTGCGCTCTGTCTCATCGATGGTATCGCGATGCCTGAGGATTCGCACAGCGCGTTGGAGATCCATCGCGCACTAGCGCGCGACGCTGGAGCCGATCCGAGAGTGGTAGCACTCGGAGCGATTCTAGGACACGAGGTCGACTCCAGTGAAATCGAACCAGCGCTGGTCACCGGAGATGGTGAATCGATGAAGGAGTGGATAGACTCGGCTCCAGTCAACCCGGTTGCAGCAATGCACGCGAGCGGCGGAGAGGACGAGGTGCTGTCGGCCAACATGCTGCTAGTAGGCGACCAAGCGATTGATCGAGGCTTGCAGCCAAGCCTCCGACAGACCGAGAGAGAGTCGTTGTTCCACTATGTTCTCCTGATGCCCATCTGGGTCGGAATAGGCGTGGCGATCGGTTTCACGCTCGGTGACTTAACACCGGGTTTCCTCACTGCGATGACCCTAGTCGGCGGTCATATCTTCCTGCTTCGCGTGCAGAAAAGCCAGGAAACAGTCATCACCCACCGGGATCAGACGGCGATGGTCAAATTGGCGAAGAGGATGCGGAGGAGCAAAATCAGATTCGATCCCAATGGACTTCCCGTCGGCACCCATCTGCTGTTGAGCGGGATCCTAATCAGGGTGCGAGGCGTCGTCTACGACATCGGCCTTCCCGGCTGGCTGGCCGAAAAACTGGAGCGTACGAGGCAGCGTGAGTTCCTCGATCTAATCGATGAGCGACGGCGGACTCTACAGAAAGCAAAACCCGCTAGAACAAAGATCTACGAGCAATCTTGGTGGAAGGAATCGGAGAGGCGTCCGGACTCAATTGGAGCTCTCGGCAGGCTGCTTGGGAAGGATCTCGCTTCCTCGGTCAGTCTGGTAGAGGGAGCGGCGAAGGCAGAGGAGTCGAAGAAGCGCGAGGGTGCGCGTAGAACCGTGCGACGGAAGGGCGGAGGTGGCCGGAAGCGGCCGATTCGCCGCAAGCGTCGAAGCGATTCATGAATGGGTGGCGTCGGATTACACCGGTTTGACGCAGTCAAAAGGCACCGGCCATACCATGCCGGTCTCGGAATGCTTCACCTCGACAAACTCTCCATCAGCTGTGAATCCCTGAACCTCCCCAATGAATCTCTGTCCTATGTAATCGACATCGACGGAATCCCCTAGAGAGAATCCGACGCTGTCGGCCATGCCCAGTGCCTTCTCCTCGGCCGCACGACTCTCCTCCGCCTCAGTGTGCCATTCCGCTGCGATCTCGTCAACCATCTTGATCAGGCGGGATGAGCGTTCGCCACGCTGACGGATACGGTCGGGAATCTCGTCGAGAATCCGCAATCGCAACCTCGCCGCCTCACGAACCCGGACATGCTCATGCTCCAGCAAATCTTCGAGGGGTTCTGATGAGTAGATGGACGAGATCGAGTCGACGGTTGCTTCGACTCCTCGCAGGTACTCCAACTTCATCGCTGCGGCGGCTCGCACCTCTTCGTCGCTGTGATCGATGGCATCGGCCGGCAGATCAGCCGCTAGGATACTGTTCTCAATCCTGCGTAGGAGGTCGCGCTTGTTGCTGCGCAGCAGAGCGCGACGCTTCGTCTCGGCGGCGCGGACCACCTCTTCATCGTCGTGATTGAGAGCGTCAGCAATTGTATCGAGTTCCGTCGCCTCACTCACCAACTCCAGCATGGCGAACTTCTCCTCCAACGTATTCCATCGGGACTTGGCATGGCTCCTCACCTCCCGATCATCTACCTCTAGCAGGTGCTCTGGGAACGACTCAAAGTCATTGGCGGCATCGAGGCTCGCGATCCGCTCTCTCCTAATCTGGATCGCCTCATCCTGCGCGGCTTCCACCTCGGCTTGAGCAGCCTCCAACTTGCGGAGATCGTCTCTTCTCTCCTCCGCAAGGCTGCGTATCACATGGTCCTCATGGCCGAGTAGATGTTGCTCGACGTCGGTCGATTTGGCGACCTCTTGCAGCATTTCACGAACCTCATCTCGGTAGCCAATCATCTCAATCATGGCGTGCGCGGCCTGCTGCACCTCGGCGTCGTCGATTTGGAATGCGAGAGGTGGGATGTCCTCTACCGTAAGCGCGGCCGCGATGACGGAGGGGAGAAGCAGCCATTCCATCGTCACCACGATGTCCTCGTGGATGTCATCCGTACACTGGCTCAAGCCATCGTAGGCAGCCTGAGCGGCCTCCACGTCACGCGAGTGGGCTGCATCGACGAACGCTGCCGTCCATTGCTCAATCGCCTCTTCTAGTTCCCTTGCAGCGGTCTCTTCGGCCGCATTCTGCACCTGCTCCAGCCTCATCTGGTCCAATTGCCAGATGAGACTCTTCTGCGTGAGTCGTCGATATCCGCGCACCCCTTGTCGCTCGGCGAGCGCTTGCAAATCCGCGAACGAGAGGTCCCAGAGGTCGGCGAGAGGGGGAATCTCGGAGGCTCCTTCGGAGTCATCCAAGTCGCACTTCGGGCAGAATCCCGCCTCTTCGTTGAATACTCCCCCACAGGTGGGACAGTATGTCATGCGGCGCATCGGCGCTCGTTGGGCCGCCTCTGCATCAACTAGTTTATCCCGTCACCCAAACCGCCCGGATTCCACCTTTGGAATACATCCAAGCGAAGGAATGTGACGACTAGCGATGGAATGCAGTGCGTTGAAACACAGTCGGTACACGAGACCTGATCATCGGCGTGGCCTTGAAAAGGGGGGCCGAGCCGAGCCGGCGTCAGGAGGCTGTGCCATGCGGCTAGAATTGACCGACAGTCAGCGATTCTGGCGCCGCCTGATCGTGGTTGGCATTGCTCTGCGTCTGATCGGCTCCTTGGTGTCGAACGTGGGTGTCGATACGCATCTGCATGCGACATATGTCACCAACTTCCTCCAACACGGCGTGTTCGCCCTCGACTGGGGGCCGAATCGCAACCCCTGGAATCCCCTCGCATCGGACCCAGGTGGAGTCGGTGCTGAGATCGGACTTCGATACATCGCATGGCATCTGTGGCTTCTGATATGGATTATCCCGTTCGGCCGCAGCGGCTTCGTCCTACACACCAGTGCTCTGGCCATGTCCGCCCTTCTGATGATCATCTCCTATGGAATCACCAAGCGACGCTTCGGTGAGGATGCGGCGATCAGACTGACCGCCATGATTGCCATCCATCCCGCCTTCATCCTCGGCGCATCCTACGTCTATCAGGAGGAGTTGATGGCTCTCCTGATGCTCATAGCATGCGACGCGTTGCTCAAAGGAATCGAACAACGTCGCGAGGGTAGGATGCCAACGAATTGGCTGCTGTGTGGAGGTGCTCTCGCCCTCTTCGGCTCGACCAAGGGCACGGGACCGATGCTGCCTATCATGGTCGGCATCGCCGCACTCGCTTGGGTTGTGCCACTCGAAATATCCACGCGATGGCGCGATTTCATAGAGAAGCGTTGGTTCGCGGCCGGCGTCGCCGTTAGCGTAATGCTAGGTGGCGCCATGCTCGTCGATGCTTGGCTCAATCCATCCCCTGGATGGTCGATGTCTGAATCAGTTCGACAGCCGTGGTCGCTTCTGCCCGCCCTCGCTTTCAGCACCTTGATATTCGCTGGCGTCTGGGGCATCTTCGGCCTCTTCCTCTGGCCACATCTCAGCGCTTTCAGAAGGGCGATCGGTCAAGGTCTGCCCAATGGTGGCCTCCACCTATGGATGGCACTTCTCATCCCAATGACCGTCATCATCGTCCTCAACGCCTCCTTCTGGGCCTACGAGGGATCGATCTACGGAATGGGACTCCTCTGGACGATGTCAGCGTATGCGATTAACGGCCGTTACATGTCGCTGCTGATTATTCCAGCCCAATGGCTGGTCGAGACACTTCCTAAGGACGAGGCAGATGAGCCGGCGCCCGATTCCGCACCGGCTCCATTCCTCGACCTGAGAAGCAGGAGGGCAAGGGTGGTCTTCGTCGCTCTGTTGATGCTCCCCCTCTCTTCCGCAGCAGCTATCGGACCGACCTTCACCCCAGACAAAAGAGGGGAGGATGCATCAATCGCCCTCGGAGAGGTGATCGAGGATGAAGAGGAGTTCCTACTAGTCACCCGCACCTACGCTAGCATGAGCAGGCTGTACCTTCTGCACATGGGTGTCGACGCGAATGGAACGAGGAACATCACCGGACATTGGAGAGCGGTGGAGACCACTTGGGTGGACGAGATCGAGAACTGCACTGTGAGAGAACACCAAGGGGACCTCGCGAACGTAGCAGTTCTAGTGCTAGCTCCAGAGGTCGAAGAAGAGGTCGGAGAGCATTGGCAGGAGGTCATGCCTGAGAATGAAGATGCGACCGTGCTGCCGGATGGTTGGCGCATCCTCCGTTCCGATTCCACTTTGGCCGATCGGTGCGATTTATCTGCCGCGACCGCTTGATTAGCGAGTACCTGACGAATCGACCTCACGTCTCCGCACGAAGGTTGCGAGGTGTGCGAGAGATATCGCGATGACAATCGATGGTAAGCCGGGGGCGGAGAGTGGATCGATCGCGTATGCACCCGCCCATGAATCGTTGAATCGGACCCGGAAGGAGCGATTAGAATCGGTCCTAATATTATAGCCATCACCAGCGCTTACGAGGCCATCATCATCGGTATCCGACCAAGAAGCGGTCCAGTTTGATCCGTCGGAATCGACGATGCTCGTCGATTCATCTGAAAGAAGCAGCGAGGCGATGACCGTCTGGACCCCATCCAATTCTTCGACCACCTCCAAGGTCACATCGGATGGATCGACCTCCCAACGGAACGAGGGAGACATCTCGCCGCTGGTGATGAAATCCCCATCCTCTGCGCTGCCCGAATGGCTCTCCATCAGCAGTGGGAAGGCCATCCTCGGGGCTTCGTTCGGCAGTGCGATGACGACCTTCCCTCCCCGATCGAACCTGACGATCCTTGTGTATGAGTCGCTGGATCCGAACGCTTCCATCGAGACGATGTGGACTCCCTCGACCCCGGAGGAGAACTCCAGTATGATGGTCGCGGTATCGTTGTCGGCCATCGCGACGATTTGACCGCTGTCGGCGTCGTGTGATATGCTCCAATCGAGCGAACGGAGGTCCGCGACATCGGCGGGCAGTTCCGCGGCCGGCATGGAAACCGACGAGGGAGATTGATCTTCGGGGCTCTCGAAGGAGAATGGGTCATGGAAGGAAGGAGATAGGTCGCGACCAATGCTCCAGTTCCCATCCCGCTCGATGGCGTACGTCTCTCCACCTTCTATGATGGTGAATGAGACGCTCTGGTATGGGGATGCGTAAATCAGACCTATCAATGAGATGTTCTCGTTTCGATCGTAGGCGAATGTAGCGTTCGCTTGGATTGAACCAGTGACCTCACGAACCCGCATCGAGAACCTGTCCTCGGCCAATACCATCGCCTCAAGATCTAGCAGGGATCCGTCAGCGATTCCGCGTTCCACCGTCGATGCTATCGACTCTTCTACCGAGATGTCCTCAGAATCCGGGAATGGGCTGTTACAACCGGCTAGGGTGAGCGAGAGGAATATCAGGAACAAAGGGATGTGGGCGCGGTCAGAAGCCGGCACGCGCATCACTCCTGGTAGGCGTATCTCTCCTCGCCCCAAGGATCCCCGCGGTTGTGGTATCCGTTCCGCTCCCAGAAGCCGCGCACTTCAGAGTCCAAGAGCTCGATCCCGCAGACCCACTTCGCTGACTTCCATGCGTACAGGTGATGGCAGACGAACCTCATCGGACCGCCGTGAGGAGCCGATAGGGAATCTCCATCGTGATGGGTGGCGAAGAGGTTGTCCGGCTCTAGGAAGTCATCCAGCAGGAGATTGGTCGTGTAGCCGCCGTGGCAATGCAGAATCACCGCGGCCGGGTTAGCTGTCAGATGCGGAGTTACAGCATCCCATAGCGCCTTGACCGGGACCCCGGACCATCGGTTGTCGTAGCGCGACCAAGTCGTGACGCAGTGAAAATCTCGAACCGTCTCGTGCTCACCTAAGGAGAGGAACTCCTCCCAATCGAAGGACAACGAATCATCCAATCCGAATCCCCTCACCTCAAACTGCCAATCGGCCTTCACGACCTTCGGCGTTTTGCCGTAGGTCAGGACTGGGAACCGGGTGGTGAGGAACTGCCCGGCCGGTAGTCTCGACCGACCGTCCGGCAGCGTCTCATGCCCCCTCGACATCGGCGCAGCGACCCGCGAGTGCCCTTTAAGGGACCCTCGCCTCCGAAGCACCCGAGATCGGGGTGAGAGGATCAGCGCCGACATCCTCGTGGTCTACAAGAAGAACTACGAAGCCGTGCATGACAGGTCGATTGAGTCAATCGAGCGCGATCTCCGCCGTTTGGTCAGCGATCGTGGTGCTCGGGTCGACTTCAACGCGCGCGAGACGGTTCGCAGAGCCGATTTCATCGGTCGTGATCTAGTCATAGTGGTAGGTGGTGACGGCACCCTGACCAGCATCGCGCACAACATCGGAGCCGACACGCCGGTGATGGGCGTGAACAGCCATCCGATAGCAGCTGACCCAACCGGTTCGGTCGGATTCTTCATGGGCAGCAATCCCAATTCGTTCGCCGCCGATCTAGACTCTGCTCTCTCCGACAACGCGATAGAGAACCAACTCCCCAGACTCCAGGCCGAGATCATCACGACATCCGGCAACAGAATTCGGTGCGACCCGGCACTGAACGACCTGCTGATTGCCAACACCCATCAGTACCAGCCATCGAAGTACAGATTGCAGCGCGACGCCGATGGCGTGCACGTTGCCATCGATGTTGACCAGCGATCGAGCGGTATGCTGTTCTCCACCTTCGTCGGACAGGGGGCGTGGTTCCGTCATGTCTGCGCAATCGAGGGGATTCGATTCCCTGGCGATGAAATCGACGGCCACATGCTGTGCGTCGCGCGAGACCTGCCGAGGAACGACAGGCGTGACGACGGTTCGTATTGGGCGTGGACGAGCGCTGCTACCACACTGACCAGTGACATGCATCGAGGCTATGTCGTCAGCGATGGTTGGGACGAGACGCACTTCACACGCGGATCGACCATAACGGTCGACCTCTCAGGGCCGCCGCTGCGGCTGCTGACCTTCAGATCTCCGATCATCGAGCGGCTGAGCGACTGGATTCAATGAGCACAGGTGCCCCTGTCACCTAAGGGTCATCACTCTTCCAAGTAGAGGAACATGCTGACCGCTAGGCAAGAGAATGGGTGGAAGAGGGAGGAGCGCCGAAGCGCCCCTCCCCCCCCCGGGGGCTGGGGTGTGGCCGGAGGGGCACCATCTGCCGGTTCCCCTACAGAGACCGGGTTCCG